>JAFGDS010000080.1 GCA_016931995.1 Pirellulales bacterium
CAGACCTGCACGTACAAGGTCTGCAAGATGGTGCCCGAGCAACGCGTTCAGACCTGCACGTACAAGGTCTGCAAGATGGTCAAGGAGAACCACGTTCGGACCTGCGAGTACAAGGTCTGCAAGATGGTGCCCGAGCAACGGGTCAAGACCTGCACGTACAAGGTCTGCAAGATGGTGCCCGAGCAACGCGTGAAGACCTGCACGTACAAGGTCTGCAAGATGGTCAAGGAGAACCACGTTCGGACCTGCGAGTACAAGGTCTGCAAGATGGTTCGCGAGAACTGCGTGAAGACCCAGACGTACAAGGTCTGCAAGATGGTGCCCGAGCAGCGGGTCAGGACCTGCACGTACAAGGTCTGCAAGGTTGTGCGCGAGTGCCACCAGAAGCAGGTTCCGTACAAGGTCTGCAAGATGGTTGCCCAGCAGTGCACGAAGATGGTCCCGTACACGGTGATGAAGCCCGTGTGCTACACGAAGACCGTCAACTGCGTGAAGCTGGTGCCGAAGTGCGTGCCCTATACGGTGACCCGGTGCGTGCCGCGCGTGATCTGCAAGCAGGTGCCGGTGCGGGTGTGCTGCCCGGTGCCGGAGTGCTGCGAGCCCGTGAAGTGCTGCGAGCCGGCGGGTTGCGGGGGGTGACCTCAACGGCGGATGATCTTGCCTCTCAGGCCTGACCGGCCCGGGGGCGAGCCTGGTCCGACAACCCCTAGCGGTCCGGTCCTGCGGGATCGGACCGCTGCTTTTTCTTGGCGTTCCAAGGTGATAGGCGGCGTGTGCCACTGGCTTCGCCAGTGCCGGATTCTCGGTGTGCCAGGGCACTGGCAAAGCCAGTGGCACACTTGCGGAGGTCGGACTGGCAGCGGCCGCCGCGGCGCGGTAGACTTCCGGCGGATCATCACGCGGCCCAGGGCGAACGCCATGAAATCGCTCAAGGGACAGCTCCTGGTGGCGACGCCGCAGTTGCCCGACGAAAACTTCTCCCGGACCGTGGTCCTCATGGTGGAACACACCTCGAATGGGGCATGGGGGGTGGTGCTCAACCGCTTCGCGGACCAGTCGGTGGCCGATCTCTGGCGGCAGGTCAGCGAGGAACCCTGCCAAAGCACGCGGAAGGTCAATTTGGGGGGGCCGGTGTCTGGCCCCTTGCTGGCGGTGCATACCGACCGCGATCTGGCCGAGATCGAGATCCTGCCCGGCGTCTATCTGGCCGCGCAAAAGGGCAATCTCGATCGGCTGGTGCGGCAGGAGGACCATCCGTATCGCGTCTTCGTCGGTCACTCGGGTTGGGGGGATGGGCAGCTCGAAAACGAGCTTTCGCAAGGGGCTTGGCTGGTCACGCCGGCCACGCCCGAATTCATCTTCCACGGCCAGGAGGACCTTTGGGTCACGGTCGCCAAGCACATCGGCGACGCCGTGGTGATCGAATCGCTCCGGATCAAACACGTGCCGAGCGATCCGTCGATGAACTGATGGCGTGAGGTGGCACGTTGCGAAGGGTGGCAAGCTGGTGACAGAAGTCCATCCCGCCACGTTGCCCGACGAGATCCTGTTGGAGCAGTGCCGCCAACGGCGGACGCGGCGGCGCGGCCCGGGCGGGCAGCACCGCAACAAGGTCGAGACCGCCGTGGTGCTGGAGCACTTGCCCACGGGCATCCGGGCAGAGGCGGCCGAGCGGCGGAGCCAGGCGGCCAATCGGGCGGTCGCCATCGGGCGGCTTCGCGTGAATCTGGCCCTGGAGGTCCGCCGCCGCGCGGCCTCCCTCGAGCCGAGCCCCCTGTGGCGGAGCCGGCGCACGGCGGGCGGAACCATCCGCGTGGCGGCCGACCACGAGGATTTCCCCGCGATCCTGGCCGAAGCGCTCGATGCGCTGGACGCGAGCGACGACGATCCCGCCAAGGCCGCCAAGGCCCTGGGCGTGACCGGATCGCAGTTGGTCAAGCTCCTGAAGAAGGAGCCCCGCGCCCTGGCGGCGGTCAACGCGGGCCGGCAGCAGCGTGGTTTGGGACCGCTTAGGTGACGTTTCCGGGAGGGCGAGGCTCCCGCCGAGCCGTGGACACTGCTGGGCAAGCCAGCCGTGGCGCCCCATTGCCGCGAAACCAGGGAAAATCGGGAAAAAACGCTCTCCGGCATATTCTGCTGCCGGTCGCAATGCGTATACTGGGATTTTGCCATCCGCCACTGTGACCGGCGCGCCGTGAAGGCCTGGTTCGGTGTTTTGTTTCCCACCTGGAACAGCGAAGCGGGGAGGCCGGCCAAACGGTCCGTCCGCGGCCGTGGCTTCCTCCGGCGCCAGCTTCAAGACTGGCGATTGGGGAAGCCGTCTCCGCTTCGTTTACGCGGAAGGGGGCGGTTTTCTGCCGTCTTTTCCGCCCCTCTCGATCGAGGGCGCCTTCCGTTTCGACTTCCTTTCGTTCGTGCGGCCTGGGTTTGCCCGCGGGCGCGCGGGGGCTGTTGCTTCCGCTTTCTTGTGTCTGGACATGTTGAATTGCGAGGAGGTGCCGCGGTGAACGTGCGGGTAGGCGAGCTTGGCTTTTTGAAGGAGCTGGCGGGGCGGTTCAAGATTCCGGCGCCGGACTACGTTGTGGAGCCGGTGGCCCAAAGCGTCGTGCGGGAGAAGCTGGAGCGATGGGGCGCCGGCATCATCAAGCCGGACGTGCTGACCGGAAAGCGCGGCAAGGCGGGGATGGTTCGGACCGTGACGGACTACCGCGAAGCGGTGCGGATGCTCAAGCAGGTGGCGGCCACGGAAGTGTCGGGCCAACAGCCGCGGACGGCCTACATGGTCCAGTCCGTGCCGGCCGACCTCGAGGTGTTTTCGGCCATCACGTACCACTCGGGCCTGCTGGGGCCGTCGCTGACGCTTTCGCTCGAGGGCGGCGTGGACATCGAGTCGGTGGCCGACTCGGCCAAGGCGACGATTCCCGTCTGTGTGTTCCGCGGCCTGAACGCCTACGAGGCCTCCGAGGCCCTCTCCAAGTTGGGGCTGGACGGCCAGCTCAACGCCAATCTGGCCCGATGCCTCGTGAGTTTGTGGGACCTGTTCATCTCGACCGGGATGCTCAGTTGCGAGATCAACCCCTGGCGGGTCACCCGCTCGGGCGAGGTCCACGCCTGCGACTTCAAGGCCACCTTCGACGAAAACAACCGGAAGTTCCGCGACCTGGGCATCCAGTGGCCGGAATACCCGACCAACGAAACGCCCTTCGAGGAGGAAATGAAGGATTGGGCCGCGTCGAGCTATCGGGGGCAGGCGCACGTGTCGGACCTGGGGGGCAAGAGAATTCTGCCGATCCTCTTCGGCGGCGGGGCCAGCACGATCATCATCGAAACGCTCAGCCAACTCGGCGGCGACCCCATCTTCCTCTCCGATTTTGGCGGCAATCCGCCCTACGAGCGGATGAAGCAGACCGCGGCCATCTGCTTCAAGCATTACCTGGGCGAGGCCACGCTGCTGTTGATCCTCGGAGGCAAGGCCAATAACACCCGGATCGACGTGACCTTCGCCGCCATCGCCGACGCCTTGCAGGAATGGGTGGACGAGCACGGGCCGCGGGATATCCCGGTGGTGGTCGGGCGCGGCGGGCCGGGGTTGATCCAGGGGTTGGGCCAACTGAAGAAGACGCTCGACAACCTGGGCATGCCCTACGTGTTCTTCGGACCCGACACGCCCATCACCATGGTCGCCGCCTACGCCGCCGAACTAGCCAGTCTTCCCGCCGAACCGCAAGCAGAGGCCGCGCCCTCGACGGATGCCGCCCCCCAGACCGACGCCGCGCCGCAGGAGGTGACATCATGATTAAAGCCAAATCCCTTAGCGATCTGCTGAAAAAGGGCGACCGCGTCGCGGTCTCGAACATCACCGGCCGCGAGGCATCGGCCGTGTCGTGCGTCTCGCAAGTGTATTGCAATAACGTCGTGGCCGGCTGGTCGCTGGGCAAGGCGGGCCGAACGATCACCGTGCCCTCCGGCGACGATATCCCCGTCTTCGGCCAGTTCGACCAGATGATGAACGATCTGCCCGAGGACAAAAAACCCAATAAAATCATCGTCTACTCGCCGCCCGAGGCCGTCTACGGCGACGTGAAGGAAGTGATCGAGCACGGCAAGGGCCAAGTCGAGACGATGTACGTCATCACGGAAAACGTTTCGATCGAAGTGACCGCGAAGCTCCGCCGGCTGTGCGACCAGGAAGGGTTTGACATCGTCGGCTGCAACACGCTGGGCGTGATCAACGTCCACGATCAGGTTCGCGTCGGCGCGGTGGGCGGCGATTCGCCCGCCGAGTCGTTCTTGCCGGGAAGCGCCTGCATCCTGTCCAACTCCGGCAACATGGTCAACACGATCGCCAGCTACCTTCAGTCGGCGGGCTTGGGCGTTTCCTACGGCGTGGCCACCGGCAAGGATCCGCTCATCCTCACGCCGATGAAAAGGCTCCTTGGCCTGGCCGAACGCGACGAGCGGACGAAGCTGATCGTGCTGTACGTCGAGCCGGGGGGAACCTACGAGCATGAAGCCCTGGAAATGGCCCGGGCCGAAGGCTTCACCAAACCGCTCCTCGTCTACGTGGCCGGATCGTTCGCCGAAGGGAAGAACGTCTCGTTGGGCCACGCCGGCGCCGTGGTCGAGGGCAATCTCACCACCGCCACGGCCAAAATGGCCCTGTTCGACGAGTATCTCGGGCTGCCGGTCTTCAACCCGGACCATCAGAAGGAGTTCGTCGCGCAATTGGCCCAGACGCGTCGCGGGCTTCGCGTGAACACGCTGCACGACCTGGTGCCGGCCGCGGCAACGCTGCTGGCCGCCATGGAGTGGGAACGCGACATGATGCCCAAGAGCCCGCTGGTGCTCAAGCCGTGGCTGGTGAACCTCGGCCCGCTGGCCGGCAAATTGCCCAACCGGCTCGTGCCGCACGTCGAGGCGATCATCGAGCCCTACGGGTCGCTCATCAAGAAGTACATCCACTCGGGCCTGGGCCGCACGCCCTCCCGCCAGTCGATGCGCAACGCCTCGCACGCCTCGAGCAACGACGGCGTGACGCCGCGCGTCTGGGGCTATTCGCTCCTGAACCAGATGAAGGCCCACTCGTTCGTCAAGTCCGTGCTCCTGTACTGGCTCGGCGAGCCCGTGCGCTACGAATTCGAGGCCCGATTGTTCGAGATGTCGCTCATCGCCGCCTTGACCAACGGCCCCGGCACGATCTCGGCACAAGGGGCCAAGCTCTGCGCCTCGGCCGGCAACGACCCGCACGTCGCCATGATGACCACCCTGGGCACCATCGGCGAAACCCACGGCGGCAACGGCCGCCTGGCGGCCAAGCTGCTCATCGACGTGTTCAGCAACACGACGCTGGTCGACCCGTACCGCCGCGACCAGGGCATCGCCCTGGACGAGCTGGCCGCCGCGCACGTCTCGACCTTCAAGAAGCACAAGGCCGCGGCCAAGGAGGCCGGCATCGACTACGCCAAGGTGCCCTGCCTGGGCCATCCGGTGTTCAACAAGGCCACCGTGAACCACGACCCGCGCGAACGGATCATCTCGGCCTATCTGGAGGAAAACGACCTCTACAACATCTTCCTCGACTTCTACCACCGCTTGGCCAAGGAGCTTTACAGCCAGCAGGCCACCAGCAAAGTACACGCGGTGAACGTGGACGCGGCGATCACATGCGTGTTGATGGGCATCGCGTGGCCCCGGCTGGTCGAGAAGCAGATGACCGTCGAACGCGCCCTGGACCTCCCCTTCCTTGCCTTCGCCCTGGGTCGCGTGGCCGGCGGCGCGGGCGAATACCTCGACCACCGCGAAACCGGCACCGAAATGGACATGCGCGTCCCCGTGGCCGAATGCCGCACGCTGGGCCGGGCGCGGGATTGAGGGGGGGGACGAGGGGCGGGACTCGGGGATCGGGGGCTAGGGACTGGGGAGTCGAAGGCCGAGGCCGCTTGCGGCTTCACAGGGGCTTCGCAGCGGCGGGCCAGTGTCTCCCGGCTCCGCTTGGCGTCGGGCGCCATGTCCAAGCGTGCGTGGACATGATTGGGACAACAGTTGACGCATATCGCGATACCATGGCCACCACCAAGATCGAATGGACGGAATCGACGTGGAATCCGGTCACGGGGTGTAGCAAGATCAGCGCCGGCTGCGCGCATTGCTACGCCGAGCGGATGGCTCTGAGGTTGCGGGCGATGGGACAGGCGAACTATCGCAATGGGTTCCGGGTGACCTGCCACGAGCACGTGCTGGAACATCCGCTGCGATGGCGGATGCCCCGGATGGTGTTCGTCAATTCGATGAGCGATCTGTTTCATAGGGACGTGCCCGAGGCGTTCATCGCGGCGATCTTCGACGTGATGCGGCGGGCGCATTGGCACCGGTTCCAGGCGCTCACCAAGCGGGAAAATCGCCTGGCGGGGCTCGCGGCGCGGCTGGAATGGCCGGACAACGTGTGGATGGGCGTCACCGTGGAGAACAAGGCGGCCCGGCGTCGGATCGACGCCCTGCGCGGCGTGCCGGCCGCCGTGCGATTCCTTTCCGCCGAGCCGCTCCTGGAGTCGTTGGGCCGGCTCGACCTGACGGACATCCATTGGGTCATCGTCGGCGGCGAATCCGGCCCGGGCGCAAGACCCATGAAGGAAGAATGGGTCCGGGAGATCCAGTCGCAATGCGCGGCCGGGGGCGTGCCGTTCTTCTTCAAACAGTGGGGCGGCGTCAACAAAAAGAAGGCGGGCCGGCTGCTCGACGGACGCACGTGGGACGCGATGCCGGCGGTAGCGTGACCGTAGACTGCGATTCTCCCCTCTCCCAAAGGGAGAGGGGACCGTCGTGCATCTTCATCACGACTCACTCACAAGACCGGACGCTCCAAAGGTCCATACCACTCGCCCCCGTGCCGCCTGGGCCGGTTGGCAGCGCCGGAAGCCGCGTTCTACAATGGGGGAGTGATTCACGAATCGTCTGGGCTTTGCATACGCCACCGAGATCCTTCGCTTCGCTCAGGATGACTATGGGGTCCGGACCCCCGGAACACGCTTTTGGGAGAACACCATGAACCATCGCACGCGTTTCACCTTGTGGACAATCCTGTTTCTCTTTTCGGCGGCCTTCGCCACGGCGGCCACGGCGGCCACGGTCGAGGAGATGAAGGAGGCCAGGAAGAAGCTGGCGTGGAAGCCCCGGGGGGTGATTTGGAATAACGACGGCAACGACGCGATCACCGAGGACGAGCCCTCGCGGGAGAACTTCCTGCGGACGCGGGCCGTGCCGGTGATGAAAACGAAGGTGGACACGGTTTGCTACTGTTCGGGCGTGTGGGGCGTGTTCAAGTTTCCCAGCCCCGTGGCCGAGCTCCGCGACAGCCGCGACCGAGGTCGGCCGGAGTGGGCGGCGCACCTGGGCCAAGACGGCGGGCCGGACGCGCTGGCCACGATGGTCGACTACACCCACCAGCACGGCAAGGAGTTCTTCTGGTCGCTGCGGATGAACGACACGCACGACGCGGCCGACGCGACAATGCTGAGCCGGTGGAAGAAGGCGCATCGGGAGTTTCTGGTGGGCAAGCCCCGCGTGCGGTATCCCTCCGGCGCCAGGCGATGGTCGGCAGCCGACTACGCCCACGAGGAGGTCCGCGACCGCGTCGCGCTCTGGATCGACGACGTCGCGCGGCGGTACGACGTGGACGGCTTCGAGCTCGATTTCTTCCGGCACGCGATCTTCTTTCAGCCGCAACTGCTGGGCAAACCGGTCACTCAAGAGCAATGCGACCGGATGACCTCGCTCATGACCCGGCTGCGGCAAATGACGGACGAGCTGGGCGCGAAGCGCGGCCGGCCGTTTCTCATTGCGATCCGCGTGCCCGACTCGGCCGGATTCTGCAAGGCGATCGGGCTGGACGTCGAGCGGTGGATGAGCGAGGGGCTGGTCGATATGCTCATCACGACCGGTTATTTCCGCCTGAACCCGTGGGAAACGAGCGTCGAGCTGGGCCACCGCCACCACGTGCCCGTGTATGCCTCGCTCGACGAGCCGCGATTGCGCGGCCAGGAGGAACTGCAGAAGCTCCGCGAGTCGATCGAGTGTTATCGGGCCCGGGCGTTGGCCGCCTGGCGGGCGGGCGTGGACGGGATCTACCTGTTCAATTACTACTTCCACCCCGACATGCCGGCCTGCAACGATCTGGGCGATCCGGACGCCCTCATGCGGATGGACAAGCTCTACACGACCGGCGCCAGGGAGATCCGCGGCGCCCGGTCGTATCTGGTCAATGCGGGTGAATTCATCAACCGCCCGCCCATGCTGCCGGAGAAGCCGGCGGCCCTGGCCGTGGCCAAGCCGGCCGAGGTGACGCTGGACGTGTTCGACAAGTTGGCGGAAAACGGCGGCACGGCCACCGCGCGGCTCTACATTCCCGGCTTGAGCGGCCTGGAGAACCTGACCGTGACGCTCAACGGCCAGGCCCTGGCCCAGGGCAAGCCGACGGGCCCATGGATCGAGTACGCCGTCGAGCCGTCCCTGGTGAAGACCGGCGCGAATCGCTTCGCCGTATCGGTGAAGAAGCCCGAGAAGAAGGGCGTGGTCTTGCGGGATCTGGTGCTGTCGGTGCGGTACCCGCGGAAGCCGTAACGGGTTGAGGGAAATCCTCAAGACGACACGGTGGGATGATAGGGCTCGCTCCGCTCGATTCGCTTACCCCCCGCTCTTAGGTGGAATGCCTCGCACTGTAGGGTTGTGAGGTAGGCTTTCTTGTTGCACCCTGCTGTTGGGGAGGGTGCGTCAACAATGGCATCAAGGGGGACAGTCCCCTTTTCGCTGGCGCGAAAATTGGGACCGTCCCCCGGGCGCGAAAATCGGGACAGCCCGCCGACCACCGGCCACGAGGAAGATCATGACGGTTGCGGATTTGCCCTACAGCGACGAGGCGTTGGCGTTTCGACGGCGGCTGTTGGATCTCATTGCCGGCAGTCCGGAGGCGGTGGCCGAGGAGGCGGACGAGACGGAGCTGTGCTCCCGGGGGGAGGCGCCCAGCAGCCGGTCGATCGCGATGACGCGGCGGCTGGCCCCCGTGCCGGACCGGCGCGCGGAAGCGGGGCAGCCCGCGGCAAAGGACGCGGCGGCCGTGCCGGATGAGTTCGTGCCGCGCGTGCCTGGGTCGCTCTCGGCGTTGGGCGTGCGCGACATGGACGTCGAGGCGATCATCTTGAAGTTCCTGCTCAACAGCGGGCCGCACGTCGGCGCGGAGATCGCCCGGCATATTCGGTTGCCCTTGTCGCTCATCACCGGGCTCTTGCGCCAGCTCAAGGAGGACCAGTTGCTGGTGTACAAGTCGTCGGCCGCGGCGGGCGACTTTCTCTACGAACTGACGGAGGTCGGCGTTGCGCGGGCCCGGCGGTATTGGGAGCACTGCACCTACTATGGCGCGACGCCCGTTTCGCTTAGGGATTACGTGGCGAGCATCCATGCGCAGTCGGTCCGGCGGCAGAACCCCAAGGTGCGGGAGATCCAGCGTGTTTTGGCGGACATCTCGGTGTCGCGGGAGATGACGGTGCGGCTGGCGCAGGCGGTGAATTCCGGCCTGGGGCTTTTCCTGTACGGGGCCCCGGGCAATGGGAAAACGCTGATCGCGTGCCGGTTGGCCCGGGCGTTCGGCGAGACGGTTTGGGTGCCGCGGGCGCTGAACGTGGGCGGGGCGATCATGCGGCTTTACGATCCGAGCAACCACGTGCACCAACCGCTGCCGCAGGACGCGGCGTTGTCGGCAGGCATCGACGAGCGGTGGATTCGGATCCGCCGGCCCACGATGGTGGTCGGCGGCGAGCTGACGCTCGACAGCTTCGAAGTCCGCACCGATACCACCACCGGCGTGAGCGAGGCGCCCATCCAACTTAAGAGCAACTGCGGCGCGCTGGTGATCGACGATTTTGGGCGTCAGCGGGTGCCGCCGACCGACATTCTCAATCGCTGGATCGTGCCCTTGGCGCAGCGATTCGACATCCTGAGCCTCCGCAACGGGCGGAAGTTCGAGTTTCCGATCGATCAATTGGTCGTGTTCGCCACGAACCTGGAGCCGCGGTCGCTCGTGGACGAGGCGTTTCTGCGACGGATTCCCTACAAGATCGACGTGCAGAATCCTTCCGAGGACGAGTTCCGGCGTTTGACGCGGAAGATCGCCGAGGAATGGGGAGTCGTCTGCCGCGACGAGGCCGTCGATTATCTCATCGAACGGTACTACAGGAGCTGCGGGCGGGAGATGCGCTACTGCCAGCCGGGCGACCTTCTGCACCAGGTCTGCACGTACTGCAAGGTGCTCGGCTTGCCCCTGGAAATCACGCCCGAGGCCATCGACGCGGCCGCGAAGAACTATTTCGCGCTGCTGTGAGCCGCGCGGCCGCCGGAACCGCGGGGCGCCCGGCGGGACTCCCGACCGCCGAGGGGGCGATTCTCGCGATCTCTTGCTGAAGAGTGGGGCCCACTTTGCCGATACCAGAGTCCACAACAAGGCATTGTGGCGACTTCGGGTGTCGTTCGACCCCCGACCTGTTTTGTGCATTTGCCCCACTCTTCCGTTTTTTGGGGTGGGTTTCCCTGCACGTCTTTTCGAGATTTGGGGCTAGTAAACCAATCGCGTCGCACTGAGAACCCTGTTGGCCGGGCACGCTGTGCTGCCACGACCGACGTCCCGCCATGAAGATGGGTGGATTGACCTCCCAGCAGACTGGTGGTTTTTTGCGGGTTAGCTCGTTCGGGGCCTGTCGTGCGAATTTGTCTCTACTCGGAAAAAACGCTGCCCGGACTCGGCGGCCAAGGGTGCGTCGTGGACCGCCTGGCTCGCGGATTTCAGGATGAGGGCCACGCCGTGGTCGTGCTGGCGCCGCGGGGCCGGCGCTGGACGCGCGGCGATGACGCGCGGCTACCCTATCCGACGGTCCGCCATCCGCGGTTCCGCTCCACGCGGTGGTTGCTGTCGTGGTACAGGTGGTGGCTTGGCGCGTTGTATCGGCGGGTGCAATTCGACGTCTTGCACTGTCACAGCGTTCACCCCACCGGTTACATCGCCGCCCGATGCGCCGCTCTCCACGACGTGCCCGTCGTCATCAGCAGTCACGGCGGCGACATGGACGACTGGAGCCCGCTCTACCGGAAGCCGGGTCTCATGCCGCACTACCGGCAGGCGCTCGAGCGCGCGGACGCCCTGGTGGCGCCCAGCGAATTCATCGAAACGCGGCTCCGCGAGTGGTGCGGCGGCCAAACCCGGATCGAACGGATCGGGCACGGCGTGGACCTGAGCCGCTATGCGACCGTCGCGACGCGGCCCGCCGATTTGGACCCCAGGATCGTGCCAGGCAACTACTTCCTTTATCTCGGTCGGGTCGTCTGGCGCAAGGGCGTCGATTTGCTGATCGAGGCGTTCCGCCGCGTCGCCGGGCAACATGACGTCCGGTTGGTCATCGCGGGCGAGGGCACCGGCCATCCCGCCATGAAGGCCGCCGTTGCCCAAATGCCGTGTGCCGACCGAGTTATTCTCCTTCCCTGGACCGAAGGCAACGCGAAGACGTGGCTCTTCCAGAACGCCATCTGCAACGTGGTCCCGTCGCGCTATTCGGAGGCGTTTGGTCTCACCGTGCTGGAGAGTCTCGCGGCGGGCCGGCCGGTGATCGCCACGGCGGTGCCGGGGCTCCGCGAGCTGATCGAGCCGGGGCGCAACGGCATCTTCGTCGCGCCCGAGTCGGTCGAGGACTTGGCCGGCGCACTGCGAAACGCCATCGCGCGGCCCGGCTGGATAGACCAGATGGGTCGGCAAGCGCGAGAGACGGTCCAGACGTTCACGTGGGACAAAACCATCCAGCGGCATTTGGTTCTCTTTGACGAGTTGGCGAACCGCCGCTCTCGCCGCGCGATCCACGAATTCGCGGCCCCCTTCCGAAGGCGGCGGCTTACTTCCCTTCCCGCGGTGAACGGACTGGCCGATTGGTCGGATGAAATGAAGGCCTCGTGAGCCGAGGGTATCCGACGGCCTCGTCGCGTTCCATCGCGCGGTCAGTCCGAGGTCTGCAGCTCGGCAACGATAATGTGGTTGCCCGCGATCTGGACGACCTGAAGGGGCCGGCCGGGTTTGATGAAATCGCCCTCGGTGACGACGTCGATCAAGCGGTCGCCGAAGCGGGCCTTGCCGGCGGGGCGCAGCAGCGATAGCGCGACGCCACGGTCGCCCGGCGCGATGCCGCCGTGGGCCGCCTGCGCCGGTTCGAAGGCCGCGGAACCCGTGGGCGGCTGGAGGATGAGTCGGTTGAGCACGGGGATCATGCCCAGCCGCGCGTTGAGCACGTAGGCGATGGCGAAGACCATCACGCACGATCCGGCCACCACGCCGAGGGTTGTTGTGAGCCGGGTCCATTGGGCGGGCGTTTCGGGCACGACCGCCCCCTGACACGCCAGCACCAGACTGGCCAATAGCAGCAGGACGCCCGTCAGGCCGGCCACGCCAAAGCCGGGCAGAACGAACAGCTCGACTGCCAGAAACGCGAAGGCCGAGACAAATAGGACGACTTCGAGCCAGCCGGCGGTTCCGCCGAGGAAATGACTCCAGAAGAAGACGCCGAAACACAGCGCGGCCGTCAGCCCGCCCAGGCCGATGCCCGGAGCGCAAAACTCCACGTACAGAGCCACTAGCCCCACGACGAAGAGCAACCCGGTCACCAGCGGCGCATTGAGAATATCCACCACGCGATCGGTTGTCGTGTAGGAGAGGACGACCACGTCGTCGTGCAGTCCGTATCGCTCGTCCAGCGCCCGGCGATTGGAAACGACGGCGTCGGCCAGACCCAACTCGACCGCGCGGCGCCCGTTCACCTCGAGGAAGTAACCCTCGCGCGATTCGACGACCGGCTGGAGCTTCTCCCACTGGTCGGGCTTGCGCGAGCCGGCAATCTCGGGGTCGGACATGAACGTCTCCTTGCCGGTCTCGCGGTTCTTCACGCGGAAGACGACGAGATCCATATCGACCATGGCCTCGGCCAACGCGGGAGGGCGGCCGTGGGCTTCGGCCAGGTCGCGCACTCGCCGTGCAAGATGCGTGCGGACTTCTCCGGCGCGTGGCGAAACTGGAAGCCCTCGGCCTGATAGATGGGTCCCGCGTCGCCCAGGGCGGCCTCCGGCGCCATGACGATCTCGTCGCATCCCAGGGCGACAATGGCCGCGCCGCTGAGCGCCTCGCGCGGGACGTAGGCCACCGTGCGGGCCCAGTCCACGTCGACCAGCCGGTCGGCCGAGTCCAAACTGGCATCGACGCGCCCCCCGGGGCTGTCGATTTCGAGGATCACCAGATCGGCGTTCGTGTCGCGGGCCGCGTCCAGCTTGCGGGCAAGATACGCCGCAAGACTGCCCGTGATGACCCCTTCAAATCGTATCAAGACCGGCCGATCGTAATGGACAACCGCCGACGGCTCGGCCGCGATCGACCGCCCGGCCGCCGCCAGGAGCGACGACAGAGCCAGCGCGGCCAACACGCTCGCCAGGCATGGCGGCCGAGACAAACGACATCGGGCGCGTTGGACCACGTTGTCAATCCGTTTTTTGGTATTCGATGATGACCGATTCGGGACGGTCGCCGATGGTGATCTCGAGCTTCTTCAACGCCGAACCCTTCATCACGATGGTTTCCGACGGCTCGTAGGTGTACGACCGGGTGACGCGGTAGTCGGCGGCCTCGTCGATCCCGCGGATCTCCTTGGGCGCGAAGACGGCGTCCGGCGACTCGTGCCGGCGGAAGGCCACAATCATGCCGTCCCGCTCGGCCGGCCGGTGATACTGCATCACGCACCAGTCCGTCGGACTCACGGTGACCGGCGAAAGCGGGTAGAAATCGCCCAGGAAGTACTTCCGGAGCCGTTTCCCCTCGGCAATCGCCTTTTTGAGCAGATCCCGCTCGGCGTCGAGCGGCTGGTGGGCAAGCACGATGCCGTAGTTGAAGCCGCTGCGGAAGTGGTACGGCTCGGCGCCGATGTTGCCCACGACGCTGTGGGGCACGTAGCGATTCAGGCCCGCGGTCATCACCTGATTCTGCAGGGCGGTCTGGTTGAAGTCCGACCTGATGAAGGGGTCGATCGTCGCATCCGTCCGCCAGAGGACGATGGAACGGGAGCACATCTCCAGGTCCACGCGCCGGCCGCCGCTGGCGCAGTTGTCGATGAAGAGGTGGGGGTTGGCCTTCAGGATGTCGTCCCACATCTGGTAGAGCCCTTCGACGTAGCGGATCTCGGCCATGCCGGCGCGGTTCGGATCCTCCGCGTCGAGCACCTGCCAGAACGGCAGCGGATCGATGTTGAAGTCGATCCGGAGGCAGTCCATCCGCCACTGGGCAATGGCCGTGTTAAGGATCGTGGTCATGTGCCGTCGGGCCTCGGGCAGACCGAGGTTGTACAAGCCCGAGCCGTCGCCTTCCCGCCAGATGCAGAATTCCGGATGTTCCGTGGCGATGGTCGTTCCGCGGACGACGCGTTCCGGCTCGAACCACACGACGTACTTCATTCCGGCCGCGTGCGCGGCGTCGCTAATGGGCCTGAGCCCTCGCGGGAAACGGGCCAGATCGGGAACCACCTCGTCCAAGGGAAGGCCGTAGTTGCCCATCCCAGCCGGGAAGTTGCCCCGCGTGTAGTAGGCGTCGGTCCAATAGAACTCGTAGCCCAGGCCCTTGATGCGCTCGATCTCGGCCAGGGCGTCGGACTCCTTGAAGCCGTAGAGATAGTCCCAGGGGTTGCCCTCGCGGACGATCCAGGGCGACGGCGTGGTGACCGGGGGCGTGACGAGCCGGCCGTCGATCCGCGGCAGCACGTGCGCGAGCATCGTCCGGCGGAAGAGGTTGTACGATTGGAGGTGATCCATGCCCGCCCAGCGGATCTGGAGAACGCGCGCGGCCCGGATGGATTCGCCGGGATGGAGCGTGAGGTGGACCCGTTCGATGCCGGCCTGGACGCGGAGCTTTCCTTCTTCTTGGCGCGAAACGCGCGCGGCCCATTGGCCGGACCAACCGATGGCGGTGATGACCCCTTCGGCTCCGCACGCGATATTGAAGAAGGGGCAGACGTTCGAGGAGCGGCCGCCCACGGCGGCCATCGCGATTTCCTGCCCGGAGGGCAGCGGCTGGTCAAAGGGCATCCAATCGTCCACGCGGCACGGTCCGCCGTTGAGCCGGTGCAGCACGACGTCAGCGTCCGTCGCGGCGATCGGGTCGGACGCGTCGAGCGTGCGGACGTCTTCGAGGACGAGCGCGTCCGCGGTTCCGCGGTTGGTGAAGTGGAGCGTCCAATCCACGCCCGGCGTATCGGTGTAGATCGTGGCGACCGCGCGGACCTCGAGTCCGGTCTGGGGATCGGTCAGCGTGAGCGTACGCACCCGCCGGCTGGGATCGATCGTCGCGTCGGTCAGCTCCCGTTTCCACGACGCGAGGAATTCGGCGGACGGACGGCCGCCGTAGGTGAAGGAAAACGGTGGCACGTCCTCGGGGCGATCCGAAAACGCCCGTTCGGCCCATTGGCAGTTTCGCTCAACGTCGGGATCGACGGCCGCCTCGGCGGCGCGGGCGGCGGCCGGCATGGCGTGAAGCGACACGGCGACAGCAGCCGCAACGAGGGACAAAACGATCAGGCTTTGGAAAGAACTTCGAGGCATGAGGCAACTCCGAACGTGGACGGCGCCAGGCGCCACTGTCTCTGCCAGTGCTTGTCTGGCTAGACTGTTGACACACTGGCGGAGCCAGTGGCGCCCGGCGCGACGGATCATTGCCCATGCAGACATCAATAGACCTGGGCGAGCATGACCACATAATTTTTGCCGTATTTCTTCGCGCATTTTGGGCAGGTGGTGTAAAAGGTGTACTCGTGTTTGATCTGTTTGCCTTGCCTGGCCACGAATTCCCGCATCTGGCGCATCCACTTGTACGTGTTCGAGTACGGACCTTCGAACACCTTGCCGAGGAACGTGCCGGAGAGGGTGACCATGTTGGCCCCGGGCACGTCCCGGGCGACGCCGATGTAGACGTTCGACGCCCAGAGCGAAACGTTGTCGTCCAGGACGATCACCTCGTCGGCCACCGCGCCGGCCGCCTCGATCCGCGCCATGTTGCGCCGCATCACGCCGCCGAAGTTCAGCGGGATATGCAGGAAGCAGCGGACGCGGTCCTGGACGAACCGCTTGCCTTCCCAGTGGATGGTCTTCTCGTCCCAAGGGCCCGGGTCAAACGGCGGGCAGCACACCGGAGAATTCGGCTCGGCCATCGTTTTCTCCTTTCGCGAGGGGGTTTCGGAGTTAGGGGGACTGGCATCCCCTTCCGACCGGCCATATTGTGGCAGATGGCTCCCGGCGGGACAAGCTGGCGGCGTTGATCGAGTGCAGGGAGGTCGGTAGACTGATCGGGGGGCCGTATTGCGAAGCCGCAAGCGGCTTGCGAAGTCGGAACGCGGAAGACCGTTCGATCGCCCCCCCAATCCCCAATCCCCAATCCCTCGCCCCCAATCCCCCAACTCCATGTACCTGCTCGAAAACCCCGTCCTGCAGCGCGAACTTCTGGTGAATCTCCGGATGCACCGGGCGTTTTTCCTGTTGTTTGCGTACGTGGGCCTGCTTGGGTTAGTCGTGTTCGCGGCGTGGCCAGCCGACACGCGGCTGGACCTGACGGCGGCCGGCCAACAGGCCAGCAGCCAGGCCCGGCAGGACGTGCCTGGTACCAGGTTGGTCAACCTGTTCTTCCTCGGCCAATACATCCTCATGGCCTTGATGGCGCCGAGCTTCGCGGCCGGGGCCATCGCGGGCGAGAAGGAACGACGGACCTATGAGATGCTCCTGGCCAGCCCCATGCGGCCGGCGGCCATCGTGCTGGGCAAGCTCCTGGCGTCCCTGTCGCACCTGGCCGTGCTGGTGTTCGCGTCGCTGCCGATCGTGATGCTGTGTCTCCCGTTGGGCGGGATGTCGCTCTGGGAGGTGTTCGGCACGTACGTGGCCATGGCCGCCAGCGTGGTCACGTTCGGCATGATCAGCCTGGCCGCCAGCAGCTACTTCACGCGGACGGTCGCGTCGCTTCTGGTCTCGTACATGGTAATCCTGCCGCTTTGTCTTTTCGGCGTGCTCTTCTATCAGGTGTTCGAGGCGGCGGCGTGGTTCCGGCTGGTCGTGCTGGCGGTGTTCTTTCCGGGTCTGTGCGTGGCGGCGTGCGTGGCGCTGGGCCGGGCGGCGGCCCGGCGGCTCATGCACCCGCCCGACGTCGGCGCCGATGCAAGAGAAGTGGTCGATCTGGACCAGGAGCAGCGCGAGGCGGTGGGCATGGTCATCCGGCGGGACCAGTTTCCCGACAAACTGTTCGCCCCGCCGAAGCGCGTCGATTTGTTGGACGACGGCGCGAACCCCGTCTACGACAAGGAAATGCGCAGCGAAATCTTCAGCCAAGGCTCGCTCATGCTCCGGCTGGTGATCCAGGTGAGCATGATCCTCGCGCTGCCGCTGATGGCGTTCTTCCTATACCTGAAGCCGGAATTGGCCCCGTGGTACGCGAGTTACGTCATCCTGTTCAACATGCTGGTAGGGCCGGTGTTCGCGGCCGGGGCGGTGACCAACGAGCGCGAGCGGCAGACGCTCGAGCTGCTTTTGACGACGTCGCTTTCGCCGTGGACGATCCTGTCGGCCAAGCTGTATTCGAGCCTGCGGATTTCGTACGTGCTGACGAGCTTCCTGATTTGGCCGATCCTGCTGGTTTGGGTTTTGCCGCCGTGGACGTACATGGCGGACACGATGACGCTGGTTGGGTACGTCGCGATTATTTCGCTGTCGAGCCTGACGACGACGACCGTGGCGATGTTTTGCTCGGTCGTGCTGCGCAAGACGTCGGTCGCCATGATGACGGCGTATCTTCTGATCGTGGTTCTTTACGCCGTGCCTTGGGCGGCCGAGTCGTTTTCCGACGTGTTTTTCCCCAACACGCTGGCGGCCGCGTGGATCCACCACATGCTCTTCACCAGCCCCTTCACGGCGGCGTTCGGTTTGCCTCTGGCGGTCCGCGCGGGCGGGGCGTCCGTGGGGACGAGTCTGACGTATCTCTGCTTCTATCTGGCGGTGGACGCCCTGTTGATCTGGGGTATGATCCGCCTGTTCGAGGTCCGCTGGCGGGCCGTGACGGCGGGGTGACAACCCGCGAGTGCCACTGGCTTCGCCAGTGTGGTGCGGCGCGCGGATTCGCGCACTGGCGGAGCCAGTGGCACACGGGGCTCGTGGCACGCGTAAGTCCCGCGCTGCTGGACAAGCCGGCAGGGGCACACCCATTCTTCACACACGCCACTACAAATACGCCTGCCGGATCGACGCGAAGGTGCGCAGGGCGGGCTTGGGGTGGCGGCGGAGGTCGAACAAGCCGCCGTGCGAAAAGTCGTGCGGGGCGTAGTCGTGCAGTTGGCTCCACACGACGCCGCGGACGTAGGTCTTGGCCAACACGACGGGCAGATACCGCGCCAGCCACGCCTGCTGGGTGGCCGGCGAGCAGCCCGGCTGAATCGACGGCGACTTGCGCCGGGCGAAGGGATCCGGTCCGTTGCCGCTGGGCACGCACAGCGCCACGTAAATCGGCACGCCCAGCACGCTCCACATGTCCAATTGTCGCGAGAATTCCAGCGGGTCGCGCGGCAGCGTGCCGCCCGGCTCGTAGCCGAGGTTCACCTCGAGCATCAACCCGCTCAGGCCCAGGTCCGCCCGCACCAACGCGTCGGCGAAGTAGAACGGCGGGAAGTCGGCGTCGCGTCGGGCGGTGTACTCGGCCCAAGGCTGGTCGAACGACACCACCCGGGGCGTGTCGGGATCGAGACGTCGGACTTCCTCGACGGCCTGCGCGGTCAATTGGACGAGTTCTTCTTCCTCCAGATTCAGGAAATCGGCCGTGTTCGTCCGCCCGGTGCATTGCCACAAGGCAACCTGCCCGCGATAACGCGCGACGGCGGCCTTGAGGAAATCGGACACGGAGGCTTGCAGGCCGGCCAGGTCGCCCTCGAACAGCATGAGCCAGTCGGGCGCGCTCCCGGCGGCCAGATGCACCAGCGGACCGCCGCAGACCTGCAAACCCGCCGACCGGCACCAGGCCAACTGCCGATCGAAGATCTCCCAGTTGCGGCTGCCCTCGCTCGTTTCGACCTCGCGCCAGGTCAGCGGCACGCGGGCGGCGCCGAACGACTCGACGAACTGCGCGGCGGCATGCCGATCCAAGAGCGATACGCCCAGATCGGCGCCCAGCAGGCAAGGGCGCTGGCGCGCGTGGCGGCGGCGCAGGGCCAGGGCCTGCTCGACGTAGCATTCCGTCAGGTGCGCGCCCGCGTCCAGGATGGTCCGCAAGGCGGTCTCCGCCGCGCGGACGGACGCCTCGCGGGTCGGGTCGCCGGCGGTGGCGTGGGCGAGGTGCTTCTGGGCCTCGGCGATCTTGGCCGGCACGCTCGGGGGAACTACCAGCCCGATCGACTGCCAATCAGCGAGCTGGTTTCGCGTCAGGGCGATCTTCCCCCGCGCCAGCTCCAGCGGGAGGTGGTACGGCTGGGGCCGCTCCATGAGGCTGGCGGTGGACAGGGCCAGGACGCCGTGCCCCTCGACCGGCCACGGGACGTGCAGATTGCCCGAATCGGTCACATTGCGCGCAATCGCCAGCTCGCCCTCGGCGAATTCAACGGTCCCCCGCCAGGGGATCCGCTCGAAACCGGACAGATACGCTTGCCGGGCCAGCTCGGGCGTGATGCGATCCGGTGGGGAAACGACAAACCGCATCAGGCCCATCGGGCAAAATCCCTCGCCGACCGGGTCCACTTGCCCGACCGGAGTCTGTTGAATTGAGGTCTCAAGGCCTCTCCGGAAAGACCCCCGATTCTCGTCCCCTCTCCCTCCGGAAGAGGGCCAGGGTGAGGGCGATTTGGGGTCGAGAGGGTGTCCTCGCGGTCAGACGCGCCTCGCCCCCCAACCCCTCTCCCACAGGGAGAGGGAAGCCGTTGCCGAACGCCTTCTCGAACACGTTATTCTACCGCGTTTGGCCGGTCCGTTCAACCTGCTGGACAACCCCCTGCCCGGCTGCTATCCTCGCGGCCGTCGCCTTTTGGAGTGCGGTGACGTGTCACCGCTTTGGCGCTTTCGTTGGGTACATATCGACGCTTGCGTGGACATGTACCCCTGTCGAGCGATCCAAAGACCATCAATAGCGGCGACAAGTCGCCGCACTCCAAAGGATTTTGCCTACGCCCCATTGCACAGAGAAGACGTTTATTGCCCATGACTTCTCCCGTTGTCCTCCAAACCGCCATCCCCGGCCTTGCCGTCCGGCGCGGCAAGGTCCGCGACGTGTACGACCTGGGCGAGACGCTTCTGTTGGTCAGCACGGACCGGATCAGCGCGTTCGACTGGGTGCTCCCAACCGGCATTCCAGACAAGGGCCGGGTGTTGACCCAAGTCGCCGCGTTCTGGTTCGAGTTGCTCGGCGAATCGAACCACCTGATTACGACCGACGTGGCCGCCATGCCGTTGCCGGAGGGAGCCGACCGCGGGGTGCTCGCCGGTCGGTCCACCTTGTGTCGGAAGGCCGAGGTGGTGCCGATCGAATGCGTGGTCCGCGGCTATCTGGTCGGCTCGGGCTGGAAGGAATACCAGAAGCGGGGTACCGTCTGCGGCATCCGTCTGCCCAAGGGGCTGGTCGAATGCGCCCGGCTGGACGAGCCCATTTTCACGCCCGCCACGAAGGCCGCCGAAGGCCACGACGAGAACATCCCGTTCGACCGGATGGTCGAGCTGGTGGGCGGCGCGCTTTCCGAGGAGCTGCGCGAGCGGAGTCTGGCGATCTACCGGCGCGGCGTGGAGCACGCCGCCGAGCACGGCATTCTCATCGCCGATACGAAATTCGAGTGGGGGCAAGTGGACGGCAAGGTGATTCTGATCGACGAGGTGCTCACGCCCGATAGCTCGCGGTTCTGGCCGGCCGCCGAGTACGCGCCGGGTCGGGGCCAACCATCGTTCGACAAGCAGTTTGTCCGCGACTGGCTCGAATCGACCGCGTGGGACAAGAACAGCCCCCCGCCAGCCCTGCCCGACGACATCGTCGCGCGCACCCGGGCGAAGTACGTCGAGGCGTTCGAGCGTCTGACCAGCCGGACGTGGTCATGAGTGGCACGGGCCGGCTGGACTGGATCGACGACGAACTGGCCGAGTTGGACGCGGCGGGATTGCGGCGCGCGCGGCGGCTCCGCGGCGGGCCGCAGCAGGTGAACGTCGAGTTGGACGGCCGGCCGATCGTCAGCTTCGGCTCGAACGACTACCTCGGCTTGGCCGCCGACGGCCGACTGGGCGAAGCGGTCGCCCAGGCGATCGCCGACGAAGGCTGGGGCAGCGGCGCGAGCCCTCTCTTGGCCGGCATGGCCCGGCCGCACGCGCGACTTGAGGCCCGCCTGGCCGAGTTCGAGGACACGGAGGCGGCGCTCCTCTTCCCGTCCGGATTCGCCGCCAACGTGGGCGCGATCGCGGCCCTGGTGGGTCCCGGCGACGTCGTCTTCACCGACCGCAAGAACCACGCCAGCGTGGTGTGCGGCTGCCGGCTCTCGCGGGCGGACGTCCGCGTCTGGCCGCACGGCGACGCGAACAGGCTCGAAGGGCTTCTGGCCAAGGCCGCCGGGTATCGTCGGCGCTTGATCGCGACCGACGGACTGTTCAGCATGGACGGCGATCTGGCCCCGCTCGAGCGACTCGTCGAGCTCGCCCGACGGCACGACGCCATGCTCCTGGTCGATGAAGCGCACGCCACGGGCGTATTCGGCCCGCACGGCCGCGGTGTGGCGGAGCATTTGGGCGTTGAGGACGAAGTGGACGTTCGCGTGGGCACGCTGAGCAAAGCGCTCGGTTCGATCGGCGGGTTTGTCGCGGGGAGCCGCGCGCTGGTCGATTGGCTCGTGCAAGGGGCCAAGTCCTACGTGTACTCGACGGCCATGCCCGGCGCCGTGGCCGCGGCCGCCGAAGCGGCCCTCGACGTGGTTCGCGACGAATCCCGGCGGCGCGTCGAGCTCTTGGCCCGCGCGGCGCGGCTCCGCCAGGCGTTGGCCGAGCAAGGCTGGAACGTGGGCACGTCGGCCAGCCAGATCATCCCCATCATCGTGGGCGAGGTGGAAGCGGCATTGCGACTGGCAGAAGCACTCTGGAGCCAGGGTCTGTACGTGCCGGCCATCCGCCCACCCACCGTGCCCCGGGACGAGGCGTGTCTCCGCCTGAGCCTCACCTGGGCGCACGCGCCCGACGAGATCGACCGGCTCGTCGCGGCGCTCGAAGCGCTGCGTGCATGAATAGCAACCAAACGGCTGATTCTGCCCGTAGGGAGCGGGGAAGCGGCGGTTCTTGCCGTTTCGCGGGCACGGGCGGGACGGTGGGTGAAACTCCGCCCGATCGTCGGCAAATCGCGGCGGATCAAGGACTTACGGTTCGATCTCCGACTTTGCGGGTGGCGCGGCACGCCGGTTGCCTTGGGGTGAAACAGGACGGTCCCGTTCTCGTTTCACAGGGAGCCCTATCGATGGGAATTCAGCCGATACGCAGCGGCGCTTACTCGGATCCAATGATCGTGGCCAAGCGAGCCGAGCAGGGCGAAGCCCCGGCGCCATCCCTCCTGAATGTTGCGTCCGCGTGGCCAGCCGCCGGCGAGGCGGCCGACGCGCTTCGCGAGATTCTCGGCAAGTATGACGTGACCGACATCACGCCCCGCGAATTCTCCGAAATGCTGCACGAGCTGCAAAAAACGGGCGCCGTCCCCGAGGGCATTCTCCAGGAACTCGCGCTCATTCGAGTGGACCTCGAACAGGATGGCATCGACCCGGACGAATCGCTCGACCTGGTGGCCTACTACACCGACAAGCTGGCCGCGCGCCGCAAGGGCGATGCGCTGGGCAGCATCCTGCAGCAGGACGAGCCATCCAGCAGCGTGCTCGCCGAGCGTCTGGAGTGGATGGAGAAATTCGCCCTCGTCCACGCCGATCCGGACGTCGGCCTGGACACGACGGCGTAGCTCCCTTTGGAGTGCGGCGACTTGCCGCCGCCTTCTTCCCCCACCGGCCCGGCCGGCTGCCTCATCGTCTCCGCCAGAAGCGCGGGACGAAGAGGACGAGCAGGACGAACACTTCGAGCCGGCCCAGCAGCATGGCCGCCGTGAGCACGAGTTTGCTGAACCAGTGCAGGGCGGCGTAGTTTTGCGACTCGCCGACGATGCCCAGGCCAGGGCCAACGCCGTTGAGCGTCGCGGCCACGGCGCTGGCGCAGTCGAGGAGCTTGTCGCCCGGATCGCGGCCGGCGTCGGTCCACGCCGAGTCGGGCTCGGTGGCCACGAGCAAGAGCCAGGCGACGAGGAACAGAAGCAGGACAATCGTGAAGTATAGGAGGACGTCCTTGCGGAGTTCCGGATCGCCAAGCGTGCGTCCACCCATCCGCACGTGGCGGACGACGTTGGGGTGGAACACCTGCTCTAGCTCGAGGCGGAGGATCTTGAACAAGAGGATGTAACGGATCACCTTGACGCTGCAACTGGTGCTGCCCGCGCACCCGCCGACGAACATCAGCAGCAGCAGGATCCCGCGGCTGAACTGGTTCCACCGGTCGAAGTCGGCGGTGCCGAAGCCCGTGTTCGTCATGATCGAAACCACCTGGAAGAGGCCGTGGCGGACGGCGCTGACGGGATCGCCGAAGTCGCCGCAAGCCGTTCCAAAACCCACCACCAGCACGGTGACGACGGCCATGATGAGCAGGTACGTGCGGAACTCGACGTCGGCCAGCAACGCGCGGGGCTTGCACAGCACGAGGTAGTAAAGCAGCGTGAAGTTCGTGCATGCCAGGATCATGAACAACGCGATCGTCATCTCGACGTTGACGTTCTGGAAGTGCTCGATGCTCTTGTTGTACGTGCTGAATCCGCCGGTGGCGATCGTGCCGAAGGAGTGACACAGGGCATCGAACATGCCCAGACCTTCGACGTGGAGAATCGCCGCGAGGATGGCGGTCAGGCCGAGGAAGATCAGCGCGAAGACCCAGGCGGCCCGTTGCGTGCGGGCGTGGGCGGCTTCCTGGCTGGGGCCGGGCATTTCGGTGAGCATGAGGGTTTTGCCGGCCGAGCCCATCCCGAGGATCGCGACGAACAGGACCATGATCCCCAATCCGCCGAGGAAGTGCGTCTCGGACCGCCAGAAGAGGATCGCGCGGGGCACCAGCTCGGGGTCCTCCAAGTCGGTCAGCACGGTGGATCCCGTGCCCGTGAAGCCCGAGCCCGACTCGAACAGCCCGTCGGCCACGTCCATCAGGATCGGCAGGCCGTCGGGTCCGCGGCCGTAGGCCGTCTGGCTCAACCAGAAGGGCAGTGCGCCCAGCAGCGTGGCCATAAGCCAGCTCAGGCCGACCACGGCAATGGCTTCGCGCCGATAGAGCGCCGCGCCGGCCCCCCGGCGTCCGACCCAAACCAGCAAGCCGCCAACCGCGCCGCAAATGGCCATCGACCCCAGCAGACCCTCGACGCCGCGGCCCTCGACGTGATCCGTCTGGCCAAACGCCGGAAACGCCCACGGCAGGCTCATCGCCATGGACGCTCCGATCAGCAGCGTGATCAATCCCAAAAGTCGGCAGATGAGGCGGCGATTCATGGCGTTGTCATTCCCCCAACACCGCCCGGACGTCGGCGGGGGCGAGGTCGGAGACGAGGGCGACGTGGCCAAGGCGGTCCGGCAAAACGAAATGGAGCCGACCGTGCTGGGACTTCTTGTCGCGCTGCATGGCTTGAAAAACCTGGTCCGGGTCGAGCGGAGGCAGTTCGATCGGCAAACCCAACACCGCGAGCAGGTCGCGCTGCCGGCGGGTTACGTCCGGGCCGATCCGACCCAACCGCTCGGCCAGACGCGTGGCGCAGACCATGCCCATGGCCACGGCCTCGCCGTGCAGCAGCTCGCCGTAGCCGGAAAGCGTTTCCACGGCGTGGCCAAACGTGTGTCCATAGTTGAGCACGGCCCGCAGACCAGTCGTCTCGTGCTCGTCGCGCCGGACAATGTCCGCCTTGAGACGGCAGCATTGGGCAATCACGTCGATCAAGAGATCGTCTTGCCGCGCCAACAGGCCGGCGGCGTTGGCCTCGAGCTGGTCGAACAGAACCGCGTCGAGGATGACGCCGTACTTGACCACCTCGGCCAGACCGGAGCGGTACTCTCGCTCGGGCAGCGTGGCCAGCGTGGCCGCGTCCACAAGCACGCCGACCGGCTGCAAAAACGCGCCGACCATGTTTTTGGCTTGCGGCAGGTTGATGCCCACCTTGCCGCCGACGGAGCTATCGACCTGCGCCAGCAGCGAGGTGGGCACCTGGAGAAACCGGACGCCGCGGGCGAACGTGGCGGCCACAAAGCCGGCCAGATCGCCGACGACGCCCCCGCCAACGGCCACGATAACGGTCTTTCGATCGGCCCCCAGTTCAACAAGGCCCTCCCAGAGCGACATGGCCATGTCGATCGACTTGGTCGGCTCGCCCGGCTCCATGGCCACGAGATCGACGGCCAGGTCCTCGCCGGCGAGGCTCTCGGCCACGGCCACGGCGTGCGGCCGCTCGACGTTCGTGTCGGTCACCACGACCGCGTGCGACACCGGTCCCAGATCGGTCAACAACGGCCCCACCTCGGCGAGGTTTCCGATGCCGATCTCGATGTTATAGCTCCGCGGGCCGAGTTCAACGCGGACGGTTTGGATGGGTTTGGTCATCAGAGACTACTGCTGGAGAGACTGAATGTCACCATGGAGACACAGAGACACGGAGGTTAAAAGGGGGACCACAGATGAACACGGATGAACACGGATAGGCGAGAACCGGTGGAGACATCGGAGTATGGGGGACGGCGTCACACGCTCACCCCTCGTCCCCAACCCCTCTCCTTCATCCGTGGTTCTTTCCCGTTATCCTCCACGTCGCAGCGGTTATCCTATCCCTCCGTGAATTGTACGTCACGCCCGATCCCACGGGAACGGCGTCACGGCGGCGAGGGTTTTCGCTCCGGCGGCGAGCATCACGAGGCGGTCGAAGCCCAACGCGACGCCGGCGGCGGAGGGCAGGCCGCGGTCCATGGCCGCCAGCAGGCGGCTTTCTTCGGGCAGCGGCATTTTGCCATCTTGTTCGCGCCGGTGGTTCGCCTCGGCGTTGCGGCGGCGGAGCTCGGCCGCGTCGGTCAGCTCGTGGTAGCCGTTGGCCAGCTCGATTCCGTCGACAAACAGCTCGAATCGTTCGGCCACGGGCTGCGTGTCGGGTCGAACGCGGGCCAGGGCGGCCTGGCTGGGCGGGTAGTCGAACAGGATCGTCGGCTGCGTGCGGCCCAAATGCGGCGCGACCAGCCCAACCAACAGCAGATCGAACCATCCGTCGCGGTCGAGCGCGTCGAGACTCTCCGGCGTGGCAACGCCGTGTTCCGCCGCCGCGCGGCGAAGCGACGCGACGTCGGCCGCGAGCGGATCGACGCCCGCGTGCAAAATGAACGCGTCGCGATAACTCACACGCTCGGCCGGCCCGCGCCCGAGCATCGCTTCGGCCAGGTCGCTCAAAAGGATCATGCCCTCCTCAAGTCCGTCGCCGGGCCGGTACCACTCGACAATCGTGAACTCGGGATTGTGCAGCGGGCCACATTCGCCCTGGCGAAAGGATCGGGTGACTTGATAGATCGCCGGGGCGCCGGACGCCAGGAGGCGCTTCATGGCGAACTCGGGCGAGGTCTGCAGCCAGAGCGTTCGGCCGGCGTCCTCGACGCGGAACGGATCGAGATGCCGGTCGATCACCGTGTCGGCCGACAAGAGCGGCGTCTGCACCTCGATGAATCCACGCTCGGCGAAGAACCGCCGCAGCCGCGCCAGCATCACGGCCCAAAGCCGCAGGGCGTCCCAGTTGGCCGTCGGGCGGAAGTCGGGGTGAAGGGGAGGAGCGGTCATGCGACTGTAGGAGGCGACTCCCGTCGCCAATTCCCCTAAAACGAGCCGCGATCGGCGACGGGAGTCGCCTCCCACAGACGTCCCAGCGCTACTCCTTGACCCGCTCGATGTAGTCGCCGGTGCGGGTGTCCACTTTGATGAGATCGCCCATCTCGACGAAGGAGGGACAGGTCATCTCGGCGCCGGTTTCGACCTTGACGGGCTTGGTCACGTTGCTGGCCGTGTTGCCCTTGGCCCCCGGTTCGCAGTATTCCACCCGCAGAACGACGTGGTTCGGCGGCGTCATCGTGATCGGGTTGCCGTTGAACAGCAACATGCTGCAGTTCATGCCTTCCTTGAGGTACTTCCAGGCGTCGTCGATCTGGTCGAGCGTCAACTCGTATTGCTCGTACGTTTGGACGTTCATGAAGACGAACTGGTCGCCCTGGCGATAGAGGTACTGCGCGTCGATCTCCTCGACGTCGGCGGCTTCGATCGAATCGCCGCTTTTGTAGGTGCGGTCGATGACGGTGTTTCGCAGCAGGTGGCGCAGGCGGCACTTGTACAGGGCTTGGCCCTTGCCCGGCTTGACGAAATTGCACTCGATCATCAAGTACGGGTCGCCGTCGAGCTGGACCTTGAGACCTTTTCGGAACTGGCTGGTGTTGTAGGTTGCCACGGTGGTCTTCCTGCTTGGGACTTCAATGCGCCGTTGGACTGTGGTACGATCGGTTGGTCATGGCGAGCACAGGCATACTGACGCGGTCCGACCCAGCCCCACCCGACGCGCCGGCCTGGTCGCGGCTGGTCGCCGGCGCGATCCGCGATGGGGCCGAGCTGTGCGACCGGCTGGGCCTGCCGCGCGAACGGGCCGACGATGCCCCGGGCTTTCCCGCGCTCGTGCCCGAGCCCTTCCTGGCCCGAATCCGCCCAGGCGACCCAGGCGATCCTCTCCTGCGTCAGGTATTGCCCACCCGCGAGGAGCAAGTCAAATCCCCCGGATTCACGCCCGATCCGCTGGGCGAATCGGCGGCGATCAAGGGCGCCTGCCTGCTGGCGAAGTACGCAAACCGATCCCTCATCGTAGCAAGCGGGGCGTGCGCCGTCCATTGCCGGTTTTGTTTCCGCCGGCATTTTCGCCCGGCAGATCCCCCGTCGGAGGAGTCGATCGCCTCGGCCATCGGGCGACTGGCCGCCGACCCATCGGTCCACGAAGTGGTGCTCAGCGGCGGCGATCCGCTGGGGCTGGACGACCCGCGCCTGGCGTGGCTTCTAGCCCGGCTGGCGGACGTGGCGTCGTTGCGGCGGGTTCGGGTGCATACGCGTTTTCCGGTCGCCATTCCCCAGCGGGTGACCGCCTCGCTGATCGAGACGCTCCGCGGGACGCGGCTCGTGCCGATCGCCGCGGTCCACGTCAACCATCCCGCCGAAATCGACCGGGACGTCGCGGCCGCGCTGGGCCGCTTCGTCGACGCCGGGATCCCCGTGCTCGGCCAGACCGTTCTGCTGCGCGGAGTAAACGACTGCGCCGACACGCTGGCGACGTTGTTCGAGCGGCTGGTCGATCTTCGCGTGATGCCGTACTACCTGCACCAATTGGACCGCGTGGCCGGCGCGGCCCATTTCGAGGTCTCTGAAACAGTGGGCATCCGTTTGATTGCCGAGCTTCGCGCCCGACTGCCCGGCTACGCGGCGCCGCGCTACGTGCGCGAAGTGCCGGGCGAGCCGGGCAAGCGGGTATTGGCGTGAGTTTTCGCCTGGGCGTGCTGAGGGTGGTTTGGCCAACGGATCGCGACGTTCGCCGCGTTTGACAGCGTTCCATCAGTCGTCATCCTGAGCGCAGCGAAGGATCTGGTTGGTAGCACCGGAGATCCTTCGCTTCGCTCAGGATGACGTGCCGCGATGACAGAGGTTTCTCAGCCAGCTCTATGTGTTCTGAAGACCTGGTCCCGGCGATTGCGGTCCGGAGCGGAACGCGCGGGGCGACATGCCTTCGATCCGTTGGAACACGCGGCCCATTGTGTCGGCGCTGGAGAATCCCGCGGCGATGGCGATCTCGTGGATGCTCAGGTGCGTGCCCGCCAACAGGCGCCGCGCCCGCTCGAGCCGGCAGAGGATGATGGCCTCGTGAATCGTGTGGCCCACCACCTGACGGAAACGGCGTTCCAGGCTGCGCCGGGTGAGCGGCAACTGCCGGGCGACGTCCTTGACGGTCATGGGCTCGTGGCTTTGGCTCCAAATGAGCCGCAGCGCCTCGGCCACGACGCGGTCTTCATACGTGGTGACTTCCTCGGGCCCCTTGGCGACCATCTCGGCCGAGTCGCTCGGCGCGGCGGTCGTCACGGCGGCCAACAGCTCCATCGTGTCCGCGGCAATCAGGTGCGGGAACCCGCGGACCTCGGCCTTCAGGCGGGCCAACAACGCCTCGAACACGCTGCGTATCGCCTCGTTTACGCCCGTGCGCAGCACCGCCCGCTCGGGCAGGAGAAATCCCTCGCTCTGAAGCGACTCGACGTTGCGCCCGGCGAAACTGACCCAATACTCGTCCCACCCGGTGGATTCGAGCGGGCGGTAGCGGTGCCATACGCCGGGAAAGAGCAGAAAAACCGTGCCGGGGACCACCTTGGCCGCGCCCGTCGGGCCGGACTCGAATTCGCCGTGGCCCCGGGGGATGTAGACGACCTGATACTCGGGCAACGTCCGGCCGTGGGACCAACTGAAGTCGTAGAGTTCCGGATGGCGCGCCGGAGGGTACACCACGCCGGGCGGGATCCGCGTTCGGCCGGCGCCGATCACGTACAGCCCCCAGTCAACGTCGCGACGCCGAACGGGGATGTAGCGGAAGTAGTTCTCGCCGAAATGTTCCATAGTCCGTGGCGCCCCGCCTCGCGCACGCGTGCGTGTCCAATAATCAGACTACCCCCCGATCATCGCCACGAACTCCGGCCACGGCAACCACTCGTTCTGGGGGGCGATGGATTGCGCGCGTTGTCCAAGATATCCCACCCAAGTATATTGGAGCACACGTAGGCTTGGCGCCCCGATCGCTCAAGCTGAGTCCGCAGGCGTTGACCCCGAGCAAGGGCGGGTTCGTCTTCGCGAAGATGCCTCAACCTAGGAAATCCCCCATGAATCGCCTCGCCACTGCCCCTCTATTATCCGGTCTACTGATTGCCCTGGCGGGTCCACCGTCCTCGGGGCTCTCGGCCGACGTGACGGCGGAGCTGTCGAAGGACAAGAGCCGGGTGACGGTGAAGATCGACGGGCAGCTCTTCGCCGAATATCTCACGCGCTCGGGCACGAAGCCGATCGTCTGGCCCATTATCGGGCCAACCGGCAAGCCCATGACCCGCGGCTGGCCCATGACCCAGGCCGGCCCCCACGAGCAGAAGGACCACGTCCACCACCGATCGCTGTGGTTCACCCACGGAGACGTCAACGGGGTGGATTTCTGGAGCGAGCAGCGCAAGCCGGCGGTTATCAAACACCGCGAGTTCGTCGAGGTTGCCGGCGGGCCAGAAGCCCGGATCGTCACCCGCAACGATTGGCTCGACCCCAACGGCAAGAAGGTCTGCGAGGATGAGCGAACGCTTGCCTTTGGCGCGGACGGCGACGCCCGTTGGATCGATTTTGACATCGTGCTTTCGGCCACGGCCGGCCGGGTGACGTTGGGCGACACAAAGGAGGGGACGTTCGGGATCCGCATGGCGGCGACCATGAAACCCGATGCCAAGCTGGGCGGGCGCGTCGTCAACAGCGAGGGCAACGCCGGAGCCGACGTTTGGGGGAAGCGGGCGTCTTGGGTCGATTATTTTGGCCCGGTGGATGGCGAGACGGTGGGCATCGCCCTGATGAACCACCCCAAGAGCTTCCGCTACCCCACGCACTGGCACGCCCGCACGTACGGTCTGTGTTCGGCCAACCCGTTTGGCGCAAGTTGCTTCGAGGGACCCGGCGCGGACGGATCGGCGACGATCGAGGCGGGCGAGTCTCTCAGGCTGTACTACCGCGTCTACCTCCACAAGGGCGACGACGAGCAAGGCAGGGTGTCCGCCGCTTTCGAAGCCTACTGCAAGCGGGCGAAGAAGTAGATTCGTCTGTTGGCATCCATCCGGCACACCACCGGCATTGAGTGCCACTGGCTTCGCCAGTGCGTCCCTTGCAGTATCCCGTGGCACTGGCAAAGCCAGTGGCACGCGCGTGGTCTTCATTGCGAAACCGCGAGCGACCTGCCAAATGGGCGCAAGCAGCGTCTTGAACGCACTGCCAGGCTCCGCCGAGCCGCCAAAGTTTCTTCCACCGGCAGAGTTCGCCTGTTTTCCTGCATAGTCTTCAAATATCCCAAGATGTGACTTTCTGCCGCAAGAAATCGCTTCCTATTTTGCCGATAGTCTCCTGTATCAGTACTCACCCCATACTGTCTCACCCGCACGGAGTTATCCATCTCCCGCACCCTCCGTGCCCAACCAACGGCCTGACCAAGAAATGCCGACCGGGTGAACGCCAGCGAGAGCGGCCACCGCGAATCGGGCTCGACGGGAGCATCGAGCCATCGCGTGGCCGAGGGTGCCCGTGGGCGGAAACGCCAAGAGTCGTTCGTCGGGGAGAAGCCTCCCGGCGACGGCTGGATGGGCGCCGCGCCGCGGCCTTCCGCGTAGACGACCGGTTCGCGCATTCTCCACGCAGGCCCCGAGGAGACCTCACCCCAGATGGTCACGAAAGTTTTGCAATTTCACGATCTGCAAGACCTACGAGATTTTGTCCACGAAACCTTCTGTAACCGTTATCAACTTCAATTCGGCGCGTTTCGGATGACCGAACGGGTCCTCCTTCGAGGGGGGAAACCCTGTGGTGTTCACTTCTGCCTGCACGGACCTCGGGCAGCCCGGTTCACCGCGATTTGGGAGACCGATCGAAACCAGGTTCTCTTCTACGGCTCCGCCGGCGAGCGGTTTCTTAAGACCCAGCTCGTCGAAGCGCCCAACCTGGAACGCAAGGCCGCTTGACACCGGCCGCAAAGCAGTGTACATTTATATATGTTGTGCCCTTCATCCCTGACACGGAGGTCCTCCGATGTTGGTCCTTTCCCGCCGAGAAAGTCAGCGAATCCGACTCGGCGATTCGATTGTCGTAACGGTAGTCCGCGTGGCCGGCGACCGCGTCCGCCTGGGCATTGAGGCCCCCCGCGACGTCGTCGTGCTGCGCGATGAGTTGGAGCCGCACCGGCCGGCCGAACCGTTGCCCCTGCCGGCCTCGGCGTGATGGTGCGGGCGTGTACGCGCGGGGGCACTGCTGGCTTGCCCGGCAGTGTGCGGCGACAGCCACAAGGGGAGCGTGTTACCCGCTCGCCCAACCGCGAAATACCTTTTGACGGAGGGGATTTTTGTTCGAGCTGAGCGGACCGGCGTGGTCGTCCTCGGCCAGGATCGAGGCCATCATGTGGAACTTCGCGTCGACGTCGTCGGCGTAGTGGACCAGGAGGGCCTCGGGCGTCATCGGCGGTTTGGGCGAGCCCCACTCGGGCAGTCGCTGGTGGGCGATGATGAGATGCTCCAGGCGCAAGAGCGTCTCGGCGTCCACGCCCGAGCCGGCGGCCGCCTCGCGCACCAGGTCGCGACCCTGGAGCATGTGCCCGATCAAGCCGCCCTCGGCCGTGTACTCGGCGCCGGTGGGGTTCGCCCGAATCTCGCGGACCTTGCCGATGTCGTGCAACGCGCCGCCGGCCACGACGAGCCCTCGGTTCAAGGGCGGCTTCATGTCGGGATAAAGAGCCGCGTATTTGTCGGCAAGATAGACGCACGTTCTGGCCACGCTGAGCGTGTGCTCCAGCAGGCCCGCCACGTGCGTGTGATGATTGTGCCGGGCGGCCGGCAGCACCAAGAGCGCGTCGCGGTGGGTCGTTAGGATCGTCTCGACGAGCCCACGCAGCGGGCCGGCGGGGATCTCCGCCCGAACGAGCGCCACCAGTTCGTCAAACATCGTTTGCGGACAAAACCGCGATTGGGGCCGGCATAGGTTCGGGTCGAACCCGTCCGCCACGTCCGACTCGACCACTTCGCGGATTTTGCGTATGTCGAGTTGCGGGCCGTAGTTGGTCTCGCGATAAACGGCGCGGAGCTTGTAGAACGCGCCGGGCGTCCAGCTTGCGCGGCATTCGGCCGCCCAGGGCGAATTATCCCAGATCGGAAAGCTCACCTCCCGGCCCGCGTCGCGGAAGGAAACCCGATAGTACGGCTTGCCCTCCCGCGTCGAAAGCTCCTCCTTGCCGGTCAACAGAGCGAACAGATCGCCCTCCTCGCCAGGAGTCATGTCGCAAAGCCGGACAATCGGGACGGATCGCGGGGGCATGGGGGGCCTCGCAGCCGGCGGGTATCGGGGTTGATCGCATTTCCGTGCGCGAGCGATTATCCCCCGGCGGGTTGGCTTTCGTCAAGTTCCGCGCGCGAATCGCGCGGCATCTCGCCCCAGGCGAAACGGCCGTTTCTCACGCGACGCCGCTGGCGACCAAGAGGTCCGCCAGGAAGTCGTCCCAGAGGTCGTCGCCGATCGTGACGTCGTCGTCCGGGTCTTCGTTGAAGTAGCCGTACTGGGCGAACACTAGGTCGATGGCCGACGTCGGATTGCCCGTCACCACAGGGGCCGACGCCGGGGCGGGCCAATAGGTTTGGCCGATGTGTGACGCCATGATGCTGAAATCAACCGGCGATACTTGGCCATCGAAGGTGAAATCGCCCTGGTACCACGTGGCGCCGCTGGTCGTTCCCCAGTAGGTGGCGAAGATCTCCCAGTCGATGTCATCGACCCGGCCGTCCAGGTTGGCGTCGCCTTGGAGCAAGAGCGAGAAGGCGTACGCGAAGTCCCCGCCGACCTGGCCGTCGCCCGAGGCCCCGTCGTTCCAGAACTGGCTCGTGCCGGACGTGTCGCCGATGAAGTCGGGCCCGTCCCATTCGCCGTCGAGCGAGAGGCCGTTGGTCGCGGCGATGGCGTCGGAAAGCTCCAGGACCCACTCGCCGTACTTCCACGTCGTGCCGAAGGTCCAGGTGACCGTCGAGCCGTTCACCGTGACGCTGGTGGGCGCGTACTCGGTTCCTTCGCCGCGCTGGTCCGTGAGGGTCAAATACGTCAATAACTGGGCCGGCGTGGAGGCCACGGCCCGGGTGAACGCCAGGGTGACTTGATTCACGCCGTCGAACACGGCGACGGGCAACAACTGGTCGTCGTCGCCGGCCTCGGGGGTCATTTCGATGGTCGAGCCCGGCACGGCCGAATTGGCCAATGCCATGTACGTGACCTGGAACGCCTGGGGCCACTGCTGCGAGCCATAGTTGGCCGCGAGGACGGCCAGGTCCAAATCGTCGACGAGGCCGTCGCCGTTGAAATCGCCCTCCTCCCACGTCATGCCCGACATGAGCCAATGGGAGGCCACGATGCTGGAGTCCGTGCCGGTGACCGTGCCGGAGAGGTTCGCGTCGCCGGGGAGCAGCAGAGAGAACGCGAAGTCAAAATCCCCGCCGTACGCGCCGTCGCCGGACGTGCCGCCGTCCTCAAAACTGCTCGTGCCGGAAGTATCCAGACGGTATTCGGGACCATCCCACTCGCCATCGAGCGGACCCGCCCCGGACGCGGCAATGGCGTCCGACAGCGACAAGACCCACGCGCCAATCTTCCACGTCGTGTCAAACGTCCACGTGACGGTGAGGCCGTCCACTTCGACGCTCGTGGGCGTGTACTCCGTGCCAAAACCGTGCTGGTTCGTGAGAGTCAGGTAGTCCAACAGATCCTCGGTCGATGAGGTGACGGCCTGGTCAAACGTCACGATCACCTGATTGACGCCGTCGAATACCGGCAAGGGATCGAGCTGCCAGAAGTCCTCCGCGGCCGTCGGGATCTCGATCTCCGAGCCGGGCACGGCGGAGTTGGCCACCGACACACCGGCGACGTGCAGGGCCGTCGGCCAGTACGTGCCGCCGGGCGTCGTCTGCAAGGCGAACGCCATCACGAAATCCCCGCCGCAGACGCCGTCGCCCGAGGTCCCGCCGGCGTCGAACGCGCTCGTGCCGGTCGGATCGCCGACGTAGCCCGGCCCGTCCCACTCGCCGTCCAGCGGCACGCCCTCCGCCGCGATCGAGTCGGACAGCGTCAGCACCCACTCTCCGACGTCCCACGTGGTGGCGAACGTCCAGGTAACCGTCTCGCCGTCGATGGACACGCTCGTGGGCGTGAAGATCGTGCCCGTACCGCGCTGGTCGCGAAGCACCAGATCGTGGACCAACGCGTCGACCGGCCGGTCGAACGTGACGATCACCTGGTCCATGTCCTCGTACACGGTCAGGGGAAAAAGCTGCACGTCGTCGCCGGCCTCGGTGTCGATCGCCACGGTCGAGCCGCTCACGCCCGACTTGGCCACGGCCACGCCGGCCACCTTCGGCCCGTCGCTGGCCGACTGCTCCAGCCAATGGTCGCCCATGATGTCGAGGTCCATAAGGCTGACCATCCCGTCCAGATTGAAGTCGCCGTCGGTCCACGCCGCGCCGCTGGCCGTGGGGTAGTGCTGCAATAAGATCTCGAAATCGCTAAAAGAGACCTTGCCGTCCAGGTCGGCGTCGCCGGGCAGCAACAGCGAGAACAGGAAGTGGAAATCCCCGCCGTACGCCCCATCGCCGGAGGTCGTGTCGTCGAAAAAGTCGCTCGTGCCCGACGTATCGCCCAAGTACTTGGGTCCGTCCCACTCGCCGTCCAGCGCCCGCCCGTCGGCCGCCTTGACCGCGTCGGACAGGCGCATGGCCCAGTTGCCGAACGTCCACGTGTCGCCGAACGTCCACGTCACGGTCGAACCGTCGGTCGTCGCGCCGGTGGGCGTATACTCCGTGCCCGTCGCCCGGTCCACCAGCACGAGGTCGCCGACCGACGCGAGCACCGGCTCGGAGAAGGTGACGATCACGCGGTTCATGCCGTCGAACACGGGCAGCGGCAGAAGCTGGTCGTCGTCGCCCGCGTCCGTGGGGATCTCCACCTCGGAACCGCTCACGGCGGAGTTGGCCACCTCGACTTTGGCCACCGTCGGGCCGACCGGCCAGACGTGCAGCTCCCAGTTGGCGTCCGCGACGGCCTCGTCCGCGGCGTCCACGTCGCCGTCGAAGTCGAAGTCGCCGTTGGCCCAGGTCGCTCCGCTGGCCATCGGGTAGTACGTGTAAAAGATGTCACAGTCCGAATCGTAGACCTCGCCGTCCAGGTCGATGTCGCCGGGCATCAAAAGCGAGAAGCCGAACGCGAAATCGCCGCCGGGCTGGCCGTCGCCCGAGGTCCGGTTGTACTGGCCCGACGTGCCCACCTGCAGGAAGAAGCTCGTGCCCGAGGCGTCGTCGAAGTTCGCCGGTCCGTCCCACTCGCCGTCCAGGGCCACGCCGTCCGCGGCCACCACGTCGGACAGCCGCAGCACCCAGTTGCCCAGCCGCTGGGTCGCGCCAAACGTCCACGTAACCACCGTGCCGTCGGCCGAGACCGCCGCGCTCGTCGCGCCGTGCTGCGTGCCCGTGCCGTACTGGTCGGTCAACGTCAGCGCGGTGCGCAGGTCCTCGCCCGAGGTCGAGATCGGCCGGTCGAACGTCAAAATCACCTGGTCCATGCCGATGCACTGGCCCGCGGCGTCGAACACCGGCAGCGGCAGAAGCTGATCGTAGTCGCCCCGCCGCGTGGGCACGGTGATCGCCGAGCCGCTCACGCCCGAGTTGGCCACGGCCACCTGGGCGACCTTGGGGGCGGCGTTGACGTAGCTCGTGCCGGCCGAAAGCTGGGGCCAGTAGGCGTCGTGCCAGTGGCCGGCGAGGATGGCCAGGTCGCTCTCGTCCACGTCGCCGTCCGCGTTGAAATCGCCGTCCGTCCACGCGGCGCCGCTGGCCGTGCCCAGGTTTTGGGCCACGATCTGCGCGTCCGCGTCGTTCACCATGCCGTCCATGTCCGCGTCGCCGGGCAGCCGCAGCGCGAAGGCAAACTCAAAATCCCCGCCGTGGAAGCCGTCGCCCGAGGTCATGTCCAGGAAACTGAACGAAAACGCCCGGGTGGACGACGTGTCGCCCCGATACCGCGGCGCGTCGGTCCACTCGCCGTCCAGCGCCGTCCCGTCGGCCAGCACGTCGTCGGAGAGCTTCAATACCCACTCGCCGGTTTGCAGGGTCGCGCCAAAGGTCCACGTCACCGTCAGCCCGTCCACCGACTTCGTCCCCCCGGTCGGCGTCTTCACCGCGCCGGTTTGGTGGTTGGTGAGCGTCAGCAGATCCGCCAGTTCGGCCTCGGAGGAGGACACGGCCCGCGTGAACGTCAGGATCACCTGGTTCATTCCGTTCGCCACGGGCAGCGGGTGAAGTTGAAGATCCGTGCCGACACACGTGGGCACGAGAATCTCCGAACCCGAGACACCCGAGTTGGCCACGCTCACCGACGTCACCTGAAGCGGATCCGGATCGGAGCCCGGCGGTTCCGGAATGTCGGGTGTCCAGTTCGCGGCGAGAATGGCCAGGTCCAGGTCGTCCACGGTGCCGTCCAGGTTGAAGTCGGCTTCGGTCCAACCGACGTTCGAGGTCCACAGCCAATGCGCCGCCAAGACGGCCGCATCCTCGCCGTCGACGTTGCCGTTCAGGTTGGCGTCGCCCGGCATCGGGGGAGCGATCTCCTCGACGTTGGAGAACTCGGAGGTATTGCCATTTTGGAGATCCGTGGCGACGATGGTCACCCAATCGCCTACACTCAACTGCGCCGCGGGGATGCCCACGTAGTACGGATCGTCCCAACTGGAGTAGTGGCCGTTGGCGTCGGTGGTTCCCGCCAAGTCGTCCACGAAGTTGTACTCGTGGGCCTCTTCGTCGTACACGTAGACCTGAAACGCGAATGTAGTGCTGGCGAAATGGGCGGCGGGCGCGTCCAGGGAGAAGGGAATGACCCACGCGTTGTTCTCCAGCCATATCCCGTGGGTGTTGATTACCGGGGCCGCCAGCCCGCGATTCACTCCGTCGGTAAGCTGGATCGGGCTGCTCGGGTCAACGAAGGTATTGAGAAAGAAACAGGCGTCGTAAACCGCGGCATCCGCGGCAACCACGGAGCCGCCGCTGTTGTCCGTAAACGTGTTTTGAATGATCGCGATGTCGTGAGTGCTCGCCTGGTTGGTGCAATGGACCGACACGCCGGCGCCGATGTTCTCTTCGATCTGATTGCCGTAGAGGACGTCGTTCAATGGCGTGGCGGAGATCGTAACACCGCTCGTGCTGGATCCGGATCCATCGCTCGCGACAGCTACGCCATCTGCTCCATTCTCCGATATCACGTTTGGATAGATGGAGTACGTGCCATTGCCATTGTCGACGACGGCTGGGGAGATTGTGACGTCGCTGAGATCGCCGCCCGTGGTACTGGAGAGGAGGATGCCGTGGCCGTCGTTGCCGCTGACGAGATTGCCTTGAAGGTCGATGCCCTGCGAGGTCCCCGTGCTGCCGGAGGCCACGACGACAATCCCGTTTTCGTTATTGTCGGCGATGGTGTTTCGGAGGAAGAGAAGGTCCTCGCTGTTGTCGGCGTTGACGCCCGAAGCGTCGTTGCTGCGCACGCTGTTCTGTTCGAGGATCACGTCCTGGCAATTGGCAAGCGCGACGCCCGACTCGCCATTGTAGCGGATTTCGTTTCCGAAGATAAAGGAGTTGCCGCCGGCGCCGCGAAGCCCCACGGCGTGGATGCCGCATCCGTCGTTCGACAGAACGGTCGTTCCCGTCGCATTTGTGCCGATCGCGTTGTAGTAGATTTGGACCTGCAGCGCCATGCTATCGTTGCCGTCCAATTCGATCCCATTGTCGCCGTTGTTGACGATCGTATTGGAGGCAATGGTGACCATGCCGGTGCCATCGCAGTAGATGCCGTCCGTCTCGTTGTCGTATGTGCTGCCGTTGTTGCCAATGTAGTTAGAGGCAATCGACAGCACGTCAGCGTGGCCTCTGTGCGAAATCCCAAGGACTTCACCGAAGATCGTGCAATTGTTGATGGAGATGGAGTCGGCGTCGACGTTTGAGCCAATGAAGAAACCGACGCCGTTGTGACCGTTATCCGACACGGCACCACAGCTCGTTATGGTCACATTCTTCACATTGGCCCAAACCTCAAACGCGGTCCCAGTAATGTTGTAGAAGACCACATCGCTGATCGCGACGTTGCGGTACTGTGCGGTGTTTGGGAGTGTGTTAAGGAGATCCATCACGAAACCGTTGGCATAGCAATTGCTCCCATCAATGACAACATCGGCTGACGTTCCAGATCGCTGAATGACGACACCTTCCGAGATCTCTGGGAGGGAACGTGCGAGGGTGATCCAAGAAACGCCAGATTGAATGTAGATATAGTCCATGCCCAAGGAATTCGCTTGAGAATTCGCCTGGTTGATGGCCCACCTCAAAGTGTTTGGCATGTCGGGATCGCCGTAGGGTGTGTCGCCTTCAAGGGATACACTCCAACTGCTCAGAACGCGGCGGCCCTCCAATTGCTCGATCCGGAGCAATCTACTCCCTTGTGCCTGGCGTCTCCGGCGTGCATCGCGCGATGAAATGGTTTGTTGTTCTTTCATTGCGAGTGTTCCCGTCTCTTTGTCAGCCTACCGATGTGCTGTATTACCTGTACGAACGAGATGTCATTTCGACTGCTGGCGGATGGCGATGTGTTCGTGGTAGTGCCTTGATCGCCCCGAAGAACGCGACAACAACGAAACACATTGCCGCAAAATTGGGTTCCGGGACTGGAATAAGCAACAAAGAGGCATTGATCCCGTTTGCATCCGTGCCGGACGCCAAAATCCATCCATTGTTGTTGATGTCATGCGCCGACGCGATTCGCCACACATCGCCCAAGACGACGTTGTTGAGATCCTGCATCCCATAGGTCTCATCCCAAAGGAAGGCGTGCAGCGTGGAGCGATCGTCTCCTGGTACCCAGCCATTTCCGACGATCTGACCCAAATCGTTGATCGCGAAAACGAATGTTGACTCACCGGCAAGCGTGCCTAGGTCCCGAATCTCTCCATCCTCCCAAACCACCACGGAATCCACTGTGCGCCAAGGAAAGTCGGGAACGGGCGCCGGGCGCGTCTTGACACCCGCGATACTCCCGAGATTGTTGATTGCCATTGGATTGATATCCAACAAACCACCGATATCCCGCATGCCCTCGGATTCCGTCCACAAGAACGCCCGAAAGGGCGCATCCGGGTCGAGTGACACGGACGTCACGCCGATCACTTGGCCAAGGTTGTTCACGGCAATCGCCGACGACTCGTCGCCACCCAGAGTGCCCAGGTCGCGCATGCCCGTCTGGGCGGTCCAAAGGAAGGCGTGGCTCCGGTCATTGCCCGGCCAGGCGGCTCCCACGACCGTGCCGTCGTCATTGATGTCGAACGCGTTGGATTGATTGCCGCCCAGGCCATCCAGATCCAACATGCCGCCGTCTCGCCGCCAGCGAAAGGCATGCGGACCGCCGCCGCTAAGGTAATCCGTGGTGCTGCTCCCGGCCACTTCGCCGCGATTATTGATCGCGTAGCCTGTCGTGTTGTACGACCGCCCGAGGTTGCCGAGTTCCTTCATCCCCGACGTTGGGTCCCAAACGAACGCGCCCCAATCTCCGAACACCGTCTCGTAACCCCCGACGATCTGGCCCGCATCGTTGATCGCGCTGGCGGAAAAACCTTTGATGAGGTCTGCGCCCACTGCCGCGTCTCGCCAGATCGCGCTCAAGTCGGTCACCGCATACCGCACCTCGGCCGCGCCCGGCGCGGGCCAGCCCAGCAAGACGGTAAGGGCAACCAAGGTCGTCATTCTCACAACAGATGGACGGTTCATCGCACTTTCCTCCTTGTTCATGGCGATAGCCTCGCGGCAGTCACGGCGCGTTCACGCGGCCAGAACCACTTGCGCGGCGCACGCGCGCGGCCCGACGCCGCCTGATGGACCAAATATGACCAACATGGTATTCCTTCGCCGTCCCTGCGTCAACGCAGGGGGAGGGGGAGAAGCCAATCGACCCCTCCCGGCGATTTCGGTGATCGGAGAGTAGGCGGTGCCGTCGGTGGCGCGGACGTAGAAGTGGTCGATGCCGGTCCAGCCCTCGGCGGGCGTGTAGCTGAACGTGCCGTCCGCATGGATCTCCAACGCCCGCGCGTGCTCCGCGCCGCGCCAGAGGGTCATCTGGATGGCCTCGCCCTCCACGTCGTAGCCCAGCACGCCGCTGATTGGTTCGTCGGTCACGGTGCGGAGCCGCTCGTAAAACCGCGGCGCGTCGTTCACCGGGCTGACGTTGATCGTCACCGTGGCCCAATCGTAGAAATCTCCGTCCCCCGTGAGCGCGTAGCGGAAGGTATCCGTACCATGGAAATCCGGGTCGGGCTCATATCGGAATGCGGGTCCTGTTGGTGGGTCGGGCTCGATGCGCGTTAGCGTCCCGTTCCCTGGCTGTGTGACCATCTCGAACGCGAACGACACGACTGTGTTTGTAACTGGGCTGGGGTTGGTGTCGTTAGCCAAAAGGCTGGCGAGTGTAATCTCCAGCGGCGTATCCTCGTTCGTATCACAAGCATCGTTCGTCGCGGCTGCCTCTTGAATGCCGAAATCCGCCACGATCTGGGAAGCACGGCGTATTGTCACCGCGTCGTAGTACGTTGTAGGTTTGTAATCGGCGGGAGCTTCGATTTTCAGTGGGTACTCGCCGGGAACCAGGTTCTCGAAGGAGTATTCGCCGCTGGCGTTGGTGACGGTGGTAAGGTCGCCCGCGTCCGGCACGCCGTTTTCGTTCCAGTCGAAGTACACCGTGACGCCCGCCATGCGCGCGTTCGTCTCGTCCTCGATGCCGTTGCCGTTGAGGTCGTACCAGACTGCTCCTTCGATCGTGCCGGGCACGCTGGTCACCTGCGACGAAAGCCCCGCCAAAAGGCCCTGGCGGAGGGTGTAGCCGCCGACCGTATCCAGGTTGAAGTACAGCGGATCGCCCGGCTCGATCAGGTCGTTGGTTCCGTTCTGCAGTGTGCCCGTACCGCGATAGATCGCGCCCGTGCATTCGGCGAACGCCTCGAGCGCGGTCCGCGGCTTGCGAGTCGGATCGTGGTTGATCGGGTAAGTGGACTTGCCGATGCCGATGACGAGGATCTCCAGTTCATTCAGTGCGGTCACGGTCTCCTGGATCTGCGCGCCCTCGCCCCGAGGCGTTCCCGCAATCCCGTCGGTGGTGAAGCGGCTGTATTCGACTGGGACCCCGTCAAGGCCGTAGATGAGATCCTCGGGCCCGAGCGGGGGGGATTCGACTTGGTACCGGATGCCCATGTCAGTGGCTACAAGCACCACGCGCATCGCGCCCTCGCGGAATCCGACGCCGCCAAGGCCGTCTTCGACATCGACCGCCGGCGGAATGATGTCGTGTTCGGGATCGGGCTCGAAGGTATCGAAAGCGGGCACGTCGCCGCTATCGCCGGGTGTGACTTGCGTCGCATACAGTCCCGCCGCCCCCGAGTCGATCGTGTCCTCATCGTCATTGCCGTCGAAGCCCTCCCCGGTCGCGACTTGGTAGAGAGCTTCCACCATGGACTCGGGGCCATCGCCGCCGTATCCGGGCGTCCTGCGTAGGATGGCTGCCTCGATGGCCTCGGCGAACGTCACCGTAGTCTGACCATTCGTCCACACGCTGTCGTACTCAATGATCGGCTGGCTGAGGATGAACGGACGGTCGCTAGGATATGAAAAAGGAGAACCCCAGTTCGCGTATTCCTCATAGCGCCCGACTCCAAAGCCCCAACTGATCTCGGGATATGCTCCGGCACTTCCAGCCAGATCCTCAATGAGCAAGTTCGCAACGCCAAGGAATTCAGCCGTGTACTGGGGACTGTCAAAGCTTCCCGTATCGTCGACAAGAAAGAACACATCCACCATGGCTGGCTGATTGGCGTGCCTGAAATCCACCCCTTCCTCGATCTCTTCTGCAAGCAGCGTCATGGAGCGAAAGCCGCTTGCCGGATTCGCCAGCATATAACCTGTCGAAACAACCTCGGCCACTCGGTACGTTCCGGCATCCAGGTCGGCAAACGTGTACTCGCCAGCACTATTGGTGACAGCCCACAGTTCTCCTTCGTCCCATGAAGAATCGGCATCCTCGTCCAGAAACACCTTGATCCCCGCAAGCGGCTGCGGATCGAGGATGTCGCCGAAATACGCCATCCCGTGAATCTCCGCGCCGCTTAGACAAAGCCGAGCTTCCAGCGACTCGAAAGCACGGACTCGTGCCTTCGTGGAACTGCGCGACGAGACATGACCCATTCCTTTACGATTGAAACGTTTATGGGACGACATCGCTGATGCTCCTGTGCCTGAATTGGTGCGAATTTTGAAATAGCGCGACGTTGTCTTACGATCTGACACACTGTGGCATTAAAAATCTCAACGAACAGACAGACGAATCACAACCCCCGTCGCCGTAGCTATCAGCACGAGGAGTATCGTGCCGGGCTCCGGGACAACGCCAATCGCGACTCTACGGAAGCCTCCTTGCCATGAATGAAGTTCGATTTGCTCAATCTCTCCAATCTGGCCTGCTGAAATCTCCACGAAGGTCTTTCCATAATCAGCCGGTCCGGTTTCCCATGTCCCTCCAGACCCAACGAAACGAACGGACGTGGACGCAGGACCGATGGGAGTGCCAGAAGACAGCGACACGGCTCCGTATGTGATTGGCGTTGCGGTGGGCAAATTGAAACTGATCGTATCCGTGGCCCCAGCGAGTACCAGAGTGAACGCTCCCGGCGTCCCCACGAATCCCCAATGCGGAGGTTCCGCAGATAAGACGTGATTAAATAGTGTGTCGAACCCCGGCTCGCCGTTGTTCTCGAAATCCTCGACGTAGTAGGTCACCTCAGCCGAGGCCGCGCCGGCCAACGCGGCCGTCGCGAGCGCAAGCGCCGCCGCGACGTGAAACGCGAATCGAAACATGACGTGTCTCCTTGAAAAGAAGGTTGCGTTCTCGAACA
>JAFGDS010000081.1 GCA_016931995.1 Pirellulales bacterium
CGGCGAGCATCTCGCGAAGCTGCGACCGCTCACTTGGGGCCTCCTTGCCCGTTGGGTCTGACCAAAAAATCCAAGTGTCGCAAGAGGTCCCAACTTCTCCAACCCCAATCCCTTACGCCCCCCAACACCCCCCAATACCGGACGGCGTTGGGTGGCACTCGCGCGACCCGTCACCCCACCAAGCCGCAGGCCCACGCGACGTAGGCCACGGGGGCGGTGAGCAGGAGGGAGTCGAGCACGTCCAGGACGCCGCCGAAGCCGGGCATCCAGCGGCTGGAGTCCTTCTGGCCCACGTCGCGCTTGAGGAGCGACTCGGCCAGATCGCCCAAGAGGCCGACCAAGCCTATCACAAGCCCGAAGACGAGCCATCCCCACGTGGGCGCCGCGGCGTCGGTGGCGTGGACGAGTTCGGCATTGGACGCGGTTCGCGCCAGCCAGGGCACGAGCCAGGCGAAGCTCAGCCACGCGCCAAAAGTGGAGAACAGCAGAGCCCCAAAAAGCCCTTCGACCGTTTTGCCGGGACTGAGAACCGGGGCGAGCTTGTGCCGGCCGACCAAGCGGCCGACGGTGTACGCGCCCGTGTCGCCCATCTTGGCCGTGACCACCAGCGAGACCAGGGCCTCGACGCCCCAACCGAGCCGCAACCGGATGAGGAAGCTCATCATGAGCCCGACGTAGATCATGGTCAGCACCGCGCCGGCCAGGTTGGCCACGGTTTGGCCGGGATGCCGGAAGCGGTGCATTTCGGTGAAGAAGGCCAAAAATGTCCCGGCGGCCAGGGCCAGCAGGACCCAATCGACCTGGGCGCCCCACCAGTGCGGCGGGAAGATGGGCCAGCCGGGCGGAAGGCCCTGCACCAGACTCGCGCCCAGAAGTGGAAGCCACGTGCCGGCCACGATCAGCAGATTCGCGCCGTGGACAACCCAGGGAATCGGCCGCGGCCCGACCGCGGCCATGAGCCCGAGCATCTCGCCGCTGGTGAGGATCGTCAGCGCGACGGCCACGGGGAAGAGCCACGCGCCGGGCAGGGCCGCCCGATGGTCGAGCCAGCACAAGCCCGCCAACGCCGCGATGATCGCCGTTCCCAATACGAGTCGCCAGCGGAGCATGGGCCGTATCTCACGTATCGTCCTGAAGTCCGCCGAAACGCCGATCCCGCGCGGCGTAATCGCGCAGGGCCTGATGAAGCTGCCGCTCGTCAAACTCCGGCCAGGTAAGCTGCGTTACCCAGACCTCGGCGTAGCTGATCTGCCACAACAGGAAGTTGCTTAGACGCATCTCGCCCGCCGTGCGGACGAGCAAGTCCGGGTCGGGCATTCCGGCCGTGTACAGATATCGAGCCACGTCTTCTTCGGAAAGCGTCTCGGGGTCGAGCCGGCCGGCCGCCATCTCCGCGACGATGTGGCGCAAAGCGTCGACGATCTCCGCCCGGGCGCCGTAGTTGATGGCCAGGCACAGCCGCAGGCCCGTGTTCTCCCGGCTCATGGCGATCGTCTTGTCGATCTCCGCCAGGACGCGCTCGGGGATGCCTTGCCGCCGGCCGATCACCGCCAGACGGACGTTCTGCCGGAGGATGGTCGAGCGTTCCTCGATCATGTACTGCTCGAGCAGGTGCATGAGGAAATCGAGTTCCGCTTGGGGCCGTTTCCAGTTTTCGCTCGACAGGCAGTAGAGCGTGAGCTGCTCGATGCCCAACCGGGCGCACTCCTCGGTGACGCGGCGAACGCTGGCGACGCCGTGCCGATGACCTTCGATCCGCGGCAAACCCTGCCGTTGGGCCCAGCGGCCGTTGCCGTCCATGATCACCGCGATATGGCGCGGAAGGCTCTCCCGCGGCAAATCGAACGCCTCGGCGGTCGCGGCAGGGGAGGGTTCGTTCATGGACGGAAAAAGGAATGCGGCACGGGGATCGTCTGGTCTCGGTCGGGACCGACCGAGACCATCTCGATCGGCCGGCCGACGAGTTGGCCGAGCCGGGCCAGATACGCCCGGGCCGGTTCGGGCAGATCGTCCACGGTCCGGGCGGCGGTGATGTCGGTTTGCCAACCGGGCAACATCTCGTAGACGGGCACGACCCGGCGCAGATCGTCCACGTGCGACGGAAACGTCGTCGTCCGCCGCCCGTCCAGCTCGTAGGCCATGCACACCTGAATTTCCGCAAGCCGGCTCAACACGTCCAGGAGCATGACGGCCAGCGAGTCCACGCCGCTCAGGCGGGCGGCGTAGCGGGCGGCCACGGCGTCGAACCAGCCGCACCGCCGCGGCCGGCGGGTGACCGTGCCGTATTCGTTGCCCATCTCGCGGATGTGTTGGCCCGTTTCGTTGTCCTGCTCGGTGGGAAACGGCCCGCCGCCCACCCGGGTCGTGTATGCCTTGACGATGCCGAGCACCTTGGTAATATAGCGTCCCGGCACGCCCGAGCCGCTGGAAACGCCCGCCCCCGAGCTGTTGCTGCTGGTCACGAACGGGAACGTGCCGTGGTCGACGTCCAGCATGGCGCCTTGCGCGCCCTCGAAGAGGATTCGCTTGTTTGCTTCGACGGCGTCGAGCAGAAAAACCGTCGTGTCGGCCACGTGGGGCCGCAGCCGCGCGGCATGTTGTTCGTAGGCTTGAAAGATCTGGTCGGGATCCAGCGAGCCCTCCTCGGCGGCGCCGCCCATGCCGGCGAGGATCCGCCGCTTGGCCTGGACAATCTGGGCAATCCGCTCTCGCAGCCCCGGCCGGTACAGATCGCCTAGCCGCACGGCCAGCGACCGGCCCACCTTGTCTCGATAACAGGGCCCGATGCCCCGCATGGTGGTTCCGATCGCCTCGCCGCCGTCGCAGAGTTTGTCCAGGAGCCGATCCTCCTCCACGTGCCAGGGGAAGACGACATGCGCCCGGTCGCTGATTATCAGGTTTTCGCCGACGCGGACACCGCGGCTGGTCAGGCCGTCGATCTCGTCAATCAGGCTGGCCGGATTGAGCACGACCCCGCCGGCCACGACGCACTGGACGTTGCGCCGGAAAATGCCGCTGGGCACGAGCGAGAGCTTGTAGCTCTGTCCGCCCGTCACGACGGTATGGCCCGCGTTCGACCCGCCCTGGTAGCGGACCACGACGTCGTGGTCGGCGGTCAAGAGGTCGACGATCTTCCCCTTGGCCTCGTCGCCCCATTGCAGTCCGATCACGCACGTCACCGGCACCAGACGATCCTCACTAAACACTCGGCCGCCACAACAACCTCCTCTCTCCCGCAAGCGGGAGAGAGGCCGGGGGTGAGGGGATGCCAACGGCCCCCAAACCTGTCCCCCATCGACCACAACCCAAGCCTACAAGTCTATCGGCCCACGCCACCCCCGGTCAAGGATCGGCACACCGGGGACGACAAGCCACTAGCCGGCGGGGTATTGCCGGCAGTATTCGTACAGGGCCATGGCGGCGGCCGTGGCGGCGTTGTGGCTGTAGGGCAGGCCATAGACGGGAATCTCGACCGTGTGGTCCAGCGTCCGCAGCGTGTCCTCGTCGATTCCCTGCCGCTCGTTGCCGATCACCAACGCGGTCCGGCGAGGGAAGGCAAACTCGAAGAGCGACTTCGAAGCCGTGGTCTGCTCCAAGCCGACCAGCGTGTAGCCGTCCTCCCGCAGCCGCTCAAGCGCGGGCGCCAGCGTGCGGCGGACTTCGATCGAAAGCGTCTGGCCAGCGTCCCGGGCGATCTTGTCGATCAGCCTGGCCGTGCCGCAGCAAATCATCCGCCCCACGCCGCAGCATCCGGCCGCCCGGGCGATCCGCGAAAGATTCACGTTGCTGCGCATCGGAGGACACGCCACGACCAACTCCCGCGGCCGCGCCAGCGCGACGGGATGCTTGTGGCGTTGTTGTTCGAACACGACACGCCTCCGGGACGGCAAGACCGCGGGAGAGCGAGGCTCCCGCTGAACCGAACGTAGAGTGCCACTGGCTCCGCCAGTGCTCCCGTCCGGGTGTGTCAGGCACTGGCAAAGCCAGTGGCACACTCGCAACCATCAGGGCGCCATGGCCACGCTTGCGTGGACATGCCGCGCGCTTCCCGCGAGAAACATGCCCACGACAAGCGTGGGCATGGCACCCAAACCTAGTTCTCGAATTGTCGCAGCACCAAGGAGATGTTTTGGCCGCCGAAGCCGAAGCTGTTGGTCAGCACGGTGCGGCAGGCGACTGGCCGGGCCTTGTTGGGAACGTAGTCCAGATCGCAGTCCGGGTCGGGGGAGTCGAGATTCATCGTGGGCGGCGCCATGTTGTCGCGGATCGCCAAGAGGCAGATGATCAGCTCCGTCGCGCCCGCGGCGGCGATGAGGTGCCCCATCATGCTCTTCGTGCTGGAGACGGGAATCTGGTACGCGCGGGGGCCAAAAACCTGCTTAATGGCCAGCGTTTCGACGCGGTCGTTCACGGCGGTGCTGGTGCCGTGGGCGTTGATGTAGTCGATTTCCTCGGGGGCGACGCCCGCGTCGTCCAGGGCCATCTTGATGCAACTGATCGCGCCGCGGCCGTCGGGATGGGTGTCGGTGATCCGATAGGCGTCGGCGGTGGAGCCGTAGCCGATGATTTCGCCGTGGATCGCGGCGCCGCGGGCCTGGGCGCGGCCGAGATCCTCGAGAACGACCATGCCGGCCCCCTCGCCCAGCACGAAGCCGTCGCGATTGCGGTCGAACGGGCGCGACGCCTTGCGCGGTTCGTCGTTGTGCGTGCTCAGGGCCGTGAGGAGATTGAAACCGGTCACGCCGAAGGGATGGATCATCGTGTGGGCGCCGCCGGAGAGCATCACGTCGGCTTCCCCGCGGCGGATGATCTCCACCGCCTCGCCGATCGCCTGGCTGCTGGCGGCGCACGCGGTCAAGCAGTTGACGTTGGGGCCCTCGGCGCCAAAGAGGCTGGCCAGGTGGGCGGCCGGCATGTTCGGCTCTTGCTCCAGCTCGGCCACGGGATGGAGCGTTTCAAGCCCCGTCTTGGTGAACGCGGCCATGTCGAGCGTATCGCCGCCGGCGTGCATCGCGGCGACCATCATCTTGGTGAACCGGTCGAAATCCTGCTGGCCCTCGCCGCTGCCGGTGTAGATGCCGAACCGCAGGGGGTCCAGGGAGCCGTCGAGGACGCCGGACGCGGCGACGGCCTTCTTGGCCGCGCCGACGGCGAAATGGGTGTGCCGGCCCTGGTACTGCCAGCGCTTGGGGTCCTCGCCGGCGTCGGACAGGTCCCAGTCGCGCACCTCGGCGGCGACCTTGGTGGGGAAGTTGCTCGCGTCAAAAAGCGAGATGTAACCGATGCCGGAGTGTCCCGCCAGGAGGCGTTTCCACACGGTTTCGATGTCCGCGCCCAGCGGCGTGACCCAGCCCATGCCCGTCACAACGACCCGTCGTCTCATCCGACATACTCCGTCAGGCTAGGCTCTCTACGCGTCGGCCAGATGGATCGGTTCGAGCAGGCGGCTGCCGTCGGCGGCCCGGCCCACCTCGAACGCCCCGAGCATCCGCATCATCTTGAGGAAAGTTTTGGGCTCGAAGAGCGTGCGGCTCTCGTGGCCCTCGCTCAAGTGGGCGAAGACCAGCTCCATTTCGGCGAACAGCTCGTCGCCGCGATGGGCCGTTCCGATGACCATGGCGCCGTCCTTCTTGACGTATTCGATCTCCGCGGTGTAGACGAGCACGTCGCCCGGCACGGCCTCGGCGTAGAACCGCGCCTTGGCGATCTTGGCCAGGACGACCTTTTCGGTGAACTGGCCGAATTCGCAAACGAGGAGGCCGCCGGTTTGGGCAATCCCTTCGATCACCAGCGCGGCCGGCATCGTGGGGTAGTCGGCGAAGTGGTCGTGCAGGTGCTCCTCGGCCAGGGAGATCGCCTTGACAGCCCTGGCGCGGCGGCCGCTTTCGAATTCGATGAATCGGTCAATCCAATACCAGCGCATGGCGCACACCTTTCGCCGCCCCCAACAAAGCGCGTTCCTTCCCCACCCGCCGCGTCTAGCCGGCCGCGCCGAGCTTCGACTCCACGAAACGGCACATGTCGGCCACCGTGAGCAGGTTGCCGAAGTCCTGAACGACCGGATTCTTCTCGAACCCATCCAGATTGGCGAACGGCATCCGACGGCGGAGCTCGGCCACGCCCGCTTCGGTCATCTTGCCGTCCTTGATGTACTCCGCGTTGGTCAGGATGTCCTCGGGGAACAGCTCGCCGCGGGGAATGCTGATCTTGAACGCCTTCTCCAGCCGGAAAACGATGTCCAGGAAGTCGATGGACTCGGCGCCCAGATCGCCGACCAGGGTGGCCTCGGGCGTGACCTCGTCCTCATCGACGCCCAGCGCGTCGACCAGGGATTCCTTGATTTTCTCGTAGACTTCTTCTTGCGTTGCCATGAGTATGCTTACCTCCTCGTTTCTTATGTTGCCAGGCCCTCGCCCCGTACCCCCTGCCGCGGCGGCGAGGAGAACGTCGGGACAGCCTTTCAATACCCGCCAAGGCTTAGCCCCCCGTCGACGCGGATGACCTGGCCGGTCAGATAGCTTGCCTCGTCGCCGGCCAGAAAGGCGACCACGGAGGCGACCTCTTCGGGCCGACCGATCCGTTTCAGAGGGATGGCTTTCGCGATCTGGTCGCCCGCCAGCCCCCGCACGGCCGCGCTCATGTCTGTTTCGATCATGCCCGGCGCCACGGCGTTCACGCGGATCTTGCGCGGGGCCAATTCCTTGGCCAGTGCCCGCGTCAGCCCGTCGATCCCGCCCTTGCTGGCCGCGTAGTTCACCTGCCCGCGCGAAGCGAACTCCGCCGCCGTGCTCGACAGATTCACGATGCTGCCCGACCGCTGGTACATCATGGGCTGGACGACGGCGTGGCAAAAATGGTACGTGCCGCCAAGGTTGGTGTCGAGGACGTCTTGCCATTGCCGGGCGGTCATCGCGCCCAAGAGCCCATCCTGGACAATCCCGGCCGAGTTGACCAGGATATCCAGCTTTTCCCACTCCTCGACCAGTTGATCGACCACCTCGCGGACGCGGCGCTCGTCGCGGACGTCGGCCTGCACCGCGCGGACGTGGTGCCCCTTGCCGCGCAGTTCCGCCACGACCTCCTCGGCGGCCTCGCGGCGGCTCTGGTAGACCAGGGCCACCGCGGCGCCCTCGGCCGCGAGCTTGGCCACGCACGCGCGGCCGATGCCGCGGCTGCCTCCGGTCACCAGGGCTGTTCTTCCTTCAAGCGACATCGACTCCTCACGTCGGTCGGGGCGAAAACGGGAAGACGGCACGCGCGGCCAAGATCGTCATTCGCGGGCCGTCGCGGCGAACTCGGGGTCGGGGTGATACAAGAGGGCGAACAGCTCGCGAAGCTGCCGCCGGATCTGCTCGTCCGTGCCGGCCCGCTCCGGATGAACGTCCGCCAGATTGTACCGCCCCAACGCCAAACGGCCGACCACCGTCAACCGTCCGCCCACCATGCCCCGCGCCTTGATCTTCGTCTCGTCGTCCGAGTGGTCCACGATCTCGACCGACACGGTCAACGTTTGCCCCGGCTCGACGAACTGCCCGTACTTCACGTTCGACGCCTTGCGGAGCACCACCATGCTGTGGGCGAAATCCTCCCGCGTGCGAACCAGCCACGCGCCCGCTTCGGCCATCGCCTCGAGCATCAGCACCCCCGGCATCACCGGAAAGCCCGGAAAATGGTCCGCCAAGTACTCTTCCGCCATCGACAGGTTCTTTACCGCCACGATTCTCGCGCCGGGCTCGAGCGAGACAATGCGGTCGATCAGGGTGAATCGCATGGGACGCCGGAAGACTGCTTGAACTGCGCAAAGTGGGCCGGGGCCGGGAAAGCCAAACCGTCCAGTATAGCCGTGTCCCTCCCGATCCACAAGCGAGAAAAGGGGGCACGCGACCACTCCCGCCGCGCCGGGTAGCGAGCCGGGATGCTGCATCGCAACCTTTTTCCTCAAAACAACTTAGTGCCATCCCAACCGGCCCGGAAGTCGGCCGTTTCCCGGCCACTCGTGCCTCACGTAACTGCCATTTTGACAGCCTCCGCTAGACCACCCGTTGCACGCGTGCACGCAACTTTCCTTGCCCCAAGGACTAACGTCAACGTCGCGTCATTGGCACGGACTTTGCTTTCTTCATCCTTCACGGAACCGCCCCGAGGAAACCCAAGTATGTAGAGGTCCGCTGGGGCGGACGCGGACTCTCAAGAGTCACGTGCATTGGTTCCATCGCATCAGTCGGAAAGGAGGGTGTACGATGGTTTTAGGTTACCTTACTCCGCGTCATCCGGCCTGGCAGCTTCGCGAAGAGATGGACCGTTTGTTGTCCGGCTTCTTTGGCGACGGCAACCAGCCGGCTGCTCGTCGCGGCCACCCGGCCGTGAACGTCTGGGAAACCAACGAGTCGCTCTGGGTCGAGCTCGAAGTGCCCGGCTTGAAGGGCGACGAACTGGACGTGTCCGTCGTGGATAACGAGCTTTCGATCAAGATCGAGCGGCTCGACGTCCACGAGGACGGCGTCACCTACCATCGGCGCGAGAGGGCGGTCGGCGCTTTCGCCCGCGTGCTGCGGCTGCCGGTCGAGGTGGACGCCAATCGAGTGACCGCCGAGATGAAGCATGGCGTGCTCACGATCGAGCTGCCCAAGGCCCCCAGCGCCCGACCGCGGAAGATCCAGGTCATCGCGGCCGAGTGAGAACGCGATCCCGGAACAACAGAACTCAAGATACTCGGAGGACCAGCCATGTCCAATGACGCGCGCATCACCAAGAACGAGGCCGAGAATTCATCTTCGGCCGAGCAGACGCGTTGCGGGCAGTGCTATCGCCCCAACGTCGACATCATTGAAAAGAGCGATGAACTTTTGGTCGTGGCGGATGTGCCCGGCGCGACAGGCGATTCGATCGACGTGGATTTCGAGGACGGCGCGCTCACCATCCGCGCGGCCGTGGCGCCACGCGAGGACAACCGGAACTACCTGCTCCGCGAATACGGCGTGGGCGATTTCTTCCGCACGTTCCGCGTGAGCGAGGCGATCGACGCCGGGAAGATCTCGGCCCAGTGCGCCGATGGCGTGCTGACGCTGCATCTGCCCAAGGCCGAGGCGGCCAAGCCCCGCAAGATCGCCGTCCAGTCCGCGTGAGCGATCGCGCGGCGCGAGGAATCCAATCCCGTGGATAAATGGGAGGATCGTACGATGAACTTGATACCTTGGAAAAACAAGCAATCCGACGAACCGTCGCGCGGCGGCACGCTGGCCGCCTTGCGCACGGACGTGGACCGTTTGTTCGACACGTTCTTCCGGGAGCCGCTGGGCAACCTCGAATGGCCCTTCGGCGATTCCGGGCGATGGTCGCCCGCCGTGGACGTGGCCGAGACCGATCAGGAGGTGACCGTCCGCGCCGAGGTGCCGGGCATCGAGCCCGGACAGCTCGATGTCACCTTGACTGGCCGGCAGCTTGTCCTGTCGGGCGAAAAGAAGGAGTCGTTCGAAAAAAGCGGCAAGGACTTCCGGCAGGTGGAAAGCCGCTACGGCTCGTTCCGCCGGACCATCCCCCTGCCCGAGACGATCGATCCCGACAAGGTCAGCGCCGAGTTCGCCCACGGCGTCTTGACGATCCGCGTGCCGAAGTCGCCGGTTGCGCCACCCAAACAGATCCAGGTTCAGGTGGGCGGCAATCGCGATTCGTAGACAAGGCTTGCCAGGAAGTTTTTGGATGCCATGAAGTCGGCCGCGGCGACTTGGCGGATTTGTTGTCGAAGTCCGTCGAGCATCGTCTCGGCGGCGCCGCGCACGCCCGCCAGGTCGTCGGCCGACAATGTCTTTTGCACGGCCCGGCGGGCAAAAATCGCCTCAATAATCATCCGGGGCGTCCGATACATCTCTTCGCGCAGAAGAACGGGCCAGGTGATCTTGCCGGTGACCGCGTGCAGTTCGCCAGGGCTGAGCCGACGGGGAGCATTTTCGCGCGCCAGCCGCATGAGGTCCGCGCCCGACGGACGATGGGCTCGCTCGGCGGCCCGCCGCTCCCGGTGGGTCTGTTGGATTTCCGCGAATACCCGGGCCTGGAGCCGTTGGTTCTCAATCGCGATGCGTTGGGCTTCGGCTCGATGCCGAGCCGCAAGCGAAGCGTCGAGCGCCGCCTCGCCCCGCGCGCGGAGGACGGCAGCCACGCCTTGCGCGAAGCCCTCCGCCGGGGTGGTGGCGCGGGCGGGGCCGACGTACCATCGAGGTCCCTCGTATGCCGACGCCGCGGCCGTCATGGAGCCGACCACCCCAGCCAGTGACGCCACAATCACGATTGTCTTTCTCATGGTTTGACCCTCGCGACCACCCGCCCCTTGCCGTTGCTCCGACGGGGCGACCGGGGGGTGTCCATGGACGCCGCGTTGCGAGGCGGGACGAGCCACACGCCTATTCGCCGCGGGGCGAGCAACATTGAGAACCCCGCCCAAAATGTTGCCTCGCGTGCAATCCCTCAACCCAAGGCATGGGCTGCCTACCGCGGCAGGATAACGTCGGCCAGAATGTACCGACGGAGCGACTTGATCACGGCCGCGAACTGTTCCACGTCGACCGGTTTGGTCAGGTAATCCTCGACGTGCAGCCGCTGGCTCTGCAGAACGTCGCGGTGCTCGTCCGAGGCCGTGAGCACGACGATGGGCACCGCGCCGAGCACGCCATCGTTCTCGATCTCGGCCAAGACCTCGCGTCCGCTCAAACGCGGGAGGTCGAGGTCGAGAAGGATGAGGTCGGGGCGCGGCGCCCGCGCGTATTTCCCCTGCCGCCGGAGGAATTCCATCGCCTCCTCGCCGTCGCGCACCAGGCTCACCCGGCAAAGGATGTCGTTCTGGGCCAGCGCCTCGATCGTCAATCCGGCGTCTTCCAGGTCGTCCTCGACCAGGAGAATCTCCATCGGACGCCCCACGGTCGGGTTGCTCATCGGTTGCGACTCCGTTTGGGACCCACCCCGGCAGGGGTTTCCTCGGCTGGCTTCCAAGTGTAGCATATCGCCGACTGTGCGGAAAACCAGCGGAGCACCCGCCATGCAAACACAAATCCACGGCCGGACACTCGAGCTTCACCAGGGCGATATCACACTCGAACAGGTGGACGCCATCGTCAACGCCGCCAACAGCCGCCTGGCGGGCGGGGGCGGCGTGGACGGGGCCATCCACCGCCGCGGCGGGCCGGCCATCATGGAAGAAACCAACCGGCGGTACCCCGACGGCTGCCCCACCGGCGCCGCCGTCGCCACCGCCGCGGGCGAACTGCCGGCCAAGTACGTCTTCCACGCCGTGGGACCCGTCTGGGCCGGCGGCCAACGCGGCGAGGCCGACCTCTTGGCCGGGGCCTATCGCCGCTGCCTCGAACTGGCCGTCGAGCACGGCTGCCGGAGCATCGCCCTGCCCGCCCTGAGCACCGGCGCGTACCGCTATCCGATGGACCAGGCCGCGCGGGTGGGTCTATCGACCGTCATCGCCTTCCTTCAGGAACACGCCCAGCCGGACCTCGTCCGCTTCGTCCTCTTCGACCCCGGCGCCTACGGCGCCTTCGCCGCGGCGTTGGAAGAGCTGACCGGCGGGGTTTCGCCCGGTGGCACGGTCTGAGCGAAGCGAAGGCCGTGGGATCCAGCCGTCCATTCTCGAATCCCGTCCACGTCTCCAGTAAAAAATCGCGCCTGTCCTTGCGCTACGTTGAACTTGGGAAAGGAGGCTGAGATGTAGAATACACCTCGAAACCTTTCGATGGAACCCTGCGGGTAAGGGATAACTTGAGGAACCGAATGCGTTAATTGCGCACGTTCGGGTCCGTGGGAGCCCCGGGCGGGCAACCGCCCGGGGCCACCCGGGCCTTTTTCTTACCTTAGGGCAGGATAGCCGCGATGAGCTTTTTGCCCATCATGCCCAACAGGATGGCGCAGACGAGGCATCCGAGCGACAGGCCGAGGATGAAGAGCTTCGCCGGGGCCAGCCCCCACAAAAGAATCAGCAGGGTGTTGGCGGCCGAAAGGAGCAACAGCGCCACGCCGGCCGCGATCTTGCACACCAACGCGGGCGTGTCCAACCGTTTGAGCTTCAGACTCGCATCGAACAGCCCGCTGGCAATCGCCCCGACGACCGACAAGGGCAACACCAGCGAGACGAATCCGATCACCGCGGCCAGCTCGGGTCCGTAAAAGTCGGGCAGAAGCAAGTGGACCGCGACCAGTGGTGGCAGGATCGACGCGAAGCACTGGGGGAAGTGGACCAGGATGGGATGCGCGTCGAGATCGAGCAGAAACCGCCGGCGCGGCGAGATCTTCTCTTCATGCGGCTGGAAGACCGACTTCTTGAACCCGCAGGCCGGGCAGACGTCGCGGACTTTGACTTCCCGCATCACATACCCACACGCGCGGCAGCGCACCAAGGCGGACATTTTCGGCTCCTTCCTTCTCACGTCACGTTGAGTGCCACTGGCTTTGCCAGTGCGTCAACAGTCTAGCCGGACAAGCACTGGCAAAGCCAGTGGCACACGGCAAAACACGGCTGTACAAGCCAGCAGTAGCGCCCTCTATCGGCCGCAACGCATATTCAAGCACGTTCTTGGATCGCGGTGTGCGTTGTTCACCGCTCCCTCCGCGGGCGGTAGAGGTCGGTGGCCAGGCCCTGGTGCACTTCGGCGGCGGCGGAGAGGGTCTCGGTCAGCGTGGGATGGGGGTGGATCGCCCGGGCGAGCTGCGCGACGGTCGTGCCCGACTCGATGGCCAGAACGGCCTCGCCAATCAGGTCGCCGGCGCCCGCGCCGACGATTCCGCAGCCGAGCAAACGGCCGGTTTGGGGTTCGACGAGCCATTTGGTCATGCCCTCGGTCCGCCCGACCGCCAGTGCCCGCCCACTGGCCGCCCAAGGGAATTGGGTCACTTCAACCGCGCGTCCGGCGGCCTTGGCGTCGGCCTCGGTGAGCCCGGCCCAGGCGATTTCCGGATCGGTGAACACCACCGCGGGAATGGCCCGGGGCTCGAAACGGAGCGAACGGCCCGAGAGAACCTCGACGGCCAGCTTGCCCTGGTGCGTGGCCTTGTGGGCGAGCATGGGCTCGCCCGCCGCGTCGCCGATGGCGAAGATCCGCGGCTCGGCGGTGCGTTGCTGGGCGTCGACCTGGACGAACCCGCGGCGGTCGAGTTGGATCTGCGTGTTCTCCAGCCCGAGGCCCGCCGTGTTGGGTCGCCGGCCCACGGCCACCAACACGCGGTCGAACCGGCGGACCTTGGGCTCGACGTCGCCTTCGAGCGTCACCTCGACCGTGCCATCCGCGTCGCGCAGGGCGACGACGCGCGTGTTCAACCAGATGGCCTCGAACCGCGCGGCCAGTTTGGCCTGAAGCGGCTTGACGAGATTGCGGTCGGCGCCGGGCAGCAGGCCGTCGGTCATTTCGACGACGCTCACGCGGCTACCCAGGGCGGCGTAGACCGTGCCCAACTCGAGGCCGATGTATCCGCCGCCGATCACCAGGAGCGAGCCCGGCACGTCGGGCAAATCGAGCGCCACGGTGGAATCCATCACCCGGGGCGAGGCCGGGTCGAGCCCGGGGATGATGGACGGGACCGAGCCGGTGGCGAGGATGGCGTGGTCGAATTCGAGGAGATTGTCGGCGGAGGTTGTTGGCGCATCGGAAGGGGACCGTCCCATTTTCGCCGCGCGAAAATCGGGACAGTCCCCGGCGCGAACGGGCGTCAGGCGGAGCGTGCTGGAATTCACCAACGTCGCCCGGGCGTGGAGGACGCGGACCTTGCGGCGCGAGGCGAGCTGGCCCAGGCCGCCGGACAGCGTGGCAACGATCTTGTCCTTGCGGGCGCGGACGGCGTCCAGATCGACTTGGGGCGGCTGGAAACGGACGCCCCAGTCGGCCAGGTGTTCCGCCTCGGCGATGGCCTTGGCCACGTGCAGCAGGGCCTTCGAGGGAATGCAGCCGCGTTGGAGGCACGTGCCGCCCAACGCGGGCGCCGCGTCCACCAGAGTGACCTCCATGCCCAGATCGGCCGCCAGGAACGCCGCCGCGTAGCCGCCGGGACCGCCGCCGATCACCGCCAGTTGTGTTCTCATTGCACATTCATCACGTTGTACGGGTATCATCTCGCTGTCGCGCGTCATTCTGAGCGCAGCGAAGAATCTCGGCTCGGCAGGAGCCTCGCACTCCCAATTGTTGAACCACTGCCATCGTTTCGAGGGCGATTATTCTCCGTGCAGTTTGCCGTAGCCGGTGAGTTCCTCGGTGTGCTCCATCAAGAGCCAACGATCGCCGTGGCGGCGGAACTTGGCCGTGAAGTGGACGGGATGGGGCCGCTCGGGGATCAAGCCCGTGCGGTCGGCGACCGTGATGAGGCCCTTGAATTCGCACTCGGCCGAGGGCGGACTGGTCAGGTGGTTTATCGTCACCTTCAGGTTTGTGACGGTCGCCGTCTTGACCGTGTAACGTTGGAGCGCCCACTCGGCGTGGGCTCGGGTTTGCACGGCCGAGGGCGCGAGAAAACCCAACACCCTGGCGATCTTGGCGTCGAGATCCGCGTTGTCGGCCGAGAGGGCCTCGGCGAGATCCTGAAGCGTATTTTCGACCTCTTCGCGCTCGGTCACGACGAGCCGCTCGACCAACACGCCCAACAGCACGACCGCCAGCGCGGCGCCGATGCCCGCCAGGAACACCACCCTCCGGCTGCCCAGAAACGCGGCGCCGAGGGCCACGATCGCAACGAGTCCGGCGAACAGGATGGGTATGGGACTTTCGAGGAGTATCATCGTTGATGACGAAGGCGTCGGGGACCACTCTCGTCGGGGTGAATTACGAGCCTATCCCGGAGCCCTTGCCCGAGCCGCAAGTCATCCTGAGCAAAGTGAAGGATCTCGCTTGGCGCTTCAGCCGTCTAGATGCTTCGCTTCGCTCAGCATGACGATATTGTCCGGGTCCCGGGGCAGGCTCTCAGCCTCCCGAGGTTCTCGACGCGATCCTCCAATCCTTTCGTATCTTGTTCCTACCGCCGCGGGAACAGCGGGCCGCCGTAGAGGGCGGCCGTGCCCAGGTGTTCTTCGATCCGAAGGAGCTGGTTGTACTTGGCGATCCGGTCGGTCCGCGAGGCGGAGCCGGTCTTGATCTGACCGGTGCCCAGCGCGACGGCCAGGTCGGCGATGGTGGCGTCCTCGGTCTCGCCGCTGCGGTGGCTGATCACGGTGGTCATGCCGTTGCGCCGGGCAAGCTCGACCGCCTCGATCGTCTCGGTGAGCGTGCCGATCTGGTTTACCTTAATCAAGATGCTGTTGGCCGAACGCTCGTCGATGCCCCGCTGCAGCCGCTTCGTGTTCGTGACAAACACGTCGTCGCCGACGATCTGGATCTTGTCGCCGAGCTTCTGGGTCATGAGCTTCCAGCCGTCCCAGTCGTCCTGCGCGCAGCCGTCCTCGATCGAGACGATCATGGGGTAGTCCTTCACCCAGGAGGCCAACAGATCGACCAGGCCGGCCGAGTCGAGCGGCTTGCCGTCCACCGTGTAGACCTTCTTCTTCGCGTCGTAAAGCTCGCTGGCGGCGACGTCGATGGCGATGAACACGTCCTGGCCCATCTTGTAGCCGGCCTTGGCCGCGGCTTCCTTGATGACTTCGAGGGCCTCGACGTTGCTCTTCAGATCGGGCGCGAATCCGCCCTCGTCGCCGACGTTCGTGCTGAGCTTCTTCGCGCGGAGCACGCTCTTGAGATTGTGGAAGATCTCGCAGCCGCAGCGGATGGCGTCGCTGAAGGTTTCCACGCCCAAGGGCACAATCATGAACTCCTGCACGTCCACCGCGTTGTCGGCATGCTGGCCGCCGTTGAGGATGTTCATCATGGGAGCGGGCAGGATCCGCGCCCCAACGCCGCCGAGATAACGATACAGCGGCAGCCCGGCGTAGTCGGCCGCGGCATGCGCGGCCGCCAGCGAGACGGCCAAGATGGCGTTCGCGCCGAGCTTCTCCTTGTTGTCCGTCCCGTCCAGCTCGATCATCCGCTGGTCCAGGGCGACCTGATCCAGGGCGTCCAGTCCGCACAGCTCGTCGGCCAGCTCCTCGTTGACGTTTTCGACCGCCTTGAGGACGCCCTTGCCGAGGAAGACCTTTTCATCCTTGTCGCGGAGTTCCAGGGCTTCGTGGATGCCGGTGCTCGCGCCGCTGGGCACGATGGCCCGGCCGAAGGAACCGTCGGCCAGGGTGACGTCGCACTCGACGGTGGGATTGCCGCGGCTGTCGAGGATCTGCCGGGCGTGGATGTCGACGATGGTGGAACTCATGGTATCCGTCCTTCCAGCTAAAGAGAGGGTTGGGTGGGGATGTCAACCCGCCGCGGGGGAACCGTTGGCCCCGAGGCGAGAGAATCGTCCGCGTTCGAGAATCCGCCTATTGTGCGCGATGAGACGGGGATTGGATACCCCCGACCACTTTGGGGGGGCACCGACGATTGCTTGTTGCGCCCATTCCTTCTCTTCCGCCCGGCAAAACGATAGGATGAGGGGATTGCGAACAGGAAATACGTGCCTGCACGCCGGACTGCGAAGCCGCAAGCGGCGTCTCGGCCGTCCGGCAACGACTCGTCAGGGGTTGCACTAGCCACTGACTACTAGCCACTGCTTCCCCACTCCATGAGCACGACGCAAGCACCTAACACCGAACGACTTATGCCCGAGCCGATGCCGGCGGAGCCGCGGAGCGTTCAGCCCGGCGGGGGGGTATGCTACCGAATTGAGCTGGCTTGGGGTCGGCTGCGTCGGTGGCTGCTTACGAGGTTCCGGCCGGGCTATGTCGCCCGGATGGCGCGGCTGCGGCGGGGATCGTGTGACGGGGCCCCCCACGCGATCCTCGACCCGCGGGACTTAAAGTACTGCCGCAACCAATGCACGTGCCACTGGCTCGCCGAGGACGACCCGTTCGCTTGGCGCGACCGTCTGCCGTTTGCGCGGTGGGGACTGGGCGAACTCGTGCTGATGGGCGTGCCGCTGGCGTTGGTCACCGCGCTGGTTGCCGCCTTCGCGTGGCATTGGGCGTGGATCCCCGCGATTCCGCTGGTTTGGGTGATGTCGTTCTTCCGCGATCCGCCGCGGCGGATTCCGCAAGAGCCGGGTCTTTTGGTCTCGCCCGCCGACGGCAAGGTGGTCGAGATCTCGCGGGTGGAACACGACGCGTTCATCGGCGGGCCGGCCGTGCGGATTGGGATATTCCTTTCGATCTTCAACGTACACTTGAACCGGGCGCCGGCGGCGTGTCGGGTGATCGCCTTGCGGTATCAGCCGGGCGAGTTTCTCAACGCGATGAACCCCGCCAGCGCGATCCGCAACGAGAATATCTGGATCGCCCTGGAGGAGGAGTCGCCGCCGCACCGGCGGCTGATTGTGCGGCCGATCGCCGGGGCCATTGCCAGGCGGATTGTCTGCCCGCTGCGGACCGGCGACCGGCTTGCCCGCGGCGAGAAGATCGGCATGATCAAGCTGGGTTCGCGGACGGAGCTGATCTTGCCGGAGAGCGAGGAGTTGGTGATCGAGACTCAAGTGGGCCGGCGGGTGAAGGCGGGCAGCAGCGTGTTGGCCCGCTGGACCGCCCCGGCCGAACCGGTTGGCTCGTCCAACCAGGAGCGCGGACAATGAGACCGCTTCGCACGGTGGCCGTTTTCCCGACGATGTTCACGTTGGGAAACCTGGTTTGCGGGTTCTTTGCGATCGTGGTCGCGGCGAATCTCGAGCGGCCGGGCGACGAGGTGCTCGTGCTTGGCCCCGAGGAGTCTCGGCACCTGCTGGTCAGCGGTTGGCTGATCTTCCTGGCGATGGTTTTCGACGCGCTGGACGGCCACGTGGCGCGGCTGGCGCGGACCACGAGCGACTTCGGCGCGCAGTTGGACAGCCTGTGCGACATGGTCACCTTTGGCGTCGCGCCGGCGTTTTTGCTGGTGAAGATGTGCCCGCGGTTTGAATTCCTCCATCGCGAGGCGGTGTGGTTCATCGCGGCGGCGTACGTGATTTGCGCCGCCTTGCGGCTCGCGCGGTTCAACGTGGAATCGACCGAGCCGGAGGAGGACCACCTCACGTTCAGCGGGCTCCCCTCGCCGGCGGCCGCGGCGGCCGTGGCCGGGTTTGCCATCATGTTCAACACGCTCCGCAAGCCGGACAATACCCTGCTCTACGCCGACCAGATCGACAACGTCTTGCAGACGGCGCTCCCGATCTTCGGCGTGTTGTTGGCGGTGTTGATGGTGTCGCGGATTCCGTATCCCCACGTGGTGAACCAGGTCTTCCGCGGCCAGCGGAGTTTTGGGCACGTGGTGGGCGTGGTGTTCGCGATGGTCGCGGTCATGGCCATCAAGGGCTACGCCGTGCCGATCGTCTGTTGCGCCTTCGTCCTGGCCGGCCCCCTCCGCTACGCCTGGGAGCGCCTCATGCACCGCCGGCGACAAGAGGAGCCGCTTTTTTGAAAGAATGCCATTCGAGGTTGACATCATGTTTTCCGGAATCGTCGAGGCCCTGGGCCGCGTGGCGGAGATCCGGCCGGAGCCGCCGGGGTGCTGGCTCATCGTTCGGGAGCCGCGCGTTGCCGCCGACACGGCCGTCGCCGATAGCATCTCGGTCAACGGGTGCTGCCTGACGGTCGTGGCCGTCGAGGGCGACACGTTCGCCTTTCAGGCCGGCCCGGAGACGCTCTCGCGGACCAATCTGGGCGATCTGGCGGTGGGCAGCCCGGTGAATCTGGAGCGGTCGCTCCGCGTGGGCGATCGGCTCGGGGGACACTTCGTCACGGGCCACATCGACGACGTGGGGCGGCTCATCGAGCGGCGGGACGAGGGCGACTGGTCGACGTTCTGGTTCGAGTTGCCGCGGCGGTTGAGCCGTCAGATGGCCGAAAAAGCTTCGATCGCCGTGGACGGCGTGAGCCTGACGATCGTCGAGAGCTTGCCGGATCGGTTCAGCGTCGCCTTGATTCCGTACACGCTCGAGGTGACGACGCTGGGGCCGTTGCGGGTGGGCGATCGCGTGAATCTGGAGACCGACGTGTTGGCCAAGTACGTTCACCGGCTCGACGAATCGCGGCTCTGGGACGTGTCGTAGACAACTTGCCCACCACCTCACCCCGAGTTCTCCATGCCCGAGCCGCGATCCAAACGCCAGACGCTGTCCTTCCTGATGAAGCGGTTCGAGGAGGTGGGCATCGAGCCGCGCAAGAAGCTGGGGCAGAACTTCCTCATCGACTTGAACCTGCTCGACCTGCTCTTGGGCGCGGCGGAGCTTGGGCCGGACGACGTGGTGCTCGAGGTGGGCACGGGCACGGGCTCCCTAAGCGCGCGGATGGCCCAGCTCGCCGCGGAAGTGGTCACCGTGGAGCTCGATCCGCAGTTGTTCGAAATGGCCGGCGAGGAGCTGCACGGGCATTCCAACGTCCACATGCTCCATACGGACGTCCTCAAGAATAAGAACCGGCTCAACCCGGCCGTGCTCGACGTGCTCGACGCCCGGCTGGCCGCCGCGCCGGGACGACGGTTGAAGTTGGTGTCGAACTTGCCGTACAACATCGCCACGCCGATCCTTACCAACCTGCTCGCCCGCGACAATCCGCCGGCGACGATGACCGTGACGATCCAGAAGGAGCTGGCCGACCGCGTGGTGGCCGTGCCCCGGACCAAGGACTACGGCGCGCTGAGCGTGTGGGTGCAGAGCCAATGTCGGGCTCGCGTCGTCCGGGTGATGCCGCCGTCGGTGTTCTGGCCGCGGCCCAAGGTGGACTCCGCCATCCTCCACGTCGCCGTGGATCCGGCGCTGCGGGACCGGATCGCCGATCGCGAGTTCTTCCACGGGTTCGTCCGGGCGCTCTTCCTGCACCGCCGAAAATTCCTCCGCTCCGTGCTGGCCAGCGCGATGAAAAACCGGCTGGACAAGCCGACGATCGACCGCGTGCTCGCCGAGCAAGGTCTCGATGGCACGCGGCGGGCGGAGGAGCTGGACGTCGAAACGGTGCTGCGGCTGGCCGACGCGATTCGGGCGGAGCTGGCTGTTTAACGGCGTGTGCCACGGGCTTTGCCAGTGCCGTCTTCGGGTCCCAAGGCTCCAACACTGGCGGAGCCAGTGGCACACGCGCACGCCCACCATGCGACGTTTGACGGTGGCGCGGATGGGGAGCTATACTATCGGGGTGCGGGGTGCCATGTCCACGCAAGCGTGGACATGTTTTTCGACGTTGACCTGCATGTCCACGCAAGCGTGGACGTGGCGCCCATCGGATTCAACAAAACGCAGCCAGGGATTGACGATGGTCGACGTTACGGTGGAACAGGTTGCCGAGGCGGGCGTGGTGGGGGCCGGCGGGGCGGGGTTTCCCACGCACGTCAAGCTGGCCGCCCGGGCCGACACCGTGCTGATTAACGCCGCCGAGTGCGAACCGCTCTTGCACAAGGACAAGGAAGTGCTGCGGGCCTTCGGCGACGGCGTGATCGAGGGGCTCGCCGCCGCCATGCGCCGCGTCGGCGCCCGGCGGGGAATCATCGGCGTGAAGGAGAAATACACGGACGTGATCGCCGGCCTGCGGCCGCGACTTCCCGCAGGCATGGAGATCGCGCCGTTGCGCGACGCGTATCCGGCCGGCGACGAGTTCATCCTCGTTTACGACGTGCTGGGGCGGGTCATCCCGCCGGGCGGCATTCCGCTGGCCGTCGGCGCCGTGGTGATCAACGTCGAGACCGCGCTGAACGTGGCCCTGGCTCCCCGGCAGCCGGTTACGGAGAAATACCTTTCGATCGCCGGCGCCGTGGCCGAGCCGGTCACGCTGCGGGTCCCCCTGGGCGCAACGCTGGCCGAGTGCGTGGCCGCCGCGGGCGGGCCAACCGTGGCCGATCCGCAATACATCGTCGGCGGCGTGATGATGGGCAGGCTCGAAGCGTATCACGACGCGCTGGTGGACAAGACCACGGGCGGAGTGATCGTGCTGCCGGCCGACCACGTCGTCGTCCGCAGATATCGCCGCGACTGGGAGTCGATCGCGAGGATTGGCCGCAGCGCGTGCGACCAGTGCAGCTTCTGCACGGAGCTTTGCCCCCGGTGGCTCCTGGGCCATCCGATCGAGCCGCACCGGGCCATGCGGAGCCTCGAGTTCAACCTGGTGGGCGAGGCCAACGTGATCGGCACGGCGTTCTGCTGCGAGTGCAACCTGTGTACGATGATCGCCTGCCCGGAGGATCTCGATCCCAAGAACGTTTGTTCTCAAAACAAGGCCCGGCTGGCGGCGGCGAGGAAGCGGTACGAGAATCCGCCGTTCAATCCCCGCCGGGCGGAGCTGCACTTGGCCAACCGCAAGGTGCCCACGGCGCGGTTGATGCAAAAGCTGGCGTTGCGCGGGTTTCGCAACGTCGGCCCGCTGCGTGGCGAGCCTCTGGTGGCGCGGCGCGTGGGGATTCGATTGAAACAACACTTGGGCGCGCCGTGCGAGCCGGTTGTGACGGTGGGTGATCGAGTAGCCAAAGGCCAAGCAGTCGGCCGACCGCCGGTGGTTGACGGCAAGCCCGCCCTGGGCGCGCCGGTCCATGCCTCGATCGACGGCACGGTCTCGGCCGTGACCGACGGCGTGGTGTGGATCGAGGCGTAGTGGCGTGAAAACAAAACGATCGTTGAGCGCTGGGTGCCATGCCCACGTTTGTCGTGGGCATGTCTTGGCGGCAAACTTGTTTGCTGTCTCGCTCTCGCTCGCCTAGCAAACATGGCGCCCAGCGCCCGATAGAGACGGGATCTTACAACGAGGAACTCCCATGCCGGCCTTCAACTCCGTGGGCGTGATCGAGCTTTCGAGCATCGGCGTCGGCTATCAGGCGCAGGACGAGATGCTCAAGGCGGCGTCGGTCGAACTGCTGATCGCGCGGACGATCTGCTCGGGCAAGTATCTGATCGTGGTGGGCGGCGCGGTCAGCGACGTCGAGGCGGCCATGGCGGTCGGGCTGCACGCGGCCGAGGAGGCCGTGATCGACCACCTCACCGTGGCCAACGTCCACGAGTCCGTGTTTCCCGCCCTGGGACAATCGGTGACGATTCCCGACGACGCGGCCGGTGCCCTGGGCGTCATCGAGACGTTCAGCGGCACGAGCGTGCTGGCGGCCGCCGACGCCGCGGCCAAGGCGGCGCGGGTGACGCTGTTCCGCATCCACGTGGCCATGGCCCTGGGCGGCAAGGGCCTGTGCCTGATGACCGGCAGCGTGGCGGACGTCCGCGCCGGCGTCGAGGCCGGCGCCGCCGAGGCCCGGCGGCGGGGACTCCTCGTCTCCGAGATCGTCATTCCGCGGCCCAGCCGGGAGCTGCTGCAGGAATACCTGTAGTTGACCAGAGCCACCACAACCCCTGCTTTGTGGTGGGCCGGCCAGGTTTCTGGCGATTTCCCGTGTCAGGTCCTCCGGGTCACCGGCCAAACTTAACTGGATAGCGGTAGGTGTTTACCGTGCGCGTTGACGGCCAAGCCGCTTTCCTTTGGGTGAAAGGTCCGCCGGTTTCCTTCCGCATTCGTCGGACGCGGCCGCGAGGTCGTGGATTCGAGCAGGAGTGTTTGCCATGAAGCGTTTTGCCATCGTTGTTGTTCTGGGCGTTCTTTTCGGTCTCGCCGCGCCGGCCTGGGCGGCGGTGCAAATGTACGTGGACTCGGCCCCCAACGTATACGGGTCGCCGGCCTGGACTCCGTGGTGGGACGCCACGAAGCCGGATGTCGTTGCCGGAACCTTCACCAACCTGCGGACGGGAACGTATCCCGGCACGACCGTCATCGACCCCTACGACGAAATCGTTTACAGCACGGGCGACCTGGGCAAGCGGCTGCACTGGATTTATTGGCTGCCAGGCGAGACCGTGGCCAACCTGACCGACAGGTTTGAGGTGAAATGGGTCATCGACTGGGACGGCGAGGCGTGGACGCTCGACGCGACGAACAACTGGGTCCTCGATGATCCGAGCCAAGGCTGGGCGGCGCCTACGCGATGGGAGGACTACAGTGGCGGCGTGATTGGCAGCCTGGGCTTTGCCTGGTGGGCGACGGACGACGACGCCCTGCCCACCAGCACCGACGGCAACCCCTATAACGAGACGGACCAGGCCGACATCGACGCGCTTCGCGATATGGTCCTCGGCGAACAAACTTACGCCATCGGGATGGTTCGGTATCGCGAGGAGCCCGGCGACGAATGGGAGTACACCACGCTGCGCGTGGACGTTGCGCCCGAGCCGGCCACCGTGGTCATTTGGACGGTGCTTGGGGGCTTGGCAATCGTCCTGCCCTGGTGGCGGCGCCGGAAAGCCGCCTGAGCGGCCGTTTCACTCGACCTTTTGACTGAACATCCTGCCCGCGCCACGTTCGCCGTGGCGCGGGCTTCTTGTTGCGCCTGCCCGATTGCCCCGACGGGGCGTTTTGGTACGATGAAGACTCTGACCAACCGGGTCCTGGAACGAAAGGAGCCATGTTATGATGCCCAGCCCTTGGCGAACGCTTGCCGCAGTTGTGGGGGGATCGTTACTTGCCCTGTATGTTGGAGCCGCGTGGGCCGACCCACCGCCGGTGGACGTGATTGACAAGCCGTACAATCTCGACACGGGCATGACGTCCCGGTCGATCACGTTTGAAAACCCGACCGGCGAGCCGGGCAAGGGGGGCCAGGCGGCCAGCAACCTTGGGGTGGGGCGCAAGGGCTCGCCCGCCCGGCAGATCGAGCCCGGCCAAACGGTCCAGCTCTGCGACATCGCCGGCCCTGGCTGCATCCGCCACATCTGGGTGACCACGGCCCACGAGCCGGGCGACCTGCGGGCGCTGGTAATCCGCGGGTGGTGGGACGGCCAGGAGCATCCCAGTATCGAATGTCCACTCGGCGACTTCTTCGGCGTGGCCCACGCCAAGGTCGTCCCCTACCAGTCGGCCGTGCATTCCGTGGGCCAGTCGGCGGGGCTGAACATCTGGCTGCCCATGCCCTTCAACAAGCAGGCGAAGTTCACCTTCACCAACGAAGGCAAAAAGACCGTTCCTTTGTTTTACCAGATCGACTACACCCTCCAGGGCCCGTTTCCCGAGTGGACGGGGATGCTGCACGTGTTGTTTCGCCGCGAGAACCTGACCACGCTCAAGAAGGATTTCGAACTATTGCCCCTTCGCGCCAATCGCGGCCGGTTCATCGGCTCGATCATGGGCATCCGCTCGATGGATAACGACTGGTGGGGCGAGGGCGAGATGAAGGTCTACATGGACGGCGACGCCGAGTTTCCCACGATCTGCGGTACCGGCGCCGAGGACTACGTCGGCCTGTCCTGGGGCGTGCAGCAAACGCCGTTCATGTACAACGGGTGCTGCCTGAACCGCAAGGACGCCACGGACAAGACGTTCGTGACGATGTACCGCTGGCACCTGCCCGACCCGATCGCGTGGATGAAGGAGGGCCGCGTGACCATCCAGCAGATCGCCTGGAACAAGGGCCTGGCCGAGACGCAGGACGACTGGTCGTGCGCCACGTTCTGGTACGAGCCGGTGCCCAGCGCCCCGCTGCCGCCCATGCCGGACGTGGACGCCCGCACCGCCGACACCTGGAAGGACCCACCTCCGAAGAAGTAAAGCCGCCATGATTGCCAAGGATATTAAGCGGGGCAGCGTCGTCGTTTACGACGGCGCGCCGTGCCTGATCGAGTCGGTTTCCGTGCAGTCGCCCTCCGCCCGGGGCGCGACAACCTTCTACAAATTCCGCGGGCGCAACCTGAGCACCCGGCAGAAGGTGGACATCACGCTGCGGGGCGGCGAATCGCTCGACGAGGCCGACTTCCGCCGCCGCGAGGTCAAGTTCATGTACGCCGACGGCGAGGCCTATTTCTTTCTCGATCAGGCCGACTACAACCAGTATTCCGTGCCCAAGGAGGACCTCGCGGACGAGTCTCAGTACTTCACCGAGGATCTCGAGGGCATGTTGGCCTTGATCTACAACGACGAGTGCATCGGGATTCAACTGCCGACGGCCGTGGCGCTTCGGATCGTCGAGTGCGATCCGACGATCAAGGGCGCCTCGGCCACCGCGCGGACCAAACCGGCCAAGCTGGAAACCGGCCTGATCGTGCAGGTGCCCGAGTACATGAGCTGCGGCGAGACGATCAAGGTCGATACGCGCACCGGCCAGTATCTCTCCCGCGCGTGAGGACGCCATGGGCGACGCGGAGATTGTGCCGGTTGCGCCGCACGAAACGGCCGACGCGCTCAAGCAGGTCTTCGCCCGCCTGGACGAAGTCGAACGCCGGCAACAAGTCGAGACGCTCCTGGCGGGCGAAATCACCCACGACGGCCTTTGGGCCGCGCGGCGCGACGGGCGGCTGGTGGGCGCGGTGTACGGCCAGATTCAGCCGGGACGGACCGCGCTGGCCTGGCCGCCCCGGCTTGCGCCCGGCGAGCGGCCGGAGACGGCCGGGCGGTTGCTCGACGTGCTTGACGCGCAGTTGAGCCAGTGCGGCGTCGCTCTGACCACCATGTTGCTCGAGCGGATCGACCCGGCGGATCACGAGGTCCTTTCGGCCGGGGGCTACTCATTTCTCACCGAGCTGTTGTACCTCGTGGCGGGCGAGGACGACTTTCCCGCCAGCGAGCCGAACAATCCGTTGGAGTTTGAACCCTACGCGGACGCCAACCACGCCCGTCTCGTGGACATGGTGAAGGCCACCTATGCGGACACCCGCGACTGCCCCGCCCTGAACGACGCGCGATCGATCGACGACGTGCTTTTGGGTTATCGCCACACGGGGGTGTTCGCCCCCGAGCGGTGGCGGATTGTTCGCCACGCGGGGGCGGACGTGGGCTGTCTGATCGTGACGGACCACCCGGCGCACGCCAGTTGCGAGCTGATCTACATGGGCATTACTGCCCCGTCGCGGGGACAAGGTTGGGGTAAGCAGATTGCCCGGTATGCCCAATGGCTCGCCGCGCGCGCCGGCCGGCCGCGGCTGGTGTTGGCGGTGGACTCCCAGAACGGTCCGGCGCTGGCGATGTATCACGAGGTGGGGTTTCACGCCTGGGATCGCCGTAACGTCTACGTGAAACGGTCTCTCGGACCGCGCACGCCGGATATCTGACAGGTTTTCCACGATGGGCGCAACCCCACCAACGCGCGGCGAGGCGGCAAGGCCGGATCGACGCTCGGGATTATTTCGGCGATTCCGGAAGGCGCCGGGGCGGGCGCCGCGATTTTCTCGCCGGGATTGGCGGCAACCGTTTGACAGCACCGCTGGCACGGCTACAATCATCGTCTCGGGTGACACACACGTAACACAAACCGGACGCGCGCGGGGGGCCTTGCAGGGGCTCTTCTTGCCCACGTCCGGAATGGAATGACTGAGACGGCGACCGCTGTCGCAGCATAGCGCCGGACCTTCCGCGTTCTCCCGCGTTCGCCGGGGGACAACCGATCGCCACGATGGTATCGCGGGGAGATGGTCTGCGCCGGGGATGGTCAGGACGTGACCAGAAGCGATACGGACATCGTGTCGGCGTTGTGGAGAGCAATTGCCGACCGGGTAGGAAGCGAGCGGTTCGATCTGTGGTTTGGGCCGGGCACGCGGCTCGATCTGGCCGGCACGGCCCTGACGATCGGCGCGCCCAACCCTTTCTACCGCGATTGGCTCCGCGCCAATTTCCGCCGCCAGATCGAAGAGGCCGCCGCGGCCGTCTTGGGCGCGGCGCCCGAGGTCGAGTTCCGCGTCGAGGGCGACGGGCCCGACGCCGCGCGAGCGAGCCTCCGCGTCGTCGCGGCGCCCGCGGCGCAAGCTGCCGATCGGGCGAAGTCCGCGGGCAAGGAGGAATCGGCGACTGAGACAAAACCCGCGGCGCAAGCGGACGCGTCGCGCCCCCGGCGGCCGGCCGCGGAACGGTTCGAGACGTTTGTGATGGGTCCGTCCAACCAACTCGCCCGCACGGCCGCCGAGATGGTCCTACGCGAGCCGGGGCACTATTCGCCCCTGTTGATCCACGGGGCGACGGGCGTGGGTAAAACCCACTTGCTCCAAAGCATCCACCACGCCGCGCGGCGGATGCGGCTGGGGGCGGCCGCCGTGTACGTCACCGCCGAGCAGTTCACGACGTACTTTCTGCAAGCCCTGCGCGGCAGCGGACTGCCCAGCTTCCGGCAGAAGTACCGCGGCGTGCAACTGCTGATCGTGGACGACCTGCAGTTCTTCGCCGGCAAGCGGTCCACGCTGGTCGAACTGCACTACACGGTGGATACGCTCCTGCGCGATCGACGGCAAGTCGTCTTTGCCGCGGACCGGCCGCTGGCCGAGTTGACGGACCTGGGGCCGGAGCTCGTCTCGCGGATGCAAGGGGGCATTCAGTGCGGCGTCGGCCGGCCCGAGCACGCCACCCGGGCGGGCATCGTCGCGCAGTTGGCCAGGCGGATGGGGCTCGACCTGCCGGAGGACGTGCGGCAGTTCGTCGCGGGCCGCTTGACCGGCCACGCCCGCGAGCTTTCCGGCGCCCTTTGCCGGCTGCAGGCCGTGAGCGAGGCGTGGCGGCAGCCCATCACACTCGCGTTGGCCGAAGCGGCGCTGGCCGAGATGATCCGCCACAGCCGCCGCGTGGTCCGCCTGCCCGACATCCAGAAGGCCGTGTGCCAGACGTTTGGCCTCGAGCCGGCCAGCCTCGCCTCGGGCGGGAAGTCGAAGCACGCCAGCTATCCGCGGATGCTGGCCATGTGGCTGGCGCGGAAGCACACCCGCGCGGCCCTCTCGGAGATCGGCCACTTCTTCGGCCGCCGCAGCCACAGCACGGTCGTCTCGGCCCAAAAGCGCGTGGACGCCTGGATCGCCTCCGGCACGGACGTCGAGCTGGCCGACCACACCTCGACCATCGACGAAGCCATCCGCCAAGTCGAGCAGGTCTTGCTGGCCGGGTGATCTAATGCGACCTAGAGCCTATCCCAGAACCCTCGCCCTCGCCGCAAGTCATCCTGAGCGAAGCGAAGGATCTCGTTGGCGTTTCAGGAGTTCAGATGC
>JAFGDS010000082.1 GCA_016931995.1 Pirellulales bacterium
CCACCGAGAAGCAACGCCTTCTCGCCCAACAACTAACGCCCATAATGCCCAACCATTAGTAGACGGCGTTGGGTGGCACTCAAGCGCGGACCGTGAATCCACGCAGCCATTTCGCGGCCAGCCCCTCCCCATGGCGTCAGTCATGCCCTCTTATCGAACGTCGTTTGAAGGACTTTGCCTGCCCCGTTTACGCCACAGCCCGACTATTACCAAGCTATTACCTGGCTGATACGTATTGGGGGATGCCTGAAAGCCGAAATCCTCTATACTACTGCGGAAGCAGTGAAAGAGGTCCCGATGGCGATGCGATCCGGATCTCGGGATTGGCGTCGCTAGCCGGGTTTGCGGCCCCCCCTTTTCGGACAGGGCGCGATCCCGCCCGACCAGTCTCCCCACATGAGGATCCCGCGGGATGGGTCTGCGCACGCCCCGCGCAGCCGGCCGCCGAACATTCCAGGAGTCTACCTCAACATGATTCAGGCCAATCCCGACTTGACGATCCACCCGAGCGCGCCGCGATCGAGCGAATCGATCCCGCAAATCCCCGTCCATCCCGCGGGCTCCCGTGCTCGCGTGCTCCTTGCCAGCGTCTTTGGCCCCTACGCCCAGGACGACGAGTTCGGCTCGCGGGCGCTTAATCCGATGGAGCTTTATCACAATCAGGTCACGCGGACCCAGGGGCCGTTTTCGCTGCGGATGTTCCATCGCAGTTGGGGATTGATGCTCATCCAGGCGAACATCGAGGCCCCCTGCACCGTGCTCGACTTCCCCACGCGCGACCGCTTCATCGAGGAGTTGAAGACGCGACGTTACGACGTGATCGGCATCACGGGCATCACGCCCAATCTGCTGAAGGTGAGGGAGATGTGCCGCCTCGCGCGCCAGCATCAGCCGCACGCCCGGATCGTCGTCGGCGGGCACGTCGCGAACATTCCGAATCTCGCCCGGCAGGTGGACGCCGACCACGTCGTTAAGGGCGACGGCGTCGCGTGGTTTCGCCGCTATCTGGGCGAGCCGGCGGACCGGCCGATCCGCCATCCCTTGATCCAATCGGGCCTGGGCACCCGCAGCGCGGGCATGACCGTGCGCGACGAGCCGGGCGACGTGGCGGCCACCGTTATTCCGTCGGTTGGCTGCCCGCTGGGGTGCAACTTCTGCTCCACCTCCGCCATGTTCGGCGGCAAGGGCCGCTTCATTAACTTCTACGAGACCGGCGACGAGCTGTTCCACGTCATGTGCCAGCTTGAGAAGCGGATGCAGGTGCAATCGTTCTTCATGATGGACGAGAACTTCCTGCTCCACAAGAAGCGGGCCCTGCGGCTGTTGGATCTGATGCAAGAGCACGACAAGGCGTGGTCGCTCTACGTGTTCAGCTCGGCCAACGTCCTAAAGACCTACTCGATCGAACAGCTTCTGGGCCTGGGCATCTCCTGGGTGTGGATGGGACTGGAGGGCAAGGACAGCCAATACGCGAAGCTCCACGGCATCGACGCCCACGCGCTGGTGAAGGAACTCCAGTCGCACGGCATCCGCATCCTGGGCTCGACGATCATCGGGCTGGAGGACCACACGCCCCAGAACATCGGCGACGTGATCGACTACGCCGCGTCCTACGACACGGACTTCCACCAGTTCATGCTCTACACGCCCATCCCCGGCACGCCCCTGCACGCGGAATTGACCGCCAAGGGACAGATGAAGGACCCCGGCGAATTCGATCCGGCCGACGTGCACGGGCAGTTGATCTTCAACTACCGCCATCCGCATATCCGCGACGGGCAAGAGGGCGAATACATGCTCCAGGCGTTCCAGCGCGATATGACCCTCAACGGACCGAGCACGGTGCGGATTGTCCGCACGACGCTGGCCGGATGGAAGCGCCACAAGAACCACCCCGACCCGCGCGTCCGCCGCCGCGTCGCGTGGGAAGCCCGGGAATTGGCAACGACCTACTCCGCCCTGGTCGGCGCGGCCCGGCGATACTACCGCCGCGACGCGGTGCTGGGGCCCAAAATGGCGGCCCTCCTGGCGGAGCTGCACGAGGAATTCGGCTGGAAGTCGCGGGTGTCGTCCTTTTTTGGCGGGCTGTACGTGATCCGGCGGATCCGCGCGGAGGAGAAGCGCCTGGCCGCCGGCTGGACGTACGAGCCGCCGACGTTCTACGAGCGGAACGCCCCGTGCCGCGACAACCCGGCCGCCGCGCTGGCCCAATCCGCCGCGCCCCTGTCGCGCGTGGCCGCGGTTCGCTCCGTGACGCCGCCGCTGGTCCCCGCGCAACCGACCGCGGCCGCCGCCCAGCCGGTCTGACGCGCTCGGGCGACCGGACACAACCGCGCCGTGGCTCATCGCGATTCCCGCTCGATGGCATATCGCCCCGCCCCCGGCGCGCCGACGGTGAGCGTGAGCCGGCCTTTGTCGGCGGTCGCGTCGACGGGACCGAGGTCGCGGCCCTCGCCGACGGACAGGACACGGACAACCAGCCGGGCCGGGTCGGCCTCGGGCAGAAGCGCCTTCACGTCGAGGCTCACCCGGAAACGCCGCCCGCGCGGGTACGGATAGAGCACGAGTCGGTCGCCCTCGCGACGAACCATCACCGAGCCGTCCGTGGCCACCGGCCCAAAGTCGATCCACGTGTCCGGCGGGTTGATCCGCGCCCGAAAATCCGCCTCGACGGTGTCGCGAGACGCCGACGCGGCGACGACCTCGGCCTGAATGTCCGCAATCCGGCCGTCCTTCCGCTCGGCGCGGCACTGGGCAATCGCGATCCGGTCGTCGCCCTGCTGGACGCCCGTCAACGGCACGCGAGGCGCGTTGGCCTTGTAGAGCCCAACGACCAGCGTCGCGGCGTCGAGCGTCTCGGGCCACGCCAGCGTATACGACCCGTCCACGATCCGGTCGCCCTTGCGCCATTGGTTCGTCGGCTTCGGCGGCGCGTGGTCCTGCTGGAAGACGATGCGATCCGGCCCGGCGCCGGTCGGGGCCACCCCGTGGACAAAGCAATGGTAGTCGCCGTCCAACGTGTCGTCGACGATCCACTCGTAGGTCACCTCGACCTTGCCGCCGCCGAGATGCTTGAACGATTTCAGCTGCGGCTCGATCTGCTTTCTGGCGCGGACGTACGGCATGGCGATGCTCGTTCGGGCGTCGACGAAGACGTATTCGGGGCACCGGGCGCAATCGGCAATCCGCTCGCCGTGGAGGGATGTCGAGACTTCCGTGTCCGGCCCCAGAGCCAAAAAGCCCCATTGCGGCAGCGTGCGGCCCTCGACGTGCCACGGTTCGGCCGCCCAATTCACCCAAAGCGTGAGACCGCTATTGTATTGGACGCGTTGCCGCAACGTGTTGCCCGCGGTCACCGCCGCGCTGGCCGCGACCCATTGGCCGTCGATCTCGTAGCGGATGCTCCTCGGCGTGGCCGTGGCGTAAAGCCGCTGGACGGGATGCACGAGGTGATGCTCGCGGACGACCCATTGGACGTTGTCCACCTGGTCCGCGCCGACGAAGCCGGCGTGTCCATAGGCCAACTCCTGGGCGCGGTATTTGTCGATCTGCTCCATCGTGCCCGTGTCGCGGCCCCACCGGTGCTCGTAGCCGCGGCGGAACCAGCGTTCATAATAGCCCATGCCGTGGTTGACCATTTGGGCGTGCAGCTTCAGAAGGTCGAAATCCAGAAGCGGCGCGTGGTCCTCGCCGCCGACAACTTGGGCTTCGACGCCGTCGCAGCGTCCGGCCCAATAGACGTGGTTAGCCCCCTCGCCAAACAGCGGCCCGCCGTGCGCGTCGCGCATGAACGCGAACAGCTCTCCGTCGCACTTCACCTTGCCCAAGAGCATGGCGGCCATCGGCTGGCCGGCCTCGTGGTCCAACTGGTGCCAGGGGGGCACGCACGTATGCACGTCGAGATACGCGGCGGTCGTGCCGTAGCGGCGGTGGATCTCCGGCGCGTTGCGCTGGGCGAACTGGATCGCGCGGTTGCACTTCAGCCCGAAGCTCTGCACGCCCGTGCCCGCGTTGTACCACGCCTTCGACGGCGAACCGTCGGCCAGGAGCACGCGGACGGTCGGGTCGTACGAAGGAGCATCGGGATACAGGTCGATGTAGTTTTCGTGCAGCGACCAGACGTAGCCGCACGCGTTGGCCGCGCGGCCGAAGGCGATCATGCCCTCGTCGCCGCCAAACGCCGGATTGGCCGGCAGATGGTCGGGTAGCTTCACGTCGTAGCCCCAGCGCTGCCAGACGTGGGAGATGATGGCCAGGTGATCCACGCCGTGGTCCTTCAAGGTCCGCAGGTTCTCGGCGTCGCCCTGGTAGGTGCCTTGGTGATGGCCCCAGATATCGAGCATGATCCGCGGGCCCAAGAGCTCGCGGTACGGGGAGGGCGGATGCGGCACGTTCGGCAAGACTTCGCCCAACTCGGGCGACACGGCCACGTAGCCGGTCTCGGCCAGGGCGTTGCGCGCGCCGTCGGTCTTCGGTTCGTAAATGGCCAGCCCTTGCGGACATCGCGACGCGTGCGACACCGTCCAATCGAGACACCGGGCCATGAACAGATTCTCTCCGGGCAGATAGACGACGCCGCCGGGCAGATAGGGCACGGCGATCCGCCGGCGAAACGGCACCGTGCCCGGCTCGCCAAGCGAGAAGCGGCCGATCGCCGGCTCGTCGCATCGGGCCGACACGACCAGGGCCTTGCCGACGATCCGGTACGTCCACGCGACGCGCAGCTCCCCGTCGGTCGCCGGATACGCCCAAAGGACCGCCAGCGACGGCGCGTTGTCGCTGGCGGCGATCCGCACGGGCTTTCCCCCGCGGGCGACCGGCTCGCGCGGCGCGTCGGCCGAGGCGATCGTGATTCCTCCGCCGCGGGCCGGGGCAAACGGGCGGCCGTCGTCCACCCGGACCGTGAAATCATCGAGCGTGCCGCTGGCCGGCCGATACGCGTAGACCACGCGGCAATCGTCGCCTTCGTAGACAAATCGCCACTGGCCGTCGGACGACTCCAGGCGGTTTTCAGCCGAGAGGATATTGGAGGGCGTCACGCCGTCTTCGTGCGTGTTGCCTAGCGCGGCGGCTCCGCGGTCGGCCACCGCGCGATAGGCCCGCGACTCCGTCACGCGCCGCGGCACGGCCGACCGGTCCGCCGGCGCGCTACCCACCGTGATCCTCGGATCGCCGAAATGGGAGAAATCGAAGGCCGAATTGTTTTTCGGGCCGGGCTCAACCTGGAGCCGCACGACGATCGTCTTGCCGGCGAAGGGCGCGAGATCGAACGTGCGGTCGATCCACTCGGCCCTGGCGTGGTGCTGGCGCAGGAGTTCGGTCGTTTGCCCCTCGGCGAGCACGTGGCACGAGAAGGTCACGCCGTCGCTCTTGCCGGGCGCGGCGGCCTCGGGCGACATGGCAATGCCCAGCGCGAGGCGGATCGGCGCGGTCCGGGGCAGCGCGAGCCGATAATCGACCCAGATCTTGCCCGTCGGCACGCGCCACGGCGAGTGCATGAACACGGCGCGGCGTCCGAGCAGGTTGTCCCGCTCCTCGAACGTCGCGCCCGAGGCGGACTCCATGCCTTCGCCGCCCGCGGGCATGGCTACCGGCTCTTGGCCGTACGATTGCCAGAAGACCTGCCGGGTCCCCACGTCCAATAGCGACGTCTCGCCCGGCGGCAGCGGCGCGGCCAGATCGGCGTCATCGGCCGCGCTGGGGGGCGTCAAGACGATCAACAGCCCGAGGATCACAAACGGCATGAAGCGATTCATGGGCTGGGGCTCCTGTCTTTACATTCGGCGGCGCCGTCTCCATCCGCAATCGCGGTGCTCGCACATGCGCATTGTAACGCACTAGTGCTTTGTCACAATTGACAATTGGGGTGGCATGCCTACGCCTGCGTGAGCATGTTGACCGACATTCACGGCATTTCCACGCAAGCGTGGACACGGCGCCCAACCCAATCCATAATCTTGACAGGGCACTACGGGCGCCTCGTGATCGCGGCGGCCCAGTTTCCCTTTCCGGGTGGAGCGAGGCGGATCGCGCCCGGGCCGTCGAGAGGCTGAGTGGGACCCCATTCGCCCGAGGCAATGTCGATCCAGTGGATAACCCGCGGTCCTTCCGCGCCGGAGAGGTCGAGCCGGACCTCCCCGCCATCGGGGAAATAGACGGCATAGGGCCCGCCCGGGGCGGCGGCCACATACGCCTCATTCGCTTCGCGTTCGGAAAGCAGTCCGTTGGCGGGGCGCACGGACCACAAGGGAATTTTGGACTCGAGCTTCCGTGCCGCGCGGATGGCGGCCACGGCCTTGTCGTTCAGCCCGAGACCGGAATCCGGTCGGTGAAATCGGACGGAGGCGGCGCCGGCGAGCAGATGGCGCCAGAATCGCTCGATGCCGTCCTGATCGGTATGGCCGAATTTGTTCCCGTCGGCGCCGTAGGTCTTGGTGGTGTTCATCGGCCGCGGTTTCTTCGACAGGTAATCCCGGACGTGGATGAAGTTGTCCCAATGCTTCTGGCCCCTGTTCTGATTGTTCTGCGAGACATCGACGAAGTCGTAGAGCTCCGGGTGATCGAACGTCCGCTTGTGGCGTTGGGCGGTCAAATCCCAATCGTCCCACATTTCCGTCACGCGGACCCGCTTGTTTTGCGCCGCGGCCCGCCGCTTGATGAATCGCGCCCAGTAACGTCCCCACGCCTCCTCGCCGCTGGTTTCGTTGTCCATGCAGTACAGGACGTGGTCGAACGGCAGCGTTTCGTCGAGCATCCGGTTGACGAACCGCCGCTGGTAGGCGAGCACGACGCGGTTGTTTCGCTGTTTCGGCGTCGTGAAGAAGAAGGGCTGCTTGTTGGCGCCGGGGTGATCGGGATACCGGTCGGCAAATCCCGACTGGTCGAACGTGTAATTCACGTTGTTCTTGGGGTTGTACGGGTGAATCTGCCAGCGGTCGCTGCCGCCCGTGTCGGTGTAGTCGAAGCGGTCCCACACTTCAATCTGCACGAAGACGCGGCGTTTCGCCGTTTCGCGCAGCATGCGCGCGAAGCGGGTCCAATACTCCTCGTTCCATTGGTCGAGATCGTATTTTCCGTCCTCGCGCTGTCGGAACGGGTAGACCTCGAAACCCTTGTCCTTGCGGTCGCTCATTGTGTTGCGGATGACGTTGCCGCCCGCCGCCGCCAGCCGGTCGAGCTGCGCGATCAGCTCCTTCTCGGGCCATTGAAAGAGATTGTCGTCGTCGCTGCCGCCCAAGAGCAACACGGGCTCGCCCCGATAGCTCCAATACCAGGGATTCTCGGCCCACGGCCGCAGTCCGGCCGGGGCCGGGTCGGCGGCGGCGGCGGCGGCGGGAGAAACCGTGGCAACCCACAGTCCGAGAATGGCAGGTGGCAGGCAACGCAACATGGGTCGAGTCTCCCATTCGCGGCGGTCAGTTCGACTTGAAGGAATCCGTGGGAAAACCCCTCAAACGCGGCGACCGCGCCGCCAGACGCCCAGCGCCAGCGCGGCGGCCGCCAGCAGCACGGCGCCGGCCGGTTCGGGCACGGTGGGGCCGCCGGTGGAGCCTTGCCAATTGGCCGCCAGGATGGCCAGGTCCAGGTCGTCCACCGCCCCGTCGCGGTTGAAGTCGCCATCGGCCCAACCAACGCTCTCGTCGGACAGCCAGTGCGCGGCCAGCGCCGCCGCGTCCGCCCCGTTCACCTGGCCGTCGCGGTTGGCGTCGCCGGGCGCGACGGGCAGGGTCAACTCCAACACGAGCAACGCTTCGTCGCCGAAGGGATTCTCCAACGTGGAGATGCCCACCTGTGCGTTCGTCCCAACGATAAGAAAACCAAGATAGCGACTCTGCCGAAGCAGGGCGTCCAAGACCTCGGGCGCGAGGGAGATGGAATGCGCCCCGTTTTGAATAACGGGCTGGGACGTACCCGCGAATACGTTTGCTACCATGAGGTCGTCCGGCCAGAAGTCGCCCGTGCCTTCGAACGCGTACACCGAGGGCGTGGGCCATTCGGTGGCCGAATGCCCGAAGTAGGCCACGTCCAAGACGAGACTCGCCGAGAGGATTTCCACGCTCGGCGAGAGAAGGCCGACGTCGAATTCCAGCAGAGCGCGCCGGTCAATGTCCGCCGCCGGGATGCGTTGGATGGAGATCGTCTCGGAGCCGTCATTCATGATATAAAGGCCCGAACCCACGGGTATGGCTTCCGCGTCCGCCCTGGCCGGCACGGTTCGGGTTTCGTGCGGTTGTGGGCGGGGCGGGACGTCCAGTCGGGCGTATTGCAGCGCATCCGCGTCGCCTCGGAATACCATGTGCAGATGGTCGGCCGAGTCGACGGTCATGGCCAGCTCCTCGAGCCCGTTGCCCGACGAGGCCATCTCGGCGATCGTTTCGGTATGCCAGTGACTACCCAGCAGCGTGGCGTACTTCATGGCGTCCGTGCCGCCGGCGAAGTCGATGTATCCGATGTGTGGCTGGCCCAGGGAGTCGATCACCAATGCCCCGACCTCGTTTCCGGTCGGATCCACGCATTCCTCTTGCCAGGTCGCGCCGTCGTAGGTCCCGTAACAGACCTCCCAATCGCTGGTTCCGTACCGCGTGAAGGCGACGTGCAGGTTGTTGTCCGAGTCGAAGGCCATGCCGCGGCCGGAGAACATCGTCCCGCCGCGGAGCGTCGTCACCTGCCAAGGGCTGCCCTCTGCGTCGCGATGCGCGTAGCGGAGCAGATCTTCCGATCCACTGTAATCCCGCCAGAGGAAGCACGGCTGGTCGTTGCGGTCCAGGGCCATGGTGATGATTGGCTGGGCCGTGTCGAAGAACGGGTCGGTGGCGACGATCTCGCCCTGCCACGTGGGGTAACCCCAGAGATCGCCCTGGATCCGGCCGAGGACGAGGCTCGACGCGCCACGATCGATATAGGCCACGCGGGCGTCGCCCTGCGAGTCGATATCCAGTTGGGCGTTGCCGGCGCTGATCGTGGCGCCCGGCGCCACGTCGGCCGTCCACCAATACTGGCTCCCGTCGTATTGCCAGTACGTCGTCATGTGGTAGCTCCCGGGCCGCTGTGTGCTCATCAGACGCGGCTGGCCGGCGAGGTCCACCTCCAGATCGCAGGCGCCGAAGTGTTCGAGGTCGGTATACGTCCACCCCCAATCGTCGCGGAGCGCGTAGGTGTCCAATACCGGATACTGGGAGTCGTACCAGACGTGAACGTATCCGGGATCGCGAACCGCGATGTCGATGTCGAAGCCCACGTTGCCGCTGTTATCGACCGTCTCGATCATCCAGTCGGACGCTCCGGCTCCGCCGACCGCCACGAGCACGACGGCCACCGCAACGGCCACTCGCCCTAGCCAGCCCGCGCGAACCTTGTGAACCGATCCTTGCACCATGAACAGAGCAGCCATGTCGGAATTCTCCCCCAAAAAGGTCTCCATCCGCAGCCCGGTCGTTCGACCACTCCCATCCGATGGCCGCCAGCATACCCTCCGGACCCGGCGGCGGCAACCACCCCCGGAAGCGTGGGCGCCGGGAATGAAAGCTCTCCTGGCAGCCATCCCGTGCAACGAACCGTGTCCTTGGCTAAAATGAAGATCCGAATCAGGTACTTCAGCATCAGGTAATTCAACACCAACGAATTGACGGAACAGGAATTACCACGGAGTGCACGGAGGGGGACTTCGAATCATTCATGCTTGTGGGAGGCGACTCCTGTCGCCAATTTGGACCCGCTTCGCGGGAGATCGGCGACAGGAGTCGCCTCCTACAGAGCGGGATTCGATCAACTCGACTCCGTGCCACGTCCAACCGCACTCCGTGCCCTCCGTGTCTCCGTGGTGAATTCAATCGGTGACCGCCCTCCTTCCCTCCAGCCGGAGACCTGCCATGCCAACGATCCGCCGAGCCGTCGTGTGTTGGGTAGTCCCGTGCATCGTGCTTGCCGGTTTGTCCGCGACCGCCGGACTCGTCCGCGGCGAAGAAGACACACCCGCCGCCGCGCCGCGGCATCGAGCGCTGGCGGCCGTGCCGTTCACCGCGGTGGCCGTCCAGGACGCCTTCTGGGCGCCCAAGCTCCGCACGAACCGCGAGGTCTCGCTGCCGCACAATTTCGAGTGGTGCGAGAAGACCGGGCGGATCGCCAATTTCGCCAAGGCCGGCAAGCTGGTTGAAGGCAAGTTCGAGGGCATCTACTTCAACGACTCCGACGTCTATAAGGTGATCGAAGGCGCGTCGTACTCGTTGGCCGATCATCCCGACCCGGCGCTGGAGAAGATGGTGGACGACGTGATTGCCAAGATCGCCGCCGCGCAGCAGCCCGACGGCTACCTCAACACGTACTACACCCTGGTCGAGCCCGGCAAACAATGGACCAACTGCCGCCAGCGTCACGAGTTGTACTGCGCCGGCCACTTGATCGAGGCGGCCGTGGCCCATCACCGCGCCACGGGCAAACGGACCCTGCTGGACGTGGCCCTGAAGCTGGCCGCGCACATCGACGGCGTGTTCGGCCCCGGCAAGAAGATCGACGTGCCCGGCCACGAGGAGATCGAGCTGGCCCTGGTGAAGCTTTACGAGCTTACCGGCGAGGAGCGGTGGCTCCGCCTGGCCAATTTCTTCCTCGACCTCCGCGGCGACCGCTCCCGCCGGGAGATCTACGGCGAGTACATGCAGGACCACATGCCCATCCGCCAGCAGAGCGAGATCGTCGGGCACGCGGTGCGGGCGATGTATCTGTACTCCGGCGTGGCCGACGTGGCTTCGTACACGGGCGACGCCGGCTACGTGGCCGCCATGGACCGGCTCTGGAAGGACGTCGCGCTGCGGAAGATGTATCTCACCGGCGGCATCGGCGCCCGGCACGAGGGCGAGGCTTTCGGCGACGCCTACGAGCTGCCCAACGCCTCGGCTTACGCCGAGACCTGCGCCGCCGTGGGCATGATCCTTTGGAACCACCGGCTCAACCTGCTGCACGGCGACGCCAAGTACGTGGACGTGCTCGAACGGACGCTCTACAACGGTTTTCTCTCCGGCGTGGCGGCCGATGGGAAGACCTTCTTCTACGTCAACCCGCTGGCCAGCGCCGGCAACCACCACCGCCAGCCGTTCTTCGACTGCGCCTGCTGCCCGCCCAACGTGATCCGCACGCTGCCGTCGCTTTCCGGCTACGTCTACGCCTGCTCCGGCGACCGACTCCGCGTGAACCTTTACGTGGCCAGCCGGGCGACCGTAACCGTGGCCGGACAGCCGGTCGCGATCACGCAGAAGACCGACTACCCCTGGGACGGCAAGGTCACGCTCCGGGTCGATCCGGCCCAGGCCGCCGAGTTCGAGATCGGATTGCGGATCCCCGAGTGGTGCGGACGCTCGACGTTCCGCGTCGTCAAGGGCGAGCCCGTGGCCGAGACGACCCACGAGAAGGGCTATCTGCTCGTGCGGCGGACGTGGAAACCGGGCGACGTCGTCGAACTGGACATGCCCATGGAGATCCGGCGGACCGAAGCCCATCCGTGCGTCGCGGCCAACGCGGGCCGTGTGGCCCTCGAGCGCGGGCCGATCGTCTACTGCTTTGAAGGCGTGGACAACGACGGCCAGGTGGAGAACATCATCCTGCCGCGGGATCTCAAGTTCGTGGCCCAGCGGCGCGATGATTTGCTCGGCGGGGTGGTCGTGCTCAAGGGCGCGGACGTCCCGGGGCGGACGATCGCGGCCGTGCCGTATTACGCCTGGGACAACCGCGAGCCCGGCCCGATGGCCGTGTGGGTCCGCCAGGACGGCAAGGCCCGGCGGCCCTATCCGGGCGACTTGTACCGCGCCGTGGACCCGGGCACGCTGAACGACGCGACGCCCTGGACGACGGCCGAGCTGGCCGTGCCCTCGGCGTCGCACTGTTGGGCGAGCGACACGCCCGCGGCCCTGAACGATCAGGTCGAGCCGAAGAATTCGAGCGACCAGAGCGTCGCGCGGCTGACCTTTTGGGATCACCGCGGGACAAAAGAGTGGGCACAGTACGATTTTGCCCAGCCGCAGACCGTTTCGTCCGTGGCCGTGTACTGGTTCGACGACGGCCGGTTGGGAAAACACTGCCGCGTGCCCGCGTCGTGGCGCGTGTTGTATCACAACGGCGACGCCTGGAAGCCGGTCCAGACCGCCGACGCCTACACCACCGCCCTGGACCGCTACAACCGCGTCACGTTCGCGCCCGTCGAGACCACCGCCGTCCGCCTGGAGATCCAACTCGCCGCGCCGTGGTCGGGCGGGGTTTTGGAGTGGAAGATCGAGTAGATAGGAGCGACGTGTGCGCCAATACTTGCCCGTCTGGCATTACGCAGACGGAGCTTGTACGCCACATGGCATTCGATCAATGGTGTTGTGCGGGGCACAATGGCCTCGTGATGAACGCGACGCGATTCGGCTTCGCCGTCGCAAACGATTTCCCAGCATGACCATCGTCATGGTGGCCACTCCGCACAGGGTAAGGACGTTCGGCTCGGGAACGACTGCAAAGCCCATCGTTACCTCGTCGATCTCCGCGACCGATTGTGTCGCCGTGAACGGATCAAGGCGGAATCCGAGCAGGTAGACTCCGGGTGAAAACGTTTCCGGCAATCCAAATACGTACTCTTGGATTCCAGCGAGAACAAACCTCTCGTCGATGGAACCAACAAGTTCGTCGTCCCAATAGACAGAAAGTAACCCTTCTGCGCCCGCCTGACTTGTGAAATCCAGGGTGAAGCTTAGAATGTTAACCGGCTGCTCCGTCTCCACCACTGTGGCAAGCCACGCCGGTGAGGCCGTGGGGAGCGTGATTGCGGTCCCATTGAGTTCTACACTGGGAGTCATGGCAATGCTTGGTGTGCCGGCGATGTCGTCGAAGACTAATGGGGCGCTCCAACGACACAGATAGCCCGGGTCCATCGGTACGTTCGTGTGGTCCAGCACTACGGGATCATTGCCGGGAACGAGTGCGTCGATTTCGCCCCATCCTCCTGCCTCTCGGCTTAAGTGGAATCCGTAACCATCATACTTGCCGGCAATGCTGTCACCGCTCGCGTACCATTCAAATGGCCAAATGTGCCGAGCAACGGCGAAGGAATCGCCGTTGGTGTCTTTGAATACCCAGCGTTTGGGATCTAGCCACGTGATATCTACGTTATGTGCATTCGCATACTTGCCACCGGTGGTCCATCCAATAACGAATTGAAGCGTGTCGCGATCGAACGCGGAGTAGTTGTCTGCCCAATCGGCACCGCCTCCATATCTCTTCGCTTCTGAGCCGTCTAAACCATTGAAGGCATCCAGAAACGTCGCGTGCAACCTCACCCGATTCTCATGGTCAAGCTCTTTGATCTTCTCCAAAGCCGCTTGGACCACGCCCGCGCCGGCGCTGTGGCCAATCAAATGGATCTCGCGCCATCCTTGTTCAAAGAGCTGTTGGCCAAGCCATGCTCCCTCGCTTTTGGCGTTGTTCAATGCAGTCTGCGCGTCCCAGGGCATTCCGCCGGTTGATGCGCCATCACATGAGGCCTGCGCATTTCCTTTTGTCCAGATATATTTCTGAACGTCCCATCCAACGTTGTCGCTCGGGATGCCGGCTCTAAGGCTGTCGATAAACTCATCGAGTCCTGTCGGTCCCGTGCCGTCTCGATCCCACCCGTGCGCAAACACGACAAGCTTATCCTTGTCGGGCGGACGTGGAGGTAGGGAACCGCCAGGGCCACGTTCGCGTTGCGAGTGAACGCCAGGCTCCGACGGCACGCGACCAAAGGGCATCATCCACACGTTATCCAATCCCGATACCTCATCTCCGCTCAGGCGGTCGCCGGAGATGTAGACGGCGTTGAGGTTGCCGAGGACGGATTTCATCTCGGCTGCGGACGGCTCGCGGCCGTTGACGTAATCGTTCAGTCGCCAGCCGGTCGGAGACAGCGGAGCGACGTAGTTGGTCCAAGAGCCGGGCGGGGGCGAGTTCGTGTTGTAGTACAAGGTGGCTCCCTCGCCGACCAGCGCGACTCCGGGCTCCCAAAGCGGATCGACGGCGTCGCACATCAAGTCATAGGAGAGACGGCCTCCGTAGTAGGCCGTCTTGTCGCCGAGGAAGGAACCCGGGGCGGAGAAGAAGAACCAGTTGCCGCTTGGCTCCGCCATCGAGACGTGCCCGCCGGGATTCCCGCCCACCGGATTCCAGTCGGGCGTGTAGCTGCCCACCACCGTCGGCGGATCACCGAGCGGCGGAACGACGTCCACGACCGTCCACGCCTCCTTTCCTGCGTCAAAAGTGCTCGATACGGTCTGCGGCGGGTTGGCGGAAACCCCCGTGACCGTCAACGTGAATTGCCCCACGAAATCGCTCCGCCCGGCCGCGCCCGTGGTGAAGACGCCCACGCGATCACTGTTGTTTACCGTCGGGTACGACCATTTGAAATCGGTCAGCGTCACCGTGGCGGATCCTGCCGAGTAGGTCAACGTGCCTGCGCCTTCCACATTGGCCAGACCATCGAGCGAGTAGGTGACGCCCCTGTTGGCCGAGAACGGTGGAGCGGGCGGCGCCGACGTGAGGTTCGTTGCAGCCGTAACGGAAATGCCAGGTTCCACGTTCTGGTCGTTAAAGAACAAGTTCAGACCCACGTGCGAGACGTCAACGTTCGGCTCCCCGTGCAAGGTGAACGTGTAACTCCCGTTGTAAAGGGGCACGGCAATGGCCGCCTGGTCGTCGCTGGGACCGTTCAGGAAAGGACCACCGATTCCGCCTTGCGATAGCCAGAGATTCCACCACCGATCACCCCCCCTCGTGTTCCATACCTCGCCGCCCGTGATGTTCCCCGTTTCGTCCGTCCCGAACAGCATTGCGCCGGAGAGCCACAACGGCGTGTCTGTGGCTGGAGCAGATCCTGTCACGCGAATGTAGTCAAAATACGCCGACCCGGCTTGGCTTCCAATTCGGATATGATCGAATGACCGCTCAAGATTCGGGTCAACGGGAATAGAATGCATCAATCCCCCGCCGAGGCTGCAGAACACATCCTGGACGGATCTCACACCCAAGTCCACGCCGTCAAGCCAGTACTGGAGAGTAACACTGGAGCCCTCTTGCCGTTGGTGGATGCGAACATCATACCAACGGTTGTTCTCAAAACTCGCCAATGGAAATCCGTCACGCGCCAGCACCTGACCATTCGAAAAAGCTATCAGGTCCGAACTGGGTTTGGTCCATGTGACGCCCCCCTGACTCATCCCGATGAAGCCGCGATACGCCGCCAAGCCGCCTTGTCCCGACACGTCAGCACCCATGTATAGGCGCGCATCAACGTAGAAGTCCTCCAAACTGCACGGATGATATGCGATAGCGCCCCAGTAGCCGCCCTGATCGCCGTAGAACTTCAGCGTCTTGTTGTTGCCGCCGGCAGGGTCGAGCGCTATGTAGTTGCCGGCGTTCCAGGCGTTGGCATCCCGCGTCCATCCAGTTGGCCACGTGCCCAACTCGTAACCCTCGAAGTCTTCCGAGATGAGATCGGTCGGCACACCGCCGAGCGAGTTGCCGCCCACGAAGCACAAGAGGACAATTGCTGGGCAGAGGACATGCCTTGGCACGAAGACGGCGGAGTTCGCGGAAAGAACGGTTGATCTCACGGTTCTGCCTCCTTTTGAAAAGACGTGTGGGACAGCGACCATGCTAATCGCGAGATTGGCGTGCTTCAAGCCCGTCCATGGCGGGGGTTCTGTGCTTTCTCGTTGTCGCCGCCGGGCGATCGGGTGGAAGCCGAGGAGCACGCAAAGTCCGTCTCCTAACACGCGGGCGGGCGGCACTATAAAATCGACGTGTTCAACGCGTGTGTGCCACGGGCTTTGCCCGTGCTGACCTCGTGAGACGGTAACACTTCAGCCGAATGGTGGCTCCTTGTCATCCTGAGCGCAGCGAAGGATCTCCACCCCAAAGTAACGTGGATTCTTCGCTGCGCTCAGAATGACGAACTTCAGACGGCTGAAGTGTTACGTGAGACGCAGTCCGGCAATCGCTCGCCCGTGGCGCCTTCACGTTGCCCCGTGGGATGACCCTGACGGCCGTTATTGTGGCGCGGGGCGGCCGTTGGCGGGTTGGGCTTGGGCCGGTTGGGTCCCGAGGGCCTGGAACCGGGCGATTGCCCGACGCCGCAGGGCGTCGTCGGCGCGGCGGCTGGCCATCTGGTAGTAGGCCCTGGCCGCGCCGATCTTGCCGGCGGCTTCAGCCTCGACGCCGCGCCGGTAATGCTCCTCGGCCTCGCGCTGGCCGGCGGCCTTCTCCTGCTCGAACAGCGTCTTGGCGCGGTCCACGCTCATCGCCGGCCGACCGGCGGAACTGGCGCGGGCGTCGGCCAGGCGTTTGACCGATTCCGGCGCGGCCGAGCCCGAAGGCGCGCTGGCCCGTGCGGAAAGCGGCGGCGGGCCGCCGTGTTTCTCTTTCGCGTCATCGTCCCGTTTGGCCGGAAGCGCGCGGCGGCCCGCCAAGACGTTCGCCGCGGGCGTGGGGCTGGGCGGGCTTGGGAGAGCCGGTCCGACGCCGGGCAAAACGCCCACGCCGCCGATCGCCGGAGCGTAGCCCACCACCGGGACGTAGCCCACCACGAACGGGCGCATCGCGCCGTAATGGAAATAGCCGGGATAACCGTCCCGCACGGTGAGCGTCGGCGTCTGGGAAATGAGTCCGCGGTAGCTCGTCTGCTCGGCCCAGAATCGGCCGCTTCCGCCGAACCCCGACCTACCGAAGCGGAAGCCGCCGCCCAGGCCCGCGCCGTTGGCCCGCGGTCCGAAGGGCGAGGCCGCGCCCGGCTGGCCGAAGGAGAACGACCACCCCCGCCCCCTTGCCCCCCAGGCCACGCCCGTCCGCTCCGAAAACCCCTCGCCGAGGCCCGTGTGCGGCACGGCGACGGTCGTCTGGGGTGGTTGGGCCCATGCGAGTGGCGCGAAGCAAGAGAGCGTCGCGAAACCAAGAACAGCGAGCCAGCCAACCGATTGGAACATCAGGAGCCTCATCCTCCCGAATCCCCGAATGGCCCCATCCAAACGTGCTCTGACGGAGCATCTTATTCTACGGGTGGTAATCCCAGACGGTCAACCAACCATTGAGCGGGGTCTACTGCCGGATCCTGGCCGAGAAATCGGGCCGATCGTGGTAGAGGTAGGCGAGGTAGTTCACCCGGGCTTGCTCCCGGGCGCGGTCGAAGGTCGAATTCGTGTCCAAGAGACCCAGGTCGTAGGCCAACTCGTCGGCCTGGCCGGCCACGAGCACGCGGTAATCGAACGGCACGCGGCCCGGGGCAAGCCGGTTGATGTGCCCGACGATGTTCGTCGTGCAGTTGTTGGTGAGCGTGTTGTAGAACTCGGGCGCCGCGGCCAATTGGTTCACGCGGCGCATCACGTCGACGAACAGCGCGCGGGCTTGTTCGGGCGTCGCGCGGGTGTGATACAGGTGCACGTCGTTGTGCCACTGCGTCGTGCGGAGCTGGATCAGGTCGCGCTCGTCAGCCACCACATACATGAGTTCGTACTGACCGAGGAGCCCCTTGACGGGATCGTAGGTCTCGCCCTTCTCCTTGCGGATCTCGACGCTCACGCCCACGTATTCGTCGCCCTCGAAACCGAAGCTGAGCATCGTGTGGGCCATGCTGGGCATCTCGGGGAACGGCACGACGAGAAAATCGACCGAACGGATGGCGTCCAGGTCGAACGTCTTGTCGTAGTAGTCCGCCGTGAACCGATCCTCGCCGTGGTAGCGGAAGTTGCGGATGTTCTTGACGCGGACCGCGCGGCCGTCGATGTCGGCCGTGGCCAGCACGGCCTGATCCGGCGACCAGTCGCGGTCGTTCGACGGGACCAACCGCGCGGTAACGGGGTGGAGGCTCGGGTCGGTCAGCGAGGGATCGAGCTGGGGAAAGTTCGCTCCGTTCCAGCCTGCCAGGCCCTCGATCGGTCCCCGATCCGCGGCGCAGCCGGACAGCGTCGCCAGGACCACGAGCCCCGCGGCGAGCCGGCCAAGACCGTGCCACCTGGCTTGGAAGCGCGCGACATCCGCCATGGGCAAGACACCCGTTAGGACAACGATCCGATCCGCCGCCGGGGCGAGGGCGGGTAATACCCGAAACGGCCCTCGCGGGCAAGGGCGGTCGGACGGGAGCGTCGGCCTTACTGGCCGCGTGTCGCAAATGCTGGTGTGAACGGGATTTTTGCGAATTTGCGCTTGTTTACCCCTGTCAGTCTGGACACAGTGATAGGCGTTGGGCGTGGAAAGCGGGCGACGGGGAACCTCCATGGAGGGGTGAGATTATGTCCGAAAGGCGTATGGCCACCGGCGGACTTGGCATGGTGGAAAACGGAGTATTCCGGTTTTGCGTTTTTTGCCGCTTGAGGTTATGATGGAGCAAGGTATCACATAGCATATAAGTTGGATTCCGAGGAGGGAGCCGTGAGCGCTCGACCACGCGGACGGTGGCGAGGGGTGTCTTGGGGGGCGAGACGGTCGGCCGGCCCGGCCCAACGGCGGAGCCTGCGCCTGGAGCCGCTCGAGCCGCGGCTCGTACTCGACAGCGGCGTGGTTTTTAGCGAGATCATGTACCATCCGGCCGGTGGCAACGAGGAGCTGGAATGGGTTGAGCTGCACAATCAACTGGCCGTGGACATGGACATCTCGCGGTGGTCCCTCCGCGGCGGCATCGATTACACGTTTCCGTCGGGAACGATCGTGCCCGGCGGCGGATACCTCGTCGTCGCCGCCTCGCCGGACGCGCTCGAGGCGGCCACGGGTTACGCCGGCGCGATGGGGCCCTACGCCGGCCGGCTAGCCAACAGTGGCGAGGAATTGTCGCTCTATAACAACAGCGACCGGCTGATGAACACGGTCGAGTACCTCGACGAGGCGCCATGGCCGGTGGCCGCCGACGGGTCGGGCGCGTCGCTGGCCCTGCGCGACCCCGATCTCGCGCCCGAGCTGGCCGAGAACTGGACCTCGAGCGTCCGCGTGGGCGGGACGCCCGGCGAGGCCAATTTCGTCGACGAGCAGGCGCAAGGCGAAACGATCACGCTCTTGCCGATCGACGCGACGTGGGCGTACAACCAGTCCGGCACTCCCTTGGGCACGGAGTGGCGCGAGCCGGTTTATCCGGATGGCAGTTGGCCCACCGGACAGGCACTTCTTTATTACGAAGCCTCCGCGCTGCCGGCGCCCAAAAACACGCCGCTTACGCTGGGTGTTTGGACCTACTACTTCCGCACTGATTTCGATTTCCCCTATGCATTGGAGGACGTGGCCTCCGTTCGCCTGCGCCACATCGTGGACGACGGAGCGGCCTTCTATCTTAACGGCGAGGCGCTCTCGCCTCGCTTCAACCTGCCGGACGGCGAGCTGGCCTACAACACGCCGGCCAATTCCCCCGGCGTGGACAACGCCACGTGGAGCAGCTACATCGACGTGTCGAAGTGGCTTTTCGAGCCCGAGGGGAACGTCCTGGCCGTCGAGGTGCACCAGTTCACGCTGGGCAGTTCCGACGTCGTTTTCGGGGCGGAGCTCGTGGTCGAACTCGTGCCCGAACCGCCGGTGGACTTCTCGACGCCTTTGGTCTTCAACGAGGTAATCGACACGGCGGCCGGCACGTTCTGGTTCGAGGTGACCAACGTGGGCACGGAGCCCATCGAGCTTGGCGACTACCACGTCACGTCCTCGACGGGCCACCAGGCCGTCTTGCCCGGCGGCTCGCTTGCGCCCGGCGCGTTGGCCATCGTGACGCAGACACAACTCGGTTTCCAGCCAGCCGAGGGCGATCGGCTATTCCTAGGCGCCGCGGATGGAAGCAAGGTGACCGACGCCGTGATTGTCACCGACCGGTTGCAGGGCCGCTTCTCCGACGAGGCGGGAACCTGGCTGGTCCCCAGCGAGGCGACTCCAGCCGCGACCAATGCATTTGCGCTTCACGACGAGATCGTCATCAACGAAATCATGTACCACCACCGCCCGCTCTGGACGCCCGACTACACCGAGTCGGACGAGCAGTGGATTGAACTCTACAACCGCAGCGGGCACGCCGTGGACCTGACCGGATGGTCGCTGGGCGGTGGCATCGACTACGAGTTCACGCCTGGCACGACGATCCCCTCGGGCGGCTATCTGGTGGTCGCCCGCGACGCGGCCGCCCTGGCCGTGAAGTACCCCTCGATCACAATCGTGGGCGACTACTCCGGCGGGCTGTCCGACTTTGGCGAGAGGATCGTGCTGGTCGATCCGGCGGGCAATCCCGCCGACGAAGTGCATTACTACGACGACGGCCGCTGGCCGGCCATGGCGGACGGCGGCGGGTCGAGCCTCGAGCTGCGCAATCCCCTGATCGACAACAATGTCGCGGAGGCGTGGGCGGCCAGCGACGAGTCGGACGATTCCGGCTGGCAGACGTACACGTATCGCGGCACGGCCACGGCCAGTTCCGTCGGGGCCGACGGCCAGTGGCAGGAATTCATCCTTGGGCTCTTGGAAGCCGGCGAGGTCCTTCTGGACGACATCAGCGTCATCGAGACGCCCAGCGGAACGCCCATCCAGTTGATCCAGAACGGCTCGTTTGAGTCGGGCACCACCGCCGCCTGGCGTATCATCGGCAATCAGCACGGCGAGGTGATTGTTGATCCGGACGATGCCGGCAACCACGTCCTGCGCCTGGTGGCCACCGGGCCCACCGAGCACATGCACAACCACGCCGAGACGACGCTGGCTTCGGGACGCACGATCGTCAACGGACGGGAGTACGAGATTTCGTTTCGGGCAAAATGGATCGCGGGCTCGCCGCTTTTGAACACGCGGCTGTATTTCAATCGCCTCGCCCGCACGACCCTTCTCGCGCAGCCGTCGTTGCACGGGACGCCCGGCGCGGTCAATTCCGTTTACCAGGCGGCGATCGGCCCGACGTTCCACGATTTCGGCCACGGTCCGGCGGTGCCCGACGCGGGCGAGCCGGTGGTTGTTTCCGTGACCGCGGCCGACCCCGACGCGGTCACCTCGATGACGCTCTGGTACTCGGCGGCCGGCGGGGCGTGGACGTCGCTGCCCATGGCCAACGCCGGCGGCGGACGCTACCAGGCGAGCATTCCCGGTCAGGCGGCCGCGACGGTCGTTCAGTTTTACGTCGAGGGCCGCGACGTTCTGGGCAACCAGGCGACCTACCCGGCCGAAGGACGCGACTCGCGGGCGCTCTATAAGGTCGAGGATGGCCAGGCGGCCACCAACGGGCTAAACAATTTCCGCATCATCATGACCGCCGCCGACGCCGCCTTCCTGCACGCCAGCACGAACGTGATGAGCAACGATTTGCTCGGCGCGACGGTGATCTACAACGAGAGCGAAGTCTTCTACGACGTCGGCGTTCGCCTCCGCAGCAGCGAGCGCGGCCGGAATCAGCCCACCCGCGTGGGTTTCAACATCCGCTTCGACGCCGACCATCTCTTCCTCGGCGTTCATCGCACGGTGGGCATCGACCGCTCGGGCGGGCTGGACGTCAACCAGCGCGAGATGCTCTTCCACCAGATGATCAACCACGCGGGCGACTTCACGAGCACGTACAACGACCTCATCAAGGTCATCGCCCCGCAAAGCCAGCACACCAGCACGGCCGAGCTGCTTCTGACCCGCTACGGCGACGAGCTTCTCGATACGCAGTTCGACAACGGCGCCGACGGCGCGATGTACAAATACGATCTGATTTACTATCCGCTCACCACGGACACTGGCACGCCCGAGGGGCTCAAGTATCCCGAGCCCGACAACGTCGTGGGCACGTGGATCCGCAATCTGGGTGACGACGAAGAGCGCTACCGCTGGACGTTCCTCAACGAAATCAACCTCGAACGCGACGACTACAGCCGGTTCATCGAATTCGCCAAGGCGTTCTCGCTGACTGGGACGAGCTTCCACAACCAGATCGCCGAGTATATCGACGTGGACGAGTGGCTTCGGGCGTTTGCCTTCGCCACGTTGACCGGCTGCGGCGACAACTACGCCGCCGGAAGCCAGCACAACGCCGTGTTCTACATCCGCCCGGAGGACGGCCGCGTCCTCTATCTGCCCTGGGACATGGACTTCGCGTTCGACGCGACGCGAAGCCTGTACGCCAATCCGGATCTCGCGAAGCTCGTGACCGACCCCGTGAAGCAGCGGGCCTTCTGCAGCCACGTGTACGACATCATCGCCACCACGTACAACAACGACTACATGTCGTATTGGGCGAACCACTACGGCAGCCTGTTGCCGGGCCAGGATTTTGCCGGGTATCTCTCCTTCATCAACCAGCGGAGCAGCTACGCCCTGTCCACGGTCACGAGCAAGATCCCCCAGGTGGCGTTCGACGTGACCTCGCCGGCCGGCGGCACGCTCGTGGTCGACGGCGGCGTGGCGACCGTCGAGGGAACGGGCTGGATCGACGTCCGGGAAATCCGCGTGGGTGGGACCGCTAGCCCCGCGACGATCGCCTGGACGGGTTTGAATACGTGGAGAGCCCAGTTCTCCGTGCCACAAGGAACGACCGAGTACCTAATCGAGGCGATCGACTCGTTCGGCGACACAATCGCCTCGGAGACCGTCACGGTGTACAGTCCGACGAGCGGTCAACTGCTCCAGGACTTCCTAAGGATCACCGAGCTGCACTATAATCCTCCCGCGCCGACGGCGGCGGAAATCGCGCAGGGCTTCACCGACGGCGAGGATTTCGAGTTCGTTGAACTCACGAACACCGGTCCCGTGCCGCTCGACGTGACGGGCGTGCGACTCGAAGACGCGATCGACCACGCCATCGCCCGCGCGCCCACTTCGCCGACGTTCGGCTTCGACCTCGGCCCGGAGGGATTCACCTACCTCGACGATGCCTACGGAACCGTCCTCCCCGACAAGGCCGCCGGCGCCTACAAGCCGACCGGCGGATACAACGGCGGCGGGCTGTCCGTGTTGCTGGGACCGGGGGAAAGCCCCTCTTTGGGCGCAAGCTCCGGCGCGTGGACCCACACGGTTACGATGCCCGCCGCGGGCACGATGGTTCTCACCATGCGCTACCGCATGATCCTGGGCGGCGGTCTGGAGACCGATGAGTTCGGCGAGGTCTTCTTCACCGTCGACGGCGCGCCCAAGGGCACCGACGTAAACGGCAGCCTGCTGCATCGCGCCGGCAACGGCAGCGCGACGCCCTCGGCCGACGACACCGGCTGGCTGCTGACGCAGTTTCACGTTTCCCTGACCGCGGGCACGCACGTCCTCACGCTCGGCGGCTACAATAACCAGGCGACCACGGCCAACGGATACGTCGAGGTTCGCTTCGATCAGATCACGGTGTCGGGCGCCGACGTGCCCGTCCTGCTCGCGCCGGGCGAATCGGCCGTGCTCGCGCGCAACACGGCCGCATTTGCCGCCCGCTACGGCGCGACCACGCGGATCCTGGGCGTGTATTCCCAGAAGTTCAGCAACAGCGGGGAGAACGTCGTCCTGCTCACGCCCGACGGAGGGACCATCCTCGAATTCGAATACGGCGACGGCGACGCCTGGCCGCGCCGGGCCAAGGGCCTGGGCAGCTCGCTTCAAGTGATCGACCCGGCTGGCGACTACGACGACCCGGCCAATTGGCGCGCCAGCGTCCTCTTCGGCGGCACTCCCGGCTCCATCGTGCCGACGCCCGTCCCGTTGATCGTGGTCAACGAGGTGCTGACGCATACCGAGGAGCCGCTGCTGGACGCCATCGAGTTGTTCAACGCGTCCGGGGAGCCGATCGACGTGGGCGGCTGGTATCTGAGCGATTCGGGCAGCGACCTCTTCAAGTTCCAAATCCCCCAGGGCGATCGCCGCGCCGTGATTCCCGCCGGAGGCTACGCGGTGTTCGACGAGCGGGATTTCAACCAAGGCGGCGCCGGCGGCGCCTTCGCGCTGGACGGCGCGGAGGGGGAGGACGCGTGGCTCGTCGTGGCCGACGGCTTGGGCCTCCGGTTCGTGGACGACGTGGAATTCGGCGCGGCTGCCTCGGGCGTCTCGCTGGGCCGATGGCCCGACGGACAAGGCGAGCTCGTTCCCATGAGCAGCCGCACGCTGGGCTACGCCAACGCCGGACCCCGCGTCGGGTCCGTCGTCATCAGCCAGTTGCAATACAATCCCGGCGCGATTTCCGGCGCCGACGATCTCGAATTCATCGAGCTGTTCAACTCGTCGAACGTGACCGTTGATCTGGGGGCGTGGCGTCTGGCCGGCGGCGTCGACCTTGACTTTGTCGCGGGAACGACAATCGCCGCGCACGCGACGCTCTTGATTCTGCCGTTCGATCCGGACAATGTGACCGATCCCACCAACGCGGCCAAAATCGCGGCCTTCAAAAATCATTATGGCCTGGCCGAAATGCCTCCGGCGGTCGGTCCTTACTCGGGACGCCTGGACAACGGCGGCGAAACCGTCCGGCTCGAGCGGCTCGATGACCCGGCGGGCGAGGACTCGTGGGTGGGCGAGGACCTCGTGCGTTACAACGACGATCCGCCTTGGCCGGTCGAGGCCGACGGCGGCGGCGCGTCGCTCCATCGCGCGGCCATCGACGCCTGGGGTAGCGACCACGAAAGCTGGACGGCCGTCGCGGCCGCCCCGGGCCAGGGCACGCTGCCGACGCCGCCGCGCGTGGCGCGCCGATTTCTCTTCTACAACGATTCGGCATGGGACGGCAACAACCCCGCCGCGTCGCCCGACGACGACGCGGCCGTCGCCCTCGACAAACAACCCCTTGAGCCGGGCGGCGTGGCCAGCCTGTCGAACTACTCGAGCTACGCCCGGGGAATCAATGGCCTCATTATCGACATGGCCGATCTGCCCTCGGGCATCGCGCCTCGGGCGTCGGACTTTGCCTTCCGCGTGGGGAACAACGACGACCCGAGCACGTGGGCGGCGTGTGCCGCGCCGGTGAGCGTCACGGTGCGGCCGGGCGAGGGCCAGGGCGGCTCGGACCGCGTCACCCTCATCTGGGCCGATGAGGACGCCGTTCGCGGCCAATGGCTCGAGGTCCGCGTGCTCGGGGCTCGATTGGGGCTGGCTGCCGATGACGTGTTTTACTGGGGTAGCGCGCCGGGCGAATCGGGCGACAGCCCGTACCACGCGATGGTCAACGCAACCGACCTGGTGGGCGCCCGCAACCACCCGCACGCCCAGGCCAATCCAGCCGGCATCGGCGACGCGTACGATTTCAACCGGGACCGGCTGGTCGACGCAGCGGACGTGGCCATCGCCCGAAGCGGGGTCACCTCGCCGCTATCGGCCCTGCGTTTGATCCGGCCGGAGGATCAGGCCGCGGCCTCCGCGGCCGCCGGCGACGCCAACGGCGACGGCTCGGTGGACAAGGAAGACCTGGCGATTCTCGCCGCGCATTGGCTTCTGCGCGAAGGCGCGAGCTGGGCCAACGGCGACTTCAACGACGACGACGCCGTGGACGATCTGGATCTGGCCATTCTCGCCGCGAATCTGCTTGCGCCGGAGGCGTGAATCACGTCTCCCCTCTCTCGCTCGCGGGCGAGGGGCCGGGGGCGAGGGGAACGCGCTTGCCGAGCGCCACGGCCGGCTCGTCCCGCGGTGCTCCCATCCCCAAGAAGCACGAAACCCTGCCGCGGGGTCACGGCCGGCAGGCGGCCCCGCGCAGGGTTGTGCGCTCACTTCGCGACGGCAATACCAACGCCAACAGACGGGACGCGTCCGCCGCTCGAAAGGTGGCACGTGCCGCAGCACGTTGTTTGAGCCGCAGCCGATTTCTGGTCGATCCCGCGGGTGGCCCGTCTAGCCGTTGCCGGCTTTTTATCATGGCCTTTTCGCGGATCGCCCGCGGCGCGGCTCGTCGTATCGGCTCACGTTTGCGCGCGGCCGACGCGCCTTTCTGTTTGGTTCGATAGTCCGTGTGCGATGAGACGACTTTCTTTGAATGGAGGGTGAACGATACTGGCCCAGGAAATGCGGAAAGAGGACCTCCTTTCTTCCTCGAGGGCGGGCGTCGTCGCGCCGGAATCGACCGATCGCGCGACAGAGCCGGCCGGAGTCACGAAAGAGACGATGGAGAAGCGTCGCGTCCGCCACGGTCCGGGGCGCCTGGCCCCTGTCCAGGCGCCCCGAAGCCAGGGCCGGATCGCGCCGGCCCCGCGGACGCCCCGAAGCGTCGTCCGCCACGCGCCGCGTTGTGCCGAAAGGTCTTCAAGGAACCGTGCTCGCTCGCCTTGTTGACCGGCGCTGCCGAGAAGACGCCAGCGCGCCGCCCTCGCGAAACGCGTCGGCCACCACCATCGCCACGAGAACGCGCGTCGCGAGACGCAGCTATTACTCTTATACCCGATCCTCGAGCAAAGTCAAAGCCGCGGCGGCGAGAAACCGGCGCGATCCGCGCGATCGACGAAGCTAACTTCAACAACGATCGCGGTCTATCGTCGGGAAAAAAATCCGCGGCGTCCCGGCGCGCGGGCGCCGCGAGAATCCGCGCGATGCGCGGGCGTTGACGGACCGCCAGACCGGCTCCGGTCCGCAAAGTTTGCGCGGGCAGCCCACACCACCGAGAATTCGGATCGCGGGGCCCCGGTTTCCGACGCGGCGCGTCAAAAAGCGTTGGCGGGAATCGCCTGGCCGTCCTCGCGATTGGCCAGATACGTGTGGATCAACGGTTCGAGGTCGTAGGAGACCGAGCGAACCGATCCATCGCAAAAAACGGCATTCCAGCTCGATGGATGGGCGCTGCCGAAGCCGAAGAGGTTGAACACGCCCGGCGTGTCCTGCAGGGGCGCGTCGGTGATGCGCGAATTGCAGAGGGTATCGCGGTCGTCGCCGTGGTACATTGATTCGTTGTCGGATTTGTCCGTGCCGGTGTCGTAGTTGTCCGGAGAGAGGTACTTCTCCCCGGCCAGGTAGGTGACGCTCGTGCCGTCGGCAACGTCGTGCACGGTGACCATGCTCCGCTGGTGGCAGACGCCGTTGTACTCCTCGGCCACCGGGTCCATCCAGGCGTGCCAGAATCCGGTGTCCACCTGGAACATGCTGGTCGGACCGCTACTGCCGACGCAGCCGACGCGCGTGCCGGCCGAGGCCGCGTAGTCGTTCCGGGCGGCGCCGGTCACCGCGTCGCAGTTGTACGCCCAGACGTAGCCGGTGTCCGGGTAGAGCTTTGCCGTGCGGCGCGAGGGGCAATTGAACGTCGCCAGGGGCGTCATCACCATGATGGCCGCGAGGGCCTTCTGTTGGGCCTGGATGGCGCCAAAGTCCCCGTCGGCCGGCATGTCGTGCAGCGGCTGTTGCTCGACGTACGCCAGGACGTTGTAGATCCAGCTTCCCGGCTGGGCCAGGCCGCTGCCGCGGTCCGCGTCGCCCACCCAGCGCACGCCCCAACCGCCGCTGGGAAAATGGCCGTGCGTCTCGTGGTGAATCTGGCAGGCCAGGCCGATCTGTTTCAGGTGGTTGCCGCACTGAACGCGCCGGGCCGCCTCGCGGGCCGCCTGCACCGCCGGCAGCAACAGCGCGATCAACACGCCAATGATCGCGATCACCACGAGCAGCTCGACGAGCGTGAATCCGCGCCGTCGCGCCGCCTGATCCCAAACCGAGGTGTTCATGACTCCGAAACCTCCTGAACTATTCCAGATCATGAAGTCCGAACCGCCAAACGCCTGGTCGGCGGCAAAGCCGCGATGAATCGCTCCAATCCAAGTTCATCAGGCCAGGCACGGTCGACGGGCTGTCTGCTACTGGCCGCCGCGACGCCGACGAACGCGGGCAACCGCCGCAGCCAACGCCAGGCCGATCAAAACGATCAATACCGACGGCTCGGGCACGGCCACCCCGGCGCCGGCGGGGCTCCAGTTGGCGGCCAGGATGGCCAGGTCCAGATCGTCGACGTTGCCGTCGTTGTTGAAATCGCCTTCTCCCCACGTTGCCCCGCCGGCCTTCAGCCAGTTGGCAGCCAGCCGCGCGGCATCATCTTTGTCCACCACGCCACTGCGGTCCGCGTCGCCGGGGAGTGAGGTCGTGGCCGTGGCCGCGGCGTAATGCGCGAGGACCTGGGCGTCGGAGAGCGCCACGTTGTAGACGGCCAGCTCGTCCACGAGGCCGTCGAAGAAGTTCGCGTTGTTCATCTGGCCCACGTCCAGCGGGAGCGTGTTCGAGACGCCGTTGACCATCACCGTCACCGGATCCTCGTCCACCAGGACGCCGTCAACGTAAAGCTGGACGGAGTTATCGCGATCGGCAACGCCGACCACGTGGTGCCACGCGCCATCGTTGTAGGTCAGGGTGCTTTGAGCATCGTCCGAGGCCGATCCGTAGTCGAGCAGGAAGCGGAGCGTGCCGTCGGCCTCGAACCGCAGCCAGAACGAGCCGGCGCTCGTGCCCTTGTTGAGGATCGTGGATTTTCCCGTGGCCAAGACGTCTCGCTTGACCCACGCCTCGACGGCGAAGTCGGTCTCGCCGCCGAAATCCAGATCGGGCGCGTCGGCTATGAGGATGGTGGCCTCGCTGCCGCCGTCAAACCAGGCGGACGCGCTGAAATCGCCGGCAATGGCTCCGGCCTGGCCGAACGTGACGCCGGGCCCCGCCAGACCGCCGTGCAGGCCCATCGAATCGTTGGCGTCGTCCAACCGCCACCACGACAGCGGACTGTCGGCGACGACCATGTCGGCGTACGAACCGAACAGGAGGCCGCTGCCGACCTGATATCGGGCTTGGATGTTCGCGGCGTCGAGCGTGTGACTGTACAGGGCCACCTCGTCCATATAGCCGTTGAAGGGATTCAAGCCCGTCAACTGGCCGATCTCCAACGGCGACTCGGGCGACGAAACGCTGTTGACCGCCGGGGGCGCGATGGGCGTCTCGGCGGCCATCTGGCCGTCGATGTACAGCCGGATCGCCGTGTCGCGCTGGGCCACGCCGACCACGTGGTGCCACGCGCCGTCGTTGTAGTTCGTCGCGGTGGTGATGACCGAGGTTCCCGGGTTGCCCAGGCTTGAGCCGCCGTAGTCGAGAAAAAACCGGACCGCGCCGTTTTGCAGGCGGAGCCAATAGCCGGCGTTCGTGTCGCCTTTGTTGGCGATGGTGCGGGTACCCGTCGCGGTGGTCTGAAACCACGCCTCGACGGAGAAGTCGCCCTGGTGGCCGAAGTTCAGGTCTGCGGCGTCGTCGATGGTCAGGCGGCCGTCGGTCGTTCCGTTGAACAGGGCGGATGCGCTCGCGTCGCCGGCGATCGCGCCCGTCTGGCCGAACGAGACGCCCGTGCCGACCACGGAAGTGGTGTGCGCGCCCAGGTAATCCGTGCCGTCGTCCAGCCGCCACCAACCGACGGGGCCGTCGGTGGTTACGGCATTGCCGTACGGACTGGCCAAGGCCGAGGCGGCAAGCCCCGCCAGGACCGCCAACGCCAGAACCGCAAGCTTGTTTGCGGGAAAGCTCTTGCCTGTCATTGTCCTTGCTCCTTGCACCTCGATGCGCCCTGAGAGATTGGAGAGAGTGAGAGACGCGTTCCGTGTTTGCCCCAGTTCATCCCGGGGCCACGACGGCGCGTGGCCCCGGGATGACGGGTCGTGCCTCGTCCGGGGGCACGATAAAGGAGGATGCGGCCTACTTCCCGTTCCGTTGGAGAATCAACGCCGCGGCGACCGCGCCCAGCAGGAGCGCCAGCGCCCCCGGCTCGGGGATGTACGCCGCGTCGTAATGGGCCATGATCCGCTCGGCGCTCAGGGCCGATCCGTAGATGGCCACTTCATCGACCATGCCGTTGAGGTACCCAGCGCCAATGTTGCCGATGGTCAGCGGGAGAGCGCTCGTAACGCTCCTCGTGCCGCTGTAAAGCGACGTATCCGACGCGGCGAGCTGTCCGTCCACGTAAAGATAGATACCCGTGTCGCGATCGGCCACGCCGACGACGTGGTGCCACGCGCCGTCGTTGTACGTACCGACGCTCGTGGCGGAGTCGTTGGCGCTACCCGTGCCGTAGTCCAGAAGGAACCTCGCTTTGCCCGTCGTCTCGATCCGCAGCCAGAACCCGGCGTTCGTGTCGCCTTCGTTCACAATGGGACCGGCCGTGCCCGAGACGCCGTACTGGACCCAGGCCTCGACGGTGAAATCCTGGTCCGTGCCGAACGCGACGACGGCGTTGTCGGGCACGGTGACGACGGCGCTGGTGGTCCCGTTGAAGGATGCCGCCGTGTTGGGATCGACCGCCAGCGCGCCGATCTGGCCCAACGTCACGCCGGCGCCGACGGTTCCGTCCAGGTCGATGATTTCCTCGGCGGCCACCGCGGAGCCCGCGGCGTCGCCAAGCCGCCACCAGACGAGCGGATTGTCGGCGGCCACGGTCTGGGCGTGGAACGATTCGGCCTCGGCCGCCCGCGCCGCGCCAAACACGGCGGCCGCGACGACCAGACCCCAGAACAGCGGATGCATTTTCACGAGGTGTTTACTCATGTTGGGACTCCTTGGAGAGAAGAAACCACTCGATGTGCGCCAATGCCTCGCTCTGATCAGAGGGATTCTCCGGGCGATGAGGGGCGTTCCAGCCTCCACCGGTGTGTTGCCGGCTTGTGCGGTCCGTGCGGGGCGCCTTTAACGCCGCTCATGTAGCGTTGGTCGTATGCGGCCAACGTCCGCTGGTGCCCCACGCGCAGATGCCGCGTCATGATCTCCTTCGCCTCCTTCGCGTTGCCCTCGTCGAGCAGCGCGACAATGCGTTCGTGCTCGGCGATGGTCCGGGCCATGTCGGTCGAAGGCCCGCCGTCAAGGCGGTGCCAGATCATGGTCGAGAAGATCCCGAGGCTACCGACGATCTCCATGACGACCCGGTTGCCCGCCGCGCGGAGAATCGCGGCGTGGAACGCGGCGTCGGCCACGCGGAATTCCTCGCCTCGCCGCGCGTCGTCCGTCGTCGAGCTTCCAGGCCGCATCCGATCGGCCACGCGTCGCATCGTTTCGAGACAACCGGCCACCTCGGCGAGCGTCTCCCGGGACAACCGTCCACACACCTTCGCCAGCGCGGCGCATTCGAGCGTCTCGCGAAGCTCGAAGATTTCGTCGATCTCGCGGCGCGAGACCTCGGGCACGAAGACGCCCACTCCATGGCGATACTCGAGCAGACCCTCGCTTACCAGGCGGTTGAGCGCCTCGCGGACGGGCGTGAAGCTAACGCCGACCTCCTTGGCCACGGCGCGGTTGCTCAGCCTCATGCCAGGGACGAGCTGCCCGGTGATCAAGCCGGCGTGGATGTGGTGATACGCCTTGTCCGTGAGGCTTTCGTTCACCGATCAGACCTGCCAAGAGGAGAAAACAGCAACGCCACAACAGTGCTATAACAGTTTTCATTCTAGTCCGACGGTCCACCGTGTCAATGGTTTGGGGACGGATTTTGGCCCAAAGAGAAAAACAGCCGATGTTATCAGCGCAACGTGCTATCAGAAAACAAGTTGCGACTTAGCGACGCAACGGGGTGATTGGCAAACGAGATCCTTACGCTCCGCTCAGAATGACGGCGTCGGACAGAAGGATCGTTTCGCCGGGCGCTACTCCCGGGGCGGCTGCGCGTCCGCGCCGGTCGTCCGCTGGCGACGCCCGCGGTCCATGTAGCCGCGGTCGTAGGCGGCCAGGGCCTGCTGCCGGCCGTTGAGGAAGTGTTCGGACATCGCGGCCTGGGCCGCCTCGGCGTCCCGCTGCCTCACCGCTTCGAGGATGTCGGCGTGCAGGCGTTGGTTCCGCTGGACCGCTTCGATCGGCTCGTGGTCGAACCGATGCGGCACCAAGGCCGATCGGGCGCGAAGCGATTCGACCGTTTCCAGGACGAGCCGGTTGCCGGCCAAACGCAACAGGGCCAGGTGGAATGCCGCGTCGGCCTGTCGCAAGGCCTCGGCCAGTTCCGGATTTCGGTGACCGGATTCCACCGGCTCCAGCCGTTGCGCAATTCCGCCCATCGCGGTCAGGGCAGTCTCCACTTCTTCCAGCGTCTCGTTCGAGGCCCGCTGGCAAACCTTGACCACGGCCGCGCACTCCAGTGTCTCGCGGAGCTCGTAGATTTCCTCGATCTGGCGACGGCTCACCGTGGGGACGAACACGCCCAGTCCCCGCTGGTACTCCAGAAGCCCTTCGCTCACCAGACGGTTAAGGGCCTCGCGGACGGGCGTGAAACTGATGCCGATCTCCTTGGCCAACGCCCGATTGCTCAACCTGCTGCCCGGCGTCATTTGGCCGGAAACCAGGCGCCTGTGAATGTGGGCGTACGCCTTTTGGCTGAGGCTCTCGTTCACGGCGTGGTGGCTCCAATTGGGGGGTTTGTTCCGACCGCCGACCGGATTGGGGGCAGCGTTCTCGTCGGATCGCAACCGCAGGGCGATCATTTCCCTTAAAAGGCTATCTCACAACGCATTGCGGATCAACTCCCCCGTGGAGAGCCGTACGCCCGCGTCGGGACTTTCCCAGTTTTCATGCCCAGAGGCCAAAGTTAGGGAACTGTCCCCTTCTGGGCGGCGCGCGGAGGCCGGAGGCGGACCGTGTCCAGCGCAGGCGTTGCCGTCGAGCGTCCTGGGTCCGCCTTCCCGCATGGTCAGCGGGGGAGGAAGGCGACATAATGGGATTTCTGCCGAGCCTGCTCTTCCCCTTGGAATCCAACCAGCGAGGAGTCTGATCATGTGGCCTTATGTCCGAGTCGTTTTTTCCGCCGTGCTCGCCGCGGCCTTGATGGAGGGCGCCGCCTGGGCCGGAAATGATGGCCAGGGGGACCTGGACAAGGCGACCGAGGCCAAGCTCGGCGCCCGGCAACTGAGCGATCTTGGCGAGGTCATCAAGCTCTGCGAAAGCGCGCTCAATAAGGGGCTGGACGAGGAAAACACGGTATTCGCCAAGAGCCTGCTGGGCTCGACGCTGGTCGAGCGGGCGTCGATCGCCTGCCGCGTCGTTTTTCGCGACGGTCCGCCGAACGCCCTCTGGCCCGAATTCCGAAAGCTAGCCCTGGACGATCTGAACCGGGCGCTCGCGGTCGTGCCCGAGCAGCCGGATGCCCTGGTCTTGTCGGCCCGGCTCAACCTGCTGCCGGGCGGCGACAAGAAGGCGGCGATCGCCGCGTTGGACAACGTGTTGGCGATGAAAACGGAGATGCCCGACCTGCGGGCGGAGGCCCTGGTGCTGCGGGCCGGGACGTCGGAGGACGCGAAACGGCAGGAGGACATGCTCGACGAGGCGGTGAAGCTCTCGCCCGGCAGCGCCGACGCGGTGCGCGCCCGGGGGATTTGCCATGCCGACCACCGTCGGCCCGAAAAAGCCGCAGCCGATCTCCAGAAGGCGCTGGAGCTCGCCCCGGACCATGCGGCGACCTACGAGGTATTGGCCATGGTGCAGGGCGAGTTGAAGCAATACGACCGGGCGATGGTCAGCTTGGACAAGGCCCGGCAACTTCGCCCCGATTCGGTCACGCCGCTGTCGATCCGCGCGCAACTCCACGCCCAGCAGAAGAACCTGGAGGCGGCCTTGCTCGACCTGAACGAGGCCCACTCGATGCAGCCGAAGAACGTCATCGTGCTGTTGTTGCGGTCGGCGCTTCACCAGGAGATGGGCAAGCCGCAAGAGGCCCTGGCCGACGTGGACGAGGCCCTGAAGATCGATCCCGAGTTCGATCGCGCCCGGCGGCTTCGGGCGGCGCTGCTGGCCAACGCCGGGAAGCTGGACGAGGTGATCGGGGAGCTCGAGAGGGTCGTGAAGACCGCGCCGGAGGACCTGTCGATCAAGATCCAACTGGCCATGTACTACAACGCCGGGAAGCAGCCGCAAAAGGCCATCGAAATCTACGACGCCGTTTTGAAGGAGAAGCCCGACTCCATGGACGCCTTGGAGGGCCGGGGTAACGCGATGTTGGGGATTGGCCGACACGCCGAAGCCATCGCCGATTTCGAGAAGGCCGTGAAAATCAAGCCGGACGAGCCGAGCCTCCTCAACAACTTCGCCTGGGTCCTGGCCACCTCGCCCGACGACGACCTCCGCGACGGCCGCCGCGCGGTCGAGCTGGCCGCGCGGGCGTGCGAGGCGACCGGCTATAAGGAAGCCCACATCCTCAGCACCCTGGCCGCGGCCCACGCCGAGACCGGCGACTTCGACGCGGCTTTGAAGTGGGCCGCCAAAGCGGTCGAGCTTGGCAAAGAGCAAAGTCCCCTCGACGTCCAAAAGTCGCTGGCCGACGAGCTCGAAAGCTTCCGCCAGAAGAAGCCCTGGCGCGAACGGCTCCACGAAGGGCTCGATCCGGGCGGGGAGAAGAAGCCCGAGAACGCCGCCAAGACGGAATCCGCAACACCGGACAAGTGATTCGTGGCTGGCGTCAGTGACCTTTTACGAGGACAACGCATGTTGGAAGACAGTGATCTCGAAGTGGCTCTTCGCGAGATCGAATCGGATCGCGTGGAGCGGAAGGCGTCCTTTAGCGATCGCGACAGGGTCTGCGAGGCGATCTGCGCGATGGCCAATGATCTGGCGGACCGCCGGAAGCCAGGTGTGATCTTCATCGGCGCAAACGACGATGGAACGTGCGCGGGCCTTCAGGTCACCGACAAGTTGCTTCTCGACCTCGCCGCCATCCGGGGCGACGGCAACATTCTTCCCTTTCCGGTCATGTCGGTCTATAAGAGGACGTTGGCAGGCGGGGAGATGGTGGTCATCGAAGTGCGGCCATCGCTGAGTCCACCGGTGCGGTACAAGGGGCGGGTTTACATACGTGTGGGGCCGCGCCGGGCTATCGCGACGCCAGAGGAAGAACGGCGACTCACCGAGAAACGCTTGGCCGCAGATCCGCCGTTCGATCAACGGCCGATCAAGGGCGTCACTTTGGATGATCTTGACGTTCTCCTTTTCGAGCGGGTGTACCTCCCCTCGGCCATCGCGCCCGACGTGCTCGCGGCTAATCAGCGCGCGACGGAACAACAGTTGGCGTCCCTTCGTTTCTTGTCGTCCGAGCGCGTACCCAACGCGGCTGCCATCCTGACGTTTGGCAAGAACCCGCTGGCCTGGATTTCCGGGGCGTACGTGCAGTTCGCCCGATTCGAGGGGTTGGAGTTGACGGATCCGATTCGTCATCAGAAGGAGCTTTCTGGACCGTTGCCGGAGCTGTTGCGTCAGTTGGACGAGGTACTCGACGCGAACATCTCGGTGGCGACGGACGTGCAAAGCGGGGCGACGGAAGTCCGACGCCCCGACTACCCCATTGTGGCTCTCCAACAGTTGACTCGCAACGCCGTGTTGCACCGAAGCTACGAGGCCACCAACGCGCCGGTGCGGGTCTATTGGTTTACAGACAGGATCGAGATCCACAGCCCCGGAGGGCTTTTTGGCCAGGTCACCCCCGAGAACTTCGGCCAGCCCGGCGTGACCGACTACCGAAACCCTTTGCTCGCCGAGGCCATGAAGGTCCTGGGCTACGTCCAGAGGTTTGGGATGGGCCTGCAATTGGCGCGCGAGGCGCTCGACAATAATGGAAACCCGACGTTTGAGCATGAACTCAGTCCCAATGCCGTCCTGGCCAAGGTGCGGAAGCAACGATGAAGACCATCGCATTTTTCAACAACAAGGGAGGCGTCGGCAAGACGTCGCTCGTTTACCACCTCTCGTGGATGTACGCCGAGTTGGGCGTCAACGTCGTGGCCGCGGACCTCGATCCCCAGGCCAATCTGACCGCGATGTTCCTCCCGGAAGAGCGTCTCGAGCAACTCTGGCCTGACGGCAGCCACCCCGATAGCGTCCTGGGATGCATTGATCCGATTCGTCGTGGGGTGGGCGACGTCAGCGATCCTCACGTTGAATCCATGGGCGAGCGGCTTGGTTTGGTGGTCGGTGATCTGGGGCTCTCGGCGTTTGAAGACAAGCTGTCGGCGGCTTGGCCACGATGTGTTGACCGGGAAGAGGATGCCTTCCGAGTGACGTCATCCTTCCACCGTATCCTCGCTAGCGCGGCCGTGCAACAATCGGCCGATCTGGTGTTGATTGACGTGGGGCCGAACCTTGGCGCCATCAACCGCACGGCTCTGATCGCGGCGGACCACGTCGTGGTGCCGTTGGCATCGGATCTCTTCTCCCTGCAGGGCCTTCGGAACCTTGGGCCGACGTTACAGGCATGGCGCAGCCAGTGGCTTGATCGCCTGCAACGGCGTCCACCTGGCCTGGACTTCGACTTGCCGCGTGGCGACATGGCACCCATTGGCTATGCTATCCTCCAACACGCCGTGCGGCTCGACCGGCCGGTCAAAGCCTACGAGCGCTGGATGAAACGGATTCCAGGAACGTATCACACAGAAGTTCTCGGCGAAGCGGATACGGATGTGTCCGTGGAAGAGGATCCGCATTGCCTGGCCTCGCTGAAGAACTACCGGAGCCTCATGCCGCTCGCGCAGGACGCCTTGAAACCCATGTTCCAACTCAGGGCGGCCGACGGGGCCCTCGGGGGACACATGTACGCCGTCCAGGGTTGCTACGATGACTTCAAGCATCTCGCCCTGGCCATCGCACGGAAGTCTCATCTGGACCTGCCATGACTCTTCGCCTTCCCGGCCTGTTCATTACGGGCACGAATACCGAGGTGGGCAAGACGTACGTGGCGGCCGCGATCGCGCGGCGGTTGCGCCAGCGGGGGCGCCGTGTGGGCGTGTACAAGCCCGCGGCCAGCGGCTGCCGGCGGGAGGGCGGACGGCTCGTGTCGGACGACGCGGTGGCGTTGTGGGAGGCGGCCGGCCGGCCGGGCTCGCTCGATTGGGTTTGCCCGCAATGCTTCGAGGCCCCATTGGCCCCGCACCTGGCCGCGCGAGCCGAGGGCAAGCAACTCGATCCCGATCGGCTCGTCGAAGGAATCGCCGTCTGGCAGGACGAAGCGGACGTCGTCCTGGTCGAGGGCGCCGGCGGGCTGTTGTCCCCGATGGGCGATTCACTCTACGTGGCCGATCTGGCCCGATCGTTCGGGTTCCCCTTGATCGTCGTTGCCCCGAACGCTCTGGGCGTCATCAACCAGACGTTGCAGACGCTCTTCGTCGCCGAGCGTTATCGCGGCGGGCTGCCCGTGGCGGGTGTCGTATTGAATCATCCCGCGCCGCGGTCCGACGACCCCAGCGTCGCGTCGAACCGCGAGCAACTCGCGTTGCACTGCCGCGTGCCGATACTGGCCGCGATGGCGTGGCGGTCGGACCGTTTCCAGCCGGAGCCCGACTGGCTTGCCCTGGCGCGCGCGCCGGCGTAGAGTTCGTTCGCGTCGCGTCTGGCGCGTGGGGTTCCCGACGTGACGCGTGCCACTGGCTTTGCCAGTGCGAACATCGCGGCGTCCAACGACACTGGCGGAGCCAGTGGCACTCAGACACGCTGGCGGAGCCGGTGGCACTCGGCGCGGCGGCTACCGCGAGGTCGGCTTCTTGCGGTTCACGCGGCGTTCGGAATCCCGGTAGCGGTAGACGCCCGCCACGGCCGCGTCCAGCTTAACCAGGGTCTCGTCGTGCAATCGCCGCAGCAGGACAAGCGCCTTGGCGGGCATGGTGTCGTTCAGAAGAAGATCGGGACGAGGAAGCCGGCCGCTTTCTTGGGCTTTCTTCCAGCGGTCGCACAATCGGACGAAGTCCTTCGCGAGGACCGTCAAAGGCTTGGCGTATCGCGCGCGAACTCGCTCAGACGTGAGATATTGCCCCATACGAACACCTCTTTTTCGATTGCATCGAGGCATCCAAAATGCTTGCGCATTCCCGATAACTCTACGTCACGGCCCCCGCGCCTCCCACATTTACCGCGTGGGCGGGGGCGCGTCACGCGGCCTTCGCCACGGAACGGCCACGAGCCCGCCGTTGGGTATTGTACAGACGGTTGATCGGTTCAGGATGCGGTTTTCAGGGCAACCGCTCCCCCCTGTTCGGACCTTCCCGGCGGGGGGCGACCGATGCAAACGGTCGAATCCACACTGGCACGTCGGAGTTTGGCCGGTACGGGTCGTAGCGGAAACGCCGCGAGGGCAAGCCGCGACCTATATTTCAGATGGCGGCGGGTTGGCCGCGCGCCACGAATCCTTATCTCGCGTCTCATCGTTTCTTCTCTCTTCAATAAAACGGCTTGGCCGAGGACGGATCGTTCGGCCCGGTCCACGAGGACTCCGGAGTGAGCATGGGCAGCCTCCTACTCCTTCACGCCGTCGTCCTCCGCCTTCTGTCGGTCCGCTCAGGATCCGCGCCGCGTACGAAGAATGCATCTTTTGAGGTGATCCCATGTGTCGTCGTCTGTTGGAGCAGGGGCAGGTAGGATCCTCCGCCCGTCGTTTGTCTGGTTGGGGTTTTCGCGCGAACGGGTCCACCGCCGGGCCGTCTCGAAAACCGGCTTCGTTAACCGTGGAACCCCTTGAAACACGCTGGCTGATGTCGGTCTCCCCATTGGGCTTCGAGGGCTTCGAGGAGGTGAAGCTGCCCGGGCTGGAGGCGGAGGAGTACGACGCGCCGTTGGGCTTCGACGCCGACGTGCCCCTGGCCGAGATGGAAAGCCTCAACATCGGCTTTGACGAAGACACATCGGCCTATCTAAAGGACTCGGGCGATGGACCGCTGGGCGACGCCACGCCCACGGGAACAAGCTACATGCTCTGTCAGGCGTGGGGCGGCAACTGGGTGGACGCCGAGAAGACGCCCTCCGACACCGAGGACGACCTCCACTGCTGGGCCGCCGCCTGCTCGAACGTACTCGCGTGGACCGGCTGGGGCGTCGTCGGCGGAATGACCAACACGGACCAGATGTTCCAATACTTCCAGGACCATTGGACGGATCAGGGCGGCCTGATGGAGTTCGGATGGGACTGGTGGTTCGACGGCACGAATGACAGCCAGGGTTGGTCCGGCTGGGCGCAGGTCGACGTGGCCGGCGGCGGCTTCTATCCGACCGAGAACTTCGACAGCTACCTCGTCAGCCAGAGCAACGACTCCCTGGCGATGTCGGCCATCAACACGTATCTGCACAATGGGTATGGCACCACTATCGGGATCTACGGACCCGGCGGACACGCCATCACCGTTTGGGGATACAACTACAACCCCAGCAACTCCTCCGATTATTACGGCATCTGGGTGACCGACTCGGACGACAGCAAGTCGATCGAGAATGCCCCGGACCGGCTTCGTTACTACGAAGTCGAGTACGTCGGCAACCAGTGGTACCTGCAGGACTACTACGGGAGCAACGACTGGTACATCGGCTTGGTGCAGGGATTGGCCCAGAAGGACCCCGGCGATCCCGCCGCGCCGCCGCCGGCGCCTAACGAGATCCGCGGAACCGTCTACAACGACGTCAATCAGGACGGCGACAAGGACACCGGCGAGGCGTTTCTGGCCGGCAAGAAGGTCTTCCTCGACGCGAACGAAAACGGGACGTTGGACTCCGAAACCATCAACATTTCGTCGGGCGACGTGCCCGCCAGCATCCTCGATCTGCACACGGTCACCTCGACGCTCTCCATCAACGACTCGTCGTTCTCCATTTCCGACGTGAACGTGACGTTGAATATTAGCCACACGTACACGTCGGACCTCGAAGTGTATCTGATCGGCCCCGACGGCACGCGGGTGCAATTGTTCGCCAACGTCGGCGGCTCCGGCAACAACTTCACCAATACGACGCTGGACGACCAGGCCGCCACGAGCATCGCCGGCGCCAGCGCGCCGTTTTCCGGCACGTTCCGGCCCGAGGGCCTGCTCTCCGCCTTCAACGGCAAGTCGGCAAACGGCGTCTGGACCCTCGAAATCACGGATAATTGGACGTACGATCAGGGTACGCTCAATAGCTGGTCCCTGCAGATCTCCACGGGCGAAGTCCAGACGACAACGTCGGCGAACGGGGCCTACGCTTTCGCCGGCCTCGAGGACGGCGACTACCGCGTCCAGGTCGTCGCGCCGGCCGGCTGGCTCACCACCAATCCCGCCAGCGGATATTACGACGTGGCCCTGGCCGGAGGCACGGTCGCCGCGGGCAGGAACTTCGGCGTGAGCGACACCGTGACCGACCTCGGAACGGTCGCCTCGCTGCGCATGTCCAACGTCGAGATCGAGGCCGGCACCACCTGGTACAAATGCCGGGCCTCGCACACGGGCTTCCTGACCGTCGAGGCCCTGTCGGCCACGCCCGGCAACCTCGTCATCCGGCTGCGCGACGCCAACCTCAACACGGTGGCCACGTCCGCGCTCGTGTCGGGTAGCCAGCGATTCAACTACCGCGCCACCGCGGGCACGGAATACTACGTCGAAGTGACGGCCGTCTCGCCCCAAACGCTCACGGCCTTCCGCGTGACCAACCTCGTCTACCAGAGCGGAAAGACCGTGAAGGTCTTCGGCACCGCGGGCGACGACCGATTCGTCTTTGCCACGGGTAGCCAACACCTCGTCCAGATTAACGATGTGGCGTATCGCTTCGGCGCGTCGGCCGTGACCTCGATCTCCTTCACCAGCGGCGGCGGCCAGGACTTCGCCACGGTGACCGGCTCGTCCAAAGCCGAGACGTTCACCCTCCGACCCAACGCGCTGACCGTCACCGGCGGTGGCTACACGCTGAACGTCTCGGGCGTGTTCGACGCGAGGGCCATTGGAGCCTCCACGGACAGGGCCATCCTGTACGACTCGGCCGGGGACGACGTCTTCGTGGCCCGACCGACGTTCAGCACCCTCACGGGCGACACGTACTCCAACCGGGTCGAACGGTTCGGACGCGTCTATGCATTCGCCACCGCCGGCGGCGCCGACACGGCGGAGCTTTACGACTCGGCGGGCAACGACACGCTCGTCGCCAAACCCGTCATCACCTATCTCACCGGCGCCGGATTCCGCAATGAAGTCCGAAGGTTTGAAACGGTCCGCGCCTACGCCACGGCCGGCGGCGCCGACGTCGCGAAGATGTACGATTCCGCGGGCAACGACACCTTCGTTAGCCACCCGAGTGAGAGCTACCTTTCCGGCGCGGGCTTCCACAACGAAGCCCACGGGTTCCGCCGCGTCTACGCCTACTCCAGCCTCGGCGCGGACACCGCGGAATACCACGACTCGGCCGGCAACGACACGTTTGTCGCGAGCCCCACCGTCAGCTACCTCACCGGCGCCGGGTTCTACAACCGAGCCGAAAAATTCCGCTACGTGTACGCTTATTCCACCGAAGGCGGCACGGACACGGCGAAGATGTACGGCCGCGCCGGCAACGATCGCTTCAACGGCTACGAGACGTACGCCGAATTCCTCGGCGGCTGCTATCGTCGGGCCGACGGCTTCCGCCATGTCTACGCCTACGGCCAGGGCGGCACGGACACCGCCTATCTCTACGACTCGGGCGGCGACGACACCTTTGTCGCCACGCCCACCGTCAGCTACATGTACGGCGACAACTTCTACAACTCCGCCGCGGCGTTCCGCTACGTGTACGCCGTGGCCACCGCGGGCGGCAACGACGTGGCCACCTTGCACGGCTCGTCCTATAGCGACCAATTTTTCGGCTACGAGACGTACGCCTACATGCAGAGCAGCATCTACTACTATCGCGCCACCGGCTTCGAGCGGGTCAACGCCCATGCCGTCCGCGGCGGCACCGACAAGGCCTATCTCTACGACTCGGCCGGCGACGACGTGCTCGACGCACGTCCAACCGTAACTAGCCTGTCGGGCAACGGATTCTTCAACCAGGCCACACGATTCCGCTACGTGTACGCCTACTCGACCGCCGGCGGCGCCGATCGGGCCAGCCTGTACGACTCGGCCGGCAACGACTTTTTCTACGGCTACCGGACCAACTCGCGCCTCTACGGCGGCACCTTCTACAATCGCGCGGCCGGCTTCGAGTTCGTCGACGCGTACTCGACCGTCGGCGGCGTCGACAAGGCGTACCTCTTCGACTCGGTCGGCGACGACCATCTCGAGGCGGGCCCCGGCTTCACGCGGCTCGACTACCTGGAAAGCAGCGTGTCCGCGCTCAAGTTCGCGTGGGTGCAAGCCACCTCCAGCGCCGGAGGCAGCGACACGAAGACAGCGGCGGCAATCGACTTCGTCCTGAAGACGCAAGGCGTCTGGACGAACGTGTAAGATCCTGTCGAAGAACCCTCGCTGCGTCATCCCGAGCGCCGCGAGGGATCCCGTTGGCATTGCCTTAGTCGCCGACGTACGACATCAGGGCCATGAATCGCGCTCGCTTCACCGCGCGCGAGATCGCGTGTTGACTGGCGGCGGTGCAGCCACTCTTGCGGCGCCCGATGATCTTCCCCTGGCGGTTGGTCAGCTTCTTCAAAAGGTCCACGTCCTTGTAGTCGACGTACATCGGCCGAGGGCGCTGGCCATCGACGAAAATCGGGTCCTTCTTCTTGCCGCGGACCTTGACCTTCGGCCGGCGTCGGCTGGGGCGTTTCGGGGCAAACTTCTTGGGCATCGGCTAGACACCTGCAATGCGTGGGGCAGTCGTGCAAACCCATTAGTGTAGCGACCGCCCGGCAAAACGCAAGGGTGGTCGCCGGCATTCGCGGCCGCCGCGCTCCGCCGGGGTCGCGACGGGGACTTGGCCCATCCGGGTTACCGGGTATCCTGGCCCGAGATGCCACCGACGGGTGGTGGTTGCATGTGCCATCCGGATACTTCTTGCCGGAAAACCCGGTGGATTTCGCGCCAGACTATTGCGGAACCCAACGCCGTGGATATCATAAGGAATGCGTATCCGGTGGATTGGGGAGACTCCCCAGTCCCGATCGGTGGTGGGGAACGGAATCGTTGCCGACCGGCCGAGGGAGGTTTGTCGTTACGGCACCATCGTTTGCCCTTTCACAAGGCGGAGAACAACCATGGAACGTCGATGCCTGTTTGCTGCACTGCTTCTTCTGGCTGCGTGCGTATCCGTTTCGACGGCCGCTCCCATCTCCTACGGCAACCTCAGCGGCACAACGGTCGATTTCCTGGGCGTGACCGAGGACTCGGGCACCGACCCGACGCCGTTGTACGGCGCGCCGACGGTGGTGGACGACGCCCTACTCTTCAGCCCGGTGTCCTTCAACGCCTTTGCCCAGGCCCTCAATCCACCCGTCGACCTGACCGACGGCGTCCTGACGATGACGCTCGTGGCCCAGCCGGGCAATACGATTCCGGGAATCAGCATCGCGGAGTTCGGCGACTACACCCTGGGCGGCGTTGGCACGACGACGACCCAGGTATCCGCTCAGGCGAGCGTCTTCGCGACGATCCTTGAAGTGAACGGCGCGGCCATTGCCCCCCTCACCTTGGTGAAGAACCTCTTCACCCCCGCCACCCTGGGCCAGTTCGATCTGGTCAACGACGCCGGAGTCGCCGTGCCCTGGGCAGGACAGGTGGCCTTGGATATCCAGGGTTTCCTGGCCGGCAAGGGCATCAACGGCAGCGCCACGAAAGTGCAGCTCTCCATGGATAACTCGCTTCAGGCGGTGAGCGAAGCGGCCTCCACCGCCTTCATCGCCAAGAAGGGCCTCATTATCGGCATCCCCATCATCCCCGAACCTTCCACGCTCGTCCTCCTGGCCATGGGGCTGGCCGGGGTGTGTGCCGTGCGGCTCGGGCGACGGTAGGGGGCAACGCTCTGGCCACCGCAAAAAAGACCGCGGGCCGGGTGAACGCAGCCGTTCATCCGGCCCGCTTGGTTTCTTGTATTGCGAAGCCGCAAGCGATCCTTCGGGCGAGCGGCAACTGTGGGCTGTGGGACATGTCAGTCCGCAAGCCGGGCAAACGTGAAGTCGGCGCCGTGGAAATCGACCCGCATGCGCGTCCCCTCGATCGCCTCGCGTTTGAGCAATTCGACCGCCAGCGGGTTCTGGATCTCCTGCTGGATCACGCGTCTCAGCGGCCGGGCGCCAAAGGTCGGGTCGTAACCCCGCCGGGCGATCTCGTCGATGGCCGCCTCCGTGACCTCCAATTCGACGTGTTTGGCCGCGAGCTGCCCCTGAAGCCGCTTGACTTGTAGCCGCACGATCTGGTGGATTTGCTTCGAGTCCAGCGGGTGGAAGATGATGGTCTCGTCGATCCGGTTGAGGAACTCCGGCAGGAATCGCGTCTGGAGCGCCTCCTGAACGCCCTGGCGCATTTCCTCCTCGCTTCCACCCTCCCGGGCGATTTCCTGGATCAACTGGCTCCCGATGTTCGAGGTCATCGCAACGATCGTGTTCGTGAAGTCCACCGTGTGCCCGTGGTTATCGCTCAGCCGGCCGTCGTCGAGCACCTGGAGCAGGATGTTGAACACGTCGCGATGGGCCTTTTCGATCTCATCGAGCAGGATCACGGCGTAGGGCCGGCGTCGCACGGCCTCGGTCAGCCGGCCGCCTTCTTCGTAGCCGACGTAGCCCGGCGGGGCGCCGATCAGACGGCTCACCGTGTGTCGCTCCATGAATTCGCTCATGTCCAGCCGCACGATGGCCGTCTCGTCGTCGAACATCACTTCGGCCAGCGCCTTGCACAGCTCGGTCTTGCCCACCCCGGTGGGACCGAGGAAGAGAAACGACCCGATGGGCCGGTTCGGATCCTGCAAGCCGGAGCGGCTCCGGCGGACCGCGCCCGCCACGGCCGCCACGGCCTCGTCCTGGCCGACCAGCCGCTGGTGGATTCGCTCTTCCATCACGAGCAGTTTCGCTCGCTCGGTCTCCATCATCCGCGTGATGGGAATACCCGTCCACGCGCTGACGACTTCCGCGATTTCCTCGGGCCCAACCTCCTGGCGCAGCAGGCGGCGCCGCCCGTGGGTTTCGGCCGCGGCCGCCTCCGCCGCGTCGAGCTGCTCGGTCAGCCGCCGCCGCTCCTGATCGAGCTCGTAAAGCCGCTGGTAGTCGGCCTCGACCACGGGCTGGGCAGTGGACTGCTTCTCCTTGATCGACGCGGCAAGCTGGTTGCACTGCAACTCGACCTCGGCCAGCCGGCTGCGGATCTGGTGGACGTCGACCAGCCCCAGCTTCTCCGCCTCCCACTGCTCGCGCAGATCGGCCAACTTCTTCTTTTGCTCGTCCATTTCGACCTGGATTTCGGCCAGCCGTTGCCGGGCGTGCTCCTCGGTCTCTTCCGAAAGTTGCCGCGCGGCCAACTCCAACTGGACCAGTCGCCGCTGCACCTGGTCGATCTCCGTCGGCACGCTCTCCAATTCCATGGCCAGCCGGCTGGTGGCTTCGTCCATCAGGTCGATGGCTTTGTCGGGCAGGAACCGGTCGGCAATGTAACGGTGGGCAAGTTGGGCCGCCTCGACCAGGGCCGAGTCCTTGATCTTGATCCCCTTGTGATGCGCTTCGTAGCGCGGCTTCAAACCCCGCAAAATCGCGATTGTGTCCTCGACCGACGGCTCGCCCACGTACACCGGCTGGAACCGCCGCTCCAGCGCCGCGTCCTTCTCGATGTGCTTGCGATATTCATCGAGCGTCGTGGCGCCGATGCAACGCAAGTCACCCCGGGCCAGGGCCGGCTTGAGCAGATTGGCCGCGTCGCTGCCCCCTTCGGCCGCGCCCGCGCCGATCACGGTGTGCAATTCGTCGATGAACAAGATGATCGCGCCGCCGGCGTCCTCGATTTCGCGCAACACGGCCTTGAGCCGCTCCTCGAATTCGCCGCGGTACTTCGTTCCGGCGATGAGCGCCCCAAGGTCCAGAGCCACGACGCGGCGGTTCTTGAGGCTCTCGGGCACGTCGCCCTCGACGATCCGCAGGGCAAGCCCCTCGGCGATGGCCGTCTTGCCCACGCCGGGTTCGCCGATCAGCACGGGATTGTTCTTCGTCCGGCGCGAAAGGACCTGGATCACGCGGCGGATCTCTTGGTCGCGGCCGATCACGGGATCGAGCTTTCCCCGCTGCGCCCGCTCGACCAGGTCGATCCCGTAACGGTCGAGCGCCTGGAACTTGGCCTCGGGATTCTGATCGGTTACGCGGGCGCTTCCGCGGACGCTGCGCAGGGCTTCCAGGACGTCGTTGCCCGTCACGGCGTTGAGCTTCAAGAGGTTCTTGGCCTTCGACTCCGCCTTGGTCAGGGCCAGAAGCAGGTGCTCGGTCGAGACGAACTCGTCGCGCATGTCGGCCGCTTGGGCCGCCGCGGCGTCGAGCACGCCGCGCAGGGCCGAGCCCGCGCCCGGCGGCGACCCACCCGACGTCCTTGGTAAATGGCCCAGCTCCGATCGGACGACCTGCTCCAACTGAGCCCGATTCACGCCGATCTTATCGAGCACCGGCCCGACGACCCCGTCCTTCTCGGCCAGAAGCGCGGCCAAGAGATGCACCGGGTCGATCTCGGGGTTCCCCCGTTGGGCGGCCAGCTCCTGCGCCGCCGCGAGGGCCTCTTGCGCCTTGAGCGTCAGTTTGTCCAGTCGAAATGGCATCCGTTTGTCCTCGCTCCTCAAAAGTGTTGCACGGCGGACCTGTCATCCCGAGCGCAGCGAAGGATCTCGTCAGCCTGCCAGGAACCCAGATGCTTCGCTTCGCTCGGCATGACGCGACTGTGGGAGGCGACTCCTGTCGCCGATCATCCCTACAAATTGGGCCTCCATCGGCGACGGGAGTTGCCTCTTACAAACCCTCGTTCAGTTCATCCACTCGCGTGTGAAGCATTACCGTTCCTCTGGCCTTGGCGATTGGATCAGCCTCCGCTCGATCACGGCGAACACTTCCCGGGCAACGTCTTCCTTGCGGCCGGAGGAGGCGGCCAGCACGCTGCCGGCGCGGTCCAGGACTTCCACCTGGGTGTCGGCGGCGCACAATGCGGCTGGGCCGTTGAGCACGACGAGGTCTCCGTTTTTCCGCTCCAGCTTCTGCATCGCGCGGAGCCGCTCGTCCTGGGTTTCCAGGGCGAAGGCCACGATCCACTGCGAGGTCTTGATCGCGGCGAGCGCGGCCACCACGTCGGGCGTCTCAACGAGATCGAGCACGAGCAGGGCGCCGGTTTTCGAGATCTTGTGCGCCGCCGTCTTGATCGGGCGGTAGTCGCACGGGGCGGCCACGGCCACGAGTCCGTCGCAGCCGGGGAAAACCCGCAGGCAGGCCTCGAGCATGTCTTCGGTCGAGACGACCTGGATCACCTCGGCCCCGGGGGGATAGGCGATCTCGACCGGCCCGGTGACGACGACCGCCTCGTGCCCCGCCGCCAGCGCCGCGGCGGCCAGGGCGCAACCCATCCGGCCGCTGGAAGCATTACTCAGGAACCGGACCGGATCCAAATACTGCCGCGTGGGACCGGACGTAATCAGGATGCGCGCCATGGCGGGAATCCGTATCCGTGGAACGAGGCTGTTGCCTCAGCGTGTCACTGCAAAGCAACCCAAAGCCTGGCTGAAACGGAAGAGGAACCGCGGATGAACGCGGATAAACGCAAATGGTTGCGATAGAACGCCCCGTGTAGGGTCCTCTTCATCCGCGTTCATCCGCGGTTTCCTTCATTTCCACAACCTGAGGCAGCCAAGCAGCGGTTGGCGACACGGCTCTAATCCTTCTCAAGCAGCTCGGCGAGGACGTCGAAGATGCGTTCGGGCGAGACCATGCGGCCCGGGCCGCGGGCGCCGCAACTGAGATAGCCGTCCTCGGGATCCAGCAGCACGACGCCGTCGTCGCGAAGCTGTTGGCAGTTCCGCTGAACGGCCGGTTTCTCCCACATCCGCGCGTTCATCGCCGGAGCGAACACCATCGGCCCGCTGAAGGACAGGTAGACCGTGCTCAATAGGTCGTCGGCCAGTCCGCAGGCGGCCTTGGCGAGGAAATTGGCGGTTGCCGGGGCGACGCACAGGACGTCGGCCTCTTGGGCCAGCTCGATGTGCGGATGGGGGCGGGGCCCGAACACCTCAAGCCCGACCGGCCGGCCGGTCAGGGCCTCGAACGTTTTGGGTCCGACGAGTTGCGTGGCTGCGTGGGTCATCACGACGGAGACGCCGGCCCCGGCCTGCACGAGCCGGCTGACCAGGGCGGCCGTCTTGTACGCGGCGATCCCGCCCGTCACGCCCACAAGCACCTCGCGACCGTTCATAGCTTGCTGAAGTCCAACTCAGGCGGACCGCCGGCGCCGTACTTGCTCTCCGTCGTGCGGAGATTCGACTCCATGTCCAGGTAGATCTTGTCCTGCAAAATCTCCTGGATGACGATCTGCATCTTGTCGTCGGTCTTGGCGTCCACCAGCGGGCGGCTGCCGGCGTTCAGGGCGACGAGCCGCTTCTGGATCAGCGTCGACAGGCGGAACCGTCCGCCCACCTTCTTGACGATGTGTTCTTCTCGAAGTTCGTCTAGCATCTTCGCGGTACTCCCTCGTTGTTTCTTCGTTCAAGCCCTGTCGTCACGTGTGCCACTGGCTCTACCAGTGCGTGAACCACATGTGTGCCACTGACTTTGCCAGTGCGTGAGCCGCGGTGTGTCCCGCGCACTGGCAGAGCCAGTGGCACTCATAATCGACTGCTATAATTACCTGACCAAGGGACGCCGCGAGAGTCCTTCAAGAAGATTCCCGCGCGAGTCCGGCCAATATTGCACTCATTTCCTCGACCACCCGGTCCACGTCGTCGTTGACGATCCGGTGCTGGTACCAACCAGCCGCCTCCAGTTCGTTTCGGGCCTGGGCGAGCCGGGTCCGAATGGCTTCCTCGCTTTCCGTTTCGCGCCCGCGAAGGCGCCGTTCGAGCTCCTCGGCGGAGCCGGCGTCGACGAAAAAAGTGATGGCGTCCGGATACTGCCGCAGCACGGCCGCGGCGCCCTGCACGTCGATTTCCAAGAGCGCCGACTTCCCCGCGGCCAGTCGCGGCTCCACCTCGCCGCGAAGGGTGCCGTACCAATCCTCGCCGCCGAAAACCTGGAAACATTCGACAAACGCGTCTTCCCGCCGACGCCGCGCAAATTCCGCGTCCGACAGAAAGTGGTAGTCCACGCCGTCCGTTTCACCCGGCCGGGGCCGGCGCGTCGTCGCCGACACGCTGCGCGCCAGCGGCACGGGCGACCGCGCGAGTAGCCGCCGCACGACCGTGCTCTTCCCGGCGCCCGAAGGCCCGGAAACCACGATCACCCTCCCGCGACCTCGACCGGCCATTGTCACTCAACGTTCTGGATCATCTCGCGGATGCGTTCCAGGACGGACTTGATCTCGATCACCTCGCGGGCGATCTGGACGTCGTTCGCCTTGGACCCGATCGTATTCGTTTCGCGGAGCATCTCCTGCGTCAGGAAGTCAAGCTTCCGGCCCGAGCTTTCCGGCAGCGAGAGCGACGCCTCGAATTGCTCGCAGTGGCTTCGCAGGCGGACTATCTCCTCGGAGACGTCGCACCGTTCGGCGAACAAACCCACTTCGCGGATCAGGTCGCCGGGGGCAAGCGTCACCTGGAATTCGGCCACGATCCGCTCGATCCGTTCCTTGAGCCGGGCGCGGTAGCTTTCGCCCACCTGCGGGGCCTGCGCGGCGATCCGCCCGACGCACTCCAACGCCGCGCGGCAATTCGCCCGCAGATCGGCCTCCATGGCCCGGCCCTCTTCCGCCCGCATCCGCGCGAGGTTCTCGATGGCCGTTTCGAGCGTCTCGCGCACGAGCGGCCAATCGGCCTCGGCGTCGGCCACGTTGTTGATGTCCTCGTCCACCACGCCGGGCAACAGGAGCAGATTCGCCACGGGGATCTCGCCCGAGATGCCCGACAGACCCTGCCACCGGCTCAGGCTCTGGCGGTACCGATCCAGGACGGCCGTGTTCAGTTCGTAACTCTCGGCGGAGCGGGCGCGGTGGATGCGGATCGTGGCTTGAACGGTACCGCGGCGAATGCCGCCTCGCAGGGCGGCCTCGACCAAGGGTTCCAGCATTCCGTAGCCTTCGCCACAGCGGATCGAGATCTTCACGTAGCGGCTGTTGATGGAGCGCAGCTCGACCGCGACGGTCAGGCCGTCTCGCTGGCAGTGCGCCTCGCCGAAGCCGGTCATACTCAACAGCACGGCCCGATTACTCCCCGAAAAGGCCCAGGAACTCCGACAATGGCTCGACCGCTCTTACGAATCGCCCTTGGCCGGGGCCGTGTCGCCGGCGGGTCCTTCGGTCGCGGCGCCGTCGGGATTGGCGGGGGCTTGTTGCCCCGGCGCATCGGCCATCCGCCCCCCCGGGCTCATCACCTTCACCGCGACGATCAAAAGCAGGATCCAGACCACGGCCAGCCCGACGGTGATTTTGGTGAACAGGTCGCCGGCTTTCGTGCCGAAGGCGCTCTGCCCGCCCATGCCGCCCAAGGCGCCGGCCAACCCGCCGCCCTTGCCCCGCTGCACCAGGATCACCAGGATCAGCAGGACCGCCAACAGGAACATCAACACCATGAACAGGATTTGCATGAGCTATTCTCTCACGAGTTCGGCGCGGGCCGAGGGCCGGCGCGTCTTGACGTGCGCGTTTCTAGCCAACCGCGTGGACCACGATCCCCATGAAGGCATCGACCTTGAGACTCGCCCCGCCAACCAGAGCGCCGTCGATGTTCGGCTGCGAGAGCAGATCGGCGGCGTTATCCGGCTTCACGCTCCCCCCGTATTGGATCCGGACCGATTCGGCCACGGGGGCAGTATAGCACTCGGCCATGATCCTGCGAAGATCGGCGTGGACCTCCTCGGCCTGCTCGGGCGTGGCCGTCTTGCCCGTGCCAATGGCCCAGACCGGCTCGTAGGCGATGACGATCTTCTGGAACTCGGCCGCGCCGAGCCCGGCCAACGAGCCGGAAAATTGCGTCCGGATCACGTCGAGCGTCTTGCCGGCCTCGCGCTCGGGCAAGGTCTCGCCGAGGCAGACGATCGGCGTCAAGCCGGCGGCCAGGGCCGCGAGCACCTTTTTGTTCACGTCCGCGTCGGTCTCGCCCAGGATATGACGCCGCTCGCTGTGCCCCAGAATGACGTACCGGCAACCCAGGTCCAGGAGCATCGCCGCGCTCAACTCGCCCGTGAAGGCCCCATTGGGCTCGTGGTACATGTTCTGCGCGCCCAGACCGACCGGTCCATTGGCCAAGACCGTGGCCACGGCGTCCAGGTAGCAGCTCGGCGGGCACACGGCCACATCCACACCCGACAGCCCGGCTGCCTGCCGAGACACCCCCTCGGCCAACGCCACGGCCGACCGCCGGTCCTGCGTCATCTTCCAATTGCCGGCAATGAACGGACGCCGCATCGACAATCTCCTTGCTCCGGGCCCAGCCCGACGGCCAGCTCGGCTATTCTCGCTGCCTGGAAATCAAACTTATCATTATGGCGGCTATGGCGGGTTGACGCAAGGTCCCATGGGCCAGCGGTCTCTGGGCAGATTGACCCTGGGAATCGCTCTATGTGCCGCCCAGCGGCACAAGTACCCCCCATCATGGGTGTCATATCTACACTCGCGTGGACGTGACACCCCATCTGATTCGCCTATCCACGCGAGCGAGGACACGGCGCCAACTATCGAGGCGGGCGGCGACACTAGTCGGCCGGGGCCACCGAAAACGACCCGAGGATTTCGAGCCGTAGCGTCTTCTGACGCAACGCGGCGGTCGCCCGGCGGACGCGGGGGTCGGTCTCGTGGCCCTCCATCTCGACAAAGAAGAGGTACGCGCGGTCCGGGCCGGGGATGGGGAACGACTCGATCCAGGTCAAATTCACCCGGTTGCGGCGGACGATCCCCAACGCGTCGGCCAACGCGCCCGGCCGGTCTTCCAGGTGGAACATCATGGCCGTCTTGTCCTTGCCCGTTCGCGGCGCCGACTCGTGGCCGATGATCGAGAATCGCGTTGTGTTGGCGGGATTGTCCTCGATCCGCTCGGCCAGGACCTCCAGGCCGAAGTGCACGCCGGCCTGAACGCTGGCGATGGCCGCCGTGCCAGGTTTTTTCGCCGCCATCTCGGCGGCCGTCGACGTGCTGGTGACCTCGACCCCCTGCGCGTCGGGCAGGTGCTTGGCCAGCCAATTGCGGCACTGCGACAGCGCCTGCGGCTTGCTGCAGACCTCGTGGATCTCGTCGCGGCGACACCGGGCCAACAAGGCGTGACGAATCGGCAGTTCCACTTCGCCGCAGATCCGCATGGGCAGCCGGGTAAACATGTCCAGCGTGTCGGAAACGCGGCCGTCGGTCGAGTTTTCGATCGGCACCAGGCCGAAATCCGCATGGCCCGCGTGAACCTCCTCGAACACCGCGGCGATCGTGCCGACCGGCAGGAATTCGACCTCCTGGCCGAATCGCCGCATCGCGGCCAAGTGGCTATAACTGAAATACGGCCCCAAATGGGCGATCCGCAACCGCCGCACGAGCGCCCGGCAGCCGCTTAGGATCTCCCGAAACACGGCCCGGACGGTGCCGCGGGGCATGGGCCCGACAGAGCGCGACTCGACCCAATCGAGCCACGGTTCATCGTCGTCGGGCAGCAGTGGCTTGTCATCGGCCGGTGGTCGAGCCTGGCCGACCTGCCGGGCCAACTCCGCACGGCGGTGCAGGGCCTTGACAATCTCCTCGTCCACCCGTTTCAGCTCGGCGCGGGCCGCCCGGGAATCGGCCGGTCGCTGGGGCCCGGTCTTCTTCGCCACCATCTTCGACACGCGTTTTTTGGCCATATGGCTTCCCCTTCGCGGGGCCCTGCACTGCGAACGATTCAACTCTTGGTGGCACCCAACTTGTGCCCCCGGACGTTCGTCATCCTGAGCGAAGCGAAGGATCTGGGCCAGCGAGGAGATTCTTCGCTTCGCTCGGAATGACAGAGCATCGCTCAGGAGGACGGGAGTCGGCCCTCCCCAATTCAGACTACTCTCTTGTATCCATGCCCAGGGCGGGTGTCAACCGATCGGGCAGGGACCGCACCCCCTCGGGTTGTCTGTTTGGAAGGTGTCAAAATGGCAGTCCCTCAGCGGATGGCCATGCACCAAGCCGACCGAACCACGATGGCGGCTACGTCGCAACTCCTTTTTGGTGTATACTTTACGAGCACCGCCCGGCCGGCGGGCCGAACGGCACGCGCTTTGCAACCCCCGTCCGGGCGAGTTTCTCTACATGTCAAGAGCCGACCGAGCCGGCCACCTGGCGGCGGATCGGCCCGGCGATATCGGCTTACGCGGAGAAAGGAGCATCCCATGGCTCAAGGCGAAAAGATCATCGGAATCGACCTCGGAACGACGAACTCCGTCGTGGCGGTGATGGAGGGCAAGGACGCGAAGGTCATTGCCAACGCGGAAGGCAACCGACTCACGCCGAGCGTCGTGGCCTTTACCGACAAGGGCGAAACGCTCGTGGGCGAGCCCGCCCGACGCCAGGCCGTGACCAACCCGAAACGGACCGTCTACTCGGTGAAGCGTTTCATGGGCCGGCGGCACAGCGAAGTGAGCGCCGAGGAGAAGATGGTCCCCTACGAGGTGACCGGCGCGGCCGAGGACTACGTCAAGATCAAGGTCGATAATCAAGAGCACACGCCGCCGGAGATCTCCGCCAAAATTCTCCGCAAGCTCAAGGAGTCGGCCGAGGCCTACTTGGGCCACAAGGTGAACAAGGCCGTCATCACCGTGCCGGCCTACTTTAACGACGCCCAGCGCCAGGCCACGAAGGACGCCGGCCAGATCGCCGGCCTTGAAGTGGCCCGAATCATCAACGAGCCGACCGCCGCGTCGCTGGCCTACGGGCTGGACCGCAAGGACGTGAAGAAGATCATAGTCTTCGACCTGGGCGGCGGAACGTTCGACGTCTCGCTATTAGACGTCGGACGCGGCGTGTTCCGCGTCATCAGCACCAGCGGCGACACCCACTTGGGCGGCGACGACTTCGACGAAGTGTTGATCCACTACGTCGCGGATGAGTTCAAGCGCGAGCAGGGCATCGACCTGCGCAAGGACACCATGGCGCTTCAGCGGCTCGAAGAAGCCTGCGAAAAGGCCAAACGCGAGCTCAGCTCCGCCCAGCAGACCGACATCAACCTCCCGTTCATCACGGCCGACGCCAACGGCCCGAAGCACCTTCAAATGTCGCTCACCCGGGCGAAGTTCGAGCAACTGGTCGACCACCTGATCGAGCGCTGCCGCGGGCCGGTCAATTCGGTGATCGAGGACGCCAAGCGGAAGAACTCCGATTTCAAAATGTCGGAAATTGACGAGGTCGTGCTGGTGGGCGGTTCGACGCGGATCCCGAAGGTGCAAGAGCTCGTGCGAACCATATTCGGCAAGGAGCCCAACAAGAGCGTCAACCCGGACGAAGTGGTCGCCGTGGGCGCGGCCATTCAGGGCGGCGTGTTGATGGGCGACGTGCAGGACATGGTGCTCGTGGACGTGACGCCGCTTTCGCTGGGCATCGAAACGCTCGGCGGCATCATGACCCGGCTGGTCGAACGCAATACCAACATCCCGGTCGATCGAAAGAACGTTTTCAGCACGGCCGACGACAACCAAACGGCCGTGACGATCAAGGTCTATCAGGGCGAGCGGGAAATGGCCTCCGACAACCGGCTGTTGGGCCAGTTCAACCTGGACGGCCTTCCCCCGGCGCCCCGCGGCGTGCCTCAGATCGAAGTCCGCTTCGACATCGACGCCAACGGCATCCTGCACGTCTCGGCCAAGGACCTGGGCACGAACAAAGAGCAGCACGTTCGGATCGAGCAGTCGGCCGGACTGTCCGAATCCGAAATCAACGCCATGCGCAAGCAGGCCGAGGAGCACGCCGGCGAAGATAAGAAGCGCCGCGAGTTGGCCGAGCTGCGCAACCAGGCCGATTCCATGTGTTTCCAGCTTGAGAAGCTTCTCAAGGAGCACGACGCCAAGCTCTCCGGCGCCGACAAGGACGCCGTGAACAAGGCCATCGAGCGCACCCGCGAGGCGGCCAAGGGCGACGACACCGAGCGGATGAAGTCGGCGATTCACGAGCTCGAGCAGGCGTCGCATGCCCTAAGCAAGTCGCTGTACGCCTCGGCCGGCGCCCAGCCTGACGCAGGCCCAACGGGCCCCGGCTCGGCCGGCTCCGCCGACGCCCCGGCCGGCGAATCCCGCGACGACGACACGATCGACGCGGAGTTTGAGGTGAAAGAGTAAGGGCCTGTAAAACGAATGGCACGTGAACTTCTGCAAGTGCCTTATGAGTCATGGTTTGTAGTTGCGCCGATGTTCGCGGAGGTGCTTGTAGGGTTTGGGACGCCGCTTTCGCAGCCGTGGCTCGAAACGATCGGGCCGATCGCCGACGTTGTGTGTGGCCACGGCCGTCAGTAATGCCGTACACCACGCTTCGCTGGAAACCCTCGATAGCGGAATGGGCAGGAACTGGTCGAGCGTTTGCAGCGCCTTAGATTACCACGACGTTCGAGGCCTTCCTTGTCCAAACGTCTCACGAATTGGATCAAGGAGGGCCTCTCATGTTTTATCACGGAAGCCGATCTTGTACCCAGAGCTTTCAGTCGGTCCGGACATCAGCGGTGAACGACCGACTTTCGCCTCGGCCAACGGCTGGGCAAGGAAGAGCACGTCGTCGCGTGGCGCCGTCCGGCACGTCCGGAATGGATGGACGAAGAAACTTACGCGACCATTCCCGAGACGCTCAACCTGCGAGAACTGAAGGTCCGCGTGGCGATCCGCCAGTCCATCTCCGGACCAGCCACCGGCGCATCCCTCTCCTCGCAACCCCTGTCCCCCGCTATATTAAAGGTCAATGACAGTGCCATTCGTGGCGGCCACCTTTTTAACCCCACGAATGGGGTGTTTGTGGGTGGGGCTTTTTTTGTCTATCCCCCTTGCACGGCCTTGCGTGTTGGTTATATTAAGTGATTCGCGTGCGGGCCTGGCCGGCTAGCGTAGCTCAATTGGCAGAGCAGCTGATTTGTAATCAGCAGGTTGTGGGTTCAAGTCCCTCCGCTAGCTCGTAACGGAAA
>JAFGDS010000083.1 GCA_016931995.1 Pirellulales bacterium
GCCTTGGCGGAGTTCGTTGGGGTCAGCAAGTCCATGCTCGCGGCGGCGGCAGAGCGAAGCGGGCCGCTGCCGGCCGTGGCGGATCAGCGGAGTCGCTACTGCCAATGGCTTGCCGATCAACCCGAGGCGACCAAGGACGCCTGGCTGGCGGAGTTGCTCAGCGACTCGGAGTCGTCGGTTCAGGCGAAAATCCGGGCAAAATCCGAGAAGGTCGCAGGCACCCCATCGTGGCCAACGGTCGAAGCAGGCCGGACTGTGGCCCAACTCAGAGCCACGGCGGAAGAGATCCACTGCAAAAAGAAGAAGGCGGCAGAAGCGAAGGCGACTCGACAACGAACTGAGCGACTCAAGAAGATGGCTGCGGACCCGACGCCGTACCTGGGGAAGACGGAAAAGCTCGTGGCCGAGCGGACCACCGACGCCTACGAGGAAGCCAGCGAGCTATTGGCCGACTTACGTGAAGCCCTCGCCGACAGCAAACAGTCCGACCTGGCCGAAAAGCAGGCCCGCAAGTTGAAGACGGCCAACCCCACTCTCCGCCACCTAACCGCCGCCCTTCGCCGGCAAGGCTTTGTGAAGAAGTGACTCCCGACGAGGGGTGCCGGCATGAATTGTTACCGTCGTATTCCTCGTTGAATACGGGAGGCTTGCCATCCCCTAGCCATCGCAATCCACGAGCGCTAAAATCGCCCGGCGGATGGGGGTTGGGAGCATCGGCCAAACGGCGACAATTCGGGCCAATTCGGCCGCCAACACCCCCACATCGGGAACTGCACCGGGATTTGCAGCGCCTTCGTCGGAAAGGCTTGAATTTGCCGTGTTTTTCGGGTATGTTCCCGTCCGGTCCTCTCCGCTGATGATTTTGGCAGCTTGCCGCACCTCGCGGCGGGATTTTGCGTAAGCCCTTTCGATGAATGGGCTTATGTCGTTTCTTGCCGCGTCCCGCGAAGGGAGACCGGGTTGCGTCGGGCCGAGCAGCGACACGAGGAAGAACAACGGGAGGAAGCCGACATGCTGCACGCGGTGGTTATGGCCGGAGGAGCGGGAACGCGGTTCTGGCCCCAGAGCCGGCGGGCGCGGCCGAAGCAGTTTCTGGCGTTGTTGGGCGGTCGGACGATGCTCCAGGCCACGGTGGACCGGCTTGGCACGGTCGTGCCTGTCGAGCGCGTGGTGGTGGCCACCACCACGCACTTGGCCGAGTCGGTCGCCGAACAACTGCCGGACTTGCCTCGCGGTTCGATCCTCGTCGAGCCGTGCAAGCGGGACACGGCGCCGTGCATCGGGCTGGCAGCCGAGCGGCTCCTGCGCGACGATCCGGAGGCCGTGATGGCCGTGATGCCGGCGGACCACGTCATTCGTCCGGACGACGTCTTTCAAGGCGCGATCCGGCTGGCCGTCGCGATGGTCGAAGAGGCGCCGGCGCGGATGGTCACGTTCGGCATCCGGCCGACGTATCCGGCCGAGACGTTTGGCTACATCGAGCGCGATGCGCCGCTTGCGCCGCCGCCGAACGCCCCGGCCGACTGGCCCCGCGCGGCCGCGTATCGCGTGCGGAAGTTCCACGAGAAGCCCAAAGCCAAGATCGCTGGCGAATACATCAAGGCGGGCACGTACTACTGGAACTCGGGCATTTTCGTGTGGAAGGCGCGAACGATACTGGACGCGATCGGACGGTTTCAGCCGAAGATCCGCGAGCGGCTGGATCGAATCGCCGCGGCGGCGGACTGGCCGGACGCCGAGGTGGTGCTCCGCCGCGAGTTCGAGGCGATCGAGCCCATCTCGATCGACCGGGGCGTGATGGAGCGGGCGGACAACGTCGCGGTGATCGAGGCGCCGTTCGCCTGGGACGACGTGGGCAGTTGGCGGGCGCTCGAGCGGTTGCACGACGCGGACGCCCAGGGCAACGTGGTCGACGCCGCGCGCCACGTGGAGCTGGCCACGCGCGGGACGATCGTCCGCTGTGATCGGCCCGACCACGTCGTGGTCACCCTGGGCGTGCGCGACCTCGTCGTCATCGTCACGCCCGACGCCACGCTCGTGGCCGACAAGCACGACGAAGAATCGATCCGCGAGATCACCCGGCAGCTCGACAAGCGCGGATGGCGGGAGTATCTGTAGAGCGCGGCGCTACACCCGCTTGCACGGCGCTGCGTCGTAAGTCATTCTGAGCGCGGCGAAGAATCTCCCTTACTCTCGGCGCGCGCCACAGGCGAGATCCTTCGCTTCGCTCAGGATGACGGCGCGAGCGTCACGGCCATGTCCCGAATCGGCGACGGGGGTCGCCTCCCACCGTGTGCAGGATGCGATGGGTTGGCGGGTTGAGGACACGGCGGCGCGGAGGCTACTTCTCCGCGGTCGTGCTGGGGGCAGGCTGGCTCGTGGAGGCGGGCGTCGAGGGCTTCTCCTTCGAGGCCGGCTCGGTGCAGCCGACCGTCATCGCAAAAACCAGGACGAGAAGACAACACGCCAGGATGGTTCGTCGCACGATGATCAAACTCCTAATGGGGAATCGGGGTTCGGGAATCGGGGCTCGGGGGCCAAAGGCCCTCTAACCACTGGCCACTAACCACCGGCCACGGCACGCCGGCGTTGGCACGGATCGCGTCCAACACGCCCTTCCGTCCATAACCACAATCGTAGTCCCGCAGGGCCGAGGCTTCAACCCCGGGATTGTGCTCCCCTGACAGTGGTGGTTTGGGCTGGCCCCAGGGGGCAGTCTGCCTTCGACTCGCCGTTCTGATGGGCTCAACTCCCTTGCCGGGATAACCGATCCCATCCTTAGAGACCCAAATCTCCTCTCCCGCAATTCTTCCATGACCCGAACCAGCCCGAGCACGCTGGCCGACCGGCCGGCCGTGCGCGCGATGCCACCGGCCTCGAGACCCGAGCGATTGGGCTCTTGGGAGTTGGTCCACCTTGCGGCCGAGGGGACGCTCGGGCGGGTGTATCGCGCCCAGGCGGTGGGCACGAACAACGACCGGCCGGCGTCCTACGCCCTCAAGGCCCTGCGGCCCGCGTGGCAGGCCGACGCCCGGGCGGTGGCCCAATTCCGCCGCGAGGCCGCGCTGGGCCGGGCCGTGGCGCATCCCCACGTCGTGCCCATCCTGGCCGCTGGCCTGGCGCGCCCGCCGTACTACCTGGTCATGCCGTGGCTCGAGGGCTGCTCGCTGGCCGCGCGGTTGGCCGCCGGGCCAGTCGACGTGCCCGTCGCGCTGTGGATCGCGCGGCAGACGGCCGAAGGCATGGATGCCCTCTCTCAGGCCGGCTGGTGCCACGGCGACATCCAGCCGCGGAACATCCACGTTTCGCCCGAGGGCCACGTGACGCTCTTGGATTTGGGCTTGGCTCGTCGCCGCGACGAAGCCGACGCCATCCACCAACGTCTCGTGGCTGGCACGCCCGCGTATCTCGCGCCCGAGCGGATCACCTCGGCCTTGGCCGCCGACGTTCGCAGCGACGTGTACAGTCTGGGCGTGGTGCTCTACGAGATGCTCTCGGGCCGCCGACCGTTTGAAGCGTCGTCGCTGGCCGATCTGGTCGCGGCCCATCGCCAAACCCGCCCCGCGGCGCTTGCGCGTCTAGCGCCGCACGTACCCGGCGACGCGGCCGAACTGGTCCACGCGATGCTCGCCAAAGAACCGCTGCGCCGTCCCCAAACGCCCGCCGAGTTGGTCGAACGGCTCACGCGGCTGGAGATCCAGTCTTTTGCCGAGCGGGCGTGGGGGTGAGGGACTCCGTTTGGGCGCCCTCGGGAGGGCGTGGCTCCTTTGGAGTGCGGCGACTTGTCGCCACTTTCCGTCTTCTTGGTCGTCCTCCTCGGCCGCCTCGCGCCCGTCGGTCGGCTGCCTGCCCACCGCCAAAGCGGCGACAAGTCGCCGCACTCCAAGGCTCCCCCCAGAAACTCGGCAACCGGCTTGTGGGCGCCCCGTCCGCCGCCTACAATGGAACCATCCTTTTGAGGGGGCAATTTCGGCGGTTCCGAGTTGTACCAAAACCCGACATGGTCATTCCGAGCGGAGCGAAGAATCTCCCTGGCCGCCGTGATCCTTCGCTCCGCTCAGGATGACTCGTGAACGTCAGGATGACTCGTGAACGTCAGGATGACTCGTGAACGTCAGGATGAACTCGTGAACGTCAGGATGACTCGTGAAGGCAAGCCTTGAAGTGCCGAGGTTGTTCCAGATTGACTCCGCGTGGATAAGACAAGACGAGGGATCACGATGAGACGCTCGCTCCCGCCGCTGGTGGCATTGCTCGTGGCTTTCGCTCAGGCGGGCTTGCTCCAGGCGGCCATCGTCGCGACGGGCAACGTCGAGCCCGACCCGCTGACGACGCCCTGGACGGTGGACACCGA
>JAFGDS010000010.1 GCA_016931995.1 Pirellulales bacterium
CCCCTTCGGGGCAAATGTCTGGCAACGTGCCTGGCAGTTGCCCAAAAACAAGGTTAACGGCGTGGAGTGGCACTGGCTCCGCCAGTGCCCAGAAACACGGGCGATTTGACATTGGCGGAGCCAGTGCCACGAGACGTGGGATGCCATGCACTGGCAGAGCCAGTGGCACACGGCGACTTCAGGGGCGATGCCACGGATCCCGCCAAGCTCACCCCGCCAGGGGGACTTCTGGACGATCCTCGCCCGCGTTGGGTAGAATACACCCCTGCCGAGGCGACGGGTTCGCGGCTTTGAGGCCCAAGATGCCCGCGCCGCCGGCGAATCTCTGCCAGGGGGGCGGTCCGGGAATCGTTGTCGGCGGTCACATAGGATGTCTGAGCCGGAAATCCGTCTGCCGCAGAGGCCGATCCCGCAGTTTTCCCTCCGGAGTCTGTTGGGAGTGACGGCCCTGTGCGCTGGCCTCTCCTCGATTCTTGCCTTCGCCGTGCGGGGGCACCGCTGGGCGATCGGCGCCGCGGTCGGCCTGGGTTCGGTCGTGGTGCTCCTGGCGGTTTGCGCGGCCCTGTTCCTCGTCGTGTGGGTTTTTGCCGCGGGCGCCACGCGGCGGGCAAAGGCCGGCGGGACGCCCTTCGCGGCCCCGTTGCCGCCCGGACCCGATACCACGCTCACCCACGGAGCCCCCCCGCCATGATCGCCCCTCGGCAGGATGCCCGGCCAGGGCTGGCTCTGGCCGCGGGATGGTTGGGCGTGCTCCTGGGCGCGGCAGGGTGCCTCGGGCAACCCCCCTCGAACGCGACCCAACCCACGCTCGCCCGGGGTGAGTGCGTCACTGGCTCCCTCGACGCGTTCACGGCCGCCGGGCTGCAGGGTAGCGCCGACAGCCGGTGGATCGACGGCTCGGGCTACCGGCCCATCCAGATCCGCGTCAGCCCGCTCGCGCCGGTTGCCGCCGACCAGAAACTGGTCGTCACGGCGGTCGCCAGCGCCTTCTGGCAGGGCGAGGATATTCCGCTGGTCTGGGTGGACGAAACCTTCCTCATCCCGGCGGGAACACCAGCCGGGCAACAAATCAGCTTCCTGGTCCTCGTGCCGCCCGTGCCGTCCTGGTGCAAGCTGTCGCTGGACATCGTCGATCCGGCCGGACCAACGACGATTCTGCACCAGCCCCAGATTCTCGCGGCGGACGAGCGGATGCTGCCGGGCTGCCCCCGCGTCCTGTTCGTGGGCGATGCGCTACCCCCGACGATGCCCCTCGCGGCGTGCTTCGGTCTTTTTGACTTTCCAGAGGATGGCGCGGGGATGGGGATCGGCGGGGTGGGGATGAGGGTGGAAGGCCCGGAAAGGCTCACCCCGGCGCCACTGCCCACCATCCTGGCCATTCCTCCCGCCGCCATGCCCAAACGGTGGATCGAACTGACCAGCTTCGACGTGATTTGCCTCTCGGTCGATCGCCTGGCGGAGTTGGCCAAGACGAACCGCGAGGCCCATCGGGCCGTGCTGCGGTGGGCGGCCGCGGGCGGATCGCTCTGGGTGTACGGCCTGCCGGGCGACGCCGGCCGCTGGCAGCGGACGGCCGAGCTGGAACGCCTGCTCGACCTGCCTGCTGGTCCGGTCCAACCGGCCAGCCAGCAGACCCCGACCGGCTGGAACTGGCCGCGGCTGCTCACGGAGTACAACGCGAATCCGCTGGGCCCGATCGACGCCGGGGACGTCGTCGCCGGGGGAGTCGGCGCCGAGGGCGCTCTCTCCGTGTTGAACGCGTTGGAAAAATCTGCCCCGCGCGAAGAACCGCCGTTTCTCTTGCGCGAGTACGGCTCGGGCGTCGTCGTGGCGATGGGCACGGCCGATCCCTTCACGGGCGACGCCGCCTGGATCGAGTTTCAGTGGATGTGGCTCTTGCGATCCGCGATGAACGCGTACATCCCCTGGCAAACGCGCCACGGGCTGGAAGTGGGCGAGGCCAGCGCCGATTTCTGGAACTTCCTCGTACCCGGCGTGGGACTGGCGCCGGTCGTCGAGTTCCAGGTGCTCATCACGCTCTTCGTCCTGCTGATCGGGCCGGTCAACTACTGGCTCTTGCGCCGCAAGAAACGGCTGCACCTGATGGTGCTCTCCGTGCCGGCCAGCGCCCTGGTGGTCACCGGGCTGCTGTTCGCCTACGCCCTCTTGTCCGACGGCCTGAGCACGCGGGTCCGCGCGCGGACCCTCACGCTTCTGGACCAACGCCGCGACGAGGCGGTCACGTGGGCGCGGCTGTCGTATTACGCCGGTCTCGCGCCGTCCGGCGGACTCACGTTCTCCGACGCCACGGCCGTGTATCCGATCGCTCCGGCTTTCGACGCGCGGTCCACCCCGGGCGCCGGCCGGCGGATGACGTGGGACCCCGACCAAAGGCTTGTCCAGGGTTGGTTGCCGCCGCGGACCCCGACGCAATACCTCACCGTCCGCGCCGCGCCGACCAAGCGGGAACTGAAAATCACACCCGTTTTGGGCTCCGACGGGGCCATCGAAATCGAAAACCTGCTGGGCGCGCCGCTCAACCGCCTGGCCGTCCGCACGCCCGACGGCGCGTACTACTGGGTGGCCAACGTTGGCGAGGGAGCGTCTATCCGGGCCAACAAGGCCGCCTCCAGCGAGGTTCTCGGCTGGCTCAACACGGCCGTGATGGAAAACCAACCCGCGTTCCCTCCGGGCATGGACCGCAATTGGCGTCAATTCCAGGGACGCCGCTACCGGTATCGCGGGATGCCCGTCAGCGCGGACGGCACGGGCAACCTGGACACCTCGCGCCTGGAGCAGATGATGCGCCGTTTGGCCTTGTTGGGCTCCCCGCCATCCGGCGACGACGTGCCCTCCGGCGTCGCGCTGTTCGAGCCGTCCGCGCCGCTTTTGGCCCCGGGCTGCTACGTCGCCATCGTGCCCCGCACGCCCGAGGTCGAGCTGGGCGCCCAGGCCGCGCGCGAGGAAGAGAGCTTTCACGTCATTGTCGGGCAGTGGTAACATGATCTCCTCTCGACCCATGATCGAACTCTCGGGCCTGCGCCGGCATTTCGGCGCCACCCGGGCCGTGGACGACGTGTCGTTCGGCGTCGCCGAGGGGCACGTGTTCGGCTACATCGGCCCCAACGGAGCGGGCAAGACCACGAGCATGAGGATCCTCGCCACGCTCGATCTGCCCGACGACGGCGACGCCCTGATCGACGGCTTCTCCGTCGTGAACGATCCGGACCGCGTCCGCCTGCGACTCGGATTCATGCCCGACTTCCTGGTGACCTACCCCAACGTCAACGTCCGCGAATATCTCGACTTCTTCGCCCGGGCGTACCGGCTGCGGGGGCACGTCCGCGCCCGCGCGGTCCAGCGCGTGATGGAGTTCACCGGACTGGACGTGCTGGCCGACAAGCCGACCGACGCCCTCTCCAAGGGCATGAAGCAGCGTCTGAGCCTCGGCCGGGCGCTGGTCCACGACCCGGCCGTGCTCGTCCTGGACGAGCCGGCCGCGGGGCTCGACCCCCGCGCGCGGATCGAGCTCCGCGAGATGATCCGCGCCCTGGCCCGGCGGGGAAAGACCATCCTCATCAGCTCCCACATCCTCACCGAGCTGGCCGAAATGTGCGACACGGTTGGCATTCTCGAGCAAGGACGGCTCCTGGCCGTCGGCACGGTCGACGAGATCCAGGGCAAGCACCACGTCACGCCCCGCCGCGGCGTCGCCGTCGAAGTGCTCGACGGCGCCGACCGGCTGGCCGCCTGGCTCACCGGCCGCGACGGCGTCGCCGAGCTCGAGGTCGAGGGCAACACCGTGCGATTCGTCCACGGCGGCGACCGCCAGGACGAGGCCGCGCTGCTGCGCGTGATCGTCGAGGCCGGCTTCGGTGTGGTCAGTTTCACCCCGCGGCGGCAGTCGCTGGAGGACGTGTTCATGAAAGTCACCGAGGGCCGCGTCCAGTGACCACCGAGCCGGAAATCATCACGCTCGACGTCGAGGCGACCGAACCGCCGGCCGACGCGGGCCGGTGGGCCCGAGCGTGGGACGCCTTCGAGCGGTTGCTCGTGCGGTTGGGCGACCGGCTCAATCCCATCCTCGTCAAGGAGACGCGGCAAGCCCTCAAGAGCCAGCAGTTCCTCTTCACGTTCGCCCTGCTCTTGCTGTTCGCCTGGGGATGGTCCATCCTGGGCGTGGCCGTGGCGGGGCCGGGCGTCGCCTGGGGCTCGCACGGCGAAAACATGTTCTTCGGCTACTTCGTCATCCTGGCCATCCCGCTTCTGGTCGTCGTGCCCTTCAGCGCGTTCCGCAGCCTGGCCGCCGAGCAGGAATCGCGCACCTTCGAGCTCCTGTCGATCACCGCGATGAGCCCCCGCCAGATCATCGCCGGCAAGCTGGGTAGCGCCCTGCTGCAAATGTCCATCTATCTGTCGGCCGTCTCGCCTTGCCTGGCTTTCACGTATTTGCTCCGCGGGATCGACCTGTTGACGATCCTGTATTTCCTGTTCTGGGTCACGGTGGGGTCGCTGGCCTGTTCGGCCCTCGCGTTGTTCCTGGCCACGGCGTCGCTGATCCGCCAGATCCAAATTCTGCCCACCATCGGCGCCGTGCTGGGCGCGGCCGCCGCGGCGTGGATCGGGATTCTGCTCGGCGGCGTCTTCCTGTTTGAAGAAGGCGGCAGCGCGAATTTCCACGATCGGGAATTCTGGGTGATCAACGCGGCGATCCTCACGGCGGTGGTCGCTTACTTCGCGATGGTCTGCGAGGCGGCCGTCGCCCGGTTGGCCTTCGCCAGCGACAACCGCTCCACCCGGCTGCGAATCATCATGGTCGCGCAGTTCGCCCTGTTCACCGGCTGGATGACCGTCGTGTGGATCCTCGAACAGGGATTTCCCGCCGTGCCGTTCATGTTCGCCATCATCGCCGGGTTGCACTGGTACGCGATGGGCGCGCTGATGACCGGCGAGTCGCCCGTGCTATCCCAACGGGTCAAACGCAACCTGCCGCAGAGCTTCCTGGGCCGGATGCTCTCGACGTGGTTCTATCCCGGCCCCGGCGCCGGATACGGCCTGGCCCTGTGCGGGCTGGTGGCCACCATGCTTCTCATGCTCGTCGCGATGGTGCTCGACGATTGGGTCGGATTCAGCCGCGCGGCGCGGTTTTGGGGCAGAATGCCGCCGATCTCCACGTTCGTGATCTTCGGCATCCTGGGGATCAGCTACGTGGTGGCCTTCCTGGGCGTGGGGCTGCTCCTGATGCGGGCGATCCGGCGCGTGGCGCCGGTGGGGCTTTTGCTTTCCGTGCTGCTCCAGGTGATGCTCGTCGCGTTCGGCTGCGGCGTGCCGATGGTGATCGAAATGTCGTCGTCCATGGCGTTCCGCCGAGGCTACTCGCTGCTGCACGTGACCAACCCGATCTACACGCTGGTCGAGATGGTCAACCGCCCCGCGCCGCCGACCCAGACGCCGGCCCTGCTCGTGCTTGTACCCGGGGCCGCCCTGGTCGTGTTTCTCCTGAATTTGCCCAGCCTCGCCCGCGAGCTGCGCAACGTCCGCATCGCCAAGCCCCGTCGCGTCGCCGAGGAGGACGCCGTCCTCGCCGCCCTGCGCCATCCCCAGCCCGGCTTCGTCCCCCAAAACCCGTGGGATCATTAGTCGATGGATCGCTTCGTCCTCATCACCGGCGCGTCGTCCGGCATCGGCGCCGCCTGCGCACTGGAACTCGACCGGCAGGGTTGGCGGGTCTTCGCGGGCGTTCGCTCCGAGGATGCCGGACGCCAGCTTGTCCGGCAGGCATCCGCCCGGCTCGCGCCCGTCGCGCTCGACGTGACCCAGCAAGACTCGATCGACGCGGCCGCCCAGCACGTCCGCGAGGCGGTCGGCCCGGCGGGCCTGGCGGGGCTCGTGAACAACGCCGGAATTGGCGTAACCGGGCCGCTGGAGTTTCTCCCCCTGGCCGAGCTCCGCCGGCAGTTCGAGGTGAACACGTTCGGCCCCCTCGCCGTCGCCCAGGCCGTGCTGCCCTTGCTCCGCGCGGCGCGGGGGCGGATCGTCAACATGAGCTCCGTGAGTGGCCGATTCGCCGCGCCCTATCTCGGGCCCTACGCCGCGTCCAAATTTGCCCTGGAGGCCCTGAGCGACTCGCTGCGGGTCGAGCTCCGCAACTCGGGCATCCGGATCGCGCTGGTCGAGCCCGGCTGCGTCGCCACGCCCATCTGGGGCAAGGCCAAAGCCGACGCCGACCGGCTGCTCGAACAAGTCCCGCCCGAACTGCTCGACCACTACGCCGACGATTTCGCCGCGGTGCGCGCGGCCACCGAGCACGCCGCGGCCAAGGCCATGCCGGTCGAACACGTCGTCCGCGCCGTGACGCACGCCCTGACTGCGGCGCGTCCCCGCACCCGCTACGTGGTCGGCGGCGAGGCCCGCGTGGCCACGTTCCTGATGCACTACCTGCCCGACCGCGCCCACGACTGGCTCATGCGCCGCTCCTTTGGGTTGAAGTAGCGGCCAACGAAGAAAGACGACGACAGGGAACCGCGGATGAACGCGGATAAACGCGAATGGGAGAGTCAGTCGCACAAGCACCACCCCGGCAACAGGCCTCCCCATCTCTCCGTTCCTCTCATCCGCGTGCATCCGCGGTTTCTTCCCCCACTTCCTTTCCTCCCCCGTGCCCTCCGTGTCTCCGTGGTGATCTTTCCGTCGTTCTTATCAGGCGAGCGTTGAACAGCTCCGTTGGATGCCTAGTCGTCCTTTCTCGGCGATTCTTCTTGCGCCGCCACCGCCCGGGCGAGCAATGCGTGCGTCTCGGCGTTGGCGGCGTCGATCTCGACGCACTCCCGGGCCCAGCGGACGGCGGCGTCGAAGTCGCGCCGTTCGAGGGCCATTTCGACGAGCTTCTTGCGGCAGGGCAGATTCTCCGGCTCCCGCTCCGCGAGCCGCGCAAGCGCGTCGGCCAGCTCCGCGTTGTTCTCGGTGGCCAAACACGTCCGCACCAGCCCCCGAAGCCACGCGGGATTGCCCGGCTCAAGCCGATGGGCCAAGCGGTATAGCTCCGCCGCGGCGGCGTAATCCTCGCTCTTCCAACGCAGCGCGGCCAGCAGGCTAAGCGTCTCCGCTTGCGGATGCTCGCGATCCAGACGCCGCGCAAGCAACTCGGCCGCCTCGTCCGGCTTGCCCTTTTCCATGAGAAGCCGAGCTTCGACGTACGCGGCCAGCGGATGATCGGGCCGCGCGCCAACCACGCCGCGGACCAACTCAGCCGCCTCGTCGAAGGCCCCGCGGCGAACGTAGTGATAGGCAAGCTCGGCGGCCGCATCCGCGTCGTCCGGCCGGCGGCGATGCTCGGCCAGCAGGTCCTCGAACGACCGGCCCGAGTCCACGCGAGCCAAGCCCGACAACCCCTTGACCACCTCGGCGACGTACTCCTTGAAGCCCCGCTCGAATTCCTCCTGGGAAACGCCCAGCGCTTGGCGAATGGCCTCGGACGTGCTCAACCCCTCGGCATACGCGGCCAGGAGTTTCTTTGGGCTCTCGGGGCCGTGCCGGGCGAACATGTAGTCGAGATACAGCTCCGCTTGGCAATAGGCCAGGTGCCAATCGTCACCCGAGTTCGGACGCGTGAAGCCGAAATTGATCGTGTCCAGCGTGAAGAGCTTGCCGGCCGCCGCGCGGCGCTGGAGGATCTCGTTCCAACGCTGCGGCCGGGGCGAGTCCTCCGCGTGCACGGCCAGGGCCTCCGTGAACCAGTGTGGCACGTCGAAGTCGGTCTGCTGCAGCGTGACGACGTGCACCAGCTCGTGCCGCATCACGCGCGCCCAGTTGAGCGGGGGCCCTTCGCCGGGCGAAACCATCGCCACCATCCGCCCCGAGCTGGCCGCCACCGTGCCCACGTACGGCAGCCCCGTCATCCGCGTGCCGAACCACGCCCGCCCCGGCGCCCCGCGGGCTTGGCCAAACGCCTCGATCACCGGTTTTGTCTCGGGCGTATAGCCGAACCGCGCGCACAACTCGCCCATCGTCGCGTCGAGATACTCCACCGCCCAGCGGGCCCAACGGTCGTTCCGCCCGGCGTCGTAGCGAAGGATCGCGCGCTGGGTCTCGATCGTCTTCATCCCGTCGAGAACCTCGAACAGCTCGAGCATGTTCGCCACGCGGAGATTGAACGGATCGATCCGCCCGGCCTCCTCGAAGAGCTTCCTGGCTTCGTCCTCCCGAGCCATCTTCATGTAAAGAAGGGCCAGCTCCGCCCGCGGCCCGACCAGCCGCGGCATCCGCGCCGTCGCCTCGCGCAAAAACCACTCGGCCTGCCTGGCCTTGTGCCGCGCGGCTAGCCACTGCCCCGCCGTGAAGTAGAACGCGCCCGCGCGCGGATTGCGGGCATTCACCTCGTCCAGAAGCTTGGTCAGTCGCGCCCCGGCGCCCGCCCGTGGGACAGCCGCCCCCGCATGTGGCACAGCCGAGGGCGGCTGTGCTACATCGAGTGTCGCCCGGTCCAGGACCACGTAGCACGCCGCCAGGGCCCCCAGAGTCTCTTCGTCGGTCGGGTCCAAGGGCAGGGCCTTCTCGGCCAACACGTCGGCCGCGCGGTCCGGGGCGAAGTTGTCCCAATGCAGTTCCGCCCGAAGTTGCCAGGCGGCCACCGACTCGGCGTTGATCTCGATCGCCCGGCGCACCGCCGCCTCGGCCGCGGCCACGTCGCGCCCGACCAGATGCAGCCGCGCCAGCGCCGCGTGGACCTCCGCGGCGTTGGGATTCAGCCGCAACGCCTCCTGAAGGCACCGCGACGCCTCGGCCTCGTTGAATTTCTCCAGATAGAGCAGGCCCGCCTCCAGCGCCGCCGGCCAATAGTCCGGCTCCCGCGCCAGCGCCTCCGGCAGGAGATCGTTCACCAGAAAAGGGAACTGGTCGTGCAGCCGGTTCCATCGGGCGTGCTGGGCGGCGGCCACAGCAATCCAGCGGAGCGACGCCGCGTCAGGCACGTCGTGGTCGTTGTAGAAATTGACGAGCCACGCGAAGTCCCCTTGCGCCTCGTCCAGCCGGCCGGCCCGGCGGGCAAGCTCGCCGCGGAGCCATCGGGCCAGAAGCTGCTCGGGATCGGCTCGCAGGGCCTCCTCGACGCGCCGCCGGGCCTCGGCGTGATCTCCCCGGGCGAGGGCGAGCCGGGTCATTGCCGCCCAGAGGGCCGCATCGGGCTTGCGACACGCCGCCAGGACCCGGGCCGCCTCCGCCCGACGCCCCCGCGCGACCAGACACCCGGCCAACGCCACCGCGGCGGCCGGGTCGTCCTTGGCCGCCGACACCAGCATCTCCGCCGCCTCGGCGTATTTGCCCGATCGGGCAAGGCGCCGCGCGTCCGACGCGCCGTCGTCCGTCGCCAAGCCGACGCCCGGCATCGCCCAAAGCGCCACGAGCAATCCGGCGGTCAGTCTCATGTCCAAGACGTTGTCACTCGTTGCCCGCTATGCCCGCGCCTACCTTGAACGCCGTCACGGCCGCCAACACGAACCACAGGATGTCGAACCCGGAGAAGCTTTCCCGGAACGCCTGGTCCCGCGCCTCGGACGTTATCGCTCCCAGGTTCTCCGCGAGGTCCGCCTTGAATGTGTCGATTCGCGATTGCCGCTGGTCCTCGGGCATGGCCCGCCATTGGCGCTGCGCTTCGGCCCAAACGTCGGCGGGATAGTGCGCGGGCAGCGGAACGTCGTCCGCGTCCCGCTCCGGCGGCCACGCCACCTTCTGGCCCGCCGCCTCCCGCTGCTGGACGATCTCGTCGGCGACCACCGCCACCATGAAGTTCGGATCCGCCGCAGGATTGAAGTCGAACTGCCCAACCGCGTCGGCCATGAGCAGGTGGACGACCAGGAACTTGGCCACGACGATCGACCCGATGGCCAGCACCGTGGCCGTGGCCCCTGGGGCGAAGCCCTCATTCTCCCTCGCCGCCGCCCGGACGCCCAGTCCGACCAGGCCGCCGATGCCCCAGGCGATCCAGCCGACCTCGTATTGGGTCGCGTAGCCGACCCCGACCCAGATCGCCGTCCCCACCGCGCCACCGAACAGCCCCCCGATCACCCAGCCAACAATGCCCATGGTATTACCCCCTCTGAATGGGAATTTCACATATCGCACGGCCGTACACACGATCGTACCCATCGCTCCCCCTCGTTGCAAGTACCCGCGACGGCTGGTACACTCGTGGCGAGCTTGGATGGGCAACTGGTCTTGGCACCTTCGTTGTTGCGGGGCGCGACATGAGAACGGGGTATCGCGGCGGGTTCACGCTCGTCGAGCTTCTGGTCGTCATCACCATCATCGGGGTTTTGATTGCCCTGCTTCTGCCCGCCGTGCAGGCCGCCCGCGAGGCCGCCCGACGCGCGAGCTGCGCCAACCACGTCAAGCAGATCACCCTGGCCCTGACCAACTACGCCGGCGTCCAGGGCATGTTGCCGCCCGGCTGCGTGCTCAATGCATCGTATCCGAATGTCGGCCCGTACGATCCTCTGCGCGAGGCCTGCCAGGGACCGCAGGGCACGAGCTGGATCGTTCACGTCCTCGCGCAGCTCGAGCAACAACCGCTGTTCGACCAATGGGACTTCGCCGCGTGCGTGCTGGGCAATCGCGCGGTCGCCGCGGAAGATATCGCCGTTCTCTACTGCCCCAGCCGCCGCTCGGCCGTGCCGGAGGATCAGCTCCGGCTGCTCCTGCCGGGCTTCTCCCGCGGCGGAACCGACTACGGCGGGTGTCTGGGCCGGGTGAACGGGTTTAACAATACCTGCAACACGGCTCATCACGCCTGTGGGCACAACTTCGTGGCTGGGACATACCTTGATCCAACCGACGAGCGGATCGGTGCCTTTTCGCCCAACAGCGCCGTGCGGCCCGCCGATTTGGATATCGACGGCACGTCGCAAACCATCCTCGTCGGCGAGCTGCAGCGACTTCTGCCCGCGGAAGGCGCCACCGGCTACGACCGCAGCAACGCCTTCAGCAACGACGGCTGGGCCGTGGCCGGCGTGGCGACGCTCTTCGTCACGGCCGTGGCGGGCGAAGGCACCGACGCCGGCCAGTACGGCGGCCTGAACAACGGCTTCTTCGAGTCCGCCGGCAGCGACCACCCCAATGGCGCCCATTTCGGCATGGCCGACGGATCCACTCGATTCCTGAGCGAGGACGTCGATTCGCAGATTTACGCCTACATGGGCAGCATCCGCGACGGAGAGGTCTTCGCGTTGCCGGAATGAACGTAATCATGGACCTGCCTCAGATCCCAGAACACCTGTCATGCTGAGCGAAGCGAAGCATCTCGTTTGGCACGACGCGGCCGAGATCCATCGCCGCGCTCAGGATGACGCGCGAAGGCCGTCCATGCCGTATCGTCGTGCGTTCTTCGCAACCCTCTTGGTCCTTGCCGCACTGCCCGGTTGCGCCCGAAGCACGCGGCCGGAACTGGGCGAGGTGGGCGGAACGATCACGCTCGACGGCCGGCCGCTGGCCGACGCCATCGTCGTGTTCACGCCCGTCGAGGGCGGACGGCAGTCGATGGGCGTGACGGACGAGGACGGCCGCTACACGCTCCGTTACCTCCGCGACGTCCCCGGCGCTAAGATCGGCCCGCACAACGTGGCCGTCACCATGTCCTCCGAGGCCCGGTTTCGCGGGCCGTTGCCCCCGCGATACAACGGCCAGACCACGCTCCACGCAAACGTGCGACCCGGCGCGAACACGTTCGATTTCCCGCTCTCGATGAAGTAGACCTAGCGTAGTGATTCACGCTGTTGGGGTCTTATTCAGTGAGTGCCAGTGGCACTCAAAAGACGGCTTTCAATACGATCCCACAATTCGGAATCACTACACTACTTCTACTGTCCAAGCTACAAACGTTGTTTTATTCGTAGTGGTGGCAAGCGGTTACGTGATTTCCAGTGGTGGAAGC
>JAFGDS010000011.1 GCA_016931995.1 Pirellulales bacterium
ATGACGGCCCATTCTACCGCGCTAACCGTAAAACCTAAAGGATTCGCCTGACGGCGAGGGTTTTAGACCCATCGTTGAGACAATAAATGTTGAGTGCCACGGGCTCCGCCAGTGCCGTGACGCGCCACGACGCGCACCGGCGGAGCCCGTGGCACACGCGCGAAGTCCGTGGCACACGCCGGACGTCATGCTGGGCGAAGCGAAGCATCTCGGCTCGTGCAGGGCCGTGGAGATCCTTTGCTGCGCCCAGAATGACGTGGAATACCGCCCAGGATTCGCCAAGTGACATCCCATGACGAAACCCCTTTCCCAAACCGAGTTTGAAGGCTATCTCGACGAGGCGTTGCCGCCGGACGAGATGGCGCGGATCGAGCACGCGCTGCGGCGTCATCCGGAGTACGTCGAGCAGCTTGCGGCGATCAACGCGCGTCGGGGGGCGGGCATGCACACGCTGGGCGAGATCTGGCGCAGCCATCGGTTGAGCTGTCCCACCCGCGAACAGCTCGGCAGCGCTCTGTTGGGGGCGCTGTCGGACACGGAGGCGGCGTACGTCGCGTTCCACGTCGAGGTGGTGGGCTGCCGGCTGTGCAGGGCGAACATGATCGACCTGGCCCGGCGGCAGTCCGAGGCCCCCGACGCCGCCCAATCCCGCCGCCGCAAGTACTTCCAGTCAAGCGCCGGCTACCTCTAGTCCGATGGTTCTAACGGGATAGCGGCCCGTGCCGAGGGGCATGCGCGTGGGGTAGGTTCTTTCCTCGTCGAGCGACGGCGCGAGTTCCTGTTGGGCACGGGCTTTCTCCCAAGAGGCATACGGTCACGGAGGGAGAGGGGCCGACCATGAGGATCCGCCAACGTTTTCGCGCGGCCGCCGCGTTGGCTCGATTCCTTTTGCGGCTCCCGAGGGCCCATGCGTGTTACCTCCTCGGGAGGATGCGAAATACCAAACGCCAAGAGCACCGTGGCCGGATACACCTCAACTCGTTCTACCCACCGTATCCGTCCGCGGCATTCGACCGATTGTGCGACCACGTGGCCGGGCGGCGGCGGGCGCCGATCTCGGCGTACGTGGCCCTCACGCCGCGGTGTCCGTGCCGCTGCGGGCATTGCAGCTACGGCCACCGCGAGCCCCGGCAGATGACCGCGGAGCAGCTCGCCGACGCGATCCGCCAGATCCGCGAGCTCGGCGCGTGCATCGTCGGGTTCACCGGCGGCGAACCGCTGCTGCGCAAGGACCTGGCCGACCTCATCGCGCTGGTTTCCGCCGATACGACCACGCTGCTCTTCACCACGGGCATCGGTCTTTCGCCCGAGCGGGCGCAGGAGCTGGCCGACGCGGGGCTGACCTGCGCCGTGATCGGGCTCGAGTCGGCCGACGCCGCCGAGCACGATCGCGTCCGCGGCGTCGAGGGTTGCTTCGAGCACGCCCGCCGGGCCGTGGCCGCCTGTCGCGCAGCGGGTATCTTCCCCGCCCTTTCCACGATCGCGTTCGCCGACCGGATCGCCTCGGGCGCGATGGAACGTATCTACGAGCTTGCGCGCGCCTGGGGCGTGGGCGAGATCCGCATCCCGTGCCCCGTGGCCACGGGCGGAATCGCCGGCACGACGGGCGCAATGCTCCAACCGGACGAAAAACGCAAGATGTTCGACTTCCACGTCCAGCACAATCGCCGCAAGGACGGCGGGCCGACCGTGACCAGTTTCGCCTACGTCGAATCGGCCGAGATGTTCGGCTGCGAGGGCGGCTACCACCACCTCTTCATCGACGCGGCCGGCGAGGTCTGCCCTTGCGACGTGACGCCCCTGTCGTTCGGCAACGTTACCCGGCGGCCGCTCGCCGAGATCTGGGCGTCGATGGCCGCGACGTTCCCCCGGCCGCGATGCGAGTGCCTGATGTCCCGGGTCGGTCACAAGATCCTGCCGGGCGAGCCGCTTCCCGTGCCGCCCGAGCGAAGCCGCGTCCTCCTGGCCCCGCCCGCGGCCGACGAGCCCTTGCCGGCCGGCTTTCGCGGATTGCTCGACCCGCCCCAACGGATCGGCCGTGCTGCTTGACCAATCGCCAGTGCGCCGCGTCCGCGCCTGCGTGGACGTGCCGCTTAAATGTGATGTCTCACCATGATGGTGATTTATGGGTGCCATGCTTGCTCGGCGAGCGCGGCGAGACAGCAAGCATGTTTGCCGCCGTCTCATGCCCACGGCAAGCGTGGGCATGGCACCCAGTTTGCCAGCCTGTCCCCGTGGCGCGACGTTCCGCGGGCTGACCTATACTTGAGGGTCTCAGGAAACCACGACGGGGGATCGCGATGAACGCGCAGCCGCATCCCGCGCGAACCGGATACGCCCGACTGAGCCCGCGCCAGGCTTGGCTCGTCCTCGCCGTGCTCGCGGGGGCCATGGCCTTCTGCGCGGCGATCCCGCTGTCGTCGATGCGGAGCGAGGGCGTGGTGGACGATCCGGCGCGGCCGGGCGACGTGGGGCTGTATCGCGCCGTGATCGACCGCGTTCGCGACGGCGAGGGCTACTACGAAGCTCTCGGCGCGGAGTTGCCCGCGCGGGGGTATCCCACGCGGAGCGTTTTCAACTGGCGGACGCCGCTGCCGCTGTGGCTGCTGGGCGTGCTACCCGACGACGCGCTGGGCAGGGCCCTTTTGGGGGCGGGCGTGGTGGCGTTGGCGGGCATGGCGCTGGTGGCGATTGCGCGGGAGGAACCCGGCGCGACGGCACGAGGCGTGGCGGTCTTCTTGTTGCTGCTGCTTTCCTACCTGCCCATGGCCACCGTGCCCGCGTTCGTGATGCCGTCGCTTTGGGCGGGCGTGCTGGTCGGATTGTCGGTGTGCGCGTTTGGGCTGCGCCGGCCGGGCTGGGGCGTGGCGCTGGGCGTCGCGGCGGCGATCGTGCGCGACGTCGCGATTCTCTATCCGTTCTCGGCCATGTTGTGGGCATTGGCCCGCCGGCGGTATCGCGAGGGGATCGGCTGGTCGATCGGGCTGGCGTGCTGGGCGGCGTTCTTCGGCGGCCACGCCCTGGTGGTTCGCGCAATCACGCCGCCGGACGCGTTGGCGCATCACGCCGGGTGGCTGCAATGCGGCGGAGCGCCGTTCGTGATATCCACGGCGCAGATGAACGCCGTGCTGTTGGGCTTGCCGCAGTGGGCCAGCGGGCCGTATCTCGTGGCCGCCGCGTTCGGACTGGCCGGTTGGCACACGGCCTGGGGCGAGCGCGCCGGGCTGGGCGTCTGCGTCTTCCTCGTGACGTTTGCGTTGGTGGGCCAGGCGTTCAACGTGTATTGGGGATTTTTGTACGGGCCGGCGCTTTGCCTGGGCGTGGTCCGGTTTCCCGCCTCGCTGACCGACGCCTGGCGCGCGACGCGACGACCGGCCCGGCTTGCGGCAGGCGGCGCGGCCTAGCGCCACTTCCATCAAGCCATTGCCGGAAGGCCGAGAAGCCGCTCACGGATTCGCTATCCAGTATGCAGGCCACGGACCATTACACCGGTTGGCGAAGGGACGCAAAACAGATATAATTCCCCCTTTACGCCGCCGGGAGTGCCGGCCGGCGGCGATGGGAGAGGCACGTCGCGGGAGCGGTTCGCCATGCGGTTCACGAAGATGCAAGGGGCGGGCAACGACTACGTCTACGTCAACGCCTTCGAGGAACGCCTGTCCGACGATTTGCCCGAGCTGGCCCGGCGGATCTCCGACCGGCATTTCGGCGTGGGCGCGGACGGGCTGATTCTGATCCGGCCGTCGGACGTGGCGGACGCCAGGATGCAAATGTTCAACGCCGACGGTTCCGAGGCCGAGATGTGCGGCAACGGCGTCCGCTGCGTGGCCAAGTACGTCCACGATCACGGCCTGGCGCGGAAGGATCGGCTTGCGATCGAAACCGGCGCCGGCGTGCTCGCGCTCGACGTGGAGCTGGTCGACGGTCGGGTGGATCGGGTTCGCGTCGATATGGGCGAGCCGATCCTCGACGCGGCGCGGATCCCGACCACGCTGCCCGGCAATCCCGTCGTCGACGCGCCGCTGGCGATCGGCGGCCGGGAGCTGGCGGTGACGTGCGTCTCGATGGGCAATCCGCACTGCGTGACGTTCGTCGAGGCGCTGTCGGACGATTGGGTTCTCGGCCTGGGCCCGAAGGTCGAGGCCGATGCGCACTTCCCGCGGCGGACCAATGCCGAGTTTGTCGAGGTGGTCTCGCCCACGGAGGTGAACGTGCGGGTTTGGGAGCGGGGCTCCGGGGAGACGCTAGCCTGCGGAACCGGGGCCTGCGCGGCGTGCGTGGCGGGCGTGCTCGCCGGGCGAACGGGGAGGAGCATCGTGGCTCATCTGCCCGGCGGCGACCTGGAACTCCTCTGGAGCCAGACGGACAATCGCGTGCGGATGACCGGGCCGGCCGTCGAGGTTTTTTCCGGCCAGTGGCCGTAGGACAAAGACCTGTGCCACTGGCTTTGCCAGTGCGCGCGCCGCGGAGGGTGAAGCACTGGCAAAGCCAGTGGCACTCGCCGTCAGGATGACACTTCCCTGAGAACGTGTTTTGAAATTGGTCGCCACTGCTGGCTTGTCCAGCAGTGCTCGGCGAATCCTGCGCGAGAAGACGTCGATTCCGCGGGAGAAACACTGCTGGACAAGCCAGCAGTGGCGCCCTCAAAATGGCCGAAACGCATTTTCAAACACGTTCCGAGAACCGACCTGCCATGAAGATCCGCAGCCCTTGGCTCTTCAAGCTCGGCGGCCTGCTGACCACGGCGGCGGTGCGGCATTGGATGGGCGCGCTGCAGTACAAGGTCGCCTACGACGATCCGGCGGTCGATCCGGTCTTTCGCGAGTGCCGTGGGCAGAAGATTTACGTCTTCTGGCACGAATACATCCCGTTCCCCTTTTACCTTCGCGGCCACTGCAATTTCGCGATTCTTTTGAGCCGGCACGCGGACGCGGAGATCCTCTCGCGCGCGGCGTATCACATGGGTTTTGAGATCGTGCGGGGCTCGACCAATCGGGGCGGGACGTCGGCGCTGCGGGAGCTTTTGCGCAAGAGCCGGCGGATGAGCCTGGGGATTACGCCCGACGGGCCGCGGGGGCCTCGGCGCCGCATGGCGCCGGGAGCGATCTACCTAGCTTCGCGGCTGGGATTGCCGCTGGTGGCGATGGGATTTGGCTACGACCGGCCGTGGCGCATCCGAAGCGCGTGGGACCATTTTGCCCTGCCGCGGCCGGGCTCGCGTGCCCGGGCGGTCACCAGCGGCGAGGTTGTCGTTCCACCCGATCTGGATCGCGACGGCATCGAGCACTTCCGGCAGAAGATCGAACGGCTCTTGAACCGGCTCACATTCGAAGCGGAGAGCTGGGCCGAATCGGGGGCGCGGCGGCCGGATGAACGGCTGCTTTATCGTTGCCCGGCCGGGCGCGGCTGGCTTCCGTCTTGCAAAACCCCCGAAGTCGGGGTAACATCGCCGCCATGATCCGCCTCTCCTTTTACCCCGTCGGCGACAGCTACCTCTTGGTGGTTGTGGTGGCGGCGGGTCTTCTTCTTTTGTGGGCGCTGGTGCGCTCTGGACGGGTGACGGGGCGGGGCCGCCGGGCGAGCCTGGCCGCGCTGCGGTTGGCGGCAATGGGGCTCATCGTGTTAGCGCTGCTGCGGCCGACGTTGGTGACGGTCGAGCGTCAGCGCCAGGCGGCTACGCTGGCCGTGCTGTGCGACGCGTCGCGGAGCATGTCCGTGCCCGACGCCTCCGGCGGGCGCAAGACCCGCTACGAGGCGATGCGCCAATGCCTCGAGGACGCTCGGGAAGAACTGTCGTTGTTGGCCCGCGACTTCGAGGTCCGGCCTTACGCGTTTGACGCGACGGCCCGACTGGTGGAATTGACGGACGGCCGGATCGCCTTGCCGGAGAAGCCGGAGGGCCGAGAAACCGCCATGGGTTTGTCGCTGGAGGACGTGTTGCGCGAGGAGGCGGGCAAGCGGGTCCTCGGCATCGTGCTTTTGGGCGACGGCGCCCAACGGGCGTATGCGCCCCGCGATCTGGCGCCCCAGACGGCCGCAGCGGGGATGAAGCGTCTGGGGCAACCGCTTTTCACCGTGGGTTTCGGCCAAGCCCTTGGGCTGGGCGAGGCCAAGGACGTCGCGATCAAGCAGCTTCTGGTCGATTCCACCGTCTTCGTGAAGAACGATCTGCCGGTCGAGGCCCAAATCCGCGTGGACGGTTTCGTCAACCGCGAGATTCCGGTGCGGCTGTGGTTCGAGACGTCTCCCGGCAAGATGGAGCGGGTGGCGCAGGAGGTCATCAAGCCGGCGGCGGACGGCCAGCTCCTTCCGGTGCGTTTCCACTACACTCCCCAGACGCCCGGCCAATTCAAGCTCGCGCTGGACGTGCCCGAGCAGCCCGGCGAACTGGCGACCACCAACAACCGTCAAAGCACGTTCGTCACGGTGCGGGCCGGGGGACTCAACGTGCTGTACATCGAGGGCTTCCCGCCGCGGGTGGATACGAAGTATCTCCGCCGGGCGCTCGATGCCTCGCCCGACGTGGACGTGGATTTCGTGAGCCTGTCGGCCCGGTCGCGGCCGGGCGATCTGGCCGACCGGCTCAAGCCGGGCCGCTACGCGGTCATCGTGCTCGGGGACGTGGATGCCAGCCTGTTCACGCCCGACGAACTGCGGAGCATGGCCGAGGCCGTCTCGCGCGGCGCGGGGCTCGTCATGCTGGGTGGATACCAGAGCTTCGGGCCCGGGGGCTACGCGGAGACGCCCTTGGCCGACGTGCTGCCCGTCCAGATGACCCGATTCGAGCGGCAGAAGCCGGACGACCCGATCCGGCCCGACATGCATTGGCCCGGGCCGATCCAGATGCGTCCGAGCCGGTACGGATCGACGCATTTCGCGATGCGGCTGGCCGCCGACCGACAGAAGAGCCAAGAGCTTTGGGGGAAGCTGCCGCCCTTGGATGGGGCCAACCGGTTCGACAAGCTCAAGCCCGGGGCCCTCGTGTTGGCCACCGACCAGCGGGACCGGCCGCTGTTGGTGCAGCAATCGTTTGGGGCAGGCCGGGCGATGGCCTTCGGCGGCGATACGACCTGGCGGTGGCGGATGCACGGTTTCGAGGACGAGCACGCGCGGTTCTGGCGGCAGATGATCCTCTGGCTCGCGCGGAAGGACGAGGCCGCCGAGGGGAACGTCTGGGTGAAGCTCGCGCGGCGGCGGATCGGACCCGGCGAGCGGCTCGAGTTCACCGCCGGGGCGCAGTCGGCCACGGGCGACGCGGTCGAGGACGCCACGCTGGACGCCGAGGCCGTGCTGCCCGAGGGAACCGCGCGGCCGTTGCGTCTTACGCGTCGCGGGTCGAGTTGGCACGGGTCGTTCGGCGACACGCGGCTAGCGGGCGACTACGCCATCCGCGTGACGGCGAGGCAAGGCCAGACGCCGCTGGGCGCGGCGCAGGCGCGGTTTCTCGTCTTCGAGCAGGATCTCGAGCTGGACAACGCCTCGGCCGACGTCTCGGCGTTGGAGAGCCTGGCCGCCATGACCGACGGCGAGTCGATCGCGCCGGAAGAGCTGTCCGGCTTGTTGGCGCGGCTGCGCGGCGGCACCGAATCGCTCGAGGAGCAAACCGAGGTCAAGCGGACCCTGTGGGACAGTTGGCCGCTGTTTCTGCTGCTCGTGGCGCTCTGGACCGCCGAATGGTATCTGCGCAAGCGATGGGGCTTGGTGTAGCGACCCAGGCGGCGATCATTCGCCCAGCGCGAAGTCCTTGAGCGAGTGCAGGTAGTTGGGTCGCCTGGGTTTTTCGGGCTTCGAGGCGGGGGGGTTTGGCGAGCTGCCCCGGGAGGTCTGGGGTGACTTGCGACGCGACGGCGCGGAAGGGCGCCGCGCCGGGCCGCGCAGCGGTCGCACGCTTACCTCGACCTCGTGCCAGGAACAGGTCCGCCTCGTGATGCCCGTCACCAGCCGCATCTGGTCCTCCAGCGAGGTCTGCAGGTCCCGCAGTACCTTGCGATCGACCATGCGGAATTCGCCCTCGGGGGCGTGGCGTTTCCAGCCGACCCAGCGGTTGGGCCACCGGGAACCCTCGGCGCGCCCCAGCACGAGCGGATGCGCGTCGATTTCGCGCCACAGCTTTTGCAGTTCGTCGATGGCGAGGCAGCCGTCGTCGTCGCGGAGGAAGATCACCTCGCCGACCGCCCTGGCCAAGCCCGACTCGATCGAATGGGCAAGCCCCATCGGCACGGCGTGGTAGACGACCGTGATCTGGGGATAGCGAGCCGCGAGGTCATCGGCCACCTCGATGGTGGCATCGGTCGACCCGTCGTCGATAATCACCAGCTCGAAGCGAGAGGTCAGTTCGGGAAGGACCTCCAGAAGCTCCTGGACTGCGCCAGCGAGGACAAACTGGACATTGTGCACGGGCATTAGCACGCTGAGCGAACGTTCCACGGAAGCACCTTTTTGCATCGGGAGAGGAGAACTGACGCGCCGTTGGATTCTTCGGACCCGGGCGACGGATCGCTCGAGAGAACCTCAATCTGGCGGGATTGCGACAAGATTGACGGTTTCGCCGCCCTGGCTGAACCCTCGCTATCCTAACGCTTGCGCACCGCACGATATTGCGGCGGCGTTGACGTTTTTGCCGGCGGGCCGGGTTGGAGGGAGGGTGACGGTGGGCGCGAGGAAGGCCGTGTGCCACTAGCTGGGCCAGTGTTCCGTGGGGTTCGGAGTAGCGGGACCGCCGAAGGAAGGCGTGGTTGACCCGTTGTTTGACGCGGCACTGGCAAAGCCAGTGGCACTCGGCTTCCGTTGTCGCGGGGCCGACAACGCCCGTCCCTGGGACGCACTGGCATAGCCAGTGGCACTCACCTTTTGGCGTCGCGGCGCGTGAGCGTCACCCCGCGTCGGCTTACACCACACCTGTCGTCAGCGCGACCCTGTGCCTTTGGGGGGGTTCTAGATGGGTTGCCGGCCACCGGTTAGACTAGTGGAATGCGCCGGCCGTGCCGGAGAGCCGTTTTTTTTGTGCCCCAACCCGAGACCGAACCGTTGTCCGATCCTTCCGACGCCGCCCCCGACTTTTCCAAACAGGGGGGACTTCTGCCCGCCATTGCCCAGGACGCCGACGACGGCGCCGTCTTGATGATGGCCTACATGAACGCGGAGGCATACGCCGAGACGCTGGCCACGGGCCGGGCCGTCTATTTCAGCCGAAGCCGCGGCCGGCTCTGGCGCAAGGGCGAGGAGAGCGGCCACGTGCAACTCGTCCAGGCGGTGTACCTCGACTGCGACCGCGACACGATCCTATTGCGGGTGAAACAGGTCGGCGAGGCGGCCTGCCACGAAGGATACCGAAGCTGTTTCTATCGTCAGGTGACGCCCGAGGGGCTCGAAGTCGTCGGCGACCGCGTGTTCGACCCGGCGGAAGTGTACAAAAAGAAGTGACGTCGTCCGCCCGCGGCACTTCGTTGCGAAGCCGCAAGCGGTGGGCGGTGTCGAAGGTCGGAGATCACGCATCGGTCACAATCCCGATCCCCCGATCCCAAATCCCGAATCCCGAATCCCTCTCCCCATGCCCCCGATTCTGAAACTCGGAATTCCCGCCGGCAGCCTGCAAGAGGCCACGGCCGATCTGTTCGGCCGCGCCGGATACAAGCTGACGTTTCACTCCCGCAGCTATTATCCCACGATCGACGACGAGCGGATCGAATGCCTGCTGATCCGGGCGCAGGAGATGGCGCGGTACGTGGCCGACGGGGTGCTCGACTGCGGCCTGACGGGCCACGATTGGATCATGGAGACGGGCGCCGACGTGCACGAGGTGGCGGAGCTGATCTTCTCGAAGGTGAGCCGGCGGCCCGTCCGCTGGGTGCTCTGCGTGCCGGAGGACTCGCCGATCCGCTCGGTGGCCGACCTGGCGGGCAAGCGGATCGCCACGGAAGCGGTCGGCCTGACCACGCGGTTCCTCCAGAAGCACGGCGTCTCGGCCAAGGTCGAGTTCAGTTGGGGCGCCACGGAGGTGAAGCCGCCCAAGCTTGTTGATGCGATCGTCGAGGTGACCGAGACGGGCAGTTCGCTTCGGGCGAACAACCTGCGGATCGTCGATGAAGTGCTCCAGAGCACGCCCCGGCTAATCGCCAACCACGCGGCCTACGCCGACGCCGAGAAGCGCGGGATCATCGACGACATGGCCCTGATGCTCCGCGGCGCGATGGCCGCCGAAGGGAAAGTCGGCTTGATGATGAACGTGCCGCGGGAAAGTTTGCAGAAGGTGCTTTCGCTGCTGCCAGCGCTGCAACAGCCGACAATCTCCGACCTGGCCGACAAGAAATGGGTGGACGTGAACACGATTCTCGACGAGTCGATCGTCCGCCGCATCATTCCCCGCCTGTGCGCGGCCGGCGCCCGGGGCATCGTTGAATACCCGCTGAACAAGGTCATTGATTAACGGCGAGAAGACGAAAGGGAGGGAACCACGGATGAACGCGGATGAACACGGATGGAGAGAAATATGACGGGGAAGGAACCGCGAATGAACGAAGATAGTTGAGGGATGGGGGACTGGGGGCGAGGGGCGCGGCCGTGGAGACCCATCATTCACCTGTTCGTTAACGTGGCCATCCCTCCTTCTTTATCTGCGTTTATCCGCGTTCATCTGCGGTTCCTTCGCTCCCGGTTCTTGGTTATCTGTGTTCATCCGTGTTCATCTGTGGTTCCCCTCGCTTTTTTCTCGGAGGATCTTGCCATGCGGCGATGGGTCTTGCTGGTATTTGTCTTGTTGATAGTCGTGCCTTCTGTTGCATCGGCGGCCGAGGCGGCGCTGCCGCTGTTGTTGAAGGAGGACTTCGCGGACGGGGCGGATCGCTGGCAGCCGACCGATCCGGCGGCGTGGCGCGTCCGCCACACCGAGCGGGGCAACGCGTACAACCAGTTCAAGCAAAGCAAGTACGCGCCGCCGCGTCGCAGCCCGTTTAACGTGTCGCTCTTGAAGGATTACTTCGTGGGCGATTTTGTGTTGACGGTCCGCGTGCAGAGCACGCACAAGACGACCAGCGCGCATCGCGACATGTGCGTCTTCTTCGGTTATCAAGACAATGCGCATTTCTATTACGCCCACTTGGGTAAAGTGCCGGACCCAAATTCCAGCCAGATCATGATCGTCGACGACGCCCCGCGCAGGATGATCACCGAGAACAAGCCGCCGGGCATCCCCTGGGACGACGGCTGGCACACGGTCAAGGTGGTCCGCCGCGTGGACGACGGCCTCATCGAGATCTACTTCGACGACGTGGACAAGCCGAACATGGTCGCCCACGACAAAACGTTCGCCTGGGGCCGGATCGGCCTGGGTTCGTTCGACGACCACGGCAACTGGGACGAACTGGAGCTCCGCGGCGTGAAGGTCGAGCGGCCGGAGAAGACAAAGGAGAAGTGAAGTCCACCACGGAGACACAGAGACACGGAGCCGCTCGCGGCTTCGCAACACGGAAGCGCGGAGCGGGATCCTTCGCTTCGCTCAGGATGACGGTCGCTCGGGATGACGGTCGCTCGGGATGACGGGAGAACGGCCATTCTCGCGAGGAAGCCGCGTCTTTCTGAAACAGGGACTCAACCAAGGGAGATAACGATGAGCGCCGGGGCCAATCTTGCGAGGAAACTGACGGAGCTGGGGTGCGCGTTGCCCGCGGCGCCGGAGCCCAAGGGGCTGTACCGGCCGGTGGTGATCGTCGGGAATCTGGCTTACACGTCGGGCCATCTGCCGGTCGGGACGGACGGGACGCTGATCGTCGGGCGGTTGGGCGAGAATCTGGACGAATTGGCCGGATACAAGGCGGCGCAAGCGGCCGCCCTGGGCGCCCTGGCCACGCTCGACAAGGCGTTGGGCAATCTGGACCGCGTCGTGCGTCTGGTGAAGCTTCTGGGCCTGGTCAACTCGACGCCCGACTTCACGGCGCAACCGGCGGTCATCAACGGCGCCAGCGAGCTATTGGCCGAGGTGTTTGGCCCGGTCGCCGGCGTGGGGGCGCGCAGCGCGGTGGGCGTTGCCTCGTTGCCGCTGGGCGTGGCGGTCGAAATCGAGGCGATCTTCGAGATCGAGTAGCACGAAGGAGAATCGCGATGCAAGGCAACCTTTCGCGGCGTCGTTTTCTCGGCGGGTGCGCCACGGCGCTGGCCCTGCCCGCGTTCGTACCCGGCTCGGCCCTCGGGGCGGACGACACGGTCGCCCCCAGCGAACGGATCGCGCTGGGGCTGATCGGTTGCGGGGGGCACGGGACCGGCTGGAACCTGGACCAGATCTTCCGCAACCCGGACTCCCAAGTAATCGCCGTGTGCGACGTGGACCGCGCGCGGTGCGAGGCGGCCCAGCGCAAGGTGAACGAGCACCACGGCCAGGTCCTGGGCAAGTCGTATCGCGGTTGCGCGGCGCACGACGATTTCCGCGATCTTCTCGCGCGCAAGGACGTCGACGCGGTGGCCAACTGCACGCCCGACCATTGGCATGTGATCCCCGCCGTGATGGCCGCGCGATGCGGCAAGGACGTGATCTGCGAGAAGCCGCTGACCTTGACCGTGGCGGAAGGCCGGCTCTTGTGCGACACGATGGCCCAGACGGGCCGCGTCTTTCAGACGGCCTCGGAGAACCGCTCGATCGACATTTACCTCTACATGTGCGAGCTGGTGCGCAACGGCCGGATCGGCAAGCTCAAGCACATCGACGTTTACCTGCCCGAGGGAAACGAGGAGCGCGGCGAGAACTTCAGCGAGCGGGACTCCCAGCCGGTGCCCGAAGGGTTCAACTACGACATGTGGCTCGGCCAGGCGCCCGTGGCCCCGTATTGTCCCGCGCGGTGCCACGGCAGCTTCCGGTGGAACTACGACTACGCCGGCGGGCGGCTGACCGACTGGGGAGCGCACCTGATCGACCTGGCCCAGTGGGGTAACGACACGGAATCGACCGGCCCCGTCGAGGTCCACGGCACGTGCACGTTCCCGCCGGCCGGATCGCTCTTCAACACGCCCGAGACGTTCTCCGTGGACTACGTCTACGCCAACGGCGTGACGATGAACGTCTCCAGCGGCGTGCCGGGCGTCCGGTTCGAAGGTACGGACGGCTGGATCAGCTCGATCAAGTGGCGAGGCCCGCTGGCGGCAAGCCGGCCGGAGATCCTTCACTCCCAGATCGGGCCGGACGAGGTTCACCTGTATCACCCGAGCCAGATCGTCAAGCGGACCGAGGTGTCGATGGGCGGCGAGCACCGCAACTTCCTCGACTGCGTGAAGTCGCGCAAGCCCTGCTACGCTCCGGCCGAGATCGGCCACCGCACGGCCACGATCGCGCACATCGGCAACATCGCCCTGCGATTGGGCCGCAAGCTCCGCTGGAACCCCGAGGCCGAACGCTTCCTCGACGACGCCGAAGCCGACAAGATGCTCGGCCGCCCGCAGCGCGAGCCGTGGACGCTGGCCAACGTGGACAAGTGGATCGATGAGCGGGCGTAGTGGCGGCATGAGAAGGACGATCGTTGTTGGTTTCGTTGCGCTTTGCGTTGGGCTATGGGCCGCGGGGCAGGGCCGCGGCGAGGAACCGGCCGGGCCCGCGGCCTTTCCGGCGTCAAAGGATCGGCCCTATTACGCGGTGAAGCTGCCCATCGAGGGCGCCGATTGCGGCGGCTTTTTCTGTTCGGAAGGGGTTTTCTATCTCTTCGATCTCGCCCAGTCGCGGCTCTTTCGCCTGGTGGGCAAGGATCGGCTTGCCCTGGTCGACGCGATGCCGGGAACCAAGGCGGCGGACGCGACGCTCTTTGCCGGGTCGCCGCACTACTGTTTCCGCGACCGCCTGATCGTAAGAACCGCCGGGAAATCACGCACGGTTCGCATTCCCGGCGCGGAAACGCTTCGGTCTCTTACGACCGGGCCGGGCGCGCTTTTCGTGCTCGATTCCGGGAGCCGGCAGATACTGGTATTGGGCCCGGGCTACTCCGTCCAGCGCCGGCTGCCCGCGGCGGGTCTTGCGCCGCAATACCTGCGTTTCCACGACGGCGCTTTGTGGTTGCTCGACAAACAGGACCGCTGCGTGCGGAAGGTGGATCCCGCCTCGGGCCAAGTGCTCCTGCGGTTCCACGCGGGTTTGCGCGGCGCGTCGCGCGGGATTGTGTTCGTCGACGACCGGCTCTTCGTCCACGAGATCGAGTCCTCCTGGCTGCGGCGGGTCGACTGGAAACAGGTGGGCCCCGTCGTCTACTCGTGGCCGCACGTGGTCCGCATGCAATATGTCCATGACGTCGCGAACGTGGACCCCGGCGCGGCCGCGACGGTTCGCCTGCGTCTGGCCGTGCCCACCGACGGCGCGTTGCAACAGGTCAACTCGGTCGACTGGTCGGCGCCGCCGGCCGGAGGGCGGATGGATCGTTTCGGCCAGCCGCTGGTGGAGACCGGCGACGTCGCGATTGCGCCGGGAGGATCGCACCGGTTCGCCTACGAGGCGTCGATCGAGCTCGTCGGCGCGTGTTACGATCTGCCGGACGTTCCGCTCGCGTTGCTGGCGAAGATTCCGGCGCCGATCCGTCGGATGTACCTGGCGCCCGATCCCGAGTTCGAGATGGGCTCGCCCGTCGTGCGGCAATTGGCCGAGACCGCCTGCAACGACGCCCAGGGCAACCCGCCCGCCGGCGTGCGCAGCTTGATCGAGAATATCGTGCTCGCGATGGTCGAGCGGCTTTCGTACGACTTGGACGGTCGTTGGGAGCGGCCGACCGTCGTGTTGACGCGCGGGACGGGTTCCTGCTCGGAATACTCGATGATCTTCTCCGCGCTGGCGCGACTCAACGGCCTACCCACCCGGATGATCGGCGGCATCCAGGTGAGCGAGCCAGGCACGAAGGCGTACGACACCGAACTGTTTCACCGGTGGAACGAGGTGTGGTTTCCCGAAATCGGTTGGGTGCCCGTGGACGTGACGAAGTTCGACAACGAGAAACCCGAGGGACGCCACTACGATTTCATCTTCGGCCAGCCGGGCTACATGATCGTCCTGTCGCGCGGCGGGATCGACAACGCCGGCCTGGGCATGAACTACTACGTCCGCGCGTTGGGTCGGGGCGGAAAGCGCGACGGCAAGACGCGCGTCCACGTCGAGCCCTGGGTCACCGGGCCCGACTACCCCATCCTGGACCTCAAGCTGCCCTGACCTCGGACCGGGCGCGCCCTTGAGTGCCACTGGCTTTGCCAGTGCTTGGCGTGTCGGAATTCGCGCATTGGCAAAACCAGTGGCGCGCTACGCGAAAACCCTGATCGCGCCGGGGAGCATCTCGACGCGCACCGGCGCCGTGCCCTTGATCTCGCCGTCGAGGTCCAGCGGGTTCTTGTCGTCCGACTCGATTGCCAGCGAGCGGACCTGACGGTATTCGAGGCAGCCCAGCGCGAGGTGCGTGCCGTTGAATACTCTTGCCAAGAGCCGCACCATCTGCCAGCGGGAAGCGCGGCGGAGCACGAGGACGTCGATTTTGCCGTCGTCCATTTGGGCGTGGGGGGCCAGCGCCATGCCCTTGCCGGTGTATTTTCCGTTGCAGGCGATGACGAACAGGAAATCGTCGTCGAACGTCTCGCCGTCGAGGACGAGGCGTGCTCGCCGTCGCCGGGGTCGGGCAATATGCCACAGCGCCGCCCATGCGTAGCGCGTGGGGCCCAGCGCCCGCAGCTTCTCGGCCGTGCCGTTGATCTCGGCGATGCTCCCCCAGCCGACGATGTTGACGCAGTAGGCCACGTCCGATCCCATCGACACGCGGGCAACGTCCAGCGGAAGCGTCTGGCCGGCGACAATCCGGCGGGCCGCCTCGAGCGGGTCGGCGCACCCGAGGTGTTTGTGCAGCGTGTTGCCGCTTCCGGCGGGAATGACGCCCAAGGGGACGGAGACCGGGTCGCCGCGCCGCAAGAGCCCGTCCACCACTTCATGGATGGTGCCGTCGCCCCCGACGACACACAACCCGGCGAGGCCGTCGAGGTCCGCGTCTCGCGCGATTTTCCCGGCATGGCCAACGTGTTCGGTGAGGCGAACGTCGAGTTCGACCGCGGCGTCGCGGAAGACGGGTCGCACGCGATCCAGAACGGCCAGCCCCCGCCGCCGGCCGCCGCGCGGATTGACGATCGCGAGCATCCTCCTGGTGGCCATGGCTTCAAATCGCAGGGCGCCAATGCGGGCTTCTCGGAAACACGATGAGAACACGTCATCCCGAGCGCGGCGAAGGATCTGGCCAGCAATACAGAAGAGATTCTTCGCTGCGCTCAGAATGACGAATGCAACGCCACGACGACTGTCATCATGGAAACCGCAAACCAAGGACAAAGTCGGACCACTCGCGCTGGAACGCGGCCATGTCGGGCCAGCCGAGGATCTCCTGGAGCGTCTGATAGCCGGTCGGGTCTTCCTTGCGCTGGGCGAGGAAACGATGGTAGTACTTCTCCAGCAGGTCTCGCTCCTGCAGATAATAACACAAGTAGCGAGCCTGCGCGTAGTTCGTGCCCCGGTCGCGCTCGTAGAATTCCTTGCTGGTGGTGGAGCACAACTTCTCGAACGAGGGCACGCGACGGTCGCGGATGGCCTGCTGCAGGCCGGCCAGACGCCAGTTCGTGCGTCCGTGGATTCGCCCGTTCCGCTCGTCGCACTGCTCGTAGAGCGAGCCGAGGCCCTCGTTGAACCACGCCGGACAGCCGGGGAAATTGGCCGCGACGAACGGATGGACGATCTCGTGGACCAGGGTGCCCCCGCCCGTGGCGATGTTCATCACCAGCGCCCGGTCGGCGTGCGAGTAGTAGCCAAACGGCGTGGTTGGCGGCGTGTCGAACAGCGCGGTGGCGTGTTTCCGGTAGCTTTGCTCGTCGCGAAAGAGCCAGATGTCGAGGATTTCGGCCGGGTCGCGGGCGAAATAGCTTTTTTTCAAGAGACGCACGGCCCAACCGACGGTCCCCTCGGCCCGATGACGAACCGTTTCGGGCGGCTCGTCGCCCACGACCACGAACGGCCGCTGGATCACCACGGTGAACCCCGGCCCGGGCAGCCGCTGCTTGAGCCGCTCGACGTGTCGGGCGAAATCGGCGTCGGTCGGGGCCGGGGGCGCCTCGTCGACGGCTTTGGCGGGACGCGCGTTGGGCGGACCGACCCGAGCGTCCCCCGGCGGGGGCGATGCCCCGGCAATCGTCGCCGCGATCGCCGCCACACAGCCGAGCGGAACCAGAACGCGAAAGCCCATGGTCGTGTTCCCGAAGGTGGAATGGGGGAGAAACGCGCTCAACGCGATGGATCCATGTCCATGCAGGCATCAATAGGATACCACGTCGCCTCGGTCGCGGCACTACCCGGGATTGGACGCGCCGGGTCCGCCGCGCGTTCCCGGATTTGCCGGGGGCTCCGGCCCCTCCATGGCCGTTTCCGCCGGCGTGGGCGTGTGGTACTTGCGTTCGTGGGTGTCGGCCCGACGCCGGCAGAGGTAGCGCACGCCAATGTTGAGCGCGAGGCAGGCGATCATTCCAGCAATGGAGAGATGGTACACCATCAGCGCGACGCAGCCGGTCGCCACGACGGCAATGGCGGGCGCCAGGAACCAGCACGCGATAACCCAGATGGCGCGGCCGAGCTTCAGGTCGGCGTCGCCGCGGGCGAAGACGCGGTCGGACAGTCCTGTGCCCAGCACGGCGGCGAAGGCCACGTACGTGGTGGAGACGGGCAACCCCCGCCCCGACGCGAAGGCGATCACACTGGCCCCGACGCCGGTGATGACCGACGCCCGCAGCGTGTCGTAGTGGATCTTTTTGCCCGTCTCGCTCACGGCGGTCTCGGGGGCCAGCGGCGGGGCCGGCGGGCGGAGGCGGAGAAACGCCCTGGCCAACGCGCGACACCAATTAGGCGCGTACAGCGCCACGTGGTCGAACTGGCTGCCGGTGTTCACTTCGGCCCGGGTGACCCGCTGGGCGTACGTGGTGAACATGCCCGAGGCCATGAGCACTCCGCAGCCGAACAGAGCCCAAATGGGGATGTTGATGAGCGTGGCGCGGTCGGCCAGGGCATCGGGGTCGTCCTCGGTGGCCCACAACGTGTAGCCGGAAAGCCCCGGCGAGGCGGCGTTGGCCAAGTCGTTCTGCCCAAACGCGAACGCCATGCAGATCATCCCGAGCACGGCGGTGGCGGAGAACAGGTATCGGTATGCCCAGCGGTGGGTGAAGACCAGCAGGACGTGGACCAGAAGGGTGAATCCTCCCCACATGACCATCAGCACCAGCCATTCGCCGTATTTGACCAGGACTTCCGACTTGACCATCTTGACAAACGAGACGTGCCCGAGGCCCTTGGCGACCATGAACCACGTGAGCCAGGTGAGGATGGCGCCGGCGATCCAGGGTCCGTGCAGCAGCACGGTGTCGCGGTCTTGCGCCTTGTCGCGGATCGCGCCGCGGAACACCCGCATCACCATGAACGACGCGAAAAGGCTAATTGCGATGGACACGATGATCGCCTCGATCACGTTGCCGACCTTGCTCCAGGTGACGTTTTGCGGGCCGGCCAGGAAGAGCGACGCCCCGACAAGCTCGAAGACGAGACACGCCGTGGTGCTCACGGGCATTCCGAAGCCGGAGAAGGCGTACAACAACACGGTATCGACGAAATAGACGCTGATGTAGACGACCATCGCCGTCTGGATGGTAAGCACGGTGGGGTCGAAGATCCCCTTCCTCGCCGTCTCCATGACGAGTTTGGAGGAGGACGCTCCCAGGATGACGGCCGTCGCGGCAATGGCCACCGCCACGCGGCGCCGCAGCACGCGGGCGCCGAAGACCGCATTGACCAGATTCGCCGCGTCGTTGCGGCCCACTTCAATGCAGTCCCAAATGAGCATTCCCAACCCGATCAGCATGGCCAGCGTCAGGAATGTTGGCATGGGTGTTGCTCGCGAAAGGAAGGCCAGGGTGACAACCGTCAGGACGCTCATTGTCCCCGCGATGTGGCAGCGCCGCAAGACGCCCCGCGGCCAAGGGCGACAACGGCTACCGCGAGTGGGGCGGGGACACGATGAGGCGGGGGGCGCCGAGCGCGCCGGCGGAGAAAACCGCCGTTTTCGTCGGCGAGGAGGCGAGAACCGGCGCCTTCATCCTCAACGCCGCCGCGGGCGCAGGACCGCCACGGCGATCAGAATGGGCAACAAAATGAGAAACCGGCGCGGCCGCAGCGCCACGAGCGTCAAAACCACCGGCGCGGCCACGAGCATCCAGGCGGGCAGGCGGCGCAGGTCTGGATAGGCCACCCAGAGCACGGCCAGCACGGCCCCCACGCGCAAAAAGGCGAACTCCACGGCCTGGTGGGTGCCCGTTGCCCAAAACCCCAAGGCCGCCGCCAGAAGCCCAATCGCGATGATCCCGATGGCGTGACGACGCATGGCAAGACGATACGGTTGGGGTAAACTGGCGGGCCTCGATGCCGCGTGCGTTCTCGTCATCCTGAGCAAAGCGAAGGATCTCCCTGGCAAGCACGGGACGCCAGATGCTTCGCTTCGCTCAGCATGACGGCGCATTGGCCTGGATGGAGTCGGGCAACGCAATTCTCCACTATACCCGATCCAGGGCGTCGAGCCACCGGGCCAGTTCGGCCAGCTCGTCGGGCTGGAAAGGCCGCGGCGCCTCGCCCAGCTCGCGCAGCGCGACCGGGTATTGGCCCTTGCGGAGCAATCCAACCGCCCTGCGGGCGCGTGCCACGTCGCGGGGCTGGCTGCTTGCGGCCACGTAGAACGCCACGCGACGCGCCGGATCGCCCGGCGGGGGCGCGTCGGTCATCGCCGCCGACGAGACCACCACCCCGCGAAACAAATCGCGGTGGGCCCAAGCGATCCGAAAGGCCATCGTTCCGCCGCCCTCGCGCCCGCCTATCGCCAGGCAATTGCGGTCGAGCACGTAGCGGTTTGCCAGTTCATCGACGAGCTTGAGCACTGCCATCTCTTCCGCCGCGAGCCACCGCGCCGGGTTGCTTGGCCGGGGCACCAGCAGAATCATGCCCGCGCGGTCGCATAACGGTTTCCATCGCGTCAACAGGGCTTCGTCGTCGGCCTCGCCGGGCGGCGGCAGCCACACCAACGCGCCGCACGGCACGTCCGGCCGGTAGTTTGCCGGCACGTAGGCCCAGGCGTCGCGGTCCAGCTCGGGGGCCTTCACGGAGATCTTCCCGGTCGGTGGTCCGCCCTCGGGCTTGGACTCGCCCGACGCGGCGGCGGGCAATTCCTCGGCCGGTGGTTCGTCGGGCAGTTGGCCCAAGGTGATTTTAAGGGTTTCCTCCGCTTGGCCTCGGCGCAGGCCAACGGCAATCTCCCGTCCCGGCGCGTACTGGGCCATCCGGCGGCGCAGGGCATCGGCGTCGCCGACCGGCTTGCCGTCGAGGCGCGTGATCCGGTCGCCCCGCGCGATGCCCGCGCCCGCGGCGGGGCTGCCGGCGAGCACGTGGCGCACGACCGCGCCGGAATCGGACCCGTCTTGCGGGGATCGTTGGGGCAGAATGCCCAAAAACGGATACGCCAACGGCGGCAACTCGGCCACCAGCGTCAAGGACGCGGTCACCCGTTTGTCCTTGCGCGTCACGGCGAGAGTCACCGCGTCGCCGGCCCAGTGGCGGCCCAAACCGTCGGTCACCTCGGCGATCCGGTCCACCGGGCGACCGTCGATTTCGACGATCCGATCGCCGGGCTTCAATCCCGCCTCGGCGGCCGGCGTGCCGGGCCGACAGGCCAACAACACCGGCGCGGCCGTGTTCGCGTCGCCCGGCGCAAGGCTGAAACCGGCCAATCCCGGCTTCAGGTCCTCCCCGGCCTTGAGCCGCGGCAGGGCCTTCAGAAAATCGTCGGGCGGCACGGCGAATCCGATGCCCGCGTCGTACCACTCCACGCCGGCGACGGGCTCGCTTTCGTGGGGCGACAAAGGCGCGATAATGCCGAGCACGCGGCCGTGCAAATCCACCAGCGGCCCGCCATAGTTGTTGGGCGAGACGGCCGCGTCCGTCTGAATGGCCTTGCCGTGGATCCGATTGGTCGCGCTGAGGATACCCACCGACACGTTGGGCCGGTCGCCCTCGAACGTCCGCCCCACGGCGATGGCCCATTGTCCCACCCGCATCTGATCCCGCCGCGCCATCTCCGGCACGGCCAGCGGCCCGTCGGCGTCGACCTTCAAGAGCACGAGCCGGCGGCTGGCGTCCTCGGCCACGCGGCGGGCGGGCCGGCGGCGCCCGTCCGGCAGGCGAACCAGGATCGACTCGGGCCGGCCGAGAAAGGCGAAGGAGCTGGTGAGGATGAAGCCCTGGGCGTCGACCACCAGGCCCGTGGTGGGTCCCGTGCCCAAGAGCGTCTCGCCCAGCCGCTCCGCGCCGCCGATCGTTTGGATTTGCACGACCGACGGCGCCACGCGATCGACCGCGGCTTGGAACGCCTTCTGTTCGAGTTCGTCCAGGTCCGCCGCGCGGGCCGGCGCGGGCGCGGCGGCGATCGCCGTCGCCGCGACCAGAGCGAGAATTTGGGAATGTCGCGCGTTCATGGGGACGGTTTCAGCTCGACCTCGATCCACTCCTGTCCCCGCATGACGCTCAGTCGCACGGGATCCTCGCGGCGCAGGTGGGCCAACTCGTCGCGCAGGGCCTGGCAAGACGAAACCAACCGATCGCCGACCATGACCACGAGATCGTCCGGCCGGAGCCCCGCCCGCGCGGCAGGCGAATCGGGCCGGACGGCGTCCACGTAGGGTGGCGTCCGGTCCAACACCTCGGGCACGAGGACGAGTCCCAAGCCGTCCAGCGTGGCCGGCTCGACGGGTTTCTCGCGGTCCGGCTCGGGCGAGGCCGCGAAGCGTCCGGCAAGAATCGCCTCGACCGGCTCGCGAAGCTCTTCGGCGGGCACGGCGTAGTTGAGCCAGGTGTGGTTGTTCGCGTTGCGGAGTTCCTTGCCGATCATGCCGACCAGGTCGCCTCGCCGCGTCACCACCGCGCCGCCCGCCGCGCCGGGGTTGTTCGTCACGGCGTCGAGCACGTGGATCGGGCCGTCGTAGGGCGTTTCGAAAACGCCGCGTCGGGCGGCCAGCGACGTGCGGACGGAGACGACCCCGCGCTGGACGCTGACCGGTTCGTTGCCGGTGGCCACGCCGAAAAGGTTGCTCAGCGCCAGCACGCGCGTGCCCGGCGCGGCCTCGATGCCGTCGTTCAAATCGAAATGGGGCAGGCCCTCGGCGTCGATTTTCAGCACGGCCACCTCCAGACGCGGATGGGCGCCCAGGAGCCTGGCGTCGAACCGGCGGCCGTCGTCGAGGGTGACGCTTAGGTAGTCGGTGTCCAGGACGTGGCTCCAAACGGTCAGGATCGCGCCGTCGGCGGAGATGAGCATGCCGCTTTGATACGCTTCGAGGCCGCGGAATCCGCCGGCCCCGTGGATCTTGACGATCCGCGGCAACACGCGCGCAAGCGTTTCCGTCGCCGCCGAGGGCGTCTCCGCCGCGAGGCCGGACGCCGCCAGCGCGCCGCCGGCCAACGCGACGGCCAGCGTCGCGGCGCGAAGAGCGAGTTGTGCTCGAATCGTCGTCATGGAGAATCGATATTCAAAACTATGGAACGGGGCGCTTCATTGCGAAGCCGCAAGCGGCTCTTTGGACATGGGGGACTTCGTCATTCCCTCGTCGTTCGGATTTCGTCATTCGTGATTTCCCCCCGTCACGGCGCCGTCGGCGCCAGCGTGTACTCGTCGAGCAGAAACACGCCGAACCGCTGGTCCGCGTGCCGCACTTCCATCCGGCCGGGCAGGATCCGCTTGCCCAGCGCGCGGAAGTCGGAAAACGCGATCTCGCAGGGATCGGCGGCTTCGTCGGGGGTCATCTCGAGGGCGACGAGGCGGTGTCCTTCTGGATCGAAGTAGAACCGGCACTCGACGCCGGCGTGCACGCCCACCAGCACGTCCAGCCGTTTCGACCAGTCATTCCGCAGCGCCATCCCTTGGTAATACACCTCGCCAAAGCAGTCGAGCCCCTCGGTGGCGAGGCGTCGCCACAGGTGCAGCGCCAGCAGCATTCCTCCGCTTTGGGGCGGATCGAGATTGGCGGCGGGCTCGTCTCCCGCGGTCCATTTCACTTCGCCGCCGGGTAGTTGCGCGACGACGCCGGCGTCGTCCAACTCGAAGCGAACGGGCTGTCCGCCCACCGTGCGCCCCTCGATGGTCCACAGCCCCTTGGCTTGGGCGAGCTGGCTTTCGTCGGTCCACGCTTCCCAAAGGCGCTGTTGGTGACGGCGGTTGAAGAAGTAGTTGGCGTATCCGCGGCGGGCTTCGTGGTGTTGTTCGACGATCTCCGGCGGGCGCGGACGCGCGGCGCCGGCCAGACGTTCGCGAAGGCCCTTGGGCAACAGCGGCGTTGGCTGTTTCTCTTGCGGCGCCGGCTCGTTCGGATCGGATTTGCGGCGGTCGGGATCGGGATCCGGATCGGGCAGGGGCGTCTGGCGGCCCTCGGTCTTCTCGATCAATTCGCTTCGGCCGTGAACGGCGGCCAAACGCACCAAGAAGTCGCGCCGCTGGCCGTCGCGGCGGTAGACCAGCGGCACGCGCCAACCCGCCGGAAAGACGCCCAGGATGTTTTTCAGCGCGTTGGGCGAGCCGATGGGTCGTCCGGCAAACGCGACGATTTCGTCGCCGTAGCGCAGGCCCCGGCGATAGGCGTCGGACGATTCGAGGACGTCGTCCACGACGACGCGTCCCTCGGCGTCGAACGCGACGCGCGCGCCCAGCGTGGCGTGGTCGACGATCCGGCCGCCGTGCAGGTCGCCGAGGAAGTTCTTGATCTGGTTGATGGAAATGGCGTACCCCACGCCGACGCTCACGCGGCCGCGCTTCTCGAACGAGCAGCGGCCGTTGATGCCAATGAGGCGCCCCTGGCTGTCGAAAAGCGGCCCGCCGGAGTTGCCGGGATTGATCGCGGCGTCCGTCTGAAGGCAGTCGGTGTACTCCAGAATCGTGCCTGACGGATACTGGTAGCGGTGCGTGCCGGAGAGGATGCCGTAGGTTACCGTGGGCGCGAGATCGGTGGCGAGCAGGAAGGGGTTGCCCATGGCGAAGACCCAATCGCCCGCGCGGACCGCGTCGCTATCGCCGAGTTCGGCGGCGGGGAAGACGTCGCGTCCGAAGAGCTGGATCAAGGCCACGTCGCCGGTCGGATCGAGACCGACCAACACGGCGTCGTGGATCCGTCCGTCGGCCATGCCGCAGCGCATCCAATAGCCGCTCGGTTTGACGACGTGGAAATTGGTCAGCGCGAATCCGTCGGGCGAGATGACCACGCCCGAGCCGCCGCCCTGGCCGGAACTCGAGAAGACAGCCACCACCGCGTCTTTCGCTCGATCCATCACGGCGACGCGAGCCGACTCCGCCTCGAGCACCGCCGGATCGACGGCCGCGTCGGAGGAGCCCGACGCAGCCCCAAACCACGCGAGAAGGACGAAAAGCGTCGACACGGCGCCCGAACGATCCGGACCGGTTGGACAAAGCGCGCTTATCACTTCACGATCCTCGCGTCGCACAGGTCCAGGTGATCGCCCACGTCCAGATCCCCGCCGAAATCGACGAGGATCGAAAGCCGGCGCACGCCGGAGAGGTCCACGTCGATTGCCCGGGCGAGCTCCGTGCCCAGAATCGTCGCCGCGAACAACTCGCGTCCGTCGCCCGAGACGACCAGCCGGACGTCGCCGCGGGGCCGCGCGGCGTCGTCGATGCCAACGGTGGCGTGGAACCGGGCGAACGGGCCGGGCAGCAGGTATTCGACCTCGGTTCGACTGTGCAGGGCGAGCCCCTTCGCGTAGGTCTTGCCGTCGAGGCGCAAGGGCCCCGGTTCGATGGCCCGATCCTCGCGGGGCGCCAAAAGGCGCGCGCGTCCGGCCGACGCGTCGGGAGCGCCCCAAAACGGCGCGACGCGGACCGCGGCCGGCGCCAGGTCGCTGAGGAACACGATCTTGCCCTCGGAAAAGTCGATCCGCACGAGCGCCTCCGGCGGCAGCACGGCCGACGCGCCGGCGGGCGTTTTGATCGTCAATCCCGCCGACTCGAGCGCAATCTCGGCCACGTTCCACCGGCTTCCGTCGGCCTGGGAAAGCCGGCAGAGCGTCTTGGGCATGGAGCGGCCGGGTGGCCGGGCAAAGATCAATCCAAACACCTTGGCGCGGCTGACGGAGAGCGTTTCGTCGTCCAGTTTGAACTGGACGCGTTGGTCGGTCACATTGCCCAGCACGCCGTGGTGGTAGTTCAAGGAATCCCCCTGGCGAACGACCAGCCGATCCGTCGCCGAGGGCGTATCCAACAACCGCGTCCACTCCGCGTCCGATGCCAGGCTGGACGGTTGAAGGCAAACCGCCTTGATCGCGTCCGTCGCGACGTCCAGCGCGCCGCCCGACCGATGGAGCCGGGTCGTCGGGCCGTCGATCGCCATGTCCGTCGCCGCAAGCTCGGAACCATCGACCAGTTGAACCCGGACGGGCGCGGCCGCGGCGGGCGCGGCCGCGGCGGGCGCGGCCGCGCGACGCGATATGCTCAAGAGCCGGTCGATCGCGAACGTCTCGCGGTCCCGCGGCGTCTCGATCGTGGCGCCCGCTGGACCGAGTTCCACCAGCGCGCCCACCACGGGTTCGGCATCGACGGCGCGGACCTCGACCTCGACCGAGGTTGTGCCGAGCGTTGCGGTAAGGAGGATGGTCGCGATCATTGCGTTCAGGCCGGTTGCGCGGCGGTTTGTCGCATTATGTCCGATTCTCCATTATACCACGGTCCCGGCCCCGCTCGGATGGCGTCACCGACCGCCGCGAAGCCGCTCCCGGCCGTTACTCCTCTTCGGCCAGCCGACGAAAATACTGCTCGATAACGTCCTGGTAATGCGAGGGGAAATGGCGGCCAATCTGTTGCAGGGCCTCCTCGCGCTGTTTGGGGGGCAGGTTACCCCAGCCGTGTTGGTTCGCCAGGCGTCGCTGGGTGACCTGGCCGGGTCCCGTGCCGCCCATCAGTTGGCTGTCGCTTGCCGGTTTGGTCGACTGGATGTTGTTCGCGCCCGCGTTGCACTGTTGCTGTTGAAGCTGCTCCTCGAGCTTCTTGATGAGCTTGTCGAGCGATTCGATCACGCCGTCCTCGATCCGCAGGACGGGCTCGCCCGCGCGGCCCAGGCCCAGCCGGCGTTCGATGTCGCCCATCCGCCGGGCGATGTGGTCGAGCGAATCCTCGGTGAGATCTTTCAGATCGTCGCGCAGCAGGTGGGCCAGGGCCACGTAACGTCGGGGGCAGTGTTCCGCGCCTTCGAGCAGCCGGTCGATCGCCTCGAGGCCGGCGTCCCGGTCGAGAAGCTGATGGTGGACCACGGCTTGATAGAACAAGAGCGACGCGGGATCGACCACGTCGCCCGGCTCGAGATCGGCCAGCGCGGCGGCGGCCTCGTCGAACAGCGACTGATGCGCGAGCCATCGTCCATAAAGCAGCCGCAGATTGGCGGCCTCCAGGGGCGGCGTGGCGGCGTCCTGGAGCCACTCCTGGCCCGGCAACTCCGGCGGGAGCCGCGTCTGGGCGCACAAACGGACGAGCTTCTCCGCGCGGGGATCGGCCAAGGCAAACGTCGCGGCCAGCCGGGCGAGCGTTTGGGCGTCGGCGGGCGCGTCGTCCGCGCCGTCCCAGATCTCCCGTTGCGCCTTCGTTTGGATTGCCTCATCCACCTTATGTTGGGCCAACCACTGCATTGCCCGATCCCGCACGGCCGCGGCCGTTGGCGGGTTCCATGACGGCGTTTGCCCCAGCGGATCGGCCGGCGCGGCGGTCGAAGCGCTTGCCCCCAACAGCAACGACGATAGCGCGATCACGCCCAGGATCGCGCCGCGTCCGCCTCCTTCCCCTCTCCCTTTGGGAGAGGGGCCGGGGGTGAGGGCCGATTGCTCCCCTCTCCCTTTGGGAGAGGGGTTGGGGGTGAGGGTTAAGAGACATCTCATTCGTTTTTCCCCATTTCCAGGTCGCGCGTGATCCGATAGATTCGGGCTTCACGCTCGGATAAGTTGCGCAGGGCCTCGATCAGCTCCGGATCGGTCGCTTGCGGACCGTCGAGAAGCTGCGCGTAGCGCGCCGTGCGGCGGTTCACCCGCATCTGCAGCGCGCGGATCATCTTCAACTCGGCCAGCGCGTCCACCAGCGCCGGGTCGGTGGGCCGGCCCTGCGACGGGGGCGGCTGCCCCTGGCGCTGCTCCTGCTGCTGGATGGCCCTTTGCAGGGCCTCGATCATTTCCTCGAGCGCGGCGATCACGTCCTCCTCGATCGCCTGCGTGGTCGGGTCCACCTTCGCGCGGACCAGGCGGAATACAATCTGCTGCATGTCGTCGCGCATCTGCGAGACCGCCTCGGGAAAGGCCACGGCCGTGCCGTCCTCGCGCAACAGCGCGAGAGTCTTGTCGGCTTCGAGCACGATCTGGGCCTCCTGGTCGCTCAGCCGACCGGCCTCGATCTCGTGTCCGTGCGTCCGCTGGGCGGCCGGCACGGCGTCCAGCCGCTTCGTGCCGGTGTAAACCACCCGCTGCATGTCGAGCATCTTTTTGAACCGGGCTTCGAGGGCGGCCAACATCCGCGCGATCTCCTCCTCGCGAAGCTGGCGGAGGATCTCCTCAAGCTGGGCCTTGGCCTGCTCCAATTCGCGGAGGGCCTCCTCTTGCTTTTCGACGGCGCCGGCGCGCTTCGCGGCGTCGAGCCGCTCTTGCGCCTCCTTCATGCGGTCTCGCGCCGCCTCCAGACTCTTTTGGGCGGGATTGGAGGGCGGGGATGATTGCGGTTGCCGTTGATCCCGGGGCGATCCCTGTTCACCCGGTTGTCCCTCTCCGGACGGTGGGCCTTGTTGGCCGGGCTGATTCTGGGGCGGTGGACTGCCCTGCCCCGGCTGGCCCTCGGGCGGTTTGCCGGAACCGCCCGGGCTGGGCGGATTGGCGGATTCCTCGTCGCCGGGCTTGGGCGGCTGGCCGGGGTGTTCCCCGGGCGCGGGCTGCCGTTCGGGCTGCTCGCCGGGGTTGGTCGACGGATCGTGCTTCTTCATGTCGTCGGCCAGGCGTCCGGTCTTTTCGGCCAACGAGCCCTGCTCGCCCGTCAGGAGCTTCGGCTCGCCGCCGCCCTGCGTGCGGCCTTGCAGGCTCCGCTGCTGCCGGATCGCGCGTTCGACCTGTTTGATATATTCGCGTATTCGGGCTTTCTCGGCTTCAAGCTGGTCCGCGCGGTTCTCGCTCATCAGGAGAACGAGCAGTGCGCGCAGGTCCTTATCGAGCGTTTGTTGATTCTCCAGGGCGCGGGAGAGTTGGCCCTTCTCGAGGAGATTGGCCAATTGCTCGAACTGCGCGTCGATGAGCCGGTCCTTGCTCTGGGCCACCGCCTGGCGCAGAAGGGCGCTGCGCCGCGGATCGGTCGCGGCGGTCACCTCGGCCATTCGAAGCAGGATTTCCTCCAGCCGCGCGTACCGGTCGGCGATCCGGTGTTGCTGGTCGGCCAACCGATCCTCGGCCGTCGCCGCCGGCTTGGGCTCGGCGGCCGCCGCGGGAGCATCCTCCGCCGCCGCCGACCAAGATCCCAACACGAGCAGCGCGAGCAAGCTCATCGGGAGGGCGAGGCTCGCGGCGTGCCGCCACCCGCTTAACGATCGTGGGCATGCCCATGCCCTCACCCCCGACCCCTCTCCCAATGGGAGAGGGGAAGACATGGGCTGGGTGCCATGCCCACGCTCGCGTGGGCATGTTGTGCATCGTCCACCGACCTCATGCATGCCCACGCAAGCGTGGGCATGGCACCCTATGTGGCACTCGGCGGCGGACATGGTTCAATCCTCCAGCAATTCCTGCAGAAGCGCCTTGTGCCGCCGTTGGGTCTGCTCGCCCAGGGCGTCTTGCTCGCGGACGATTTCCTCGAGGATGGCAATCACTTCGTTGAAGTCTTCCAACTCCGTCATCCGCGCGAGCACCTGGTTCATGGCCAGCAGGACGGCGTCGGCCTGAGTGCGGGCTTCGTCGCGCAGGGCCGGCCCTCGCGCGGCGTCCTCCAGCGCGTCGCGCAGCGTCAAGAGCCGCTTTTCCCACTCAGGGAACATCTCCCCGGCGATGTGCCGCAAGGGATCGGCAATGCCCGAGCCGAGGCGGATCTTCAACTCCTCGGTGTCGATCCGGTTGTTGATCAACTGGAGCCGGAGGTCGTCGAAGGCGTCGGCCGTGCCGAGCGTTTCCTGGGCGTTTTTCCGGCAATTCTCCACCGCCCGCTGACACCGCAGCGCCCGCAGGGCCGCCTGCCGTTGGGCCGAGGTCTCCGGCGCCGCCTCCGGCTGGTCGCCCGGCTCGGCGCCTTCGACGGCGCGGTCGTCCTCGGCCGCCGGCGGGCCATCTTGGAATTCTATCCGGAGGAGCGAGTCGCGGGTATCCGCGACTTCGCCAATAATCATCTCAAATCGTTGCCGTAGAACGAGTTCCCTTGCCTGCAGCAGGACCTGGAGCCGCTCGGGCGTAACGACGTCGAGCACCCACCGCTGGCTCGTGGCCACGTTGGGCCCGGTGCCCAGGTCGCGCCGGTCGCACGCCGCTAGGGCGATTTCGAGCTTTGCCCCGGGCTGGACTCTTGCGGGACCCGCAGCCGCCGACTCGCCGGCGGGCGGGGCCGTTTGGGACGTGACGGCCAGATCGCGGACCTCGGGCGCCACGTCGATGGGCACGTCGGTCGGATTGCCCTCGAACGCGGCAAGGGGCATCTGGCCCACCGCGCCCTGATCCACGCGATATTCGAACCACACGCGGGCCACGCCGTAATCGTCGGTCACGCGACCCACCAGCGGCAGACGCGCCTGAGCCGTGATCGCCGTGCCGATCCCGGCCAATTGGATGGGAATCGCGGGGACCTCGTCGGCCACGGCGCCCAGGGCCAGCCGCAACGGCTGCCGGCTGCGGATGCCGTCGGCATCGTGAAGCGAGAGGAGCAACGTCCGGTCGGCCACGATCGTGCCCAGGTCGCACGCGAACCGGCGCGGGTCGGCGTCGATCCGGGCCGCGATCGGCTCCGCGCCGGGCTCCTCCAACGCCGCGTCGATCCGCACTCCGACGAGGTCCTTGTTCGCCCGACCCTCCAGACGCACGGACGTGCCCAACGGGATTTGCGTCACGCCCAGGACGGGCATCCGCTTCGTCGGGCGGGCCATGTAGGCGGGATAGCGGCATTCCAACGCCAGCTCCTCGACCGTTGGGCTGTCGACCACCTCGATCCTAAGGCCGGCGATTCGGGCGTCGCCGCCGACCACGTCGAAGTCGATCGGCGCGAGCACGCCCTGGAACGTGCAGGAGTATTCCTGATACGGATCGCGGCCCGGCACGGCGTCGCCCTCGCGGTTCATCGACTTGCGGCCGCGCGATCCGCCCTCGGCGAGGTAGCGGACCCGCACCGTTTTGGGCACGGTCGGCATGGACGTATCGGCGCGAACGCGGACCTCGACGTCGTCGCCCCGGGCGACCTTGACCGCGCCGCCGTCGAAGCCAACGATGCTTAGTCGCGTTTGCCGCGGCCAGGGTTCCTCGCCGAGCAAGAGATTCCGCCTTGCCCAGGTGCCGATCGCGTTGGGGACCGCGGCCGAGAAGATCGCAATGGACAGCGCCGCCGCCGCCGCAAAGGCCAGCCCTCGGCCCAAGGGCCCGGGATGGAACACCTTCGCGGGCTGGACCTGATTGACGTTGGCCACGGCGGCGCGCGTGGTGCGGTCGAGCATCGCGGGGCTGAAACCCACCTCGCCCGGAGGCTGCCCCGCCAGCTCGACGGCCGTTAGCAGGCCATCGCCCAACTCCGGAAACCGCCGCTCGAGGAGCAGAGCCATGCTCGCGTCGCCGAGGCGCGCGAACGCCCGACGGCCGATCAGTTGATACAACGTGCCGCCCAGTCCCAGCGCGGCCGCCACCAGCGCAAGGGCTCGCACGGGCCAAACCGGCTCGAAGAACCAGTCCAACGCCAGGCTCGCCCAGAACGCCGCGCCCAGACACACGACGCCGGCGGCCAACCCCTGCGCCCACACGTACAGCCGGATCCTCCGCCTCAGCCCGGCCAACACGGCCTGGACGGCGGGATCAAGCGTCGGGTTGTGGGGGGGGATGGACATCATGGAGAAACGCGTGTTTTAAGGAAACCACGGATGAACACAGATAAACTCAGATTGTTGGAAGTGGAAAACGATTTCGTCATATTGGGCTGGATCACTGGAAATTGGACGAAGGAGGCTCCCTCTTCGTCCATCTGTGTTCATTCGTGTTCATCCGTGGTTTCATCTTTGCCTTCGTTGTGGTTTGAATCTCACGCCAACCGGACCAACCTTCGGATCAGCCATTCCGCGAACAACAAGCCGCACAGGCCGAGCATCATCCAACCGAGCCAACGCTCGCGCCGGCGATCGTCGGGCGCGACGGGCGTGATGATCGTTTTGGCGCGGTCGGGGAGTTGTTCGACCAGCGGGGCCGCCGCGTTGGGCCCCAGCGCCGCCGCCAGGCCAACGTAGTACCGTCCCCGCGTGTCGGCGGCCAGTTTGCCCAACAGGGCGTCATTGCGCTGGGGATGATCGCGTTCCAGGTCCGGCACGTTCGCTTGGATCCGTCGCGTGAGCCGTTCGTCGTCGCTTTCGGGCACGGGCAATTCCAGGCGGTAGGCGCCCTCGGCCGACGCGGTGAACTGTCCGGCGAACGTGCCGGGCCGGCTCCCGTCCGGACGAAGCGCCACGGTCTGGATCGAGCCGTCCGGCGCGACCACCTGCATCGACACGCCGGCGGCCTCGAGCGGTTCGAGTCGGGCGTTGGTGAGCTGGGCGCGGACCTCGACGGTCGCGCCGAGCACGTAGCGGTCCTGCGCGGTCAGGAGCACTCCGCGCGACGAGCCGCGCAGCAGCCGCCCCTCCGAAACGTGCCGGATCAGCTTCGTGTAGAAGACCTCGAACCACGACTCGTCGCACGCCCGGAGGCGCCACATCTCGGCGCTGCCCATGTAGAACACGCGGCCGGAGCCGTAGAACTGGCCGGCCAGGTACACCGGCGGCTCGCCGCCCGCGGCGGCGCGGGGATCGGAGAACCGCGCGTGGACGGTCGCGCCCGGCTTGGCCCCGCGGACCGGATAACACCCGTACACGCCGGGGAAATCATTCCACCGCTCGTGGCTGGTGACCGCGTCGTCGGTGAGCCAGAGGAACGGGGCCTCGCGGCCTTCGCGGGTGAAGTCGAGCGGCCAGGGATCCTTCGACGAGTAACTCGTCGTGTCCATCGCGAACCGCCGCTGGAACGTGACCGGATAGAGCGCGCGGACCTTGGCCATCTGGTCGTCCTGGATCCACCCGCGGATGGGATTGCCCATGTTGACCGGCCCGGCCAACGCGATCAGCCCTCCGCCCTGTTCGGCCACCCAACTTTCCAACAGGTCGATCTGGGCCGTGCCCAGGGCCTGCCAATCGGGATCGAAGGCCACGACGCAGTCGTAGGCGAACATCTCCTCGCGCGTGGCGGGGAAGGCGTCGAGCACGGCGCTGGCGTCCTGCGAAATACCCGGCCGAGCCGTTTGCAGGAGCACGTCCACCGTGGTCGAGCCGTCGCGGTGCAGGAGGTTTCTCAGGAACTGATATTCACGCATGGGGCCGCCGGCTAAAAGCAGCACGCGGTTCTTGCGGTCCACGATCTCGACGTCGACCTCGCGCCGGTTGTCCCTTGCCAGCCGGTCGGACGCGGGCGGCTCCACCTGGAACACGAGCGTCTGCCGGCCGGTGGCCTCGGGCGAGAGGACGAACGGAACCGGCAGCACCTCGCCGTCCGCGCCCAGGGCCACTTGTCGGCTCTCGACCAGCGTGCCAGCGGCCGCGTTTTTGTCGTCTTCGCCGCGGGCAAGGAGCTTCACCGCGACCACCTGGCCGGCCATGCCCTGCGCTTGGAGGTATCCGGTCACCGAATACTGATCGCCCGGGTAGGCCCGGGTGGGGGCGACGAAATCGCTCACGCGGACGTTGGACGGTTTTTCGTCCGATCCGATGCCGACGACAAGAAGCGGAACGTTGGCCTCGCGGGCGTCGTCCACGGCGGACTCGGGCGGGGGTCCGGCGTTCTGCCCACCGTCGGTCAGGAGAATCACGCCGGCCAACGGCGCGCCCCGCTCCTGGCGAAGGACGCCCCGCAGGGCCTCGCCTAGCCGGGTTTGCGCGGCGGTTGGTTTAAGCGCGGCGGCCAGATCGAGCTTCTCCGGCGCTGCGGTCCCGGTCGAAGACGCGTCCTCCTCGACGCCGACGTCCGGCGAATCCTCTTCCCGCTTGGGAAAGGCGGCAACGCGCTCGAGCGTCTCGCCAAACCGGAATACGGCCAGGTCGTGTCGTCGCCGGAGATCGTCCAGCAGGTTCGATTGCTCCAGGGCGGAAACCACCTGATCCGCGCGGCTGGCCGCGCCCGAGGCCTCGTCCGAGAGCCCCATGCTTAGACTGGTATCCACGAGGAGAACGGCCCGGGAGTTCACGCGCCGCTCCTGCTCGTTGCGCCACTGCGGCTGAAGGTACAAAACGAGGATGAGGAACACGGCCACGGTTCTTAGCGCGGTCAAGAGCCAGCCGAGCGGCCGCGGCAGGTCCCGCGCGTCGCGCTGATACATGAGCCACGCGAAGACCATCAGGGCAACGCCCACCGCGACGGGCGCGATCCAATCGGCGTTCGACTGGATCCGTCCCCACTCGAACGTCGTGCGGGTTACGTGCTGGGCCAAAGGCGGCATGGCGGAAAGCGTCACGGGCCGCCTCCCGGCCCGCCGGCGGCCGATCGAACCCGCGGATGGTACGAGCAGGAATACGCCAGAATCTGCTCGCCCACCAGAATCGCGATCAACAGATAGAGCATCGCGTCGCCCAGGTTGTACCCGCCGGGCTCGCGGTCTTCGCCCTGGAACCCGGACGCCTGGCGATAGTCGTACCGCACGCCCTCCAGCCGCGTGGCCAGGCCCCGCCCGTCCACGCGCGCCAGGTCGCCCTCGTTCGGATCCACGTTCACGGCGTATGTCCGGCGCTCGTTCTGGCCGTCGGTGGTAGTCAGATGGATTTCGTGGAAACCGGCCTGGTCCACGTCGGGCAGGACGACTTGGAGCTTGCCGTCCGGACCGGCCACGGCGTCGCCGGCGGGCACGGGCGCCACGTCGCCCCGCGGCGGGGCCACGCGGACCGCCGGCTGATACCGCGCGGCGTCCAGCGCCAACACCAGCGGCGAGCCGACCACGCGATCTTCCTCTACCGCCGGCCGTCGAGCGAGATGCGACTGTAGCTCCTGAATCGCCACGACGAAGCTGGGATTATCCCGGGCCCAGTTGTTCCACACCGGCGCGGCCGTCGTCGTGAACGCGATCACGCGGCCCTGGCCCACGTTCCGCTCCACGGCCAGCGGCGCCCCGTTACGCAGCCGCCCAATCACCCGCGTGGCCGAGCCGGGCGAGGGCCGCCAGTCGTTCGGCACGGCGAAGTATTGATCGACGTTCACCATGGAAAGAAAGCTGTTCTGCTCGCCGGCGAACACGCGAAATACGGCATGGTCGCCCACGTCCAGGTCGGGCACTTTCTCGACGCGATCGACCAGCAACTCGGCCGGACCGGTGACCGGCATGGGCAGAATGCCTTGGCCCTGGCGGTACCACTGCGCGTTGAGCACGCCGGCGCGGCACAGCGGTCCCAGGAAGATGGCCAGCCCGCCGCCGTCGGAGACGTATTGCGCAATCGCCTCGAGGGCCGACTCGTCGAGCCGTTCGACGTTGGTCAGATAGATGACCGCGTAGCCCTCGAGCGGATTGAGGCTCAAAAACCGCGGGGTCTCGATCCGCGCGCGGATGCCCGTCTGGGCCGGGGCGCCGGGCGCGAGAGCCGCGCTCAGATAGCGGGCGTCGGCGGCCTCCGGCGATCCGTCGATCAAGAGCACCGGCACGTCCGCCGGCAGATCGAGCGCGTGGTAGCGGGCGTTGTCGGCCGCGACCGCGTCGCTGGGCAGGCGCGCCGTGACGCGATGCGCGCCGGCCTCGGCAAACCGCACGGCGAAACGCTCCTTGGCCGTCCCGCGCGAAGGCACGCTTTCGATCTTCACGGCCGGACGGGCGTGACCGTCTTCCTCCAACACGACGGCCACCGCGCGGGCGGGCCCGTCGCCGTGGTTGGCCACGGTCACTTCCATCCGCATCGGCACGCCCGCCGCCCGCGTCCCCGCCACGGGCACGAGGTCCACGATGCCCAGGTTTGGCCTCGCGGCATCCACGCAGTCGATCAATTGCAGGCTCGCGCCTTGGGCCGCCAGCGCGGCGAGTTGCGCGCGAATCGCCTCGGGCCGGTCCCACTGGCGGGCGCGGAAGTCGGAGAGAACGTACACCGTCCGGCTTTCGTCCTCCGACGGATCGACCAGTTGCTCGATGGTCGCCAGCGCGCGGCCCGGCTCGGCCGCCGTTTCCGAGGGCCCGATCTTCGCCAACGCGTCGGCCAGACGCCGAGGAAACTCGCTATCGACGTTGGTATCGAGCATGTCCGGCAACGTGCCGCGGCCATCCGCCCCCGCGCGAGAGAATCGGAGGATCGTGACCATTTGCGGCTCGATCCGCGCGGCGGCCGTGGCGCCGATCCGCTCGACAACCCGCCGGGCCTCGTCCCACGCGCTCGTGTCGGCCCAACGGTCCGTCATCGAGTAGCTGTCGTCCAGCAAGATGATGTGATGGGTCTTGGTTCCACCCAGCAGGGCGCCCAGCTCGTTGCGCGCCAGGGGCTGCGCCACGGCGAGCACCGCGGCAACGACGGCCGCCATCCGCAGAAGTAGGAGCAAGAGCTGCTTGAGCAGGATCCACGTCCGGTTCTTCTTCTGGCTGGCCAGCAGGAACTCCATCGCCGCCCAGGCCACCCGCCGGTGCCGCAGCAGGTTGATCAGGTGGATCAACACCGGCACGCCCGCCAGCGCCAATCCCCACAACAGCGGCCAATGAAGGAAGGTGAACATGAGGCGAGGGGCGGGGGGCGAGGGATTGGGGATTCGGGGATTGGATTCCAGAATGCGCGATATTTGACTTCCGACTTCGCCAGCCGCTTGCGGCTTCGCAAAAACAGGACTCAACTCCGCCGTCGGGCCCCCAGCCGCCGGGTCAGGAACGTGGCCAGCGCCGCGCCCAGCGACTGGCTGGTGCGCACCAGGGCGTAGTCCACGCGATGGCCCGCGCAACCGAGTCGGATCTCTTCCAGATACGCGCCGAGCGCCGCGAGGTAACCCTCGCGCAGCGCCCGGGGATTGCAGTTCAACAAATCGTCGGTTTCGAGCCCCTCGAAACGCATGGGGCCGCTGAAGGGAAAATCCAGTTCGTCGTCGTCCATTACGTGGAACAACAGCACGTCGTGCCCGCGGGACCGCAGCAGCCGGAGCCCCTCGAAAAGTCCTTCGCGGCCGACCAAGAGATCGGACACGAGGACCATCATGCCGCGCCGGGGAAAGGTCTCGGCCGCGCGGCGGAGGACGCCTTCCAGGTCGGTCTTGTTCGCCGGACGGCTCACGTCGAGCGTCTGGATGACACTGTCGAGATGATTGCGTCGCGTCCGCATGGGCGTGCTGGCCCGCACGGCGGCGTCGAACGCGAGGCACCCGACCGCGTCCTGCTGCCGCAGCAAGAGATAGGCCAGCGACACGGCCAGCGTGGCCGCGTAGCCGTACTTGTCCAAGGGCCCCGAGCCGTACCTCATGCTGGCCGACGCGTCCACCAGGATCGCGCAGCGCAGGTTCGTGTCCTCCTCGAATTGCTTCACGTAAAACCGGTCCTGCCGGGCCCAGACCTTCCAGTCGACGTGCCGGGGGTCGTCGCCCCAAGTGTACTCGCGATGTTGGAGGAATTCGACGGATTGGCCGAAGCACGGGCTGCGGTGCATGCCCGCCAAAAAACCCTCCACGACGTGCCGCGCGCGGAGATCGAGCCGGGCAATCCGGCTGATCGTCGCGGGGTCGAGCAAGTGGTTCGTCGTGGACATGGTGCCTTACGCGGCAAATATCTTTTGGAACCGAGGATCCGAGGTCAGTTCGTCTTCCTTGGTCGGGGTCATGGACAGGACGCGGTCGATCACGTCGTCCGGCGTGACGCCTTCGCTCTGGGCGGTGAAGCTCAGAACGATCCGGTGGCGCAGCACGGGCTTGGCCAGGGCCCGCACGTCGTCGCAGGCGACGTGCGTGCGTCCGGCGAGAATCGCCCGGGCCTTCGCCCCGAGGATGAGGAACTGCACCGCCCGCGGGCCCGCGCCCCAGGCGATTTGCTCGCGCATCTCCGGCGGGACGCCCGGCTCACCCGCCCGCGTGAGCCGCACCAACGCCAGCGCGTAGCGGATGGCGTGGTCGCCGACGGGCACCTCGCGCACCAGCCGCTGGAGGTCCAAAATCTCGGCGGCCGTGAGCACCGGCTCGACGTGGCCGGCCTCGGTCGAGGTGGTTCGCCGCGCGACCTCGAATTCCTCCTGGAAATTCGGATACGTGACGAACACCTTGAACATGAAGCGGTCCTGCTGGGCCTCCGGCAGGGGATAGGTGCCTTCCTGCTCGATCGGGTTCTGCGTGGCCAGGACGAAGAATGGGTCGGCCAGCCGATGGCGGACGCGGCCCACGGTCACCTGGCGCTCCTGCATGGCCTCCAGCAGCGCGGCCTGCGTCTTCGGCGGCGTGCGGTTCACCTCGTCGGCGAGGATGCAGTTGGCGAAGAGCGGCCCTTCGAGAAACCGGAACTCGCGGCTGCCGGTCGTGCGGTTTTCCTCGATGATTTCCGTGCCGGTGATGTCGGCCGGCATGAGGTCGGGCGTGAACTGGATGCGGCTGAAGGAGAGATTGAGCGTCCGGCTCAGCGTGCTGATCATCAGCGTTTTGGCCAAACCCGGCACGCCCTCCAGCAGGCAATGCCCTCGGCTGAAAAGCGAGATCAACAGCTCCTCGATCACGCCGTGCTGGCCGACGATCACGCGGCCGAGCTGATCGAGAATCTTCCGCTTCGCCGCGCCGAGCTTGTCGATGGCCGCGGAGGCTTCGGGACCCAGGACGGGGTCGGTCATGGCAGTTGTCCTCAAGGAACGTGGGTTAGCGCTGGTAGATGGGCAGGACGCCCTTGTCCAATTGCAGGATGGTCAGGTTAATGGCCGTGAGGTAGACAGGGCCGATGGTGCCTTGGGTCCAGGCGCCGTTGGCGCCGGCCTCGGCGAGGATCTTGGCGCTGATGCGGTCGCGATAATCCTCCCACTCGCGGCCGCCCTCGCGATAGAGCGCCTGGGCATAATAGAGATGCGTGTAGTGCCAGTGGCCAAAGCCGCTGCCGTTGACGTCGTCGAGCTTGTTGCGGCGGCAATAATCCAGCAGTTTGGGCACGTACTGGTCGTCGTACTGACCGGCGTTGAACAAGCACACCACCGCCGCCGCGGTGATGGCGGGCCGGCCGCTGCCGCGGCTCTTCGAGCTGTAGTACACGCCGCCGTCGGGACCCGTGCAGTCGCGGATGTACTTGACGGCCTTGTCGATCGTTTCGCTGGGCACGGCGATGCCCGCGTTGCGGCACCCGCGCAGCCCCTGCACCTGCGTGATCGTGGTCGAGCCTTCGTCGAAATCGTTGCCGTCCTTCGCGCTGACGTATCCCCAACCTCCGGCCGAGGTCTGGGCTTGGCCGGTGAAGACGACCGCGCGGCTGAGCACGTCCACAAGCCGCTCGCGCCGCTCGACGTCTTCCTCCTCGCCGAGCACCTGGGAGAGGAAGAGCATGGAGAAGCCGTGGCCGTAGGTGTAGCGGTCGTCGCGGCTGGCCGGTTCGCCAATCAACCCATTGGCCCGGCTGCGGCTCGTGAGATAATCGACCGCGCGGCGGATGGTGAGGGCATATTTGCCTTGCGTTGTGGTCGAACCCTCGGCCAAAAAAGCCACGCCGGCCAGCGCGGTCATCGCCGTGGGATAGCGTCCGTCCTGCGCCGTCCAGTGGCCGACGCGCGACTGCTGCCCGGCGAGCCATTCCAGCCCGCGATCGACGGCCCGCTCAACCTTCGGGTCGCGCGGCGCCGCCTCGGCCGGTCCGACCAGACAGGTCGCCAGCACGAGAGCGGCGAGGCAGGTCGAAGAATGTAGCACCGCCGCCCTCGGCGGTGATGAGTTGGCCACTACCAACGGCATTGTCGCCGACCCAGCCGAGGGCGGCTGGGCCACACTCCCCTCGCCCGCTTGCGGGAGAGGAGCCGGGGGTGAGGGGTTTTGGCTCTCAAGAAACGCATCCATCCTTCTCACTCCTCGTCCAGCGCCGCCGCGCGGAGGGCCTTCAAGAGGTGGCCGGTCGTCTTCGGCAGTTTGTCCAGGACCGACGGCCGCTTCTGCTCGGCGTCGTCCGGCTCTTCCTCCTCGGGCCCGAGCGGCTCGTCCGTGAAGGTCAGCGTCACCATCTCGCGCGGTAGCGCGACCGACACCGTCCGCGCGGCTGGATCGCCGACAAGCTCGAACCGCGCGGTCTGCGTGGGGTATTGACGCGTGAGTATCCGTCGCCCGGTGCGTTTGTCGATCAAGAGCACCGACGTCGTCCATCGCGGCGGGCGCTGCTTGGCGTCGAGAACCCGCGAGGCGAAGGAGATCACCGGCAGCGAGGCTGGCTGGTTGAGCAGGATTTGCTGGTCCTCGATCTTGACGGGCTTGGGCCACAAGAGCTTGCCGTCGCGGCTCAGGGCGTAAACTTCGCCTTTGAGGATGGGTTTGCCCAGGACGCTCCGAAGAAGCGGTTGCGGCATCCGGTTGGGCGCGGTCGGCGATTGCCGCTGCGTGACCAGCGTGTATTGATCGCCCGAGGAAAACAGCACGATCCCCGTGAGCTGCGAGGACGACTCGGCTAGCTCGGTGTCGGTCAAAACGCGTCCGTCGTCCAATGCGATCAGGACGAAGCGGCCGGAGGGCTCGACCAGGCCGACCACCGTCTGGTCGGCCACGTCGAGCTTGGCGTTGGCACTGAAGGGGTAAGGGCCCCAGACGATGCGCTGCTGCCAGGGATCGATCATCTCGAGCACGCGGCGGTCGCCCTCGGGCCGCCAGACCAGCACGTTGCGGCCGAAGGTGGCGACGTGCTGGTCGGGCGGGGGAACGACGCGGCGCGCCGGAAGCTCCGCCCCGTCAACCGCCCGAAGAACGATCGCCTCGGTCGATCCCCCCGGCGCGACGAAAAGGTATTCCTCGTCGCCGAAGACCGCGCCGTCGGCGGGCAATCGGCGGCGGCTCCACAACGTCCGACCGCCGAGCGGATCGAGGGTGACGCAGCCGCGGAACGGCTGGTAGCAGAGTCCTTGCGCCGACAACGCGCAGGGCGACCCCGCCCCCGCCGCGCCCCGAATGCCCCCGAGGAAGACCTGTGGTCCCAATCCGCCCATCAATAGGATGGACTCCTCCTCGTCGACGTTCATCTGTTCCCGCAGGGTGCGGTTCCAGAGGACGCGTCGGGATGGATCGGCCAGCGCGTCGATCGCCATGCACCGCGAACCCAGCCAAAGGAGCACGAGATGACCGCGTACCATCAGCCGGGTGGTGGTGGGATTGAAGGCAAGGTACTGCCCGTTGTCCTCGGCGATGTTGACCGTCCACTGCTCGCGTCCCACGCCGTCGCGGACGATCATCTTTCGGCGCACGGTGTCCACCATGGCCTCGGTCTGGAGGAAGAAGGGCTCGCGGCTTCCCTCGAAGGCGATGGGGAAGAGACTGTAGTTTTCGCGCGAGTTTTCCGGCGAGCTGGACGCCACGCGAACTTGGCCCACCGGCCAGAGCCGCGCGCCCGCGAGCGACCGCCCGACCGGGTCGTCGGCCGCGAGGGCCTCGACGATCCGCCGGCCCGTCTTCCCGTCGCGGCAAACCACGTCCGGCCAGCGTTCGGCCAGAAGCCGGTAGCAAACCGCCGCGTCGTCGGGCCGGTCGGCCTGGCGGAGCATCTCGGCCATCCAACAATACGCGCCGGCCGCCGTCCGCGGCTCGTCGCTGGTTAGCTCGCGCCACAGGCATTGCTCGGCCTCGAGAAACCGCTTCTGCCCGACGTACCGGTCGAACAGCGCCGCGCGCGCGTCCGCGCCAATTGGCTGGGATGCAAAACAACCCGCTATCCACTCCAACGTCGCCGGATCGTTCGCCGCGGCGGCCAAGGCCGACCGGCCCAGGCGATCCACCTCCGCGCGGACGTCGTCGGTCGCGTTGTTGCGCAAATTCTCCAGCCGAACTTCAAGCCATCGATCGAGCCGGACCGCGTAATGGGGAGTCACCGGCACGAGGCCGACGCCCTCGGGACCGTTTTGGACGAGTCGCCGGTAGAATTCGGAGGCGGGCCGCCACTGTTGCCGCGACTCGAGTCCGTCGATCATCCGGCGGTACAGATCAACCCGCTGGTCGGGCGTCTCGGCAAGCGTTTCGAGTTCGCCGACCACGGCGCGATACGCGTCAAATTCGTCGCGCAGGCCGTCCAACAGGGCGTCGCGAAGCCGATGGCGCGCCCGCGCGGAGTCGTCCAGCGCCAGCGACCGCCGCAGGGCCGCCACGGCGCCCGCGCGGTCGCCGGCGTCCAAAAGCAGCTCTCCCCGCCACGCCAGGGCCTTCGCGTCGTCGGGCGACTGGGCAAGCGTCCGATCGACCGATTGCTTGAGAACGTCGCTCTGGTGGAAGGCGTCCAGCCTCGAGAGGCCTTGCGAAAGGATCTTGCCGCGGTGCGCGATCAGGTTGCCCGGCACGGCGCCGTCCCTCGCGGCGACCGAGCGCGCGATCCGCCCTTGAGCCAGGTCGATCGCCAGCACCGCGCCGGCGGTGGTCGGGAGGTAGTAGTATTCGCCGGAGGCGAAGCCCTGTCCGCTGGGTAGGCTTTCATCGGGCAGCTCGATCGCGCGGCCGTCCCAGGCTGGCTCGCCGTCGGCCAGGTTCACCGCCCGCACCTGACGCGCGCCCACCAGGACCACTTTGCCCGAGCGGACGCACGCGACGTAGAGATCGTTGCTCGGCGCAATCTGCCACAATGGCTTGCCGTCCATCAGGTTCAGGCAAAAAAGCCATTGCGAATCGGAGGGCGAGGCCAACACGCGGCCTTCCGTCACGATCAGGCTGTCGTCGGTCCACGCCAGCATCGTGGTGACGCGGGGCACGGGCATCCCGAAGACCGCCGCCGAGTACCGAGGCGTCTGCCGGGCGTATTGGAAACCCCAAAGGAGCGAACGCGTGGCCGGCTCGACGGCGACGATCGCGCCGTTGACCGTCGGGCACACGAGGATCCCGTCGGCGTACGAGGGCGTCGCCGCCGCGGTCCGGCGGCCCATGTCTTGACCAATCGCCCGGTCCACCAGCGCGATCTGTTGCGACCAGAGCACTCGGCCCGACGCCGGCTCGATGGCCAGCAGGCGGACCTCGCCTCGCGTCTCCGCGAGTTGATAAAGGCGATCCGAAAGCGGCAGCGGCGGCCCCAAAAAGAACGACCCCGCCTCGGCCAGACCATCGCCGGCCGGCGAGCCGCCCAACTCCCACGTCAGCTTGCCGGTTCGGATGTCGTACGCGGCCAGACGGTTGCACGGCTGGGGCCACGCCCCGTCGATTCCTGGTCGAATACCCCGCAGGAGAACCGCGGCGTGGTACGGCGCCACGGCGAATCCCAGGTCCTCGACGCTGAAGACCCGCTGGCCGTCGCTGGCAAGCGAGCCGAAGATGGCGTCGCGCCACGACCGCTGGGCGAGAACGCTGGCCCACTGCGCCGGCTGTTGGTAGACCCGCGGATCGCTTTCGGTCGAGGGATCGAGCGGATCGTCGACGGGCACTTCCCAAAGTCGTTTACCCGTCTGGAAATCGACCGCCACGAGCGTTGTCAACGACCGCGAAAGGACCACGTCGTCCACGGCCAAGGGGAAGAACTCCGGCAGTGCGGGCGCTCCGCGTTCGGCGTAGTGACTCGCTTGGCCCTCCAGCGCGCCCTCGGCGAGCGGGTGGTCGGTCGCCGGCACGCGCCAAAGGAGGCTCAAAAGCGGCGCGCCGGCGTCAACCGAGGCATTTCGGGCGGGATTGCCTCGCCGCATCGTCCAGCGGTCCGGTTCGCCCTGCTCGCGCGGTCCGCCGCCCATCGCGGCCAGCAGCGCCGCCAGCGGCTCGTCCTCCGTGCCGGACAATCGCACCTGCTTCCCGCCGATCCAGACCGTGGTTCCCTTCAGGTCTTCCAGCGCGTCCTGGGCCTTCTGGCGCATTCCGGCGCGGGCCCAGCACGCGGCCAGCGCCAGCGAGAGCGTCGGCTCGAAGGCCCTGGCTCCGCGGCGGTCGGCGCGGAGCCGCGCCAACGTCAGCGCCGCCGCCAGCGGCTGGTCGCGGTCGAGGTGGTGCAGCCCCAGCAGAAACGTCGCCTCATGGCCCGCCTCGGTGTGGAAGAACCGGCGGGACACGTCGGCCAATTGGTCCGCGTCGCCCTCGTCGGTGGCGGCGGCCAACATCTGTTTCGCCCGGGCGCCAAATTGAAGCTCGTAGAGCCGGCGGCCTTCCTCGGGCATCTCGCCCAGCAGGCGTTGGGCTTCGCCCTTGAGGCTGCGGTGAACCGGCCGTTTCGGATCCGGCTGGTAGAAGTAGTCTTCGGGTCCTTCCAGAATCGTGCCCAACAGACGCACCGCTTCGCCGAAGCGTTTCTCTTCGAGCAACGTCTGGGCATGGTGAAGGTGTTGGAGGATCGTGCGGTCGGCTTGGGCAAAGACCGGGTTGTCCGCCTCGGCGTCCGCTTGTTCCTCCGGCTTCGAGAGCCGAAGCGCCTGCCCCGGCGCGGTCGACGCTGCCGCCGCCAACGCCACGAACACGGCAAGCCGCATCGCGTGGCGGACCATGCTGCCGGGACAAACCATTCCGATCGCTCCTTGCCGCTCTTTCCCTAAATCATTGCCATAAATAATCTTAGAAGACGAATGCCCAACAAGCAAGCCTGCCTTGCCGCGGGCAGGACCGGCCGGAGGCGACCGCCTTGCGACGGTGCGACAATGCGAGTCTAGCTGACAGCGTACACGTCTTTTCACCCGGCGCGCGGCCCCAAACAGCCCGTTGGGACCTTTTTTTCCGAGATTTTTCGCCCCGAAAGCCCATTTACGGCTTGCATTCTTGGCCCTACAAACGTCATATTCATCGCGTTCACGGTGAGGGACGGACATTTCGGAGCTTATCCGGGGCATCCCCGCGGGCCCGCGAGGGCCCTATTTCGGAGGCTTCGGCCCTGGCTCCGGCAGTCCTGCCCGTGGGACGGACAACTTTATCTCAAGCAACCTCGCATGGAGGGTACTGGAACATGGCCAAAGTCGCCAAAAAACCCCCGACAAAGACGGAGATCCTGACGAACATTGCGGCCGCGACCGGGCTGTCAAAGAAAGAGGTGGCCCTGGTTCTCGACGCCCTGACGGGCGAAGTCCGCAAGGCCCTCTCCGCCCGCGGCGCGGGGGCCATCGCGATGCCCGGGCTGATGAAGATCGAGAAGAAGAAGGTCCCCGCCCGGCCCGCCAAGAAGGGCGTCCCCAACCCCTTCAAGCCCGGCGAACTCATGGACGTCAAGGCGCGCCCCGCCTACAACAAGGTCAAGATCCGACCGCTCAAGAGCCTCAAGGAAATGGTCTGAACGCCATCCATTCCTTGTGGTCCGTCAACATCGGAAAATGGGGTGCCATGCCCACGCTTGCCGTGGGCATGTCGCTTTTGGGCCGCTCCCCAATGCGCGACGGCCGCCGCGTCGTCGCGGCGTTCGCTACTCCTCGCCGGCCGACGGCAGCGCGAGATTGTGCGAGGCGAGAATTTGCGTTCGCAGTTTCGCGCAGAAGGCCGGGTTCTCCTTCAGGTAATCGCGGACTTTCTCCCTGCCCTGGCCAAGCTGCTCGTCGCCGTAGCGGAACCAGGCGCCGGTGCGGGTGATGAGTTTTTGGGCCATGGCCAGATCCAGGAGGTCGCCTTCGTAGCTGATGCCGTTGCTGTGCATCATGTCGAACTCGGCGGCGCGGAACGGCGGGGCCACCTTGTTCTTGACCACCTTCGCCTTCACCCGTTGGCCAATCACCTCCTCGCCCTCCTTGAGCTGTCCAATCCGCCGCACGTCGATCCGGCAGGTCGCGTAGAACTTCAGAGCCCGGCCGCCGGGCGTCGTCTCCGGACTGCCGAACATGACGCCGATCTTCTCGCGGATCTGATTGATGAAAATCACCATGGTTTTGCTCTTCGAGATGACGCCGGTGAGCTTCCGCATGGACTGACTCATCAGACGGGCCTGCAGACCGACGTGCGAATCGCCGATCTCCCCTTCCAACTCCTTGCGGGGAACGAGCGCGGCCACGGAGTCGACCACGATGACGTCCACCGCGTTGGACTTGATGAGCATCTCGGTGATGTGCATGGCCTCTTCGCCGCTACCCGGCTGGCTCACCAAGAGCGTCTCCAGGTCGACGCCCAGCTTCTTGGCCCAGGTCGGGTCCAGGGCATGCTCCGCGTCGACGAAGGCGGCAATGCCGCCGGCCCGCTGGGCGTTGGCCACCACGTGCAGGGCCAAGGTGGTCTTGCCGCTGGACTCGGGACCGAAGATCTCCGCGACCCGACCCCGCGGGATGCCCTGGCCACCCAGGGCGATGTCCAGCGACAGGCTCCCGGTCGAGATGCCGGGGATGCTCGTCGGGGTCTCGGAGCCGAGGGCCATGATCGCCCCTTCGCCAAATTCCTTTTCGATTTGGGCCACGGTGTGCTTGAGCGTGGGATGGGCGTCCAGGAGCTGTTCGGTTCCGCCCTTCTTTTTGCCGGCGGACGGGGGGGCCGGCGCGGTTGCTTTCTTGGCCATGCGGTTGCTCGCTTGCGGCTTGGGAGAGGAGTTCTTGCCGGGTTGGGTTTTCGCGACGGTGACCATGGGACGTGCTCCTTGGGGTCGAAAAAGGCCGCTCGTCGGCCGGAAGGGCCGCGGGGATAACGTGAACACCTGACCAGTATATCGGCGTTCACTATCCCAGGCAAGAGCGTTCGGTCCTTTTTCGCCTTTTTTGCTCTTCGCACGAAAACGGGCTCGCGTGCCCGCCGCGGAGCGTCCCGCGGGACACGGATTCTACCAAGTGTCCACGCGGTTTGCCGAGGCCCCCTCTGGCGGGGGCGATGGTGTCGGTTTCCGCCGTCGTGTCGGGCCGAGAAATCGGCCCCGAATCGCGGCGCCCGCGGCCCGGCGCGTTGCGACGGCAATGTTCGTGCGATACACTTACCCGAATGAGGCGATGTTGCCGCGAGGCAACGTCTTAAAGTGGAGAATATGGGAAAACTCCACACCCTCCCCCAAACCCCACTCCCCTTTCCCTCCCCGTTTTCCTTTGAGGATGCGACTATGCTCTCTCACACGCGATTTGGCTGGACAGTCGGCTGGATCACCTTGTTGGCGGTCGGCCTTTGGTGCGGCGGCCCGGCGATGGCGCGGGATGCGCCTAAAGAAGACACTCCCAAGCAGGAGGCATCGCCGGCGGACGAGACGGCCGAGAAGCCCGATCCCTTTGCCGTGCCCGACGGCAGCCCCGAGGAACTGCTGGAGTTCATCGAGGGTATTGGGAAGATGCGCCCCGAAGGCCGCGACATGCGATCAGTCATCACGTTCTTTCGGAAACTGAGCGAGGCAACGGCCGAGGCGGCGGCGAAGGTCCTCGGTTCAGCGGAGGCGACGAAGGAGCAGAAGGTCAAAGCCGCGCAGGCGCGGCTTCGCGCCATTCTGCAACTTTCGCGGTTGGGCGATCCGAAGGCCGCCGAAGCGCTCGAGCAGATGCCCGCCCAGATGACCGAGTTGGGTCTGCCCGAATTGGCTCGGGTCGCGCAAGGCGCGTTGTTTCAGGTTCGCCTCGGACGCGCGGTGGCCGGCGCGCCGGGCGCGCAACCGCTGGAGGACGTGATCGAGGCCATCAAGAAGTTCGTGGCCGAGAAGCCCGACGCCAGCACCTTTGGCTTGGCCAGCGGCACGGTGATGCAGTTGGACCAGATGGGCAAGGACGACGAGGCGGCCGCGCTGTGCGACCATTTCGTCGAGGTCTTCGCCAAGAGCGACGATCCGCACATCGCCAAACTCGTCAAGCAGCTTGAAGGCATCGGCCGGCGGCTTCGCCTGATGGGCAACACGATGAAGCTGGTGGGCAATACCGTCGACGGCAAGCCGCTCGATTGGGAGGCGTACCGCGGCAAAGTCGTGTTGGTGGACTTCTGGGCAAGCTGGTGCGGCCCGTGCCGCGCGGAGCTGCCCAACGTCGAGGAGAACTACAAGCTCTACCACGACAAGGGCTTTGACGTGGTCGGCATCAGCCTGGACCGCACGGCCGACGCCCTCAAGGCGTTTCTCGAAGAGAACAAGCTTCCCTGGGCGATCGTCTACGAGGAGCGGGATCCCGACAACGAGGATCAGGTGACCAACGCCACGTACTACGGCATCATGGCCATTCCCACCGTGTTCCTGGTGGACAAGGAAGGCAAGGTGATCGCCACCAACGTCCGCGGCCCGAAACTGCGCCAGGAGCTCGAGAAAATCTTCGGCCCGGTGGAGAAGACTCCCGAGAAGGAGGAGGCGCCTGCCGACGCGCCCGCGAAGGACGAGGCCAAGTAGTCCATTCTCCGCGCGAGATTGCACGAGGAATCCGGCGGCGGGAAGGCGTTTGCTTTCCCGCCGCCTTTTTGTTTCTCGCGGGTGACCGTTCATGGGGGACTGTCCCGATTTTCGCGGCGGGAGAGGACGCTGTCCTTTGGAGATGGGGCATTCGCCGCGAAAATGGGACTGTCCCCCTCCCAATGACGCAAGGGAACTGGCGGAGCCAGTGGCACACTCGCGCGGGCGACCCTCCGGGCTACGAATTCAAGTCGAGTCGCGAGCCAAGGCCAGGTGCCCTGAGGCAGCCTTCCAGGACGTCGCGGCAGCTTGCACGGTCCAAAGGCAGGTGCAGGAGCACCCGCAGCGGCGCGAGAGGACTCCGATTGCGCGGCGCCGCGCGCCGGACGAACTGCCGCCAAAGGCGGCCGAGCCGGGTTGCCGGCGCGGCGACCGAGGTCGCGTCTCGATTGGCGAGTCGGGCAAGACGCGCCGCGCCTTGGACCATGGCGGGCGACACGGGGGCCTTGCACCCAACGCCAAAAACCACGCGGGGCGCGTGGTCCGGCCCAAGCCAGCCGACCACCGTGGCCGGTAGCGGCGCCAAAAGCCGCTGCACGGCCGTCGGCGTGACGTGCCAGAGCTGTCCCGGCCCGGACGTCGGACTCCCCTGTCCCGCGGCGACCACCACGAGAAGCCCGCCGGGCATGCAGATCCGGAGCATCTCCTCGACGGCGCGGCGGGGTTCGGCCACGAATTCGATTGCCCCGCGGCAAAGGACCGTTCGCGCCGATCGGTCCGAATAGGGCAGCCGCGCGAGGTCCTCGTGACGGTCGAAATCGCGCGGCGCGGCGCCCATTCTCCGTCCCGTTCCTCCGCACGGGCAATAACCGAACTCGTACACCGGCTCGCGGAATCCAAACACCTCCGCCAGATTGTCAACCACGCCTTGGTGCAATCCGTTCATCGCGACACCTCCCGTTCGGCCACGGGGCCAGCATTTTGCGCGGCATGGAGTCGCTCGTCGCGCCAACGGAACACAACCAGCGCGGGATCGTCCGACGGAACTCCGGACACGCTGGGGAACGTCGCGACGCGCTGGGCGGCGCGGTCCAGAAGGCGCCGCAGCGCGCGGCCGCGCGGGCTGGATCGAGATAGCTCGTCCTCGCGGACGACAACGTACGCCAGCCGGGCGTCGGAGAAGGCCTCTTCCGCGCGGTCGTGTTGGTACGTGGCGCGCGACGAATACAGGGCAGTCCAACCCCGCGTGTCGAGCACCACGCCGACCGAATCCGGCTGCCCGGCGATCCACTGGCCGGCCTCGCGGTACGCGCGTCGCGCCTCGTGGGAAGGCTGCAACGTCACCGCCGCGCAGAGGACCATCGCCAAGACGACGACCGACCACGACCAACCCGCCCCAGGGGACCGTCCCGATTTTCGCGCCAGCGAAAAGGGGACTGTCCCCATCCACGCTCCCGTACGCTGTCCCAACCAGAGAGCCCCCGAGCCGATCGCCCCGGTGCCGACGACGACAAGCAGCGCGAGATGCCGGGCGGAGAGGTAGCCCTCGGCCGAGGCGAACGCGATCACGGCCAACGAGAAGATCGCGAAGAAGATCCGAGCGAAACGGTCGGTCGGCCGGCCGGCGCGGCGCCGCTTCCAAAAGCCAGCCGCCGCCAGCAAACCCACGCCGTAGCCAAAGGCGTCGGCCAATTTTTCACCGAACCGCATCACGCCCGCGGCGAGTCCCCGCCGCCGCGTGTTGCTGCCCGGCTCGCGCACGGCAAACGCCAAACTGTGGGAGGCGACTCCTGTCGCCGACGGCGCGTCCGCCGGGTTCGTTCGGCGGCGGGAGTCGCCTTCCACGGAGCGGGGTTCCGGCGAAATGCCCGTGCCCCAGGGCAGTTCGGTCGGGCCGGCGCGCCCCGCCACGCGGGCCAGCGCGGCAAGCGGCGTGACGGTCTTCGTCAAAACCGCAAACGGCGCCAACACCGCCGCCAGACCCAGCGCGAGCGACCCGGCAGGGACGAGAACTCTGCTCAAACACGGCACGAACTCCCCTCTCCCGCTCGCGGGAGAGGGGTCGGGGGTGAGGGGACCTCGATCGCGCGAAATCGCGGCGCCCCCTCGGCAAACAACAACCAACGTCACAACAACCACCCCCGGCAGGACCAACACCTCCGCCCGCGCCAGCGCGGCCAGACCGACCGTCGCGCCAGCCAAGCCAAACAGGGCGCACGTGCCCGGCGCGCGAAGATGCCGCCGCGAAAACGCTTCGACAACCACCCACAGCGCCGTGGCGGCCAGGAGCAGATGAAGGCCGTCGCTGAGCCCCTCGGCGCCGAGTCGCGCCATCTCGGGCAGCACGCAAAACAGCGCCGCGCCGGCCAGCGCCGCGCGACGACCGGCGAGCCTCCGGGCCAGCAGCGTCACCGGGACGACGGCCAGCATCAACGGCGCGGCTGCGGCCACCTGCGCCGCCGTGGCCCAACCCGCCACGCTCCTTACCACGCCCGCTGCGGCGAGCCCCGCGTGAACCGTCCAAAGCCACGCTGGAAACAGCGGCTGCTCGCGGTGGGCCCGGACGGTAGCCGCGAGGCCATGATCGTCGATGGATTGGGCGATCCCGACGAACCGGATCGCGTCGAGGCTCGGCACCGGCCTTTGCCCGATGACAACCACTTGGACCGCCGCCGACAGGCACACCAGCGCCAAGATCGAGAGCCGGTCGTTGCGTTTCATGGTCAAGCGGGACCGCGTCAAGGGCCGTGGGGGTCGGCGGTAGGGTACCGGGCCTGCCCGATCGGGTCAATGCGGGACGGGACCACCTTCCGTGGAGTTATACTGAACAACCTGTGGGTGTCATGCGGTCTGCCAAGTGTGGGAATCTCCTGGTTGCATGGCACTGGCAAAGCCAGTGGCACGCGATCGGCACTGGCCGAGCCAGGGGCATGCGATCTGGCGCACTTCCCTACATTACCCTGGGGCAAACTGCCGAAGCGAAAGAAGAGGGGCGCTAGCGTCCGCACGTCTTGCGCGGAGTGGTGGAACGGGGTAGGATGGGCGAGTTCAGGGGCAAAAGCCCGACGGGTGGGTAAATATGGAATTCCGACGAAGCGGCCAACGCGACCCACGGCGGCGGCGCGTGTTGACCGACCTCCTGCAGTTGGGCACGGGCCGGCGCCGCGCCCGGCGGTCGACCAGAAAACCCATCCCGCGGAAGTCGGAGAACTACGGGGACGCGGACTTTCTGGACGAGCAGCTCCGACTGACGGACCTCATTCCCCGCCGGATGAGCGTCATTATCCCGCTGTTCGTGTTGGGGCTTCTGGTCGTCGCGGGACTCGAGGCGGCCTACGCCTGGATGTTGGGCCGAGCCGCGCCCGTCGCCGCGTTGGATCTGGCCAGCCGCGGCAGTTTGGCCGGCTGGTTTTCGTCGGTTACGTTTCTGACTAGCGCCGTGGCCGCCGTGTTGATCTACACGGTTCGCCGGTACCGGCGCGACGACTACCAGGGACACTATCGCGTTTGGCTTTGGGCGGCGTTGTGCGGCGTCCTGCTGAGCGTGGACGCCTCGGCGGGCCTGCACGACGGCTTTGCGCGAATGATGACCTGTCTGACGGGCACGCCGCTGGTGGGCGACGGATCGATGTGGTGGATGGTCGCCTATTTTTTCCTATTGGGCGGCGTGGGCACGCGGCTGGCGGTCGATATGCGGGCGTGCCGTCTGGCCCTGGGGGCCTTTTTGCTTGTGGGCGTCGCGTATGCCGTGGCCTTGGCCGTCGAGGTCGGCTGGATTTCGCTTCCGGGCGAAGCCCAGGGCGTCATGTTGGCCGAAGGGGCAAGGCTTGTCGGCAACGCGTTCCTTCTCCTGGCCCTCGCGCTTGACGCCCGCCACGTGATCCTCGACGCCGAGGGTCTTCTGCCCGCCCGAAAGGCGTCCGCCAAGAAAACGAAGAAGAAGGACGAGCTGGCCGTTGCGGAGGACGACGAGTACGAAGAAGAGTACGAGGAGGAGCCCGACGAGGAGGAAGAAGAGGAAGAGGAGGAAGCCTACGAATACGAGGCCGACGAGGTGGCCGCGGAGCAGGCGATTTTGTTTGGGCAGAACATCCGGGGAGGCGGGGCCAGCCAGCAACGGCCGGACGCCTTTACCGCGGGAATGAAGGCCGCCGAGAGCAGCGTCGGTCGGCGTTTGACGGCGCAGGAGAAGAAGGCCCTGCGCCGCCGTCTTGAGAAACAACGCAAAATGCGCGAGCGCCGCTCCGCTTGACGACCATGACGATTCGCACGCGATTTGCCCCTTCGCCCACGGGTTATTTGCACATCGGGGGCGTCCGCACGGCTTTGTTCTGTTGGCTTTTCGCCCGAGCCCAAGGCGGCAAGTTCATCCTCCGGATCGACGACACGGACGCCCAGCGCAACGTGCGGGAGGCGCTGCGGCCGATCCTCGGCGGGCTGCGGTGGCTGGGCATCACCTGGGACGAAGGGCCCGACGTGGACGGCCCGTTTGGCCCTTATTATCAGTCGCGCCGGACGGAGCTGCACCAGGCCGCGGTCGAGGAACTGCTCGCGCGCGGCTGCGCCTACCGCGATTTCGCCACGCCCGAGGAAATCCAGGCCGAGCGCGAGGCGGCCGTCGCGGCGAAGCGGGACTACGTCTACAGCCGGCGTTGGATGGCCGAGTCGCCCGAGAACGTCGCGCGGTTCGAGGCCGAGGGCCGCCGGTCGGTCGTGCGGCTCAAGATGCCCCGGACCGGCACGCTCGTGATCGACGACCTCATCCGCGGCAAGGTCGAGTTCGAGTGGGCCCGCGAGCAGGACCACGTGATCCAGCGGGCGGACGGCTCCTGCTTGTACCATCTGGCCAGCGCGGTGGACGATTACGCGATGGAGATCTCGCACGTCATCCGCGCCGAGGAGCACCTGTCGAACACGCCGCGGCAGGTGTTCATCATCCAGTCGCTGGGCTACCCGCTGCCGCGGCACGCGCATTTGCCGTTCGTGGCCGAGCCGGGCAGCAAGACGAAGCTCAGCAAACGGAAGCTGGATAAGTATCTGAAGAACCGGGACTTCGCCGATTTGGTTGACCGAGGGCGGCGGATCGCCGAGGCGATTGGCCTGGACGCCTCGCCCGAGCAGTTCAACCCCGTGATCGTCGATTTCTACCGCCAGATCGGTTTTTTGCCGCGGGCGATTGTCAACTATTTGGCGCTCCTGGGTTGGTCGCTGGACGATCGGACCGAGCATTTCGACGTGAACGAGCTGGTCGAGCATTTTTCGCTCGATCGCGTGAACAAGGCGCCGGCCAGCCTCGACACGAAGAAGCTCGAGGCGTTCCAGGCGCGCCACATGCAGAAGCTGTCCGTGGCCGAGAAGGCGGCCATGGTTATCCCCTTTTTGCAGGAAGCGGGCCTCATCGCGGCGCCCGCGCCGGCCGATGTGGAGGAGCGCGTCGAGGCCGTGCTCCGCGCGGCGGGCGAGCGGATCCGGATTGCCGGCGACGTGCTCGAACTGGCGGAGTTCTTCACGCCCGACGACCAGCTACCCTACGACCCACAGGCGCTGGACAAGCGGCTGCGCCGTCCGGCGGGCGCGGCCGAGGCGCTGCGCGGCTTCCGGGCGAAGCTGGCCGCGGCGGAGACGTTCGAGGCGGACGCGCTGGAGCGGCTCCTAAACGACTTCCTCGCGGACGAGGGTCTGGCGATCGGCGACGTGATCCACGCCCTGCGCGTCGCGGTGACCGGCAAGGCCGTCGGCCTGGGGATGTTCGAGACGTTGGCCATCCTGGGCAAGCCCAGCGCGCTGGCCCGGATCGACCGGGCCTTGGCCCAGGTCTGAACGCGGCCGAGCCCTCTTGACACCCCGTTGGGGGCCCTGATAGACTTTGGATTGGAGGATCGGTTTCCCCTTCGCGCCAGCCCACCCCGCGCCGCCTTCCTCGACGAGGCTTTCTCATGTCCTTGACGATCAGACGAGCGACGGCTTGCGTTCTGATTGTCCTGCTGGGGATCATTTCGGGCGTTGGCGAGGGGCTGCACTGGATCCCCGGCTGTGGACACGGCGTCCCGGTGGGCGACACGATCGTGCTGCTGGGCATCGAGGCGCCCGACGCGCCTCGGCCGGCGGACGATCATCCGCGTGTCGAGCGTCCGCGGGGCGAGGACATTCCCATCTTTGGCGAGGATCAGTGCGCGATCTGTTCGGCCGTCGGACAAACGTACTCTTCGTTTGACGTTGTTCCCTGGTCGCCGGCGGCTCAGCCGGTCGGGGATCTGCCGTCCGTCGCCGTTTGGTTCCTGCCGACGCCGTCTCTCGGTCGCTTTCAGGCTCGAGCTCCTCCTGTTGTCTAGCCTTGCCGTGGCGGCGAAACACTGCGCGATCGCGCTTTGGGCGTGAGTGCGTTGCGTTACCCGCCCCCTGCCCGTTGGGGTCTCCGCGCCGCCACTGCGCGTTTTGCGCGGGGACCAGCCTCGGGCAATTCCGGCTAGGACATTCTTGGACCGCGTCATGGACCTCACCCACGTTGATCACGGGAACCCAACACATGAAATCATCGCTATACGCATTGAATATCGTCGTCGCCGCGTTGGCCTTCGCCTCGAATGGCGCCGCCGTCGAAATGGACGGTTGGAATTGGGCGGATGTCGTGGAGGACTACAGTTCGGCAATTCAGAATTACGGCCACGCGATCATGGACGATTCCACCACGTGGTGGTTGACCGGGCCGCCCGACGCGGACGACGCCCACGATTACGTCGGCGGATGGTGCTCCAATGCTCCCAACGAATACATCGTCATGCGTTGGATCGCGCCGCTGGCCGACCGGCCGGGCGACGATCTGGCGATCCGCATGTATAGCGGCCCCGGCGCAAGCGCCAACGTCCTGGCGAGCGTGGACAACGTGACGTACGTGCTCATCGGGACGCTCGGCGGCGGAATCTCCGGGGTATTCCGCGCCGAATCGTTCGACTTCGACGGACTCCTGGGCGACGGCATCGGCTACGTCAAGGTCCAGCGGACGGCCAACGGCCCGCAAACCGGAATGTACTTCGACGCCTTTGGCGGTGCCCTTTTGACCGACCTCGTTCCCGGCGACGCCAACGACGACGGCGAGGTGAACAACCTCGACGCCGCGATGCTGGCAAGCAACTGGCTGCGGACGAGCAGGGCCACCTGGGAGCAGGGCGACTTTAATAACGACGATATGGTGGACGACCTGGATCTGGCCATTCTCGCGGCCAACTGGGGCCACGGCGCGGCGGCGCCCGCCGTGCCCGAGCCGGCAAGCGCGGGCCTGCTGCTTGCCGGGGCCGCCTGGGTCGCGTTGGGTGTCCATCGACGCTCGCGCAGAGGGGGGCACGACTGATGCGATTCCAAACACACGACCTCCACGGTTCCATAAAGCGTTCTGTCACGGGTGTTTCGCACGTTTATGATCGAGAGGCCGACCCGGTCCGGCGGCCGGCCCGGCCCGGCGCGAGGGCGCCCGCCGCGTTCACCCTCGTGGAGCTTCTTGTCGTCATCGCGATCATTGGCGTGCTGATCGCCCTGTTGCTGCCGGCCATTCAAGCCGCGAGGGAAGCGGCGCGACGCGCGGCCTGCGCGAATCATCTTAGGCAAATGGGCATCGCGCTTTTGGCCCATGCCGACGCGCGGGGGTGTTTGCCGGGGCTCGGGACGACGCCCCAGACCAGCTTCTCGATCCACAGCCACCTCCTGCCGTATGTGGAGCAGGAAGCGGTCCACGCCTCAATCGATTTCGAGCAGCCGCTCATGCTCGGAGGCACGGGCAGCGTGTGCGTCAACGCGGCGCAGGTCGGCGCGACGCGGACCGTCGTCGAGACGTTCTTGTGCCCAAGCGACGACATGAGCGCCGAGTTCTCGCATTACCTGTATTTTCCCGGCGGCCAGGGCCGGTCGGCCGGCACGAGCTACGTGGCCTGCGGCGGCTCGGGAACGGACGCGAACTACGACCTGCGCTACCCGAGCGACGGGTTGTTCTGGAGCCGTTCGGCAGTACAGTTCAACGACATATCCGACGGCACGAGCCACACGATGATGATGGCCGAGTCGCTTTTGGGCCTCGACGCGGACACGGCCGGCGCCGTGCCGGACGACCCAAGGCATCAGATGGCGGACGTGTGCGGCCAGTATTCGTTGAACGCCAGTGGACCGGGCCTGGCGGGCCTGACCAATCCGGATTTGCGGGCCGTGGCGGCCGGGGCGACGTACTGGCGGGGAATTCGCGGCGCGGCGTGGATCTGGGGCCGCGAACCGATCACCACGTTCTCCGCGTACATGCCTCCGAACACCGACGTGCCCGACGTGGTCGCCAAGGGAACCGGCTTCTTCGCCGCCCGGAGCAATCATCCCGGCGGAGTCAACGCGGTTCTGGCCGACGGCGGCGTCCGTTTCGTCGAACAGTCGATCGAGCCCGTCGCGTGGCGGGCCCTGAGCACGCGCGACGGCGAGGAAGTCGTCAAAACAGAATGAGTAACCAGAAGAAAGGAGGATCGATGCGATTCCATTTGCGGGGTTTCACGTCATTGCTGCTGGCCATCGCCTTCGTGGCGGTGGCCTTTTCCGGCGTCATGCTCTATGTCTCGCCCCAGGGACGCGTCGCCCATTGGACGGGCTGGACCATGCTCGGCCTGGAGAAGGAAGAGTGGAGCGCGCAGCACGTCAATTTCGGCCTCTTGTTCCTCGTCGCGGCGGGGTTGCACTGGTTTCTCAATTGGAACCTCTTCTGGAGCTATCTCAAGGCGAAAAACGCGCGCCGGCTCAATCTCGTCGCCGAAACGTCCGCGGCGGTCGTCATCGCGGCGTTGTTTCTCCTGGGCGCGATGTTCCTCATTCCGCCTTTTGGAACGGTGGTCTTGGGCAACAGCCAAATGCAGGCGTATTGGGAGAATCGATCGCCCCGGCCGCCGGCGCCGCACGCCGAGGAGTTCAAGCTCCCGCGGTTCGCGTCCATGATCGGCCTTTCGATCGACGAGCTGAAGGACGCCCTGCAAAAAGAAGGCTACGTCGTCCCCAGCGACTTCGTCACCGTGGGGGAGCTGGCCAGGCAACACGGCGACGTTCCGAGCGACATTCTCGCGGCCGTGCAAAAACACTTTCCCACGGCCGGCAGCAAACCGTACGGATGTCAAGGCAAAGGGCAAGGACGGGAGTGACGACGACGGACGCATCCGTTGACGGAGATGTCGGGTGCCATGGCCACGCTCGCGTGGCCATGCACGGCGTTTCCCGGTAAAACATGCCCACGGCGAGCGTGGGCATGGCACCCAAGCTCCGCGCCGCGAACGGCCCTTCGATCGGCGGGCGGCAATGCCTGCTACAACCCCGCCAGGTCAAACTCCCGCGCGGCGCGGTAGCAGGCGAGGATGTTTTCCACCGGCGTGTCGGGCTGGACGCAGTTCGAGGGCATCACCACGAGACCGCCACGCGCGCCGCAGTGGCGGATGAGCGTCTCCACTTCCGCGCGGACATCCTCCGGCGTGCCAAAGGGCAGCGTCTTCTGGATGCTCACGCCGCCGTGCATCGTGATCCGCTCGCCCCAGCGGCGCTTCACCTCGATCGGGTCCATGCACTCCGGCTGGATCGGGTTGATCACGGTGAAACCCACGTCGATAAGATCGCCCACCAGATCGGTCAGGCAGCCGTCGCTGTGGAAGAAGAACACCGTGCGGGGATTTTCCAGCCGCACGGTCTCGATCAGCCGGGCCCAGCGGGGTTTGTCGAACCGCCGCCACGGCGCCGGGCCCATCATGATGCGGTCCTGCATCGACACGTCGCCGACCACCTTGATCATGTCCACGCCGGAGCGGGCCATCCGCAGGCACAGCTCCGTCACCAGGGCGAAGAGCGGATCGAAGCCCGCCTCGATCACTTCCTCGTTGGCCAGGTAGTCCATCAGCACGTTTTCAAATCCGCGGAGGTGCCAGAATCGCTTGAAGGGGTTGTCCACCTCGCCGCAGACGAACCGGCCCTGGGCCTTGTGTTCGGCAACGCGCCGGGCGTAATCCTCGGGATCGCGGACGTCCTCCGGCGTGGGAAAGCGATACGCGGCCACGTCGGCGGCGGTCTCCGCTTCGACCAGCGGCCCGGCGAGCCAGCGGGAGTACCGCCCGTCGTCGCCCAGGCGATAGCGCGTGCCCCAGGCGTCTTCGTACGTGTCGCGGTCGATCCAGATGGCCCGTCGCCCATCGGGCAAGCCCGGCCGCGTGGCCGCGCGGGCTTCAAAGTCCGGAAAACACACGTCCGGCGCCAGATCCGCCCAGCCGTCCATGCCCAGCTCCCGCTCGACCACGCCCCAATCGGTCGTGCGGAAATGGCGTTTGAGCATCTCGACCACTTCGGGATGAAACCATCCGTCCGTGGGCGTGCGGTCCGGCCGCTCGTGGGCCAACGCGGCGAGGATTCGCTGGCGGGGGGTCACATCAACACCTCAAGCCCCAGGCGAATTGCCAACAGATCAAACAAGATGACCAGTGCGTTGAGAACCACCCCCACCAAACCCCAAAGGGGGTTCCGATTCGAAAAGACAATGGAGGCAATACCGAGCACAAGGCCCGCAAATGCGGGAACCATGCCCCCGAGAAATCCCCATTCAAACAACGCCTGGAGTGAGTAGCCAACTTCAGACCGCCCCAGCGAGTTCTCCGCACCCAAAAAAAGAATGAACATGACGAATTCCCAACCGATGGCAAACAGGCCAATCTCGCAGGATGTCGTGCCCCAGCAAAATCGGCACGCCTCGGTCCGCCGGCCGTCGCGGCCATGGCTCGAACGCCGAACGCACGTGGGATGCAGGGGGAGGCGACGTCCCGCGCTCCGTGCGGGACACATGCACGGGGCGACGGCGCATCTCCCACCGCCGGGTGTGTGTGAGCGGAAACGCAACGCCGCGTGTCGACCGCGCCTCGCAAGGGCGCTTCACACACCGTGCCGACACGAGGCGAACCCATGGGTCCAGCGCGGCCTTGCGCGACGAGCACGGCCCGGGACAGGCCCGCCACGCAAGGCGACGCCCGCCATGGGCCGCATCCGCTGCGTCCATCGACGGTCATCTCACGGATGCGTTCTACCGCGCCGCAGCCCCGTGTTCAAGGCAATTTTTTGGCCACTCTCGTCCAGTGGGACGGGCAGCGGGGGCAGGGTTGTCGGTCTTGGCATGAGACTTGCACGGCGCTGCTGGGTATGATAGCTTGACCATCGAAGATACCCGTGGTCAGCTAATGGGAAGGAAAGGGGCGAGCGGGGGGGGAACGCAGGACAGGCTCGCTTGTTTACAAGAGTGGTGACGGGGACACGCTCAAACTCAACTAAGCGCGCCTGTCCCCCTTCTCCTGCCCCCACGGGCGTCGTTACCCTGTCTTCCTCGTCTTGACGAAAGATGTCGTCCTTTCAGCCAAAGGAGACGATTCGTGAAACACGATTTCCCCGAATACCTGGACATACTGGAGGCAGTGTATGAATGTCATGTCCAACAGAAGAAGCCAGAACAGCGTGCAAATGTCACCTTGGACTTCAAGAAGATCGGTGAATCATTGCGGGCAAAGGGATTCGACGTTGATAATGACCTCATCTCGCAGCGGTTGTATGAATACAATAAGACGATTGAGATTGTCGAGACTGATACACGAGGGAGTAAGACAACGAAGTATTGGCTCTGCATCCCAGACCAAAAGGCCCGCGAGAAGAACGACATGATTATGCCGTTCATGTTTCAAATGGGGACTGTTACGAATGAAATCGCTGGCTTGAGGCGAAAGAGACAGTTGGAGGAGGAGCAACTGCGTTTTTGGAGCCGATACAAGTGGGCGGCGATAGCGACAATTGCACTGGCGGCCACAACGAGTGCGTGTGCCATCATCAATTGTTGGGTTACTTTCCATGCTCCTTGAAGCGATGACGACAAATGGCGCGGGTGGCACCGGTTCTTGAACCGGTGTCGCGAAGCCACGGGAGGTCCCGCCGCTCTTGCCGCGAGCGCGGACCAGGTTCAAGAAGCTGGCTTCGCGATTCTTCACAGCCGGGGGTGGCTGTGCTACAAGGACGCCAGCGCCCGACGTGACTGAAATCGAGGAGACCACGATGACGAAACACGGCATGGGCGGTCGGTGGCTCGTAAGGTTCGCGGCGGTGGGCGTCGTGCTGGTTGCCTTGGGCGTGGGGGGAAGTGTTGCCGGGGCGGAGCCGGCGGCAGGGTCGAGTGTCGAGCCGGGCGCGCAGCGGCGGGGGTTCTACCTTCACGCGTGCTGGACGTACGAGTATCCCTTTGCCGTCCGCGCGTGGCGGCGGGAAGACTACAAGAACATGTTTCGGCTGCTGGCGCGGCTGGGCTACAACACCGTGATGCTGTGGCCGTGTACCGAGGCCGTGCCGGCGCCGATGTCCCAGGCCGATCGCAACGATCTGGCGGGCTTCCGCGCGATCATCGACGACGCTCGCAAGCAGGGCCTCGAGACGTGGCTGGCGTTCTGCGTGGTCGGCTCGACGCCGGAAATCGCGGCCAAGCCGTGGATGCAGCGAAGTCTGTACGCGCACATGAAGACCGTGCGGCTCGATGAGCCTCGCGAGGCCAGGGCTTTCCTCGAGCACCGGGCGGCCGTGCTGGAGATTCTCAACAACGCCGACGGCTACGTCACTATCGACGGCGATCCCGGCGGCTATCCCGGGGCCAAGCCGGCCGAGTTCCTCAAGGTCCTGCTGGCCGACCGGCAGACGCTCGACCGCGTCGGCACGCACCCGAAGACGCAGAAGATCGTCCCCTGGATCTGGAACGGCTGGGGACGCGACAACACCCAGGCCGAGTTTTGGGGTCCACCGGTCGAGCCGCATTCGACGGCGCTTCTGGCAGCGATCGAACCGCTCATGCCGGAGCCATGGGAGCTTCTGCCGGGCCGCAGCAATGGCGAGGCGTGGGCGAACGGCCGGGTGAACGTCGAGGCGGCGAAGAAGGCCGGGCTGCTCGGCCGGTCCACGCTCTTTTGTTACGAGGCGATTGAGTTCGAGCCGACCCCGCCCGCCGCGTGGCTTCGGTTCGCCGACATCCGCAGGATCATGAAGCAGGAAATGGCCGAATCGCCGGGCAGCCGCGGCTGGTTCGGCAACTCGCAGACGCCGATCCTGGTGATACCCAATCTTTACCTGTTCGCCCGCGGCGCGGCCGATCCGGCGTATCTCGACGAGCCGGACGAGAAGGTTCTTGCCGAGCTGGCCGAACTGTTGGGCGGGCCCGCGGAACTGCTCGCGCCGGCGTGGTCGTGTCTCGAACGAGGGCTGGACCGGCTGCCGCCCGACCTGCCGGAGAGACTGCGTGCGGCGAAGCTCACCGGCGAGGCGGCCTCGTATCTGCCCGGCGGACCGGACCGCTATCTGGAGGTCCTCGCCGCTTGCGCGGAGTGTCGCATCCGGGTGTTGCGGGCGTGCGGTCGTCCCGCGGCAACGCCCGAGGAGGCCGCCGCGGCCATCGCCGACGCGACCGCCGCGCTGGTCGATTGGTGGAAGCTGACCGGCTACCGCGGCGCGGGCGACGGGACCGAGCCGTTCGCCTGGAGCTTCGTACACGGCTCGCTTTTTGGTCCGTTGAAAGCGTGGTGCAGCCAGAACGTGCCCGATCCGGCCAAGGTCACCGACCTGGCGGTCAAGAAGATCGTCGGCCGCGGCACACTCGACGAGCCGGCGTGCAAGGATCGAATAGGGGAGTTGCTGGCGCGATAGACGGCTCGTCAGGGACGGAGGAACGGGTAGCCCAGGTTCAAGAACCGGCGCCGCCCGCGGGATGGTACTCCGTCCGGGGCCCGCTTGGCCCTGCGCCGCTGTAGTCGAAACCGGGGACACCGAGCTTGAGGCGGAAGACGGCTTCTTTGGCGGCGACGGTGGTGTAGAGGTAGCCGGCGTGGAAGTGGCAGTTGGTCGATTTGTCGCCGCCAGCGTCGTATTGGCGGAGGATGCGGCCGGTGGCCGGGTCGATCACGTTCACGATGCCCGCGTTCCACATGGCCACGTAGAGGCGGCCCGCGGCGTCGAAGATCATTCCGTCGGGCACGAACTCGCCCGCCGGGACGTCGGCCGGCCGCGGATGCTCGAAGTCGGCCAGCACGCGCTGGTTGGAGACCGCGCCGTCGGGCGAGAGGTCGAAGATGAGCACGCGGTGGCGGGCGCTTTCGGAGAGGCACAGCCGCCGCTGGTCGGGCGCGACGGCCAGCCCGTTGGGATAGGCGAAGCCCGTGCCCAGCCGGGTGAGCCCGTCGGTCTTCGCGTCGAGCCGATAGAACGAGCCGGTCGGATTCTCGACGCTGGACTGGCCGGGGTCGGTGAAGTAGATGTTGCCGGCCAGGTCCAGGGCAACGTCGTTAATCATGTGGAACCGCTGGCCGTCGAACCGGTCGGCGAGGACTTCGACGCTCTTGCCGTCGGCGGCGATCCGCAAAAGCCGCCCGCCGCCGGCGTCGGCCGCGAGGATCCGCCCTTGCCGATCCACCTTCAGGCCGTTCGCCTGGGGCTTGCGGTCCTCGACCGGGGCGAGCTCGCGGAGGTTGCAGAAGATCGAGGCGGTGCCGTCGGCCGCGATCCGGCCGATGTTGCCGAGGCCGCGGTAGTTCACCACGAACAGATCGCCCGCCGGATTCAGGGCCGGCCCCTCGGCGAACTCGAAGCCCGTCGCGTACAGCTCGGGTCGCACTTGGTTGCTGGGCGGGAGTTCCGTCGGGGCCGCGGACTGGAACGCCGGACCGGGCGTATCGGTCGATGGGCCGTCGGCCCGGGCTGATCCAGCCAAGGCAAACGGCGGAAGCAGGAGAAATGCAAGGAAGGAACGTCGGAGTTGGCGTTGTCGCGACATGGTTGGGCTCCTTGGCTTCAAGCGGCGTTGGGTGGCACGCCCCGAGGCACGAAGGGCGTGGTGCGTGTATTTTCGGCCATCGCCGCCGCGCATGCCAGTCGCCGGGCAAGGGTTAGCCTATTGGTGCGCGCCGACCTTCCCAAACAACCCGATCTCGCCAAGCCCTCACCCCCGGCCCCTCTCCCGATGGGAGACGGGATTAAATGATATTGCACGAATTCCTCTGCCAGGGGGTTTCTTGTTCCAAAAACAAGCATTTGGCTGTCAGACGGATTCGGCTATAATCCCGCCCCCTCCCACCCATACCCTCCGGACGACGAGAAGCCCATGTGCGGACGCTGGACGATTCTTGGCCTTCTTCTCGTGGCGTTGGCCGGCTGCGGCACAACGCGATGGACCGACACGGCCCGAACGGCCACGGAGCAATTGCTCATCTCCGACGCGATCGATCGGGCCGTGAGCCAGATCGATCTGAAGGCCCTGGCCGGACGCAAGGTCTTCCTCGACTCCGCGCCGCTGGCCATGGCGGTCGATAGCCCCTATCTCGTGAGCTCGCTCCGCCAGCACATGCTTGCCTCAGGCTGCATTCTCAAGGACGTACGCGAGGAGGCCGACTTCATCGTGGAAGCCCGGGCCGGAGCAGTGGGCACGGACAAACAGGAGTTGATGTTCGGCGTGCCCTCGGTGAATGTTCCCGCGGTGCCCACTAGCCCCGTGCCGGCGTCGAGCATTCCGGAGATCCCGATCGTCAAACGCACGCAGCAGCGGGCCGTGGCGAAGATCGCCCTGTTCGCGTACAACGCCAAGACGGGTCGGCCCGTCTGGCAGTCGGGCATCGTGCCGGTGGAGAGCACGGCCAAAGACATTTGGGTGGTCGGCGCCGGGCCGTTTCAACGCGGCTCGATCTACCGCGGCACCAAGCTGGCCGGCAATCCCTTCGACATTCCCCTGATCGAACCGGGCGACAAGGACGCGGACAGGCCATCCATACCCGTCGCCGACGAGGCCTTCTTCACCGACGCAGCCAAAAGTCTGGCCCGGAACGAACCGGCCGGTTCCCCGCCCGCGGACGACCCGGCCGAGGAGGCGCCCTCGTCCGTGGAAAACGCCAGCGCGTCATCCCACGGCGCCGAAGGCGACCATCCTGTTCTGGCTGGCGTCCAAACGGGTGCGGCGCCAGAGCCGGCGCCGTGCGCCGCGACGGCCCAACCGGCCGCGCACACGGCCCCAGCGCCCGCCGAATCGCCATCCACGCCGACGCCGACTCCACCAAGACTCACCGCGCCGAACGTCCTCCTCGAGGAGCCGGATCGCGTGCCCTTGCCCTTGCCGCCTCCGCTGGACGCCGCGCCGCTTCCCTACCGGGCGACGCGGCCGTAGGCCTCGCGGAACGTGTTTTCCGATGAGGCGCCACGGCTTGCTTGTCCAGCATTGCCCGGCGAATCGTGCGGGGTGGGCGGGCTCACGATGCGTCCACGGCCCAAACGTCATGGCCGGAGACTATCCCGGAAGGAGACGGTCGCGGACGCATTCTGACTCCACGTCGTTACGCGCTGCCGGCCGTTTTATTTCAGAATAAAATCCATCAAATTTGGGGACACCCACGCACAGTCCCCGAGATACCCCAAGCGAATGCCGCCGAGGATCCACGCGGATCGAACGGAATCGCGTCCATCCTTGCTGGAAACCAACGCGGCGCCTTGCTAGGATGGGGGCACGATGGTCGGCCGGGTCGATGCCGAGCCAAAACGTAAGATGCCCCGCCACGATAACCCACCACAGGGAGAAAGCCATGACGTCCACCGATCGACGCGTTGTCCTCGTTCTCGCCGCCAGCGCCGTCTCGCTAGGTTTGTCCTTGGTCGCCGGCGCCGTCCGCGCGGAGCCGCAACCCGCCGCTCCGGACTCCCAGACGCCCGGCCAACGCGACGCGCGGATCGCGTGGTGGCGCGACGCGCGGTTCGGGATGTTCATCCATTGGGGGCCGGTGAGCCTGACGGAGAAGGAGATTAGTTGGTCCCGGGCGAACTCGAACCCGGCGTGTCCCAACCGCGGCCCCATCCCCGTGGAGGAATACGACAACCTCTACAAGAGATTCAACCCCACGAAGTTCGACGCCCGCCAGTGGGCCGCCCTGGCCAAGGCCGCCGGCATGAAGTACGTCGTGCTCACGGCCAAGCACTGCGACGGTTTCCTCCTCTGGGACTCGAAGGTGTCCGACTACAACATCATGCACACGCCCTTTGGGCGCGACGTGTGCGCCGAACTGGCCGAGGCGGTCCGCGCCGAGGGGCTCAAGATCGGCTGGTACTTCTCGCCCATGGACTGGCGCGATCCGGACTGCCGCACCGAGCGCAACGCGGAATTCACCAAGCGGATGCAGGCCGAGATCGCGGAACTCTTGACCCACTACGGCAAGATCGACGTCTTGTGGTTCGACTACGACGGCGGCCCCGTGCCCTGGGACCAGGAGCGGACCTACGCCCTGGTCCGACGGCTCCAGCCCCAGATCCTCATCACCAACCGGCTGGACGTGCCCGGCGGGGTGGACGCGGGCAACCGAGATACCCTCGGGCCCAACGCCGACTATTACACGCCGGAACAGTACATCGGCGGCTTCGACCGCGAGCGTCCCTGGGAATCGTGCATGACCACGTCGCGCCGCAATCAGTGGTCCTGGGGCGGGCCCGGCGACGGCGTGAAGACGCTCGAAGAGTGCCTGAACATGCTCGTCTTCTGCGCCGCCGGCGACGGAAACGTCTTGCTGAACGTCGGCCCCACGCCCGCGGGAGAGATCCCTCCCGAGCAGGCCAGTCTGCTGAAGAAGATTGGCGCGTGGCTGGCCCAGTACGGCGAGAGTATCCACGGCGCCCGCGGCGGACCCTACCGGCCCTCGGGCGACGTCTGCTCCACGTGCAAGGACAACGTCGTCTACGTCCACGCGATCAAGTGGACCGACGACGATCTTGTGCTGGCGGCCCTGCCCAAAAAAATCCGCTCGGCCGGCGTCCTCGGCGGCGGCGAGGTGACGATGACCGAGCAGGGCAATCGGATCGTCTTCCGCGTCGATAAGCAGGACCGCCAGCCCTACGACACGATCCTCCGGCTCGAACTCGACGGCTCGGCCGAGGATATCGCGCCGATGTCGGTCCGCCCGGCGTCGCTCACCCAGGGCAAGAAGGCCGCCGCATCGAACGTCTACCAGAACGATCCAACCTACGGCGCCGACAAGGCCGTCGACGGCGACCCCGGCACCCGCTGGGCGACCGACGGCGGCGTCCACCAGGCGTGGCTCGAGGTGGACCTGGGCTGGCCCGCCACGTTCACCCGGGCGTGGCTCGGCGAGGAGTTCGACCGCGTGCGGTCCTTCCAGCTTGAATACAAGGACGGCGACGCGTGGAAGCCGTTTCACAAGGGCACGACGATCGGCGCGGAGCGCGCCACGGCGGCCTTCGCCCCCGTCACCGCCCGCCACGTCCGCCTCAACGTCCTCGACGCGACCGACGGCCCGACGATCACGGAATTCGAGCTGCGGTAGTCCCCTTTGGCGCAAGAGGCGAGGGCACGCCACCGTGAGCGCAACGCCTTGTCGGCTGTTTGTCATTCCGGCTCGCGATACCCCGACCGCGGTGATTTTGCGGCGTGGGCCCAGCCGGTGGTATCACCTGATAAAATGGCACACGGTCGATGATCGATTCGAGTCCGGTGCCTGGTTTCGCGGGAGGGTCTACGAAGAGAGATGCGATCTGTCCCCGGACGGAAGGCTTTTCGTCTATTTCTGTCACGGGGGAGCGCATCGCGAAGGGTACACGGACTCGTGGACCGCAGTAAGCAGGGCTCCCTGGCTGCATGCGCTCGCGCTCTGGCCTTGGGGAACGACGTATGGGGGTGGAGGACGTTTCGTGGGGAATCGGCAGTTGGTTCTCCACGCGAACATGCCCGTTGAACCACACCCGAATCATCGGCCAAGAGGATTAGCTATCACGACGGGCGGTGCGGAATACCACCGAACGTCCGGCGAGGTGGAAGACGCGACCTGGTCTGGCCGAGATCATCGAGGCTACTTAGTTTATTGCCGAGACGGGAAGTTGTTCCGGCGCGGTGCAGATGACCGCGACGCCGAGATTGCGGACTTCAACGGCCTTCGTCCCGACCCCCGTCCCGCTCCCGATTGGGCCAAAGTCCTGTAGAATAATAGTTGACGCGATGACAGTTGATGCGTGGGGGCGGGCGGGTGCCACTTAACGCCGTTGACCTTTTTTCGCGTCTCGCGCGGGTTTCGGCGGCGGCAAGAGGCGGCATCCGAAAGCCGTTATCCCGAAGGGATTTTGTAGGTTAGCCCAGGGTTGCGGCGGCACGCCGCTACCCTGGGTCAACGGGTCGCATGATTCCATTCAACCCTGCAAGGGTTGCATAAGGCGCCGCCCACGAAACCCCGTTGGGGTTTACCGTGAGGCTGGCCTCGCGAACCCAGGGTAGCCGCCTTCGGCGTCAACCCTGGGCTAACCTACGGAGCCCCTTCGGGGCAAATGTCCGGCATCGCGTCTGGCGGTTGCTCGCGTGCGCCACTGGCTCTGCCAGTGCCTTATTCCGCGGGAAATCCGCGATTCCGCGAATTCCCGGATGACGTCCCGCGGCCCGTCATTTACACTGGCAATGCCCGTGGTACAAAAGCGTTCTCACAAAAGGAGGACCGTTCCATGACGGTGATTACCAAACGCGCGATTCTCGCCGCGGCCGCCCTGCTGGCGGCGCTGCCGGGTTGGACAAACACCGCCGAGCCGGCCCCGCCCGCCAGGCCCAACATCGTCGTCATCCTAGTCGACGACATGGGCTTCTCCGACATCGGCTGCTTCGGCAGCGAAATCCCCACGCCGCACTTGGACGGGCTCGCGGCCGAGGGGCTGCGCTTCACGCAGTTCTACAACACCCCGCGGTGCAGCCCCACCCGCGCGTGCCTGCTCACCGGACTGTATCCGCACCAGGCCGGCATGGGCTGGCTGGATAACAAGGTCGAGCCCGACTCGCGGGGCTTCCACGGGCGACTCTTGCCCCGCTGCGTTACTATCGCCGAGGTGCTCCGCGAGGCGGGCTACTTCACGGCCATGACGGGCAAGTGGCATCTCGGCCAACAAAACGGCACCCCGCCCTGGCAGCGCGGCTTCATCCGCTCGCTCAACTCCCGCTACGGCGAAGTCTACTTCCCCAAGGAAATGAGCCGGCCGGGCACCGAATCGCTCTACCTCGACGGGCGCGAGATCCCCAAGGACTCGCCCGAGCTGGGCACGGACTGGTACTCCACCGATCTGTTCGTCGATTGGGGACTGAAGTTCATCGACGAAGCCCGGGTCGAAAAGAAACCGTTCTTCCTCTACATCGCCCAGGGCGCGGTGCATTTCCCCCTGCGCGCGCCCGCCGACGCGATCGCCCGCTACCGCGGCAAGTACATGAAGGGCTGGGACGCGCTGCGCAAGGCGCGGCACGCGAAACAAATCGAGTTGGGCATCGTCGACGCCCGCTGGCCACTCGCGCCCCGTCCCAAGCAGTCGCCGGCCTGGGACACCCGCGAGCCCGACCGTCAAAAGCGTTTCGACGAAATGATGGCCGCGTACGCCGCCATGATCGAGTGCATCGACCGCGGCGTCGGCACGCTGGTCGCCGGTTTGCGCCAGCGCGGCGAACTGGACAACACGCTCATCGTCTTCCTGAGCGACAACGGCGGCAACGCGGAAGGCGGCCCGCCCGGCGTGACCACGGGCGAGGGCCCCATCGGCGGGCCGCGGTCCCGCGTGCTGTTGGGCATGAACTGGGCCACGCTGGCCAACACGCCCTTCCGTCGCTACAAGCACTTCACCCACGAAGGCGGCATCAGCACGGCCATGATCGCCCACTGGCCCGAGGGCATCCCCGCCGCCCGCCGCGGCGTTCTGGAGCGCCAGCCCGGCCACTTGATCGACATCATGGCCACGGCCGTGGACCTCTCCGGCGCGACGTATCCGACCGAGTATGGCGGCAACAAGATCCTGCCCATGGAAGGCGTGAGCCTCCGCCCGGCCTTCGAGGGCAAGCCGCTTGCGCGCCGCGAGCCAATCTTCTGGGAGCACGAGGGCAACAAGGCCGTGCGAGACGGGAAGTGGAAGCTCGTCCAGAAATGGCGCGGTCCCTGGGAGCTCTACGACATGGAGGCCGACCGCACCGAGCAGCACGACCTCGCCACCGACCACCCGGACATCGTCGCCCGCCTCGAATCCGCCTGGACCGCCTGGCAGAAGCGCGCCTTCGTCGACGACTGGCCCGGCCCCGATCACACCGACTGGGGCCAGGATGTCGGGCGGTGAGGTCGTTCGTAGGCAAGGGGATCACCACGGAGACACGGAGGACACGGATGGATCTGACAAACCCCAGATGGATGTACGCGAAGGCAATCCTGTTCGTCCTCATCGGGCTCGGTTGCCTCGCGCTGTTGTTGATCGATCGTCCCTCGCTCAAGACCGCCGCCCTTTCGGCCCTGATGGTTTGGGCGTTCGCGCGAGCGTACTACTTCGCGTTCTACGTCATTGAGAAATACATCGACCCCGGGTACAAATTCTCCGGGTTGTTCGCGTTCTTCAGATACTTGATGAAGAAGGAAGGATGAACGCCGGGTGCGGCGCTACGCCGTCGACCCTATTTGAGTCTGTTGTGGGAGGGTTTTTTGCGGAGGTGGCTTCCGAAAGCCGTTACCCCGAAGGGGTTTCCTAAGGTAGCCCAGGGTCGCGGCGCAGCCGCTACCCTGGGTCAACTTCTTGGCGCAGAGTAGGAATGATCCAGAAAAACCCACATCCCAGGCCAGTAGCACAATCGCGCCTATTACGCTTCCTCCAACGCCGCGGCGGGGTGCCTTCTTCCGAACCGGGACGGGGGTGGTGAGCCAGGCATCCTCGTCGTGCGCCTGTTCGGGTGGCTGGTGGGAACCGTCTTGCGTCATCTGGCGTCCGCCATCAACAGGAGAAGGATAAACACGACAGGAGACCGCTTTACTCCGGCGCGAAGTATTGTGGCGCATCGGTCAGCGTGATGGCAAGGCCATTCCCGTCCGCCACGAGCGCCGGCTGGGGTTGGCCCAGGTGGTCGGTGACGGAGTAGCGGCCGGGACTCGCGGGAATCACGATCGGGCGCGGCTCGGAGGCCGTTGTCCAGGCGACCAAGCGGGTTTGGTCACCGCGACGGAAGCGGAGGATCCAATCGTCGCTCTGGCCCACGGCCAGCCGCTCGGCGAATTGGCAACCGGCCAGGGCGGTGGTCAGGGCCTTCGCGGCTTGGCAGGCCGGCTTGGGGTCGTAGACCGGCGCGCGGCCGTCGAAGTACGCGTGGGCGGTCGTGCCGAAGTGGTGTTCGGCCTCCTTGGGATCCGTGCCGTCGTCGTGCCAGTCGTACCAGATCGAAAGGGGCACGTCGCACGCCACGTTCACCAACCACTGCCGCGCGAGATACTTGCCCTGCTTCGTCTCGTCGTGGTTCGCCCAGGCGGACGAGTAGCCCCATTCGCCGGAAAGGATGGGGATGGTCTTGCCGGCGGGCGCGTGCTTGTCAATGAGCTGGCGGAGCCGGGCGTAGTCGGGCGCGACGGTCTCGGGCGGCTCCTGACGATAGGGATGGACGGACACGCCCGACCAGTAGTCCAGCAGTCCCGCCTGAAAGCACGCCTCGAGGAACGCGAAGTCCATCGTGGACGTGGCCGGGCCGATGTAGGCCTCCTCCGGCGCGGCTTGGCGGATGGCCTTGCCGACCTCCAACGCGAGGAGCACGTACTGGTTGACGTCGGGCTTGGGCTTCCAAAAGCCGATGTTCGGCTCGTTGTACATCTCCCAGAGGATGCCGTGGCCGCGGAAATGCGTGGCCGCGGCGGCCGCCCAGCGGGCGAAGGCGCGGCGTCCCTCGTCGGTGTGCGGGGCGAGGTTGTCGTCGTAGTGGGGGTTGGAGTAGTCGAGAATCCAGAGCCCGCGGATCTTGTGCTTCTCCATCGCGGCCAGCAGGCGGTCGTAGGCGGCGAAGTCGTAGACGCCTTTCTCGCGTTCGGTGGCGGCCCACGCGAAGTCCATGCGGATCCAGCGGATGCCGGCGGCGGCGAGCATCTCCATTTCGCCCGGGCGGGGGTCGGTGAAGTGGATATTCACGCCCAATCCGTCCGGCAGGACGGGCCGCGGCGGGATCGACGGCTCGGCGGCCAAGACGTTCATCGATGATAGTCCGGCCATAATCAGAGCGACGATCAAAGCCATCACCCGCAGGGGTGCCACTGCTGGCTTGTCCAGCAGTGTTTCCCCCGTGGGATTGACCTTGCACTGCTGGACGAGACAGCATTGGCGCCCGGCGTTGCCGCCCTCACCCCCGGCCCCTCTCCCGCAAGCGGGAGAGGGGAGAATTTTGGTCAACGCTTTCATAGTTTCGTTCCTTCTTCTGGATTCTGCACGAGAGTGATTTCACGGAGACGGCGTTGAACCTGTCGTCTCGGACGCCGGCTCCGTGCGACCGAGGGCGTAGAGGGTTTTCATCGTGGCGACGTAGAGCGTGCCGTTGGCGACGGTACAGGTGCCGATGATGGGATCGTCGAGCCGGATCGAACTCAGGACCCGCTTCTCCTTGCCGGCGGCGAGGACCCAGAGATCGCCGCGACGGGTGCCGACGTAGACCTTGCCGTCGGCCACGAGGGTGGACGCCCAGATCTCGCGGCCCGCGTCGTGGACCCAATGCGGCTTGCCCGTTTGGGCATCGACGCAATGCACCTTGCCGCCGCAGTCGGCCGCGTAGACCAGGCCGTCGCGCACCGCGGGCGTCGAGCAGCAGTGCTCTTCGAGCGGGTAGGACCACACGGGGCCGCGCGCCGTGAGGTCGCCCTCGCCGGCCGCGTCGATGCACATGAGCCACGCCTTGCGCTTTCCCCACCAAATGTCGCCGCCGGCGGTGACGTACACGCGGCCGTCGCAGAACACCGGCATGCTCTGGATCGTGCTGGGGCTCTCGCGGCGGTTGCGGATGTAGCGGTGAACGTCTTCCTTGGGCGCCGTCGGGTCGCAGTCAAACCGCCAGACGCGGCGAAGCGTGTCCGGGATGTCTCCGCCGGGTCGAAGCGCCTCGAAGGCGTGGACAACGCCGTCGCCGCCGCCGAAAAAGACGAGCCGCCGGCCGGCGACTTCGCCCAAAGCGGGCGACGACCACGTGCCGTGGAACGTCCGCGGGCCGATGCCCTCGCGTTCCCGGGCGAGCAGTCGCCCGGTGGCCTTGTCGATCGCGACCAAGCTGGGGGCCTCGGGCCGGTCCACGCGATCGTGCGCGGCCACGAGGCCGTTGCTCGTGTTCGCGTAGAGAAACGGCCCGTCGAGCAGGATCGAGGCGTGCGCCGAGTCGTGCGGGCGGACGCCCGCGGCGGAGCGGAGATCCAACAGCCAGAGGATGTCGGCGTCCAAGGGACCCGGTTCCATGACCGGCTCGCCTTGCGGGGTCATGTGGCGGCCTTCGTCGCGGAAGGGCCCGTCGTTGCCGTTGGCCAGCCCGTGGACGTCGAGGCAGACGACCTCGTCGCGGTTGGTTACCGTGTAGACCCGATCGCCTTCGACGGTTACAGGCGAGCAGATTCCGGCCCTTGGCCAGTCGAGATAAACGTCGCCCTCGAGCTTGGGCACGACGAGCTGCCACGCGAGGCTGCCATCGGCTTCGTCGAGGCACATGAGCACGCCGCGGTCGCCGCGGTGTCGCGGATCGCGGGGCTCGTCGTTGTTCGTGCCGATGAACACCCGTCCGCCGGCGACCACGGGCGACGCGTAGCACTCCGTTCCCAGCGGGGCGGACCATTTGACGTTTTCACCGGTGGCCGGATCGAACCGCTCGGGCAAACCCGTCTCGTCGGAGACCATGTTCCTCGTATGCCGCTGGCCCCACTGCGGCTGATCGGCGGCGGGGGCACGGGCGGCGAGGAAGAGGATGAGACCGCACGACCACAGTGGCAACGGAAAGCGGGACGGAGAAGGAGGAGAGGGTGGCATCGAGGTCATTCCACGGGGAGGGTGCGATGGGCGGCGGGGGACGCTTCCTTGATTATCGCATTTTTCCCGCGCGAATCGAGCCGCGATTGGGCGGAGTCGGTATTGCGTTCCCACCCCGCGGGACGCTATTATTGCCCACCCCACGGTGTGCCCCAAACGAAGGGTTGGGGTGCCGCGGGTCGCGGGCGGTTGGCGGAGTGGCGTCATGCGCGTTGTGTTGCGGTGGGGAATCGGCTTCGTTCTGGCCACGTTGGCCATTTGGTGCGTGGGCGCGTTCTTCGTCTCGGACGAACGCCAACTGCGATGGAATGAAGAGATCGGATCACTCGTGTATTGTGAAGGAGACTACGACTACTGCAAGGAGGGGTGGGGAACCGTGTTTTTTCGCGACGACGGGCTTCTTGGGGCCCGAAAGCCGCTCGCTTCATACGAACGATACGTTGTCTTCTATGGTGACTCGTTCGTCGAGTCGCTTCAGGTGGGGGATTCCGGCAGCGTGTACACCCAATTCACCGAGCTTGCGCAGAAGTCGGGGCGCCCGTGGCGCGGCTTGGCGGTGGCCGCGAGTGGCTGGAATCTCGAAGACCACGTTGCCCTTCTCCCAATCTACGCGAAACGGATTCCACGCTGCGTTGCCCACGTCATTGTGATCTCGGGGGCAGACATGGTTCGCCCCGAGAGTTCCGCGCGGACAGACCCGGTGGGCGCCCGCCACTCTCTCACGGCCCTATCGCGGCGGTTCAATGCGCAGTCCATTGCCAAACGTTGGCAGCTCCAGTCGTTCTTTGTCATTGTGAGGAGCGCGTGCGCGGCCTTTCGCGATCTGCGTCTTCGCCCCGGCCCGGTCTTGGCATCCGCGAACAAGAAACGTAAGAAGGTGTGCGGCGACGTCTGCCCAGAATACTATGAATCTCTGTTGGACGCGCTTCAAGATCACTCGCGTGGACGGCGAATCGTTGTTGTCTATCATTCGTTGATTCCCCAACTGAACCACGGGCGGATTGACGAGACCGACCCCTTCGCTCCCGCATTCCGACAATTCCGCGCGTTGTGCCGTAAGCGCAAGATCGAGTGCCTGGACGCGACGCCCGCGCTGTGCGAGTATACGCGGCGCTCGGGTCGGTTTCCGCATGGTTTTGCCAACTCCTTTCCGGGACAAGGACACTGGAATCGGCAGGGACACCGCCTGATTGCGCAGGTGGTCTTGGACTATCTTATGGCGTCGCAACAATCAACGGATTAACGCGAGGCGGGCATGCTGTTCAGCCAACTCGTATTCCTCTTCTTTCTTGCCGCCGTCCTCCTCTTTCTCCTCGTGGTGCGAGGCAATCGCGCACGGAAGCTCTTTTTGCTGGCGGCCAGCTATTACTTCTACGCCTACTGGGACTGGCGATTCTGCAGCCTGCTGCTGATCTCGACTCTGGTTGACTTCTGGGTCGGCCAGGGGCTGAAGGCGACCGCCGATCCGCGCCGGCGTCGGGCGCTTTTGATGTGCAGTCTCGTCGTCAATCTCGGACTCTTGGGATTCTTCAAGTACTTCAATTTCTTCATCGAGTCGCTCCAGGTTGCGCTTGCGCCATTGGGCTGGCGGTTGGAAACGCTCGACATCATCCTGCCGGTCGGCATCTCGTTCTACACGTTCCAAACGCTCAGCTATACGATCGACGTCTACCGCGGACGCTTGAAGACGTGCGACGATTTCTGGGATTTCGCACTATTCGTGTCGTTCTTTCCTCAACTGGTCGCCGGGCCAATCGTCCGCGCCGCCGACTTTCTGCCTCAACTGGAAAGCACGCGCCCCCTCACCCGCGAGCGATTCTTCCTGGGCTCGCGACAGTTTATCTACGGCCTGGTCAAGAAAGTGTTGCTCGCCGACCAATTGGCGCAGGTGTCGGACTTCACGTTCGACAACCTCGGGGCATTCGACGGCTGGACGACGTGGGTCGGCGTGCTGTGTTACGCGGGCCAGATCTACTGCGATTTTTCGGGCTACACCGACATGGCCATCGGATGCGCCCGGGCGCTGGGGTACGACCTTTGCCCGAATTTCAACCATCCCTACGTGGCCACGAGCGTGACGGAGTTCTGGCGCCGCTGGCACATCTCGCTGTCGACGTGGTTGCGCGACTATCTCTACATCCCGCTGGGCGGCAATCGCAAGGGCGTGCGGCGCACGTACGTCAACCTCATGGTAACGATGCTGCTGGGCGGATTGTGGCACGGCGCGGCGTGGACGTTTCTGTTCTGGGGCGGGTTCCACGGCGTGGCGCTGGTGATCGACAAGCGGCTGCGCGTCTTCGACCGGCTTGCCTCGGCGGGTCTGCCCGCCAAGTTGTTGGGCTGGGCCTATACCATGCTCGTCGTCACGGTGGCCTGGGTTTTCTTTCGGGCCCAATCTTTCGGAGACGCCTGGACGTGCGTGCGGGAGATGTTCGACGTGGTTCACTTCGGCGAGGGGGTACACTGGATCTCGACGCGGGCCGCAATATGCCTGCCCGTCATCGTGGTCACCCACGCGATCTCGGCAACGCGCTGGAAGCACCTGCCCGAGCTGCCCGCCGACCGCTGGTACACGCCGGCGATTCTGTTCTTTCTGATCTGGCTGGTGCTGCTCTTCCGGCCGGAGGCGTTTACGCCGTTCGTGTATTTTCAGTTCTGACGGCGCTGGCGCGAGGCTGGCGCGTTTCGCCCCGAGAGGAGCACCACTACGCCGGCACCATCCACGGTACGAGATATGCCTGGGCCAGCGTCAACAGGCCCATCAGCAGGGCCAGCACCAGGCTGTGGAAAAACACGAAGCGGAGGATGCGGCCTTCGCTGCCGGATTGGCCGGTGGCCACGGCGGCGACGACGATGCTTTGGGCGTCGATCATCTTGCCCATCACGCCGCC
>JAFGDS010000084.1 GCA_016931995.1 Pirellulales bacterium
GGACGCCCAATGGCGGCTCCTGTTCGCGCTATCGCGATTCGGTGGTCTGCGGTGTCCATCCGAGCACCTTGGCTTGCGGTGGCGGGACGTGGATTGGGCCGGCGGTCGAATCACGGTCCACAGTCCCAAGACGGAACACCATGAAGGCGGCGCTTCCCGCCAGATCCCCATTTTCCCCGAGCTTCGCCCGTACCTGGAGGAAGTGTGGGACCAGGCCGAGCCGGGCGACGAGTACGTTATCACCCGGTATCGAAACGACAATGCCAACCTGCGGACCCAGTTGGAGCGGATCCTCTACAAGGCGGGCCTGAAGCCGTGGCCGAAGCTATTCCAGAATCTTCGTTCTACCCGCCAGACGGAACTGGCGGAGACCTACCCGATGCACGTCGTTTGCGAGTGGATTGGCAACAGCCAAGCGGTGGCCGCGAAGCATTACCTTCAAGTGACCGATGAACACTTCGCGCACGCAACGCGGAATCCCACCCCGAACAGGGCGCGCAAGGCGGTGCGGAATCCGGTGCAGCAAGCGCACGAAACCTCTTGCAGGGCGAAGAAGCCCGAGACAAGAAACCCTTGTTTTTCCGAGGTTTTCGATGGGGTGCAGCCGCTTGCTACCCCCCAAGTGGGCGATACGGGACTCGAACCTGTGACCCCTAGCTTGTCGAGCTAGTGCTCTAACCAAACTGAGCTAATCGCCCGGGCGCGGCCGCGTCCAACTGCGGCGCGGCGGAAACGTTATGATAGCCGCGCTCCCGTCGCCCTGCAATCCTGCCCCGGGGCGTTCGATCGGTCCGCCACGACGCAAAACGAACAAGCCCCCGGACCGGATGTGGATCCGAGGGCTTCGCAGGCAAACCGTTCAAAACGCGGCAGAGCCCTAAAACACGTCCGCCAACTCGGTCCAACCTGCTCGGGTCGAGCGGGCTGGCGCCGCGTTGAGCGACCGGCGTTCAGACAATTTTGACGTTTTCGGCTCGCGGGCCCTTGGGGCTGGTTCCCTCCTCGAACTGGACGGCCTGGCCCTCGCGAAGTTCTTCGAAGCTCGTTCCTTCAACGGACGAGTGATGGAAGAAGAGATCGCCTTTGTCCCCCTTGATAAAACCGAATCCCTTCTCCGTGACGAGCTTCCTGATGGTACCCTGCGGCATGTGTGCCACTCCTACGAAACGGAACGTGAAACGAACGGTGGCCGATCGCCCTCCTCCCCGCCTCTCCCCGGTCAAGGATGACGCCAGCCGAACGATACAAGGGGCCAAACTAACCGCATTTGGAGCCAGGTGCCTTCCAGGAAGGTCGTCGCTGCGCAAACCGTAGTGACGGGCACAAGCACTCTGACCGACGTGGGGACCCGCGCCCGAGCACCCCTTACACATTCGGGTATTATACTAACTAATTTGGGCCTGGGAAGATGTTCCTTCGGCGGCAGGGTCGCCTTTCTTGGGGGGGAGGGGTGTCCGGCCGCTAGGCCGTCCGGCTGAGAATCTCCAGAAGATGGTAGCCAAACTGGGTCCGGATCGGGCCGTGGACCTTTCCCAGTTCGTCGCAAAATACCACGCGGTCAAACTCCGGAACCATCTGGCCTTGACTGAACTCGCCCAAATCCCCACCCTCCCTGGAAGACGGGCACTGGGAATGGCGTCGGGCCATCTCGGCAAAATCAGCTCCGTTCTCGATTTGGGCCTTCAACTCCTCACAGGCCTCCTTCGTTTCAACCAAAATGTGACGTGCGCGAGCGCGAGCCATGAACGGGGACCTTTTCCTGCTTGAATGGGGGACAAGGAGACACAACCCGCCTGTCAGATGCATCCACGAACTCCACATTCTAACGATCAGAAGACGAGCGACAAGGCTTTTCCGTTCCCCCAACGCGCCTTTTGAGCGTCTATTATAGCTATCCGATCACCCCTAGTACGGGTGGCTCACCCCATCTGAACACGGTGGACGTCGTCGATGTCTCGCGGTACGGCCCAGACAAGCGCTCGGCGCGGCAATAGCCTCTCGGACGCGGGCGAGACAAAGGCGCTTCACCGCGCCGTCGGCGGCATCAACAGTTGCTCGATTGCGGCGTGAAACTCCCGTTCGCGACCCGGTCGATAGCCAGTAATTCACCAGCACCACCAACGCGCCGAGGCCCAGGACCAGCAGCCATCCCACGGGCAGACGCGAAGCGGGGGAAGACGATTCCGAAGGAGGATTCCCGTCCATGGCATATCTCCTAGTTACATTGCGATTGACTGCCACTGGTTTCACCAGTGCGATGGGAGGCCGAGGTTCATGCACTGGCGGAGCCAGTGGCACGCGCGAATCTATTCTTCCAGCGTGGACTTGCGGCGGAGGATGTGGTGGTAGTGTTGGGCGAAGCGGTGGGCTTCGTCGCGGACGTATTGCAGCAGCCGCAGGGCGAAGCCGTGCCGACCCAACCGCAGCGGTTCGTCGGCGCCGGGCGTGTAGACTTCTTCCTCGCGTTTGGCCAAGGAGATGACCGTTGGCGGCGCGAGGGGAAGCGCCGCCAGGGCCGCCAGGGCGGCATGGAGCTGGCCGCGCCCGCCGTCGACCAGGAGCAGATCCGGCAGAACGTCGTTTTCGGCCTCGAGGCGATGGAATCGCCTGGCGACGACCTCGTGTATGGCCGCGAAGTCGTCCACGCCCTCGACCAGGCGGAGTTTGAACCGCCGGTATCCGGGGCGGAAGGGCAGCCCGTCGAGGAAACGCACGACGCTGGCCACGGTGTCGCGCCCACCCAGATGCGCCACGTCCACGCCCTCGATCACCCGCGGCGGCGCGGCCAGATGGAGCACCTTTTGCAAGCCGACGAGCCCTTTGCGGGGATCGACGGGGAAGACCTCGGGCTGAACGTGGGTGTCCAACTCGCCTCGCTGGTCGAGGGTTTCGAGCGAGGTAATCTGATCGCGCAGCTCGGCGGCTTCCTCAAAACGAAGGGCCTCGGACGCGGCGGCCATGTCGCGGCGCATTTGGGCCAGAAGCGAGTCCTTCTTGCCTTCGAGAAACCGCTGTAGCCGATGGATGCCCTTGCGGTAGTCGTCCTTGGCGATTCGGAGATTGCACGGCGCCGTACACTGATTGATCGACGCCAGGAGGCAGGGCCGGAACCATCGCCAACGGTCGTTCCGCTCGTCGATATCCAGCGAACACGTGCGGAACCTGAAGATTTTCTGCAACACCTGGACCGCGCCGCGCAGCCCGGCGGAATTGGCGAACGGCCCAAAGAGCTTCGTCCCGCGCGGTTTCGGCGCCCGCGTCACGCGGACCCGGGGATAGTCCTCGCGCGTGGTGATCTCGAGGTAGGGGAACGTCTTGTCGTCGCGGAGTTCCTTGTTGAATTTCGGAAGAATGTCCTTGACGAGCCGGGCCTCGATCAGCAGGGCATCGACCTCGCTGGCCGCTTCGAGGTAGTCGATGTCGCGGATCTCGCGGACCAGGCCGGCGGTGCGGGCATCCTCGGCGGCGGCCTTGAGGAAGTAGCTTCCGGCGCGGCTGCGGAGGTCCTTCGCCTTGCCCACGTAGAGGACGCGGCCCGCCGCGTCCTTCATCAAATACACGCCCGGCGCGCGCGGAAACGAGCGGACCTTTTGGGCCGCCAGGGAGTTGTCGTCGGGTTTGGGGGAAGAGGGCATGGCGATGATGGGGGCAACCCGGTGCTCGCTCCCCGTGGTATCTCGTGGCCGAGAGACCGTACGGGAAGCTGATTGTGAGTGCCACTGGCTCCGCCAGTGCGCGACGGCCGGCAGCCCACGGCACTGGCGAAGCCAGTGGCACACCGCGTCTTCACGGGACGGTCCCCGTTGGAGCCGCCGGTACGTTATCCTACGCGAAAACGACGCCCTGGGGCCATGCCTACGCGGGGGGTACGGGGGGAAGGGCCTTTGGCGAGCATTGCCGGGCAAGCCGAGGGTGTCCGGGAATTGGGAGGGCGAGGCTCCCGGTCGTCAGGGAGCATTCCGAGCGGGCGCCTCGGGCGGAACGGTTTGCGGCTGGCGTCGGGCTAGGATGGCGAGGAAGGCGGGCACGAGGATGGTGCGGATAACGAAGGTGTCCAGCAGCACGCCCAACGACAGGGCGAAGCCCAGCTCTTGCATGGTGCCCAGCGTGCCGGAAATCATGGCGGCGAAGGTCCCGGCCATAATGACGCCGCAGCTTGTGATGATCCCGCCGGTCCGCGCCACGGCGACGCGGAGGCCTTCGAGCGGCCCGAGCCGCCGCTGCTCCTCGAACACGCGCGTGGCCAGGTAGATATTGTAGTCCTCGCCCACCGCGATGAGGATGACGAACAGGAAGAGAGGCACCTTCCAGTCGAGACCTCCGTAGGCCGGGCCGGCAAGCCAACCGAAGACGAGTTCGGTGGTCCCGATGGTGACGAAATAGCCCAACAGCACGGAGAGGATCAGATAAACGCAGATGACCGGCCGGCGGAGGATGAACACGAGCACGGCCAGCACGCTCATCACCACGAGGATCTGGATCCGAAACCGGTCGCTGGTGGTGACCGCCTCCAGGTCGCGCAGGCCCGAGGCGGTGCCGACCATGTCGAACTCCGTCCCGTGCCAGGGCGAGGCGGGATCGGCGGCCTTGGCCAGCAGGTGCTCCTCAACGGCGACTAGCAGCCGAACGCTCTCCTTGGAAAAGGGAGCGTATTGCGTCACCAAATCGAACCGCGTGATCTGCCCCGCCCGTGGCGGCGCCTGGCTCACGAAGGCAGCCTTGGTCTTGGGATGCGAGAGCGCCGCGAGCTTGTGCCGGCCGGCTTCGCTCAAGGGATTGAAGCTGCCGGGCGTGTCGCCCAGCGGCTCGGTCAGACTGCGGACGCTCTCGATCGGCCGGACCGTGCGGCCCTGACTATCGGTGTAGACCAGGTCGAACAGCTCGCTGGTGAGTCGGGCGATTCGCGCCCGGCCTTCCTTACTGTCGAAGTTCGTGCCCTCTTGCCGCGCGAGGACGGTGAGCGGACCGGTCTGGTCGGCGGGAAAGTAGCGCCACAAGAGGCGCGTGCCCTGCACGCTGGGCCGGTCCGCCCGCAGTTCGTGCAAGAGGTCGTAGTTCACCGGCACGGCGAACCGCCAGGCGGCGTTGGGCTCGACCGAGCCGAAGAGGTTCTCCCACGCCACGCGCACCGGCCGCATGAGCGGAGCCAAAACGAGCAGGCTCACGACGAGGATGGTCCCCGGACGAGCTAGAATTCCGCGGGCGAGCCGCTCCCACAAGTTGGCCGTCCACACCCGCCCCCCCGCGCCCGAGGCCGACGACGCCGCGGCAAATGGCCAGAAGACCCCGCGACCGAAGCCCCGCAACAAAGCAGGGGCCACCGTGACGCAGGCGACCAACGTCACGGCCAGACACATGGCGATGGCCGGGCCGCTGTTGCTGAATTTGCCGAAGTCGGCGAAGAACATCATGCCCAGGCCGACAATCGTCGTCAGCGCGCTGGCCGCCAGGGCGCTGCCCACGTGTTTGACGGCCTCGGCCACGGCCTGGGGTGGGTCCAGCCCTCGGGCGAGCTCCTCCTTGTATCGCGAGATGAGAAACAAGCAAAAATCGGTGCCCGACCCGTAGAGAATCACGACGACGAAGATCCGCGTCGTCTTGAAAATCTTGAAATCGAACCAATCGAACACGCCGCTAAGCTGCGTGGCCATGGCCACGAGATCCATGGCCACGAGCGTCGAGGCGCCGATCGTCACCAACGGCACGACGACCAAGCCAGGGGCGCGGTATACGATCAGTAGTATCACGACGACGAGGAAGATCGTCATCCGCTCGGTGTTGAGGATGCTCTCCTCGGCGGCGAAAAGCATGTCGGCCCCGATGGCCGCGGAGCCGCTGATGCCCAGCGTGAGCCCCGGCGGAAAGTCCGGCGCGTCGGCGGTTTCCTTCAGCGTGGCGTGGATCCGCCGAAGGAGATCCATATTGTCGATGGCCATGAACTCGCCGCGCAGGTGCAGCACGATCAAGGCGGCCTGGCCCTCGTTGGTCACGGGGCTCAGGAGCTTCTTGCCGATCACCGGCGTGTCGTAGCTCCACACGTCGGCCACCAGGTCGTCGGTCGACTTGCCCGGCGGGAAGGCCGCAAGCAGTTTCTGGCCGACCTCGAAGTCCTCGCCGGATAGCGGCCCGTCCTTGCGGGCCAGCACCAGCGCCACCTGGCTCTTCGAAAAGAAACCCGGGAAGTTGTCCTCCAGGATCCGCTGTCCCCGAACGCTGGTCATGACGTCGGGCAGATAGGCGAAGTCGCCGTCGTGGGTGACGTCGTCCCAACGCGGCGCGACGGCGTGGATGCCCACGCACAGCATGAGCCAGGCAAACAAAATGAACGACCACCGGCGCGAGACCAGGCGGCCGAGTCGTTCGGAAAACACTGCGCGCGGACTCCCTCGGGGCCATCCACGGGACAACCTTTTGATCCTACCAGATCAGGCGCCCTTGCCAAGAGACGGGCGTCGTGCGCCGGCGCGAGCCTGACCGCAAAGTCGGGCCAAAACCCGCAGATTGCGCCAGCGATACTGCGTCACGAACGATCGCGCAAATTGACGAGGCGGGGAGGTTTTGGTGGGGTGGCGTGCGGGTGTCGAGCTGCCTAGGGGACTCGCGACAAGGTCAATGTCGTCTGAGAGCCCGTCGTGAGCGACAGCGCGAGCGACGTTCCGCCCCGATCGTCGCGCTGGCCGACGACGTCCTCCGGAAGCGAAGCGAGGTCGTAACGACCGGGCAGCCAGATCGTCCGCGTCACGCGCGTCTCGAAACCGTCGGCCGGCGGGACCATGACGGCCATCTGGACGCGGTCCCGAGTCTCCTTCAACAGCAAATACGCCGGCCCATCCGATCCGGCCGCGTCCTCGATCCGATCGGCGTCGAAGAAGCTCACCGCCGTGATGCCTTCGTCGGCGCGGATGGCGTGGGTCTTGGCGGTGTTGGCCAGCAGGTGGATTTTGGGCGCGGCGGCCATCGCGGCGACCTCTTCCGGCGAAGCGCCCGGCAATATCGCCGCGGCGTACGTACCGTTGGAGGGATTATCTCCATGTTCGGCGCGGACGCCGCCAAACTGGTTTCGGTAGGTCTCGCCGGTCCCGTAGGTCTGGTTGATCCGCCGCGAAGTGGCCTCGATGGTTCGGATGGCAACGCACAGGTCCATCGGCGCCAAGGCCACCACGCCCACGTCGCCCAGGCGGAACCAGTGGCGTCCGGACAACCTCGATTGTTGATCGTCCCACGCCCGGGCATCGCCATCGACGAGCCAGGACGAATCGTCCTGGCGGCGAGGAACCAGGCAAATCGTCGTGCTGACGTCGCCTGGAGCGCGACTTGTGATGCCGCTGCCGACAAGCACGATCGCATTGGGCAGAAGAAGGTAGCTCTTGTTGGCCCGCAGGCTCTTCTCGGCGTTGGACAGCTTGTAGTCGAACCCAGCCAGAGCGACGTCGTCCAGCGCGACCCCGCCGGTTTGCGTGGCCTCGCCTTTCGCGTCGTGCGGTCGCGCAAGCCCCTGCTGGCGCGTCACGCCGGGCAGGTCGTCGTAGGGCATGCACACGATCCGGTCGTACGCGAAGTCGTCGGGACGCGTCATAAGAGCCAGACTCCCCTCGGCCTGCTCATGCCCCAGGAGATTCTCATTGTGCAGCGTGAACCATGTCTTCGTTCGGGTCGAGTTCAGCCGAACGGCGGCGTACCAACCCGGCCGGCGCGCCGCGAGATAATCGGCCCGCGGGAAGTACTTTGTCCCGTACGCCGGCGGCGCGGGCTCGACTCCGGCCGTTTTCCACAAGTAATAAGCGGAAGGGTCTTCACCCGTCGCCACGGCGCCGGCGCCGTGCTCGGCCGCCATGGCCAGAAAGGCCCCGCGCCGATCGCGCGGCCAGGAGCCCACGTTGGCCAAATCGAGCGGCGGCCGACCGGCGTTTGGAGCGTTGCGCGCCGCGCTTGCGCCAGTCGGGCGGTGTTCGCCGGAGACGTAGTAGGGGCGCGAACAGGCGCGGCCCAGCGTCCACGGGCTCCACGTGCCGCGCCACGCGTTCCAACGGAAGAACTCGTTTGTCCAGTTGCGAAGCTCCCGCGAGGCCGCCGGGGTCAGACTCCATCGCGTGCCGTCGGTGACGCGGGCGAACTCGCTGGTCGCCTCCCAATGGGCGAACCCGTAGCCGACGTTCAACCCCGGTCCGTGGAAGAAGTAGCTGTAATCCGGCCCGATGGCGTCTCGCCCCGTCAGCAGCCCGCTCATCGTGGCCGACGCCCGCTGCAGGAGGGCCGGATCATCGGCAAGCAGGGCCGTTCGCATCCGCACGATCGCGCACCAGGCCGTATTGGCTCCGCCGCGAGGTCTCAGTTGGTTCTTTTTTGTCAAATGAACCTGCTCGCGCACGGCCCTCCGGCGGATCGCCGGCGCCAGGGCATCGCCGGCGCAAAGCAGCGCGTCGCCGAGCCGATTGGGGATGCCGATGTCCCACGCCCACCAGTTGTTCGGCCGCTTGTGCGCCTCGAGGATCGGCATCGCGCGCTCGATGGCGCGATTCAATGCCGTGGCCACGGCCTGGCTACGGTAATACTTGCTGGCCGGGCACGCCCACGCGCGCGCCAGACGCGCGGTTCGCTGGAAATACCTTCCATTGAAGCTGATTTCCTTGCTTGTGATGTCCATTTGAGGATCCCAGCCGCCGAATCCGTCCGCCTGGGGATCCGTGATTTGCGAGGCCAAGAGATCCGCCACGGCGCGGTCCAGCGCCGCGGCCGCGGCCCGCGCCTCGGGCGCGGTCGGGTCCAATCCTTCCATCACGACCGGCGCGAGGTATCGCCGTCGGACCTCCTCCAGCCCGGCGTCGCTATCCGCCGCGAGTCCGGGCCGCGCGAAGCTCAAGACGACCACCGCGACCAAAGCCAAGGCATCCCAACGCTTGATCCTCATCGACATCCTCCTTCGCGAGCGACCCCTCCGTCACCAGCCGGAGCCTCGAAGCTCTCCGAGGTCTCGATACGGCCTCTCAATCAGTGTACAATGCATCATCTTGCGCTCCAAGTCAGGGCGTCACCACGAACTCGGGGAACACGACCGTGAACGAAGAGATCGTCTACCGACCAATCGGTGTGGTCCGAAGCGAGCACACCCGGCCCGAGGAAACGCCCATCCAGCCCGTCTTTTCCGAGGGATGCCAAGGGCGCGTGGAGGTCTTGCCCGAGTTCGCCGCCGGCCTGCGCGACCTGGACGGATTCTCGCACGTCTATCTTGTTTACCATTTTCACAAGGCAAGCGCGCCGCGGCTGACGGTGAAACCGTTTCTTCAGGACGTGGAACGGGGCATCTTCGCCACCCGCGCGCCGTGCCGGCCGAACCCCATCGGTTTGAGCATCGTGCGGCTTCTGCGTCGCGAGGGTCGCGTCCTTTTTCTTGACGGCGTGGACGTGCTCGACGGCACGCCGCTGTTGGACATCAAGCCGTACACGGCGCGATTCGACCGCATCGAGGGCACGCGCAACGGTTGGCAGGATGAAGTGGATGAAGAAACCGCCCATCGGCGCGGCCGTCGCGGATACCCCACGGAACAATAAGAACCCATCCCCGAATCCCCGCCCGGACCGCGCGTCGTCCCGGGCGTAGCGAAAGATCTCGGTGGCGAGAGAGAGTCTTCGCTTCGCTCGGAATGACGGTATCGACTGCCTCCGAAATCTTGAGCTACTGAGACCCCCACGTGGCCGGCAAGGAACGACGAACTCCTCTACCCTACCAAGCCAGGCACCCCTTGCCAAGAAACGGGCATCGCGGTGCGACGCGAGGGCGCCGACAAGGTCGGGCGGAAGCCAGCAGGATTGTGCTCATGTCACCGTGGCGTCGATAGTCCCGCGAATTGACGAGGGCGGGCGGGTTTGGTAGGGTGGTGGACGAGCGTCCAATCACAGCCTTCTCTCCACGTCTCCGCGCGAGAAAAGGGCGCCAAAAAGCCCTCACGCGGAGGCGCGGAGTTGGGATTCTCAGTCGAGCCGTGCCCGAAAATGCCACGACGGGTAAGGCAAGACCACAACCATCGCGATTGCCCTTCCCAATTGAAGTCGGCCGGCTTTGAATCTCAACCACGCATTACCGGCCCGCTTGCAGGAGTCGCGACGGCTGCCGCTGGTTGCTGGGCGTCACGGAAGCCCTGCGGTACGGGAGGGCGACGGTCGCGTCGCATGCGGAAACAACCTGGGTGAAGGACTCCAAGTATTTCCGGCCCACATTTCGCCAGAACATCGGCTTTGCGTACTGGTACGCCCTGCGCCGGGTATCGGCCTGGAATGCGGCGTCCGTGAGGAATCGTAACGTCGCTTCCGCCATGGCATTGCTCTGGCCAAAGGACACGAGCAAACCGCGCCCGTCGGCCAGGACTTCTTCGGCGTACAGGTAAGGGGTGCTGACGACCGCCCCGCCCGCTGCCAGGGCGTAGGCCAAGGCGCCGCTGGAAATCTGGTCCTTTCCCGGATACGGGGTGACATACACGTCACATGCCTGCAAGTACTCCAGGAGGTCGGCAAGGCTGAGATACCGGTTGACAAAACGCACGTGGGCGCCGACGCCCAGCGATTCGGCCATCTCGATCAGACTCTCCCGGTAGACCTCTCCCTCGTGGAGCTTCACCTGCGGATGCGTGGCGCCCACGATCAGGTAAATGGCCTCGGGACAAGCGGCGACGATCCGCGGCATGGCTTGAATCATGTGTTCCAGCCCCTTGCCTCGATTGATGAGTCCGAAGGTGCAAATGACTTGCCGGCCCGCGAATCCCAGCCGCGTCTTGTGCGTGCCGTCGCGCTCGTAAGGGACCTCCGGCACTCCATGAGGAATAACCCGCACCTTCGCCCCCGACACGTGGTAGACCCTCTCCAACAGCCTCGCCGCGACTCTTGTCATCACGATGACGCCTTGGCTGCAAGTCGCCAGGTTATGGATGATGAAGTGTGGCAGCGGGGTGGGCTCGGTCAAGAGCGTGTGGAACGTGGTAACGATGGGCTTGCGGCATCCACGCACGAAGTTCAACACCTCGGAGCCCCACTGGCCCGGGTAGAGGCCAAATTCGTGCTGCAAGCTGACCACGTCGCACGGGCCGTCGTTGGCCACCTCCGCGGCCAGGCGGTAGGCGCCGGGGCGGCTGTTGTCGATGACGTGGACCACGCGCGGGTCGTCGTAGCGCAGCTCGCGCGTCTTCTGAATGGCTGCGATCGAGGACAACGGCTCCGGCGCGGCGATGTCCACGGCGTCGGCCGAGTCACGGGTGAAGGTTGCCAGTCCGCACGCCTCCGGCGGATAGGTCGATACGAAAAGCGGTCGAACGGCATGCACGGGGCACCTCCTGTCGTTGTATCCTGGCCAAGGCAGGGCAGACGTGCTCTCGCGTGCCTGTCCAGCACTTCGCGGAGCGGGTGTCACTCGATCACCGTGTCCACTGCTTTTTTGACTCCGTCGACGACCTTCTGGGCGGCCTGCTTGGCTTTGCCGACCGCCTGATCGGCCTTCCCTTCCTCGCGAAGCTTGTCGTTGCCAGTCAGCGCGCCGGCAGCTTCCTTGATTCGACCTTTCACCACGTCTGTTTTACCACCCATGATGGAGACTCCTTATTCGAGAGGTTATTGAGGGCAAATACGTCCAAGCGCAAAATGACCGTTCCAACTAGACTCGGCGATAGCCCTAACACAATAGATGGTTGTCCGCGGGGTCCCATTCCCCGGATACGTACAATCACGTGGGCGGTGTCTCGGTCACCCCAGATTCATTGTTGACCCAAATCCGCGGTTCCTGGATCTCCGCGTTGTGTTGGGCATCCAGGCCCGCCTCCTTCAATGCGGCTGCCACGTCCACGTCCGTCAGGGGCTGGCCGTCCATGTACACGAGGCCCCAAATGAACGTGTAGCCGCCGTCGACGTGTACCCCTGTCGCTACTTGAGCGACCAATAGCCTTGGATTCAGCCGTGCCATCAGATCCTGAATGAGCGGAAGCTCACAATCATCGTGTACGGAGAATGCTTTCGGCAGCTTTACGACGGCTTCCATCGCGCGAATCCTTTATCACTCGGACATCGTCGCCACGCTCGTTGCCTGAACAAATGAATCAGAGCGCCCTCTGTTTCAGTGCTGCCAGCGCCCTGTTTATGCCTCGGCAGTCTCGCCTTATTCCGATTCAGAACTCTTGCGACGCGTCGCGGAAGGCATTGTCCAATTCGTCCCAGGCCGATTGGGCTCCCTTCCGGACGTCCTTCCATGCCTCCGCGCTCGCTTGACCAACCTCGGCCAGCTTGTCGCGGACCGCATCCCGTTTCTTTTCGAGATCGGCCATCTTCTGATCCCATTTGACCTTGGCGTCATCCTTCAGGTCGCCACCCTTCTCGCGGAGCGTGGCGATTTTGGCATCCAGCTCGTTGAGCTGCGTTTCGAGTTTCTTTTGGAACTCGTCCTTGGCTTGCTGGGAATACTCGGCCGCCGTGTCGGCGGCCTGGCCGGCATCGCGGCGCACGTCTTCGGGCGTGACCTTTCCAGGCGTCTGATCGGCGCGCTTTTGCTCGCAGCCGATGGCCGCAAACAAGCCGGCCAGCGTTAATATCCAAACATATCGAAACATGGCTTAAGTCTCCTTCTTCGGTATTGGTGATTAGAAATGGAGGCGTCCCATGAGCAGCAGGATCACCAGGATTAGTACGACCAATCCCAGCCCGCCGCTCGGGCCATAACCCCAGCTTCTGCTGTGTGGCCAGGTTGGCAACGCACCCAGAAGCAGCAAAATCAAGATCACGATCAAGATGGTGGAAATGGAGATCATGTTGGTTTAACCCTCAAGAGAACATGTGTTGGAACGCTCACGGTGTGTCTTTGCCCTTGTCCTTCTCCTGGCGTCCTTTCTGCTTCGATCCCGCCGATCGAGTCGCTCTCGGCTTGGGCTGGACATTAGCATCCGGCTTCGGAGCCGCGTATGTCTTCGGCGGAACCTGGTCCTTATCCAGTTCCGCGACGGGCTTCGCCACAATCGGAGATCGGGGAAGTCTCACTCTGACCGGGACGACTTCCTTTGCGCGCACTTCGGCGGGGGCGCCTGCCGCGTTGACTTCCAACTTGTGCCGCTCGTCGCGGAGCCGCTGAACCTCTTGGGCATGCTGACGGAACCGCTGTCTCTCGGACGGGTCGACTGGTTGGAATCGCTGTGGGTAGTCTTTGCTCCTTCTCAAGTCGTCAAGCAACAAGGCGACCCCCGGAAGTCCCGCTCTTGAAGTTGCGCCACTCCCGTTTAGCAATCCCTGGGCCGCCCACGTGCGCGGCGGTCGAAGATCCTCGTGATCGCGTCGGTTTTGGAAGTCCGCTTGTTGGCGTTGTTCCCATTCGCGGTCCTGTCGATGCCGCCAGCGGTCGTGCGCGTAGATCGGATCGTAGCCAAAACGCCCGGTGTTGACCGAGTAACGCGGATAGAACCCCGCGCCGCGGTAGTTGGCGGCGTAGTAGTCGCCGAAATAGTAGTGTTGGTAGCGCGGGCGCACGAAGAGATGGTTCGTCAGCGCGCCCAGATCGATCACCGTCGAGGGCGAATAGGAGAAACCGGGCCGCGCGTAGGCGCCGCGATTGAAATAGACCGGCGCGAACAGCACGCCGCGTCGGGGAAGGGCGTGGTCCCAGTAGCCGTCAACGTAAACGTAGCCGCGCGGGGCCCAAACGTAATGGGCGGGAACCCAAACCCAGTTCGGCTCGGCGGTTGCCCAAAAACCGGGCCGCCAGGCGTAGCGACGATTCTGCCACACCCAACAGCCGGGCAGCCAGGTTTGATCGGCCGAAGACGCGGCAATGTTGGGGCCGGCTTCGACCGTCGCAGGCGGCTCAGGCAAGTATTCCACCTCGTCTGCCTGGGCATCGGCCCAGTAGCCGGAGGTCCATTGAAAACCTTCTGGCGACTGGCCCCAATAGCCGGGCACCCATTGGCGCCCCGGCGGCAGGGCGCGCCAAACGCCGCTGACCCAGAGGAAATCGGTCCGCTCGTCGTCCCATGCCCAGTAGCCAGGAATCCACGCGACGTTGGCCCCCTCGAGTCGCTGTTCGGGCGGCACTTCTTCGATGGCCGCCGGCGGCGCCTTCGGCGTCACGACGCCCGGCTCCGGATCGAAAGTCACTGTCTCCGCGAAGGCTTCGTGCACCGGTCCCCGCGTGAGCACCTGCACCCCTTGCTCGGCGTCCGCCGGGCCGGCCTGTGCGAATAAGGTCCCGTTCAAGCCGAAGCTCAAACCCAAGGCCAGCAGCGCGCCGGCCACGCACCCTTTACAGACGTGGCGCACGTTCATACTAGTTCTCCTTCGTGAGATCGCATTCATTGGTGAGAGCGAGTTCATTCGAGCCGTTTTCATTCCCTGTTTCCGATGACGATGATGCGGATCGTCGGGACTGCCATCCGTCGCTCGATGCCACCTCGATGTCCAATTCAACTCTTTCGGACTGGAATTCCGACGCTTCAAATGCTTTCCGCACGGCGGCCAGCGCCAACTGCTTGACGTGGTGCGAGTCGGAGCGGCCGCGCACAACGACTCGTCCGTCCACGGTCTCGACGCGCAGATCTTGGAGTCGCCCGCCGGTTCGCCGCGCGATGGAACACGCCAGGCGTCCGGTTTGTTCGGCCAAGGTGAAACGCAGTTGCGGATGAGCCAGCAAGGCACGGAGCCTCCCCGTCAACCGATCGGGCGAGAGCGGTTTGAGCTGATAGTCGCTCACCGGAAAGCGCGACACACGGTCCAAGACATGCGGATCGCGGCACGACGTAAGGACCATCACGGGAATGGTCGCGAATTGAGGAAACTCGCCCATCATCGCGAGAACGCCGTCGCCTCCGCCCCACGGCAACTGCGGCTCCAACACGAGCACGTCCGGCACGCACTCGCGCAGCCAAGCGAGGCACTGCAACCCGCTCGCTGCCGTGACCAGTTCAAAGCCCTCCCGCATGAGCGGCGCCCGATACATCGAATGAAGAAATTCGTCGGGATCGGCCATCAAGACTCGAACGGGCTTTGAACCACTCGATCGTTGTTGAACGACAGTTTCATTGTTCACGATAGGGACCCTCCATGAGATAGTGTGTTCCGATGCAATGCGAGAGAGCTTCTGACGATAGACGCTCTCGTGTTACGCCCAGAAAAACCTTCTTCTGAACCCAATAAAAAAACCGACGTGGCGGAACACCCGAAGGCGTTCGACCACGTCGGCTTACTCGTTAACGAGCCCCCCGGCACGGCCGGGTTGCTCCTCATCTAGTCATCCGACGACGCTATTGGGACAAGCCACGGGCAAGTGGGCCGCGACCTCCCCAATGTTAAAATTCTACCGCGACGGCCGGAGAGCACAATAGGGCCTCTGCCTTTTTTCCACATGTATTTTGTGGTCTGGATCACCGTGGAGAACCGGAGGGGCTCATATTCAGTTGAACAAAGAGGACTTTCTTGCGAATACCTCCCCGGTCGAGGGGGGGCGGATGGGCGACGTGGCGGATGGCGACGGCCAGTGTCCGCGAATTCCAGGCGTTCGACTCGGCGGCGGTCCAGGATTGACGGACTCCTGGTGGGAGCGGGATAATGTTCCCCCGTACAGGGGTGACCATGAAGGAGTTGAAGCGTTTCCTGGGCCGACGCAAACACGGACACGGAGACGGTGGCCGGACGCATTGCAATAGGGAGCCGGAATGACCAGCCGCGACGTGATACGCCTCGTTCTCGAGGGGAAACGGCCTCCCTACGTCCCCTGGTCGATGGGTTTCACGCAAGAAGCCCGAGCGAGGCTGTGCGCCCATTACGGTTGTTCGGACGTCGAGATCCCACTCGACAATCACCTGCTGAAGCTGGGCAGCGACATCGGTTTCTTCACGGACTTGGGCAACCATCGGGTCCGCGACGTGTTCGGAGTGGTTTGGGATCGGTCGATCGACCGGGACATCGGCAACGTGGAAGGCGCGACACTGCCGGAGCCTACCCTGGCGGGCTTTCGCTTCCCCGACCCGCTCGATCCGCGTTTCTTTGACGGTATCCCCGAGGAGATCGACCGGTTTCCCGAGCGGTTTCGCGTGTTTCAGATCGGCTTCTCGCTCTACGAGCGGGCGTGGACGCTGCGGGGCATGGCCAACCTCATGATGGACTTCCACGATCGCCCGGCGTTTGTCCACGAGCTGCTCGGCGTCATCGCCGACTACAACGTTGCCCAGGCTCGCGAGGCGATGAAGCACGATATCGACGCGGTGTATTTTGGCGACGACTGGGGCCAGCAGCGCGGCCTGCAAATGGGCCCTCGCACGTGGCGGGAGTTTGTTCTTCCGCCGCTTCGGCGGATGTACGGCGCGGTTCGGGCGGGGGGCAAGTTCGTGATGATTCACTCCTGCGGCGACGTCGACGAGGTGTTCGAGGACTTGATCGATGCGGGCGTGAACTGCTTCAACCCGTTCCAACCCGAGGTGATGGACGTATACTCGCTTCTGCCGCGATACCGCGGGCGGCTGGCGTTTCATGGAGGGCTTTCCACGCAGAAGACGCTGCCGTTTGGCGCGCCGGGCGACGTGAGAGCGGAAACGCGGCGGCTTCTGGCGCTGGGTAGCGAAGGCGGTTTCATTTTCGCCCCCGCCCACGACGTGGAAGGAGACGTCCCGCTGGAGAACATCCTGGCCGCCGTCGAGACCGTGCAACGGCAGCCGGAGTATCGGAGAGCCCAAGGGCCGCGGGTCCCATCGACATAGGACGACGTCAACCGACAGGAAGTCATGATCCAACTTCGAGGAGAAACGACATGAGAACCGCCAAGCTGATCCACCGCACGTGGGCGGCCGTGAGTTTTTGCGTAATCGGGGCATGTGCGGCGTTGGCCGACGAGACGAAGCTGCCGCCGATTGCGCCGCTGTTCGACTATCCGGTCCGCGACACGTCGATCTGCATCGGCGGCGACGGGATGTATTATCTCACCGGCACGACGGGCTATCCCACATGGTGGAAGACGAACGAAGGGATCCGCGTCTGGAAGTCGGCCGACCTGAAGACGTGGGCGCCGTTGGGCCTGGTCTGGAAGATCGACGAGGGCACGTGGCAAAAAGTCAAACACGGCGACAACCGCGCGTTGTGGGCGCCCGAGATCCACTACCTCCGAGGAACCTTTTGGCTCACGTTCTGCATGAACTTCGGCGGGACGGGCCTGCTGAAAAGCGAAAGCGGCAAACCGGAAGGGCCGTATGTCGACGTGCATCCCCAAGGACCACTGACGGGCGAAATCGACGCCGCGCTCTTTGCCGACGACGACGGCAAGGTCTATTTCGTCCACCAAAACGGCAAGATCGCCCGGATGAACGACGACATGACCGAGTTGGCCGAAAAGCCGCGACTTCTGAAGCCGTCCAACGCCGATCACGTGGGTTTTGAAGGCGCGTTTCTGTGCAAGATCGACGGCCGGTACGCGCTCCTTTGCGCTGAGTTCAACGATCGGTTGGGCACGAAAACGTACGATTGCATGATCGCGACGGCCGAGAACGTCTACGGCCCCTACGGACCCCGTTATCTCGCCATTCCCCACGGCGGGCACAACATGCTCTTCCGCGACAAGGCGGGTCAGTGGTGGTCCACCTTCTTCGGAAACGATCCAAAGGCCCCCTTCCGCGAGCGCCCGGCGATTCTCCGGATCGCCCTCGACAAGGACGGCCGCGTCCACGGCGAGGGGAACCCTTGACGCGCCCCGCGGCGAACTGATGGACGACACCTCCCACCGCGAGGCCGTCCGCGATCCCGCCGGACGATTTTTGGCGACGTGACGAAGGTGACGGGGACGGTCTGGCAAGCCCGTCGTCAGTCGGCGACCATCCGCAACCGAAGCTCGCCTTCGGCGATCGTCTCGCCCGGGGCGAAGGAAGTGCGCCGGGCGACGTGGCGGATCGCCAGGCGGTCTTCGACGCGGCCGTAGCCGCCGGGGGCGCCATGTACCCGGGCGGGTTGGCCGCGATGGATGTACGAGACCTCGCCGGTTCCGCGCCAGGCGTAGGCGAACCGATCGCCCACGGTGAGCTTTCCGTCGGGGAACGCGTACGTTTGGTCGGTCGCGCCGGCCGGGCCGCCGATCGTCCGAACGCCGTCCGCCGATCGCAACGTGATTGCGTCCGAGCCCAACTCACGGCCGATCCCCATGACGCCCGTCTCCACTTCGGCCAAGACCACCGGCTTCACGGCGACCATTTTTTCGGTGAAGACGACCTCGGGACCGGAGAGCGAGGCGAACGTCCACCGGTGCTCGACCTTGCCGCCGCATCGCAGCGCGGCCATCGACACCGAAAACGAGTCCTTCTGGACGGTTTTCTGGAGATCCTGGATTGCGATGCGCTGGTCGGGCCGTTTGCCGTCCTCGCGGACCGCGCCGACGAAGCCGTGGACGTGGGGCGTGACGAGCCAACTGCCGTCGCGCGGGATGGCCAGCCCCATCACCCGGTGCGGCTTCGCCCAGGCCAGCGAAACCAGCTTCTCCGGCGTGCGGTGCAGGAGAAATTTGCCGTGGGGGAAGTAGCTCGCGCCGCCGATCCGTCGGTCGAACTCGTCGGGCGTGACGGGCGAGACGTCGGCCCGGCAAACGTAGTGCAGCAAGTAGCTTCCGCCCAGCGACACGCTGAGATTGCCCACCCGGCTCCATTCGCCGACCTCTTCGACCGGATACAACCGCCCGTCGGCAAACCGGGCCTGCATCCGTTCGAGTATGTTCAACTCGACCTGCTCCAGATGGGCCGCTTCGCGGTCGCCCAACATTTGGGCGAAGAACGAGTGGACGACGATATCGGCGACCTGAAGGTGCAGGAATTTGTCCGAGCCGTTGACGTAGGCCGGCAGCCCCTCCCACGTTTGCAGACGCTTGTACGCCTCGTAGACGTCCTTCATGTGATGGAAGCTCGTCTCGGGCGGCGCGAGCCCCGCGATCCGGTGGTAGAGCGCGCTCTGGCACAGCCCGTCCATGCTCGCCCACATGTACACCGGGTAGACGATCCCGTGGTTCTCGATGGTGAAATCGGGATGGACGTTTTCGGTCGTGACCCATTGACGGACGGGCTTGCCATCGACCAGCGTGTCATTTGTCTTGTCGGCGGCGACGCTCAGCGTGTTCATCGACCACCGTTGGTAGGCGTCGCGCCATTGCGACGCGTGGGGATGCATGGGAAACATGACCGCGGCGATGGCCAGCGTCCGCGAGTTCCAGGCGTTCGACTCCGCCTGTGTGTTGTCGATCTTGCCCGAGAGCGGGGCCGCGTCGAGAAACCGGTCGGCTTCGGCCGCGATGACCCGGGCGGCCATTTCGCGGGTGTCGTCGTCCAGCTCCGGCCAAGCAAGCCAGACCGCGTGGGCCAGGACGGTGGACCACGAGGCGTCGTGCCAGCCGCCACCCCAATGTTTGCCCGAGGTGCACGCGTGCGGCCCCGTGACGTGCGTGAAACAGCAATACCGGATTACGCCGCGGACCCGCCGCATCGCCTCCTCGCGCGAGACGCCCGCCACGCGCTCGTCGTATTGACCAAAATGGGCGAGAATCGCGTACAGATGGGCCATCTGGATGTTGGCATTGATGTCCTTCTCGCCGTGCCCTCCCCAGCCGATGTAGCCGCACTCCGGCTCGGTGGGCCACTCGCGATAGAGATCCTTGCAGAAGGCCGCGCCCTGGAGCATGACCTTGTACGCCCGGCGGCAGAAAGCGTCCTCCTTGCCCACGATCGCAGGCGCGCCGAAGAGCTGCCGTTGGTTGGCGACGGGGCCGGGCGCGGCGGCCGCGCAGGGCACGGCGGCAACGGCGGCGGCAAGGAAGAAAACGGCGCGAAGCGTGGTTCCGCGGCGTGGAGGGCGTTTCGACATGGCAGGCGGTCGGGGAGAGAGGACGCGGGAGCCGGACCGATGGCTTCCCGCCACCCGCTATTTTACATGTCCCGCGCCCCGAAAACAACGAAATGCGCCTGCATGCGGAAGACGGGGCCGCCGTGCCCTGATTCCGCGACGGCTTCCGCCTACGAATAGAACTCCCACCGTCCCACGGCGTCAAAGGCGTTGGGAATGTGCTCGATTTCGGGGGCGCCGCCCTCGGGCCACGTGACGGCGACCACGTCAAACCGGGCGTGGGCCTCCAGCAGGCCGTGGCGCTTCAGATACGTGACCGCCAGCCGCGTGAGCCGGCGCTGCTTGTCCGGGGTCACCGCGTCAGAGGGATGGGCGCGCTCGGCGCTGCGGCGGGTCTTCACCTCGACAAACACCACCGTCCGCCCGTCCAGCGCGACCAGGTCCAACTCGCCCGGCCCGCCGCAGTCGCCCCGGGCGACGATCCGATAGCCGCGCCGGCGAAGATACCTCGCCGCGGCCGCCTCGCCCCGTTGGCCGAGCGTCTTGACGGGAAACCACCGGCGCAGACGAGCCATAAGCGAGCCGCGCCAAGACATGATGTTCCCTTCCCGACAACAACAACCCCGCGACTCAAACCGCCAGATCGTTGTCCGGCTCGCCGTTTATGGGGGCCCGAAAGAAGAGCGCTATTCCGAACGTGAGCGGACCGAGGCGACCGCAGAACATGAGGAAGATGACGATCAGCTTGCCCATGTTGCTCAGGGTCGCCGTGATTCCCATGCTCAACCCAACCGTACCCAACGCGGAGGCTGCCTCGAAGAGATTCTGCTCGAACACGCCGCTTTCCGTGAGTTCCAGCAGGTACGTTCCGATCATAAGCATGACGAGGTAGAAGCCAAGCCCGGCCACCGCGGTCCACACTCGCTCCAAGGGCACCGTTTGTCCCCAGAATCGCACCTCGTTTTCTCCGCGGATGGCACTTCGCATCACGCCCAGAATGGCGGAGAACGTCGTGGACTTCAACCCGCCACCCGTCCCCGATGGAGACGCCCCGATCACCATGAGGATGACCAATACGAGAATCGACGCCTTGGAGAGTTGACTGATGCTCACGGTGTTGAAGCCCACCGTGGTCATCGATGTCATGGTCTGGAAAAACGCTGCCAGAAGCCGCTCATCCGCTGGTTTTGACTGAATAGACGGTTCGCCCACGAAAAGGAGCAGCGTTCCCAGCGCCGTCATCCACACGGTGCTCCAGAGAATGATCTTGCTGGTGAGCGTGATCCGCTCGATCTTGCCGGTGAACATCCGCCAGCAGTCCACGCAGACGATGAACCCGATTGCGCCGAGGTAGCTGAGGACCGACACGATGACATTCAGCCAGAAGTCCCCTTGAAAGCCTTCGAAACTCGTGTTGTACAAACTGAAACCCGCGGTGCAGAACGAGGACACGCTATGGAAGATCGCGCTCCAAAGAGGGGCCGACACGCCAGCTCGCTGAAACACGGCGTACAACGCCGCCACCCCCGCCGCCTCGATAATCAATGTGAAAACGACTACGCTCCGGATGAACTTGTCTATGCGGAACGACTTCGGAAGGCTGAAAACCGTTTGGCTCACCTCCCTTCGGGTCTCCGATAACGGCGACTTCCGCGAGAGGACCACAAACGATCCAAACGTCATGTATCCGATACCGCCAAGCTGGATCAGGGCGAGAATAATGACCTGACCGGTGGCGCTATAGCAATCCGACGTGCTGACCGTCCCTAGCCCGGTCGTGGAGACAGCCGATGTGGCCGTGAAGAGATGGTCCAAACAGGGCGCTCCCTCGCCTCGTTGGGAGAAGGGAAGGCACAAGAGGAGCCACCCCATCATGATGTAAGAGAGGTAGCCCAACAGCGCCAACTTTGCCGGATGCAATCGCACCAGGAAGCGAAGCACCTCCGCAAGCGCGTCGCGCCATTTGCCGCGCACGGGGATCCCCTTACACACGTGTGCCTTGTTGACGCACCGTCGCGTCAGTTCGCGCTCTTCTTGCTGCGATCGACGCGACGTTCCTTCAGGCGGGTGGCCTTGCCCGTGCGGTCGCGAAGGTAGTAGAGCTTCGCCCGGCGGACCACGCCGCTGCGCTTCACCTCGATCTTGGCGATTCGCGGCGAATGCAGCGGGAACTTCCGCTCGACGCCCTCGCCCTGAACGATCCGGCGTACCGTGAACATCTCCCGCGTGCCGGACCCGCTCCGCGCGATCACCACGCCGGTGAAGATTTGAATCCGCTCCTTCTCGCCTTCCAAAATCCGCGTGTGGACGTCCACCGTATCCCCAATCTCAAACGGGGGGACGTCGTCCTTCATGCAGGTCTTCTCGACCATGGACATCAACTCTTGACTCATCGGTATCTCCCTTTCGTCGCAAGGGCGAGCTGCACGCCCGCCGTGAATGTTTTCAAAGGTTCGCCGTCACCCCCGCCCCCTCTTCCAAAGGGAGAGGGGAGACGCGGTCCATCCGTCAGCCCAAAAGGTCAGGTCGCCGGGCGCGGGTGCGCGCTTCGCTGTTCTCCTCTCTCCACCGGGCAATCTCCTCGTGGTTGCCGCTCAGGAGCACCCCCGGCACCTCCAGGCCGCGATACTCCCGAGGCCGCGTATACTGGGCGAACTCCAACCGCCGGTCCGGACCAGAGAAGGAATCCGCGCCGCTGCTGTCTTCATCTCCCAACACGTCCGGCACGAGCCGGATCACGGCGTCGATCACCACCATCGCGGCCACTTCGCCCCCGTTCAGGACGAAGTCGCCGATCGAAATCTCGTCCGGCTCCAGGATCGTCCGGATCCGCTCGTCAAAACCCTCGTACCGCCCGCACAAAAAGACGATCCGTTTGCACCCGCTCAACTCCTCGACAACCGACTGATTGAGCCGGCGTCCCTGGGGCGTGAGCATCACAAGCCGGCCCGGCTCGGCGCCCGTCTTTTGGACCGCCTCGACCGCCTTGACGACCGGCTCGACCTTGAGGATCATGCCGGGCCCGCCGCCAAAGGGCCGATCGTCGACCGTATTGTGTTTGTCGTCGCTCCAATCGCGGATGTTGTGCAACCGCACGTCCACCAGCCCGCGCTGGATCGCCCGGCTCAGGACGCTCTGCCCCAGGTAGCCCGGAAACATATCCGGAAAGAGCGTCAAAACGTCCAGGCGCATCGGGGCTCACTCGCTGGGGGATTCCTCGGCGGCAGGCTCTTCCGCGGCCTCCTCGGCCGCGGCCGCCTTTGTGCGCTTCGGCGCCACGGTCATCGGCTCGGGCCGACGCCGCGCCTGGGCCAGCCGGGCCAACGCCGCCTGCTGCTTCTCCAGGTGCGTCCCGCCCTCCCCGTACTTCTTGATGAGCGTGCTCACCTTGTCCGACGGCTGCGCCCCGACGCTAAGCCAATACCGCACCCGCTCGCCGTTCAGGACCGCCCGGGCGTCCACGTCCGGCACCATCGGGTCGTACGTGCCCAACTCCTCGATCACTTTGCCGTCGCGCTGGGTCCGCTGGTCGATGGCACAAATCCGATAGAACGGACGGTGCAACCGGCCGAACTTCTTCATCCGAATACGTACTGCCACGTGCTACTCCTCGTGAACGTGATGGGATAGAGAGTCTATGTCTTTCCGTCCTTCGACTGCCGCCGTTTGCGGCGTTGTTCTTTCTCGCGCTGTCTCTTGATCTTGGCCCGCTCCTGGGGCGTCAGGCGCTTGCCGGTGCCCTTCTTCTGTTTGGCCAGCCGGCCGCCGGGATCCAACATGCCCCCTTTGGCCAACTGCTGCATGGTCCGCATCCGGTCGCGAAGGCCCATGCCCGAAACCCGCTTCATCAGGTCGGCCATGCCGTCGAACTGCTTGACCAGCTCGTTCACCTCGTGCGGCTCGACGCCCGCGCCCGCGGCAATCCGCCGCCGCCGGCTCTGGTCGATCGTCTTCGAGGGGTTGCGGCGCTCCTCGGGCGTCATCGAGTCGATGATGCCTCCCAGGCGGTTCATGTCCTTTTCGGCGTCCACCTCGCCGAGCATTTCCGACATGCCGCCCAGGCCGGGAATCATGCCCAACAGCTTGTTCACGGGACCAAGCTTGCGCGTCTGGCCGAGCATCTTCTTGAAGTCGTCCAGGGTGAACTCGCCCTTGCGGAGCCGGGCCTCCTGCTGGGCCATCTCCTCCTGGTCGAACTTCTGCTGCGCCTGCTCCACCAGCGACAGCACGTCGCCCATGCCCAGGATCCGCCCGGCCATGCGGTCCGGATGGAATTCCTCCAGGGCGTCCAGATGCTCGCCCGTGCCGATGTACTTGATCGGCACGTCGGCCACCGCCTTGACCGACAGCGCGGCCCCGCCCCGGGCGTCGCCGTCCAGCTTGGTCATGATCACGCCGTCCAACTCCAAGGCGTCGTTGAACGCCTTCGCGCTGGTCACGGCGTCCTGGCCGGTCATCGCGTCCACGACCAGGTAAATCTGCTCCGGGTTGCACCGCCGGTCGATCCGCTCGAGCTGCGCCATCAACTCCTGGTCGATGTGCAGCCGACCCGCCGTGTCCAGCAGGATCACCTCCGCGCCGATCTCCCGGGCGTGCTTCACCGCGTTCTGACACACGGACACCGGGTCCGTGGCGTCCTTCTCCGTGTAGACGGGCAACCCAAGCTGCTCGCCGAGCACCACAAGCTGGTGGATGGCCGCGGGCCGCTGCAAGTCGGCCGCCACCAGGAGCGGCTTGCGCCCCCGCTGGTGGATCAACCGCCCGAGCTTGCCGCACGTGGTCGTCTTGCCCGAGCCCTGAAGCCCGCAAAGCATCAACACGGTCACGTCGCCGCGCAGGTGCAGCGAGTGGTCCACCGGGCCCATCAGGTTGACCAGCTCCTGATAGACGATGCCCACGAGCTGCTGGTCCGGCTTGAGCGAGCGGAGCACGGTTTCGCCCACGGCCTGCTCGGTCACCCGGCCCATGAAGTCCTTGACGGCCGAGTAGCTCACGTCGGCTTCGAGCAGGGCCTGCTCGACCAGGCGCAGCCCGTCGCGCATGTTCGAGTCGGTCAGCTTCGCGTGACCGCGAATCGTCTTCAGCGCGGCGCCCAGACCTTGTTGGAGCGACTCAAACATCGACGCAAGCCCGCCCAATGGGCGCGGAGAGCCAAACGTCCGCCCCCAGACCTCCCGGGAGCGGAAAAGGGTAATCCCCTATGTTAACGAAAAACGCCGCCCCTTGGCAATCCGCACTCCGCCCGGAATCGACTGGGGCATACGCCCAGAACGAAACAACAGGATGACGGAAATACCCACTTAGGGCTATTCATCACCACCGAACAGAACTTGTTTGTCGGGTGCCGCCGCCTTTGGCGCGCGGCGACTCGTCGCCGCTTTCGGCGGCCGAGACGTTTGACGGCCGGATTCGTCGCATGGACACCCTTGGGACGCCGCGTGGCACGGCGGGACCCGCGACTTGTCGCCGCACTCCACGCGTCGTCGCGCCATCCGGGCGTTTCCGACAAACAAGACGACAAGAATTTTTGACTCCCCCCCAATTACGTCGTATTGTTTCCCGTGCTCCTCCGTGATTCGGGCAGGACACGAGGGCGCCGCGGCTTGATTTCGGGAAGAATGCAGGGCCCTATTTCGGGAAATTCCCCCGCGTTCCCACTGCCTTGCATCGCCTGCCCAGCAAGCTCCCCACCAACGAACTTCACCACCGTCGACACGGGAGACCGACTCGATGCGCCGCTCGTCCACGATCGCCGCCGTAGTTTTTTCCGGCTTGTTCGCCGTCTCCGCCTCCGCCCAACAATGGGCGATGGATATGTTCAAGGTGACCAACCACGATTTCGGCAGCGTTGCCCGCGGGGCCAAGGCCGAATTCGCGTTCCCCGTGACCAACCCCTATCTCGAGGACGTCCACGTCGCCGGCGTCCGCTCCAGCTGCAATTGCACAACCCCCCGGATCGTCAAGCCCGACTTGAAGACCTACGAGACGGGCGCGATTGTTGCCCACATCAATACCGACCGATTCCTCGGCGGCAAGGGGGCGACGATCACCGTCACGTTCGACAAGCCCTACCACGCCGAAGTGCGGCTCCACGTGAACGCCTACATACGCTCCGACGTGGTCTTCGAGCCTGGCAGCGTCAACCTCGGCGAGGTGGACCAGGGCAAGCCTTCCGAGCAGAAGGTCCGCGTGCAATATGCCGGTCGCAACGATTGGAGGATCCAGGAAGTCCGAAGCGACAATCCGCACCTGGCCGGCCAGATCGTCGAGGTCAGCCGCGGCGGCGGACAGGTCTCCTATGAATTGGCCGTGCACCTGGACGACGACGCCCCGGCCGGCTACGTCAACGACCACCTGATCCTGGTAACCAACGACAACCGGATGACGCAGGTGCCCGTGGCCGTCGAGGGCCGGGTCGTCTCCGGCGTCACGGTCAGCCCGGCGCGGCTCTTCATGGGCGTCGTCAAACCCGGCGAAGAGGTCAAAAAGCAGTTGGTCGTCCGCGGCAAAAAGCCCTTCCGGATCGTCTCGATCACGTGCGACGACGGCAGCTTCAAGGTCGATCCGTCGGTGGGCCAGGAGCCCAAGGAACTGCACGTGGTGCCGATCACGTTCGTGGCGGGCAAGGACCCCGGCAAGGTCGCCCGCACGCTCCAGATCGAAACCGATCTGGGCGCGCCCGCCGCCGAACTGCCCGCCTTCGTCGTGATCTCGGCGGAGTAGCGCGGCGCGTGCCACTGGCTCCGCCAGTGCTGAGCCTTCCGGGGGACTGTCCCAATTTTCGTCTCGGCGAAAATGGGACTGTCCCCTTCGGCCGCGCGCTACGGCTCCGCGCCGGACGAATCCGGCTCGACGTGGATCACGACCCGACCCAGATTCGGCACGCGGCGGCGCAAGTGTTTCTCCAACTGCTCCGTACAGGCGTGCGCGTCGGTGATCGGCGTGGCGGGATCCAGCGTGCAGTGGAAGGAAACGGTCCATTCCCCGCCGGCCATGTGGATCATCACGTTGTGCGGGCGCTTGGCCAGCGGATTGGTGTCCACAAGCTCGTCGATGGCCGCGAGGATCCGGGCCTGATCGACCGGCTCCGCGCGGCGCGTGGCCGCCGCCTCGCCCATCGGCTCGATGTGCGTCACGATCCGCTCCACGTCCGGAAGGCTCTCGCGCACGGCGCTCTCAAACCGGCTCGCCTGTCCGTGAGCCTCGTCGAGCGAAAGCGACTGGTCCACCTCGACGTGCAATTCCAGAGACCGCCGCCCCCGCTCCTGGTAGACGCGGATGCCGTGGGCGCCCAGGCCCTCGCGCGCGGCCAAAAGCCGGACGGTCGTCGTGAGATCCTCCTGGCCTCCTGGCGCCGGCTCGACGTGGACCACGACGTCGGCCGCGGGAGCGACCTCGCGAACCGCCGCCTCGACCCGATCGGCCACGTCGTGCGCGCCCTCCAGCGCCGCCGAGCGGTCCACGGCCACCGTCACGTCGGCAAACACCTCCGGGCCGCTTCGTCGGACGCGAACCTGCTTCACCTCGACCACGCCCGCCACGGCGCCGGCCGCCTGCCCAACGCGGTCCCGCAAGTCGCGCGGGATCCGATCCAAGAGATCGTTGACCGACTTCCGACCCAATTGCACGCTCACCCAGATCACGATTGCCGCCACGCCCAACGCGGCCGCCGCGTCGGCCTTCTCCAGCCAGGGCGCGTCGAGCCGCTCGGCCAGGACCACGCCCGCCAGCCCCACGAGCACCACGCTCGACGACCAGATGTCGGTCGAGAAATGCAGGGCATCGGCTTCGAGCGCTTGGCTGTTGTACTTCCGCGCCACGCGCGCCAGCGCTCGCGAACGCGAATAGTCCACCATGATCGAGACGACCATCACGGCGAACGCCCAAACCGTAACCTCGACGACGACGTCCTCGCGGAAGAACAGCCGCGCGACGGCCTCGTGGACGATCCAGACGCACGTCAGCAGTAATAACAACGTCTCGAATAGCGCCGAGAGGTTTTCGAACTTGCCGTGGCCGTAGGTATGTTCCCGGTCGGCCGGCTTCCCCGCCGCTCGAACCGCCCAGAGCGTCACCCCCGCGGCCGCCAGGTCCAGCCCGGAATGCGCCGCCTCGGACAAGATGCCCAGGCTGTTGGTCGCCATGCCCACCACGATCTTCATCGCCGTCAAGAGCACGGCGGCCAACACCGACGAGAGCGCGACCCGCCGTTTCTCGCGATCCATCGCCGCGGCGTTCGGGGGCGTAGAGGTGCTCATGGACGGTTCTCCTCCAGGCCCTGCGTCATCGAGACGCGTCATCCCGAGCGCGGCAAAGGATCCCGTTTGCGACGGATCGCCCAATAAGGCGGGTTGGGCGGTCGCGATTCTCCGGCCAAGGCTATCACGACCCGACCCTGCGGTGAAGTGCCGGACGGCCGGCGAGGCAACGGCACTCCCACCCCAAGAAATGGCACAGTCCGGGCGGCCCCGCGGCTTGCGGGGCCGACGCCGGACTGTCTCCCCCCCTGGGAATCTGCACCAGCCAACCTCGGCGCGTTGCACGGAGTGTCTCATCGGTCAGCCCGGGGTCGCCGCTTTGGCAATCTTTGCCGGTTATTTCATCCGTTCCAGTCAGGTCGGTTGTTTCGGCTGGTTAAACAGTGTCGGTTGCGCCGATCTTAGTGCCGACTCGAGGGCGACATGAAACGGGACCATCGCCCACGCATGCCACGGTTGGCTCGAAAAAAGGGCGGACAAAGCCCCCGCCGCGCCGGAACGTGTCCAGCAGCCGCACGACGCCGCGGAAGCCTCGCCCCTTCCGGCAACCGGGCTTCCCAACACCCTGATTCCGCAATGCCATCGGCCAAACCAGGGGGGATTCACCGCTCCTGGGTATGAATAGAACCAACCGTTCGCGGGAGGTCCCCGACACGTTTTCGCCCTACAATCTCCGCCCCTTGCGTGCCGCCGCGTACGCCCACTCCACCCACAAGAACCTATTCGAGGATTCCCGCTCGTGAACGACTCAGCCCGAATCACAAGCCACATCGGCAAATCCCCCATTTTGTGGGGATGTCTCGTATCCGCCGGGTTCTACGGCCTGGTGCATCTCGGCGTGATCGCGCATCCGTTGATCGCGGAGTACCTCACCGGCCACCCGATCGAGTACGCCACGACGGTGATGTTCTTCGTCGGCCTGGCCGTCCTCGTCCTTCGGCTGGTGGATCTGGCCTCGCCGTGGCCCCGCGCCGAACGGGACGGGCTGCTCTTGGGCCCCATCCCGCCTGGTGGGCAGCCGGTCCCGACCAGCGCTGCCCTGTTGGCCCGGCTCGATCAGGTGGCCCGCCACGCGGCAAGCCATCCCCTGACCACGCGCCTCCGCGAGGCCCTGGAATGGATCCGCCGGCAGGATTCGGCCGAAGGGCTTGACGGCGAACTGAAATACCTCGCCGAACGCGACGCCGAACGCCTCCACGAAAGCTACGACTTGTTCCGCGTCGTCACCTGGGCCATCCCCATCCTCGGCTTCCTCGGCACGGTCATCGGCATCACGCTAGCCATCGGCAAACTGGCAAGCGGGGCCATCGAGGAAATGATCGAGCCCACCATGATCGCCTTGGGCGTCGCCTTCGCCACAACCGCCCAAGCATTGACGCTCGTGATCATCCTGATGTTTGCCAAATACCTTGTCTCCCGCGCCGAGAGCCGCCGGGCGTCCGAGGTCGATCGCCGCGCGGATGAGGAGCTTCTAGGTCGGTTCGAGTTCTCCTCGGCCGCGCCCGACGCCCAGTTGGCCGCCATACGCCGCCTGGGCGAAACCGTGCTCCGCGCGACCGAAGATCTGGTACGCCGCCAGGCCGAGCTGTGGCAGGAATCGCTCCGCGCCGGAGCGCAACGCTGGAATCAATCCATCGAGGCCGCCGGCCGCCACGTGGAAGAAGGTCTGGCCAAGGCGCTGGCCCAAAACCTCAAGACGCACGCCGCCACGCTCGTCGAATACGAACAGGCCGTCGCCCGCCGCAACCAGGAACATTGGGACCGCGTCCAAAAATCGCTGGTCGAATCGGCCCAGGCGGCTCTCGCGCTCCAGAAGGGCGTCAACCAGCAAACGAGCATCCTCCAGCAGACGGTCGAGGCCACCGGCCAGGTCGCTCGGCTCGAGGAAACGCTCAACCGCAATCTTGCCGCATTGGCCGGGGCCAAACACTTCGAGCAAACGGTCATGAGCCTCGCGGCCGCCATCCCGCTTCTGAGCGCGCGGCTGGGTGAATTGCCCGCGGCGCCGGGCCGCGTCCATCTCGATAGGGTCCGAGAGAAACCCCACGCGGCATGAGACGCACCGTTCCAGTCCGACGCGCCCGGCGACGCCGCGACACCACCGGCGTATCGCTCTTTCCCTTTCTTGCCGTGCTGATTTGCACGATGGGGGCGTTGATCCTGCTGTTGGTGGTCATGGCTCGCCGCGCGCAGGTCCAGGCCGCCCAGGAGGCCCAGGCCGAGCAGGCGCAGGCGGGAAAGCGGCTCGCCGAGAACCGCGAGGACGCCACGTGGCGGATCGACCATCTCCGCCGGTCGCTCTCGGCCACCGAGGCGCAACTGGCCGATGCCCGGTTCGAGCTGGGCCACCTCGAGGATCATGCCCGGCAGCTTCGCGACAAGCTCGCCGCCCTGCGCCGCGCGTGGGAACAACTCTCGCGGACGGACGCCGTGCAAGACAACGCCCAGGCCCGAGACGCCCAACTCGCCGAGCTCTCCGCCCGGATCGCCCAGGCCGAAACGGACCTGGCCGCGGCCCGGCAGGCGGCCGCCACGCGACGGCAATCGTACGCCGTGGTTCCCTACCAGGGGCCCCACGGAACCCAGCGGCGGCCAATCTACTTGGAATGCACGCCCCGCGGCATCGTCTTCCAGCCCGAAGGCGTCGTCGTGGGACCGAACGATCTCGAAGGCCCTCTCGGGCCGGACAATCCGCTGGCTTCGGCCCTGCGGGCCGCGCGCGAACACCTGATGCGACGCGGCGCGTTCGACCCCAACAAGCTCGAGGACGAGCCGTACCCGCTTCTTCTGGTCCGTCCCTCGGGCGTCGTCGCCTACTACGTGGCCCGCGACGCGCTGGAGTCGTGGGAATCGGAATTCGGCTACGAACTGATTGGCGACGACTGGACGCTGGAATTCCCGCCGGCCGACCCGGCGCTGGCCGATGTCCTGCGCCAGGCGATCGACGCCGGGCGACTCCGCCAACGGATGCTGGCCGAGGCGGCCCCGCGCCACTTCAACCGTTATCGCGGCGCCCAGGCCGCCGCGCCGCAAGAGTACACCGTTTCCTCCGGTCGCGGCGGCGTCGAGCCCTACCGCGGTGGCGAGGCCGGTTTCGATGCTCCGCCGCGAGGCGCTGGCCGATCGTCCCGCTGGCCCGACGCGGGCCGTGGCAGCGATGGTCCGTCCGGATCCGGCTCGCCAAACGGTCTGGCCAACGGCGACGGGGCCGGCCCGTCCGGCGGGCAAGGCCAACCAGGCACGGCCGGTCCGTCCGGCGGGCAAGGCACGGCGGATGCGGCAGGCGGCGAGCATGCGCCGGGCGCGGAACGTCGGCCGGGCCTGTACACGCCCTCGGCGTCCACCCCGCAAGGCGCCGTGCCATCCGGCGATCCCTCGGCGGCCCACGCCGCGCCGCCGGCCCGCCGCGCCCCGAGCCTGGCCAAAACCCGCGGCGAAAACTGGGCCCTGCCCGACGCCTCGCGCCGCGCCACGCCCCTCACGCGACCCATCCGGATCGAGTGCCACCCCGACCGGCTCGTGCTGGTCGCGCAGGCGGGACAGTTTGGCGGGCGGACCATTCCGTTGGGCGAGCAAACCGAGCAGGCGATCGACCGCTTCGTGTCGGCGGTTTGGGACTATACGGATACGTGGGGTATTGCCGGCGAGCGGATGTACTGGCGGCCCGTGCTGAACGTCTACGTCGCCCCCGGCGCCGCGGCGCGCTACGACGATCTAATCAACCTCCTGGACGGCAGCGGCCTCGTCGTCGAGCGGAAGCAGTAGCCGCTCGCGGCTTCGCACAAACGACCGAGAGACGAACAACCCGCCACGACCATGAAAAACCGCTTCCGCGAAGACGACAGCGGCGCCGGTCAGGATTCCTTCCTGGACATCCTGACCAACATCGTCGGCGTCATCATCATCTTGATGCTCGTGGTGGCCGTTCGCGCCAAGAACGCGCCCTTGACGCTTTCCGTTCCCAGTCCCAGTCAGCAAGCCGCGCGAAAGGATCTCGACGTCGATCTCGCCACCGAGCGATCGCTGCACAACAACGTCCTCGAGGTCGCCGCCCAAATCGAGACCGTCGCGCAAACCCGGCGCCTCCGCTGGGCCGAGCGGGCGCAATTGTCCCTGGCCGTCGCACGAATCGAACAAGAGCTTCTGAATCGCCGCGACAAACTGGACGCCCAGGCCCAGGCCGATTTCGACCAACGCCGCGCGTTGGACGACGCCCAGGCCCGTCTGACCGAGTTGAATCGCCAACTCCAAAACGTCGCACGGACTCCGCCCACGTCCGTCCGCGTGGAAAGCTACCCCACGCCGCTGAGCAAGATCGTCAACGGCCAGGAGTTGCATCTCCAACTCCGCGGCGGCCGGCTGACCGTCGTCCCGCTGGATGCGTTGGTCGAGGAACTCAAGGCGGTTTTCCAGCAGAAGGCCCCGCGCATGGATCGCGACTCGGAGCTGAACGGCCAGCTCGGCCCGATCGGAGGGTTCCGCCTCCTGTATACCCTGCGTCGCTACGACGCCTCGATGCGCCAGTATGAACAAACCGGCCAAGGCGGCAGCATCGTGCGCGTCGAGGAGTTCGAGCTGCGGCCGATCAGCGAGGACCTCGGCGAGCCGCTTGAGGCGGCCCTGCGGGAAGGTTCCGCCCTGCGCCGCGAGCTGGCCAATCGCAATCCCGCCCGGACCACCGTCACCGTGTGGACCTACCCCGACGGCTTCGACGCCTTCCGCCAGTTGAAGAAAGACCTGTTCCACCGCGGCTTCGCCACCGCCGCCCGCCCCCTGCCCGAGGGCAAATTCATCGGTGGCTCGCCCGACGGCCGCCGCTCCGCCGCCCAATGACGCCGGGCGACGGTCCCCATTTTCGCGCAGCGAAAATGGGACTGTCCCCTTTGGACGCTCGTGGCGCGCCGCGGCTGGCTTGTCCAGCAGTACCGTCTCCGATCATTCCTTGGTCTTGGCCAACTCGGCCTCGACCTCGGCGATCTGGGCTTCCAGCGCGGCCACCTCCCGCGGGTCGTCCATCTGCCGCTTCGCCCCGGCCAACTGCTGCCGCAGCTTCTGCAACCGTTGGTTCAACGTGGCCGCCCGCTTCTTATCCTTCTTGTCCACGTCATGCCTCCCCTCGGAACTGCGTGATTCACGAAATCCGTGCCGGCGCTATCGTCGTTGCGAAGCCGCAAGCGGCTCTCCAGGTCGGAGGTCGGAACTGGGAGGTCGGAAAAGACTCCGTCCTCCTATTCCTCTAATCCCTAATCCCCAATCCCTTATCTTCCGTCAGCCGATCCACCAGCCCCAACGCCTCGTCGCGGCTTTGGACCTGCCCGTCGAGTTGGGCGGCGCGGACGCGCTCGAGCAACCGGGCATAGGCCGGCCCCGGCGGAATCCCGTGCCGCGCCAGATCGTCGCCGGAGACCAACGGCGGCGGGTCCAGCTCGTCCCGCGGCCGCGCGAGCACTTGCCGACAATAGGCCGCGTCCTCCGAAACGCCGCCATCGGCCGCGGCCCGGGCCTCGACCAGCCGCAAAAGCGCCTCGATGCCCGGCGACACGAGCACCCGTTGCAACACGGACCACGGCTGATCCACCGCGCCGGCCAGGGCGTCCTGCTGGGCCACCAACCAGGCCGTCCGGTCGGTGATGCGATTCGACAGCCGCCATCGCCGGCAGAGCCGCTCGGCCCCGGGCGCGTCCACCCCCCGACCCACCAGCGCCGCCAGCGCCAGCGGGAAGCTCGGCGCGTCAAGCCGTTCAAGCACGGCCAAAGCGCGTTCCAACCGTTCCGAGGAATCCTCGGCGACGATCTCCGGCAACACGGCTCGCGCCAACGAGGTATCCACCAAGAGCCGCGCCGCGCGGACCCGGCCCGGCCCGACCAGCATCCGGCACATCTCGCCGGCAATCCGCTCCGCGCTGACCACGTCAATCTGCCGGGCCATCAATTGGATGGCGGCGCGGGTTTCGGGCTCGATCGCGAAATCAAACTCCGCCGCGAACCGCACCGCCCGCAAAAGGCGAAGCTTATCCTCGCCAAACCGTTCCTTGGGCCGGCCAATGGCGCGGAGGAGCCGGGCGTCCAGATCCGCGCGGCCGCCGACGAAGTCGATCACCTCGCCGGCCACCGGGTCGAGGAACAGCCCGTTGATCGTGAAATCGCGCCGCTGGGCATCCTCCTCGGCCGAACTGAACGTGACGCCCTCGGGATGGCGGCCGTCGCGATACGTGGCGTCCTTGCGGAACGTGGCCACCTCGATGGGCCCCGCGTCCCGCGGACCGAGCACGGTCACCACGCCGAACGCCGCGCCAATGGCCAGCGTCCTGCGCCGGCCGAACAGATCGCGGACCACCTCCGGCGTGGCCGCCGTGGCCACGTCGTAATCGTGCGGCGTCCGGCCCAACAGCTCGTCCCGCACGCAGCCCCCGGCCCAATACGACTCGAACCCCTTCCGGCGGAGCGTCTCCACGACGGACAGGGCGAAGCGCCGTTGACTCTCGGGCAAGACCACGGACATCGTCAAGACCAGCCCCCGATGAGAACCCATCCCCGCGTTAGTCAACCAGTTTGGCAAACTCCTCCGGCGCGATGCTGGCCGCCCTGATAAGACCGCGAAGCGTGCCGTTTGGAAGAACTCGGCCTGAATGAACTGGGACCGTCAGAACGTAACAATGCCCAGGCTTCTTCATAATATGATGGCTTCCGTCGATCCGGACCACGGAGAAGCCCAGCCGCTCAAAAGCCCGGATGGCCTGTTTTCCATTCACGGCCGGCAGGTTAGGCATCAATCAAAATCCATCGCTCCACCACATCAGCCGCCTTCTCTTCGATCTCAGTCGTCCAGGGAATCGAGTCGCCCGATTCGCGGTACACGGATATGGCGCCGCGAAAAGCCTCTTTGAGATTCCCGATAGCCTCTTCCATTGTGTCGCCCTGGCTCGCGACTCCCGGAAGGTCGGGGATCCACACGGAGTATCCATCCTCTTCTGGCATTATGAAGACGCGACACTCATACGGCGGCGGCTGAAAGCGGGTCCACTCGGTCTCCAATAAAAGGCCTTCCGCACCGGACCGATAGTCCTCCGGTCCTTCCATCTGGACCCATAGCCCCCCATCATCAATCGTTGCCATAGCGTAACCTCGCTCAGTCGACGTGTCCCACCGTAACCCGGCACGCTCCTAGGATCTCGTCGTCACAATGCAGTTCCACCGCAAAGTCGCCGGGCACCGAGGGGAGCTTCGGAAATGGCAGAGCACGTTCCAACGTCACCAGTGGCGTCGTTGCGTTGACAGAAAATGGGTTCGACTCGAAAAGGACCTTGTGGTCTTCCAGCGACACATAGCGAAGTCGCAGTTCGCATTGGCCGTGAACATTCGTAAGATTGATGTAAACCCAAGTTGATCCAGCACTCTCGACCGGCGACATTCTAAGGTTCTTGAAGTGGCTCTCTGACTCCGGTTTTGTCTCTTGGGGAGCCCCCGGCAGCGGATCGCGTTTCGTCGCGACGGCATTGAAGATGCCGGCCACGATCATCTTCCCCGTGCGCCGATCCTGGTAGACTTGATCGGCAAGTAACAACGCTTGAAGAATGGGTCTCACCACGAACAATCCCGTCTAGGAGCCTCCCGGAGTGGCCTCCACCTGAGCCCATTTTACCTCACGGTCACCCCCCGTCAAGGTGGAATCCTGCCACTGCCACGAAAATCCGGACGATAGTGCACAATCCGAGCACAACGCTGGCGTGACGCGGCGAGCGGCCTCTGTCCAAAAAGCAATAAGCCTTTCGTAACCCATTGCTACGAAAGGCCTTCCAAGTGCCCCCTGCAGGACTCGAACCTGCAACCCTCTGATTAAGAGTCAGATGCTCTGCCAGTTGAGCTAAGAGGGCGGCATTCCAGAGGAGGCTCTATCTTAGCTCCCTTTGACAAGGACACAAGAGGGTTGGCCGGGTTCCCGCGGGCACACCCACGCGCCGAGCATCCTGCGCGGCATCACCCTCCCACGCAGAGCCCGGCCGCCCCAGATTGCGTAGCACCCGCCAGAATCGGTAGAATCGGGCTGCGTCGGCAAAAGGAAGTCGCTCCGCGTTGCACCTGGTCGCGTTGGATTCCTCATGGCATCGGACAACTCCGGCCTGGCGGCCTCGCTGCGGTTTTGGCTCATCTCCGGCGTCGGCCCGCGGACCGGCAGGGCCCTGCTCGATTGCTTCGGCTCGCCCGAGGCCGTCCTGGCCGCCGCCCCCAGCGAGCTGCGCCGCGTGCCCGGTGTCGGACCCAAGCTCGTCGAGAAGATCGTCGCGGCCGGCGACGCGATCGACGCCGACGCGGAAATCGCGCTGTACCACGAGCACAACGTCACCATTCTCACCGAGTCGGATGACGACTATCCCTCGCTTTTACGCGAAATCCACGATCCCCCCGGCGTGCTCTTCGTGCGGGGGCGGATTTTGCCCCGCGACGGCCTGGCCGTGGCCATTGTGGGCACGCGCCACGCGACGCCCTATGGGCTGCGCCAGGCCGAACATCTAGCGGGCGGTCTAGCCCGAGCGGGACTGACCATCGTTAGCGGGCTTGCCCGAGGTATCGACGCCGCGGCGCATCGCGGCGCGCTGGCGGCCGGCGGCCGGACCATCGCCGTGCTGGGCAGCGGTGTCCTGAACGTGTATCCCCCGGAGCACGAGGGTCTGGCCAACGACGTGATTGCCTCCGGCGCGCTGGTGAGCGAATCCCCGCCCCGCGCCGCGGCGCTGGGTGGCGCGTTTCCCCAGCGCAACCGGCTCATCAGCGGTCTGGCGTTGGGCGCGATCATCGTCGAAGCCGCCGAGCGCAGCGGGGCCCTCATTACCGCGAGGCTCGCCATGGAACAGGGCCGCGAGGTTTTCGCCGTGCCCGGCCGCGTCGATTCCCGCACGGCCCGCGGCTGCCACCGGCTCATCCGCGACGGCGCCACGCTGGTCGAGACGGCCGACGACGTCCTGGAACAGCTTGGGCCGTTGGTCGAATCGACACCCGGCGACGACGGCCGCATCGTCCGCCATCCGGCCGAGCTGCTGCTGAACGAACTCGAGCAACAGGTGCTCGACGCCATCGACACGGACGCCACGCCCATCGACCAGATCGTCACCCAATCGGGCTTGCCCGTGCCCCAGGTGCTCTCGGCCCTGAGCGTGCTGGAGATGCGCCGCCTGGTCCGCCGGCTCAGCGGCTCGACCGTGGTCCGCGCGTGAATACCTCTCGGCGGCCAGGCAAACGCCTCCCACTGGCTCCGCCAGGCGAACGCGTGCCACTGGCTCCGCCAGTGCGTGAATCCGCGAGTCCCGGAGCACTGGCAAAGCCCGTGGCACTCTCTGGCGACCTCGACCCAGCCTACCGCGCGGCGTCAGCGCCACGTCGTCGCCAGACAACCGCGGCGGCAAAGAGGAGAATCGCCAGCCCCAGCGCGCCGGGCTCTGGCACGGCCGCGGCGGGCGGCGCCGGCCGCCAGTTGGCGGCCAGAATGGCCAGGTCCAGGTCGTCCACCGTCTCGTCGCCGTTGAAATCGCCGTCGTCCCAGGTCATCCCGCCGCCCGAAAGCCAATGCGCCGCGAGAATGGCCGCGTCGGCGCCGTCCACAAAGCCGTCTCGGTTCGCGTCACCCGGCAGGGACTCCAACGGCAGGTAATCCGTCACGTAGGCGGCGCCGACGTTGGGGGTCGTGCCGTCCGAGCCGTCGAACTTCCACGCGCCGATGACGCCGACCTCCGTTCCCGCGGCCACGGCCTGGCCAAACTGGTCGCCGTCGCGGGACTCGTCGACCACCACTTTCTTGACGAACGTCCAGACGCTCTCCTCGTAGTGGAAGATGTACGCGGCCCCGGTCTCCTCGCCCGAGGGGCTCGCGTAACAAGCGCCGACCACCGCATAGTCGCCGCAGATGGCCACCGCCGAGCCGAACTCCTCCTGGGCGGCGCCGTCGGGCGCGGTCAGAAGGGCCTCGACGGTCCAGGTCGACGAGCCGGCCTGCCGGGCGTAGATGGTCGCCGAGCCCGCGTCCACCACCCCGCCCACGTCCATCCCCTTGGCGCCCACGATGGCCCTTTGGCCGTCAATATCCACCCGAAACCCAAATTCGTCCGTTCCGGCGCCTTGCAGAACCGTGCCGTCGGAAACCCAGTTTCCCCCGTCCAATCGGAAAAAGTAGGCCGCGTTGACGGTCGCGTTGCCGACGACGGCCAGATCGCCCGACAACGCGACGCTTTGGCCAAAAAACACCGTGCCCGGCGACGGCAGCGCGACGCCCGCGTCCCAGACGCCGCTGCTTCGCGAAAACACGTACGCCTTGTTCGCCCAAGGCGATCCGACCAGAACGCGGTCTCCGGAGATGTCCACGTCGTAGCCGAAGCCGTTGGAACCGGTCGCCTCGAGCCAGTCCGGAGCGTCACTGGGCTGCCAGACGTCGCCGTAGCGGTTAAAGACGTAGGCCTTGCCTTTGTTCGTCGCGCCGCTCTTGTGGGCCCCGACAACGGCGGAATTGCCGTCAATGGCAACGCTCCAGCCAAACTGGTCGCCGTCGGCCAGCGCGGCGTCGTTCACCGTGAGCGTGGCCTGCCAACGCCATCCGGTGACGTCGTGAACGAAGACCTGTGCCCAGCCCTTGGTGTTGCCGTTGCCGCCGCCGGTTCCGCCGACGATGACCGTGTTGCCCGAGATGTCCACGGAGATCCCGTTCAGGTCGCCCGATCCCGCGCCATCCAACGGCAGCGACGTGACCACGGCCTGGACCGTGCCCCCGCAAACCCAAGCCGCGGCCGCCAGCGCGGCGCATAGGAACCAACGACGGCGAGTGCCCATCATGCGTATCCCGCCCGCCGCCGAACGATCGACGATCGGCCGCGGACGTCTTCCCAACGAGGCTACCCAGAACCGCGCCCGCCAATGAGAACCACCCGACAGAGTGGCTTGATGAAACGGGCGCACAACAAAGCGTATCGGTTCAGTATGACCAATATGGGGGTTCAGTCAAGAAAAATGCGACCGTCTACGCGGATTGAAGGGGCAATAGCCGTCGTCTAGGGGTATTACATATAACCCAACGGTGATATTTTGGACACATGAAAAAATGGGGCAACCACGAAAGACACGAAATACGCAAAAAGACGGATAGGAGCTGGGTGATATCGCGTCGGACAACTGGGGTGGGAGGACGTTTCAAATCCGCGTCTTTCGTGGTTGCCCTCCCTTGCTTCGCGTCGTTTGCGGTTGAACCCCTTCTCCCGGTCGCCTACTGGGCCGCGCCCAGTCTGCCCGCTACACTGGCCACGACCGCCTTCTTTTTCCCCGGGAGACCGCCCGTGAGTTCCGGCGACGTCCAATTCCTGGTGTTCGACGTGGAAAGCGCGGCCGACGGTCCGCTCGTCGAGCGGTTGCGGTATCCGAAGGAGTCGATCGGACCGACCGAAGCGGTTCGGCGCTATCGCGAGGAGCTGCTGGCGAAGTACGACAGCGACTTCATCCCCTACACGTTCCAGGTGCCCGTCTCGGTGGCCGTGGCCAAGGTGGCGGCCGACTTCCGTCTGCTCGACCTGGTGGCGCTCGACGAGCCGGAGTTCCGGCCGCACGTCATTGCCGAGAACTTCTGGCGCGGCTGGGAGCGTTACGGCCGGCCCACCCTGGTGAGCTTCAACGGCCGAGGGTTCGACGTGCCCCTGCTGGAGTTGGCCGCGTTCCGCTACGGCCTGAACGTGTCCGGCTGGTTTGGCACGGCCGGCAAGAGCTACGACCAGCCGCGAAACCGCTACAACGCCCGGGCGCACATCGACCTGTGCGAGATGCTCACCAACTTTGGCGCGACCCGCTTCACCGGCGGGCTGAACCTGGCGGCGAACCTGTTGGGCAAGCCCGGCAAGATCGACGTCCAAGGCGACATGGTCCAGGACATGCACGACGCCGGCCGGCTGGTCGAAATCAACGATTACTGCCGCCGCGACGTGCTGGACACGTACTTCGTCTTCCTCCGCACCCGCGTCCTCGTCGGCCAAATCCCGCTAGATGTCGAACACCAGCTCATTGCCCAAACAAAGAAATGGATCGAGGATCGCGCCGACCAGGTCCAGGCCTATCGCCACTATCTTGACCACTGGGGCGATTGGCCCAACCCCTGGCAGACAGAATCCGAGGGCGCCGCGTAGTACCGCAGGGCGGGTCGAGGTCGCGCGAGGCTTCGTCGAGGTAACACAACCAACTCGGTCAGATGGCATGTCTTGACTTGAGCACACCCAGTTGTCGCGACCGAAGCCCCACCAGGACACCGCGGGGGCCCCAACGATGACCGAGCAGTTCATCGGCGAGCCGATCCAGCCGGTCGGCGCGACGCTGGACGCCGCGCGGATGAGCCGGGGCGAGCCGGGTCTGCCGCGACAGTTCCGGTGGAAATCCGAAACGATCGAGATCGCCCGCGTGCTGCGCGTCTGGCGCGAGACCGGCCCTTGCCGCCACGGCAGCGGCGAAGCCTACGTCCGCAAACACTGGTTCGAAGTCCTCACCGCCGCCGGCGCGAGGATGACCCTCTACTTCGAACGCCAACCCCGCGGCGGCAAAACCCGCCAACGCTGGTGGCTTTTCACCGTCGAGGAACCGTCGCCGGGCGAGACTGGAACGACAGCCCACGAGTCAACCGCGGCAGACAATAACAGCACAAAACAACAATGACCGCTTCCCCGGCCACCAGCATTACCACCTCGCCCCCGACGGAACGTTCGAGACCTGGACGCCCCCGACTGACCAGCCGCGTCCATCGATCGCGAATCCACGCCGGAATAGCCGTCTCGGCTCGCACGTAAAAGAAACGACTACACGAGGAAACACTGCCGATCGTCGATGGCCTCAGGCCGTGTCGTCTTTTTTGTTGGAAAGGTCTTTTTGCACGTGCTCGATGTATTCTCGAATCCGGTCGTCCAGCGAGTAACGACCGAAGCCTTCCTCTCCGCGCGCCTCCATGATTCGTTTGAGGTTTGTGGCGGCTCGGTTCAGTTCCTCATCCACGGCGTCCTGCGACGCGCCACCCGATGGCAGTTGGCAATCGCGAAACATCTTTGTCAACCTAGCCATCCGGAAAGGATCCGCCACAATCAACTGGGCGGCGTCCCGCAACGTCTGTGTGCAACGACCTTGTTGCTCGCAACGCGGCTCGTGGCAGAACCGCGCCGCTAAAACCAGATTCTTGTGTGTGCATACTCCCGGGCTCATCCGGACAAGGCACAAGCAGATTCTCATCTGGAGTTCGTACATGAGGGTCCACCACCACACGTCTTTGCGCTGACCTTCGTCGAGGCTCACCCGAGCCCGGTCCAGACAGCACACGGCGTCTTCCAGAAACGCCAGCGACGTCTCTTCCTTTCCATCCACTATGGCCACTTTCTCGCCGTGGAGAAGGTACGTCTCCGCGCGACGAAGATCGGCAACGGCGCGGGCAACGCTGTCGTTGCGCCTGGGACTATGCGCGAGATATCCAGATGCCTCGTTGAGGCGTCTGTGGGCCTCGTAGAAGCGGTCGAGTGTGGCCATCAGAACGCCGTACAGCGTTCGAAGGTATGCGTTTTCGACCTGAAGGAAATCATGATCGTCGACGTACCGCATAATCTCGGTGCCGAGCACGTACATGACCTCGCTATACTGTCGACGCTTGACGCATTCCTTGTTGTGAGTCGTTCCCACGGCCGCGCCGGCGCTCGCTTGAGTAGCCGTCGGGCACTCGTTCGCCTGCGCAATGAGCATCTCCAGAAACATGTAACGTCTGACGGCGCGAATGGCAAGTTTCAGCAGATCGGCGTCCTCCTTTCGCGATCTGGCCCAGGCGCGTCCCATCCTGCGCATGTCGTGCACGCTGTAGCCTTGCCACAAATGGGTGCCCGGCGCAATCTCGGGAAACCCAAGCTGCCTGAAGAGGTCGTGCAATTCGTCTTCCGCCCGACCATAGGAGCGAAGTCCCGTCAGGATGACCGCCTTGTAGTACTTGGCCTCCAACGACAAGTAGTCGCGTCGGGCCAATCGCCGTTCTCCGTCTTGCCCGGAGTCCTGCGGTGAAGCGAGAATGACGTCGTGCAACTGCTCGTTGATGCGGAAGGCCATCCGGAAGTCGGCCGCTTCCCTCGCAAAATCCCTAAGCGCGTCCGCGCACATGCGGGCCAGCTCGGCCGCCCTGCGCAGCTTCACGCGCGCGATGGCCTGGGCGATCTGCCGGACTAGGTTGCACGAGGCCGTGAAATACCCGCAGGACACGATCCGCTCCTTGGCCAGCTTCAGCGTCGTGATCGCCTCGATGAACGCCGTCTCCTTGATGTGCTCCGGGTCGCCACACTCGTCGCCGGTGGTCGATCGGTCGGCGAATTCGATGCAGCACAACCTGTGGTAGAGCGATTCCAGCGCCGCCAAAGGATCGTTGGAGGAACGGAACAGCTTCACGTACCAGTCCGCAATGCCTTGGTGGCATTCCGCCCGGAGCCCCTTCAATCGCGGTTCTCTCTCTTCCAGCCGTTTGCGGAGGCCGTCTCGGACGTTGCGATGCATCCACGAGAAACCACCCGGCTTGTCGCGAAGGGCGCGACGTTCTCGAAGCTCACTTATCCAACGCGTCCCATCTTCGGCCCTGGTCTCGTCGTTATCCTTACCCTGCGATAAACGGTTCGGAGCCTTGATGAGCCCCCACGAGCACAGTGCTGCCCAGTGCCGGGAATGACGAAACAGGGTGAAGCCGTAAAGGAACCGCTCCCTGGCAGCTACCCGCTCGCCTCTGTCCCACCGTGCGGCTTCACTCTCGCAAGGGTCCGATGTGTCGAGCCATTCGCATACGTTGGACTGGATCGTGGCGGTGTCATCAAAGGGTAGTTTCCGAAATCCAATCCGGTCTTTGTTCGCCATCTTCATGCGTGCAGGAATCCGCAAGGCGCCCTCCCCGTCGACCGACCGTGCCATGACGACAACAACGACGTCTGCAAGCCACTCAGCGTTCTCTTTCTTCAGGGTAGCAAGGAACGACCAGAACGTCGCAATCTGACTGGCGCTCCATCGTGAAGACGGTTCATGACCCTCCGCAACGCCGGGTATCTCAGGCGATTCCCAACCCGCAGATTGCCCCGGCCCATCCCGTCCATTCAAAAAGACCACAAGCTTGCGGTGAGACCCCCCCACCAATTCGGCGAGCCGGCCGCGCCACTGTTCGGGCGTGATCTCGGGATGAAACGGGCCGGGAGGAGACACGCTGACATTCCTGGCAATCTCTGCTAGAACGGCAACAAATAGGTCCCCCGGACCGAGGAAATCGTCCAGCTCCAACCAAACGCAGTGATACCGCCGGGCCAGGCGGTCCCAGGCCGCCGAACAAATCGAGGACACACCGTTCTTGCCATCGACGACAATCACCCGAGAGGCGTTCGAAGAAGGCGCGTCCAATTTGGCTGCGACTCGCTTTTCGAGTTTCCTTGTGAGTTTCTTAGCGGCGTCGTTGTCGCGCCCCGTGTTGGGTGGATATGGATCCGCTGGAACACGGCAGAAGGCGGGATAATCCGCTCCCGCTGGCGGAAGGGAGTTATGAAGGCGCTGATACAACTGAAACAACAGGAGACCGATATCGGGACAGACCACCACATGCAAGCGGCCGCCCAAGTTCTTAACTTCCTTGAACTCGCTTGTGACTTTCTTCTCCTCGTTTGGCCCGAAACACACCCAAAAGACGTGGACTTCCTTGAAGCTCTCTAGTGAAAACCTCAGGAATCCCATGGTCCGCTTCTCGCCGCACGAGGCGCCAAGCACAAGCAGGTGCTTCCTCGCCCGCGGCTTGTCGTCCGGTGCCGTCTTGGGAAACGAGCCAAAATACTCGAGAAACGTCTCCTTCTCACGGAGCTCTGGATCATCAAACAGAGTCTTATCCGCACGCAGGCCAAACCGACCGCCGTGGAGCTTCACGATCGCCGGACGCCTCAAAACCAATCTCGGATCGGGCAATCCAGCGCTTCGATGCACGTCAAACGGGGCAAGCGGCATACCCTGTCCGAGAAAAGCGTCTTCCGCGAGAGTGTCGAAGTTCGTCGTGAGGATCGTGCGGATTCGCAACGTGTCGGCCAGATGGGCCAGCATAACGTGCCCAAAACTGGGTCTCCGCGCCGATGATATCAGATGGGCGAAGAAGGAGTCGATCACGCGCTCGTCGCGGTGGCCCACCATCGAGCCCGAATTGAACAGGCGCGAAAGACCCTCCATCCCAAGCCGCCAGTCCGAAAGCCCGTTATCCGCGTCTACAGGTTGATCTATCTCCGCCTCTAGCTTCTTGAGAACGTCTATTCCCTCCTTTGCCGCCGGGCTCTTTGAATCGCCGTTATTAAGATGGGAAATCACTCCCTGGCATTTCTGCTTCAGCCTTGTAAGATCACCGTCCCCTGCGATCGGTCTTTTCACCACCGCGAAGGGCGGCCAGTCCCAGGAATGAGGATCGGCATTCTTATTTAGGGCTTCTTTCAAACAGAAGAGAAAGTATCTCGCGAACTTGTCCGCCGTGGGTATTCCCGACGGCACGGAGATCCCGCTTCCAAGCATGGGCATGAATCCCCAGCCTTTCGCCAGCTCCCCCTTGATGGCATCGAGGAAATCTTCGACGCGTTTCCAGTCGCTTGAGACTCTGTCGATTGAACTTGAGTTGTCCATCTGCCGCACGCCCCCGTATTCAATTGCTCAACCACGTTTTGCCTTTCCGCGTTCGCGACCGCTCCGTGCCCGTCACAAGCACTAAAGCGGACAGCATGACGGCAGGATATGCCCACCGCTATCGTCACGTCAACTACTCTATGGCATGCGATTCCCCACACTGGCGGGGTATTCCAGCCGGTTTTCGGAAAGAGGTGTTCCGATGAGAACGAGTACACCCGGCGTGAATTATTATGATGACGGATCGGACGGGCGAAGATAGTATGTCCTGATGGCACAAACGGCGGACTATCACGAGGCCAGACGAGGCAACGCAGGTTATGAAGCGCGCAACCCGATGGATGTGGCTGTTTGTATACCTGGCGGCCTGCCCAACGATGGCGGCGGACGCGGGGAGCCGGCCCGCGCCGAGTGTGAACGAGTCGGCCCGGACCATCCCCATCGTTCACGACGTGGACGTCGTGGTCGTCGGCGGCTCGACCGGCGCCGTGGCGGCTGCGGTCGCGGCGGCCCGCGACGGGGCGATGGTGTTTCTGGCCGCGCCGCGACCTTATCTGGGCGAGGACGTTTGCGCGACGATGCGACTTTGGGGCCCCGCCGGCGAGGATCCCGGCACGATGGCAAAAGCCTTGCTCGGCGAGGATGCGCCCGCGCGGCCCATGGACGTCAAACGCCGCCTCGACGACGCCCTGTTGGCCGCGGGCGTGCAATTCCTCTACGGCTGCCAGCCGACCGACGTCTTGCGCGACCCGGAGGGGAATCTGGCGGGCATCGTCATGGCCAACCGCTGCGGACGGCAAGCCGTCCGGGCGAAGGTCGTCATCGACGCCACCGCCAGGGCCACCGTCGCGCGCCTGGCCGGCGCGCGGTTTCGGCCTTATCCGGCCGGGCCGCAAGTCTTTCAGTGGATCGTCCTTGGTGGCCAACCCCGGCCGGGCGACGACGGCGCCGTCGCGCCGCTTGACGAACCGCCGGCCGAACACACGGCCTTCCGATACACGCTTGCCATGCTCTCGATCCCCATGCCCGACGGCAGCTTCGCCGCCTTCGCCGAAGCCGACCAGGTCGCCCGCGATAAAACGTTTAACCCCGGCCAGACCGACTCCTCGGAAACCGTGTTCCAAGTGCCTCCCGATGCCATGCGCGGGCAGGCGACGTCCCACGGCGCATGGCCCGGCGCGAGGCAAATCGATCTGGGCGCGTTCCGGCCGGCCGGCGTGGACCGCGTCTGGGTGCTCGGCGGATGCGCCGACGTGGACCGCGCGTCGGCCGAAATACTACTCCGACCAGCCACGTTGATCGCCATGGGCCAGCGCGTGGGCAAGGCCGCCGCGGAGGAATCCAAGAGGCTGGCCAAGCCCGAGGCGGTGGTCGTCGCCGGCGATCCGCCCAGCGCCCAGGCCGCGCCGGGCGACGTGGGCGAGTTGCTCGGTGGCGTGCGCGCGACCCAACGGGAACTGCCCCTGGCCCAGTCGCCGGCCAGGGCCCTGCCCGTCTGGGGCGAGTACGACGTGGTGGTCGCCGGCGGCGGCACGTCCGGCGCGCCGGCCGCCATCGCCGCGGCCCGCCGGGGCGCCAAAACGCTCGTCGTCGAGTATCTGCCGGCCCTGGGCGGCACGGGTACCCTCGGCGGCATCAACCGTTATTGGCACGGCAACCGCGTCGGCTTCTTCGACGAAGTCGAGCGGGGCGTCGCCGCCATCGATGCCGTTATCCCCGCGCTGGGCAAGGCCGAATTCTGGCGGCGCGAGTGCCGGAAGGCCGGAGTGGACGTGTGGCTGGGCGTCCTGGCCTGCGGCGCCGTCGTCGATCGCGGGACCGTCAGGGGCGTCGTCGTCGCCACGCCGCAGGGCCGCGCGGCCATCCTGGCCAAGGTCGTCATCGACGCCACGGCCAACGCCGACGTGGCCGCCGCCGCCGGCGCCGACTGCCGCGCGCCCGATGGCGGCGAGCTGGCCATGCAAATGGCCGGCGTCGCCTTCCGGCGGCCCGCCGAGATGCGCTGCAACACGGCCTTCACCTTCGCCGACGACACCGATCTGGTCGATCTCTGGCAATCCGTCGTCATCGCGCGTCGGCGCTGGGCCTCGGCGTACGACCTGGTGCAGCTCGTGCAAACCCGCTCTCGGCGGTCCATCGTGGGCGACCTGACGCTCACGCCGGTCGATCAGCACGCCGGCCGCACGTTCCCCGATAGCGTCGTCCTCTGTTACAGCAACTACGACAAATACAACTTCGCCGTCCACCCGCTCTACCTGATCCGCTCGCCCGACAAGGGTCTCCTGATCTGGTCGTACGTGCCGTATCGCTGCCTGCTGCCGAAGGGCCTCGACGGCATCCTCGTCATCGGGCTGGGCAAGAGCGCCGACTGCGACACGATGCCGATCGTCCGCATGCAAGCGGACATGCAAAACGAAGGCTATGCCGCCGGACTGGCCGCCGCGATGGCCGCCGGCGAGGACAAGCCACCCCGCTCCATCGACGTCCGCGCGCTGCAACGGCAATTGGTCGACCTCGGCAACCTGCCCGGCATCGTGCTCGAGGAGAACGACTCGTTCCCGCCAAGCCGCCAGCGCCTGGCGGAGGCCATCGACCGGGCCGGCGTGCTCGGCTACGACGACCTGGCCATCATTTTGGCCGCCGATCGCGCTGAAGCGCTACCGCTTCTGGGGGCGGCGCACGAGCGTTCGACCGGCGAGGCGAAGCTCGCCTACGCCAAGATCCTCGGCGTGTTGGGCGATCGCGCGGCCGCGCCGACGCTCGCCGAGGCCGTCCGCGCGGCCGCCTGGGACGAGGGCCAAAACGTCGAGCCCTTGGGCAACGTCGGCGGCGCCTACAGCGAGATGGACCTGCTGGTGATCGCGCTGGGGCTCACCCGCGACCCGGCGGCCGCGGCGCCCTTGATCGAGAAGCTCGGCCAGCTCGACCCCCATTCGCCCTATTCGCACTGCCGCGCGATTGCCGCGGCGTTGGAGACCCTCGGCGACCCGGGCGCGGCCGAGCCCTTGGCCGAGCTGCTCCGCCGCCCCGGCATGACGGGCCACGCGATCACCACGATCGACCAGGCCGAGGCCGCCTTCGGCGCCGGCGAGCCGCGCTCCAACGCCCACCTGAACGAGCGTCTCCGCGAACTCGTCCTCGCCCGCGCGCTGGTCCGCTGCGGCGACTGGCAGGACCTCGGCGCCCGTATCCTCGACGATTACCGCGCCGACCTTTGCGGCCATTTCGCCCGCTACGCGGAGGCGGCGCTTCGCGAGCCGAAGCGGGGAGGCGAGTGATATTTCGCGGAAACGAACGACGGCGACCGAAAGGGCCCAAAGCTGAAAACGTCGAGCCGGTTTGACGGCATTGAGAGGAACATGCGTTTTTAATCAAGGAGAAACCAGACATGGGCGACAAGGGAAGCAAAGACAAGGGCAAAAGAGAACATCAGAAAAAGGCCCAGCGTACTCCAGCGGAAAAACGAAAGCTGAAAAGAGAAAACAAGCAGAACAAGAAAACGGGCGGAACGAGCTTCGGCCAATAATAGTTATGATATCGTTTATCCGCGCGACAGCGCGCTCTACCACCGTGGCCATTTGCAAGGACTGACCGAGAGCGTCCTCGCGCCTCACATCTGCCTATATCGCGGGCCTTCACCGCCCTCGGGCACGTTCCAAGAGATATTCTGATGGGGGCATTTGACCGCGCACGACCCGTCGTGCATGCAGTTGGAGGGACTTAGGAGGATCTCCCCGTCCTTGAGGCGGTAGACCTGCCCTGGGCATAGGTGCACGCAGGGGGGCACGCCGAATTGGTCGATGCATTTTCTGCAGAGCCCGGGCTCCTTGATGCGAATGTGGGAAGGCTCGTCTTCTCGATGGATCGTTCCGGAAAGACTCGTGAAGGTCGCCTTATCCATCATCCCCGCATCATAACTTCTGTTGAGCTCGAAGTCGCGTCTCGTGCATGCGAAGTCTTTCTCGATCTTCATCTTGAACGGAATAGAACGCTGAACTCTGGACAGCGGCGCTCCCAGATAGACGCCCCACCTGAACACCTGCCGGAAATTCCTCGCGCGGCGCATTTCTTTCAACACGTGATTGGCGGCGAGATTCCGCGAGTACTGTTGCAGCGTTCGTTTCGAGAAGTCGTCGCCGAGAACCGCCTCGAATACCGCGTCGGCGGCGGCGATTCCCGAACGGACCGCGTTGTGGAGCCCTTTGATTTTCTCCATGTTCACGAAACCCGCCGCGTCGCCGATCAGCACCGCGCCGTTGTGAAAGAGCTGGGGCAGGGAATACAACCCTCCCTCCGGGATTGTTTTGACGCCGGTCGAGAGGACGCGTCCACCGTCCAGGAGCGACGCGATGAAGGGATGCGACTTGAGGATTTCCAACTCGCCCTGGGGATTCAAGTCCTTGTATTTCCAATCCAGCCCGAGGATCAAACCCACCGCGACAAGATCATTGCCCATGCTGTAGAGAAACCCGCCGCCGAACACGTCGGATTTAAGGGGGAACCCCAGTGTGTGAACGGCGCGGTCGTCGCCGAAGGCATTGCCGTGTGGTAGCTGCACGACCTGCTTCACGCCGATGGAATAAACCTGCGGATTGCCCGCGTTCGAAAACGTTTCCGTGAATTGTCGGGACAACACGCCACGCGATCCGTCGCTCAAAACGGTGACTGGGGCAAAGATGGTTTCGCCCGCGGAAAAATTGGTTTTGGGTTTTCCGTCAGGTTTTAGCCCCAAGTCGGCGAGCTTCACGCCGCGCACTTGCCCCGAATCCATCAGAAGGCTGCTTGCGGCGAAACCCGGATAAACCTCAACGCCTTCCTTTTCGGCAATCGCGCCAAGCCATGCCACGAGCCTCGACACGGAGACGGAATAGTCCCCCTTGTGGCGCATCGGCTCGGGAACGAGAAAAGACGGGAACCGGATCGCGCGTCTTGTGGTAAGGTAATAGAGTTCGTCCCGCTCGATCCTTGTCATTTGTTTCAAGATCGAGCTCTCTTCCTCTCGCCAGCCGGGAACGAGTTCGTCGAGACAGGCCGTTTCAAATACGGCGCCTGACAGATTGTGATAGCCAAGCTTGGCGGCCTTGTCGATCACGACGACGGGATCGTCGCGCGACGCGGCGTTCAGTTTGCGTTTCAGACGGATCGCGCACGCCAAACCCGCCGGGCCAGCGCCCACGATCAGGACTTTGATGTCGCGAGCATCGCGCGCGGTTGTTTTTTGCATGCGATCCTCCTTTCAACAGCCTCGATCAAGGCGGGCACGGCCGCCTGAAAGTCTTGAGAAACGCCGAAATGGGCATAACTGAAGATCCGGGCGTTGGGATCCTTATTGATCGCCACGATCGTATCCGAATGCTGCATGCCCGATATGTGCTGGACGGCGCCCGAGATGCCCACGGCCACGTACAATTTTGGTTGAACCGTTTGTCCCGTCTGTCCGACTTGGTGGCCGTGATCCCGGAAACCATCCTCGACCGCCAGTCTTGAGGCGCCCACCTCCGCGCGGGCGTTCAGCAACCTCCGAAGCGCCGCGGCCAGCGGTTCGACGTAGTCGTCGAAATTCGCCCGCGACCCTAGTCCCTTTCCACCGGAAACAATGATCTCGGCGTCGGCCAGGGACTTTCTCGAAGCCAAGGGCTTCATGGACGCGATTTTCAGATGCAGATCTTCCTCGCGAAGATCCGGCTTCACCCAGACGATTTCACCTTGCCGCGCGGGATCGGCCCTCCTCGGCCTCATCACTCCGGGGCGCACCGTGGCCATCTGGCATTTGGATCCCCTAGTCATGATGGTGGCCATGATGTTGCCCCCCAGCGCGGGGCGCGTTTGCTTCAAAATGCCCACTAGGCGCGTTTCGCCCTTCAGATAATCCCCGATCTCCAGCTTCGTGCAATCAGCGGTGAGACCCGAGTTCGTGCGATACGCGACGCGGGGCGCAAGCTCGCGTCCAACGGGGGTCGCCCCGAACAACAAAACCTGCGGCCCATGCCGCAAGACCAATTCCGTTACAACTTTTTTGTGGGGGGATACCAGAAAATCCTCGAGCAACGGATGGTCCGCCCAATACACCTTGTCCGCCCCACGCGCGATCAATTCGTCGCAAAGATGCTCCTCGCCGTGACCCAGAAGAACCGCGCCAACTTTCTGATTCAACGACTCCGCAAGCTTCGATGCCTCGCCAAGGAGTTCTAGCGACACGGCTTGAATGACGCCTTCTTCCTGCTCGATGTACACCCACACCTCGCCGCGGCGCGTCGGAGTTTTCCCGTCGAGGCAATATGCCTCCTCCGCCGCGGATGCCGCAATCGCCCCTTGTGACCGAAATTTCTTTTCAACAAGCTCGACAAGCTCGTCCATGTCCTTGGGAAACACGCATTCGTGATCCCGCATCTCCGAGGGAGAAAAAATCCTGTAAACCTGGGTCCTCGAACCCTCGAGCCCGATTCGATCCGCGGCGACTTGCAGGGATTTGGCGTCCCACTCGTGAAGAACCGTGGAACGTGCCCGTCGCGCCCGATGAAACGATCCGTAAATGGGTTCCGACCAGACGGGCGTCGTGATCAAGATGGGAAACCTGTCGGGCACGAGCGTTTCCATCCCCCGGGGACCAATGCGCGTCACGCGAAGCAAGCCGTGGTTGAATTCAAAGGACTGGGCGTAGGCCACCTGCTCGATCCCCAATTCCTCCGCGATCTGCGGCGGCACCTGGGCGGTATCACCGTCGGTCGATTGCATCCCGGTCACGATGATGTAGTCGCGGCTGCCCTGAAAAACATCGCGTTCTATCTTCCGGATGCCCTGCGCGAGGGTGTACGACGTCGCTATCGTATCCGCCCCGGCGAAGGCGCGGTCCGTAAGAAGAACCCCTTCGTCCGCCCCGCGCGCCAGCGAGTCCCAGAGGACTTCCTTGGCTTGAGGAGGCCCCATCGTCAGGCATGCGATCCGCGACCGCTCATCCGTTTCCGCCATCCGGCAGGCAAATGTCAATGCCTGCACATCCAAGGGGTTGAGGACGTTGTCGAGGACCCCGCGCCTCAGCGTCCCTTTTTCCCTGTCCCAAGCGTCGGGAGGAATCAGTTTGGAAACATCCGGCACCTGCTTGACCAAAACGATGTAATTCATGCCTTGACCTCGTTTTCATATGCCCTACCACGAAGACCAAAAACATATATCGTCAATGGAATATAACCTCTGCACAATATATGTGTCAAGGCTGCTTGAGAAGAACCCGAGACACCCGTATATATGGTGGTATGTTATACACCTACAGGAGGCATGAAGCCCGATCCTGTTTTTCGGAAGGGAGGGTGGCAACACCGGAACCGAACGCGGCCAGTGAGCCCACCGACAGTCACGCGGCCCGCCGTCGCCGGCCGGCGATCTCGCGGTAGACCTCGACGATCCGGTCGCAATTGCGAGCGATCGTGTTGCGCAACGCCAGCCGCCGTGCGGCGTCGCCCATCGCCGCGCAGGCGTCCCGCCGGGTCAAGAGGGCCAAGTAGTGGGCCAATTGCTCGTCGTCGGCCGGGTCGTCGATCAAGAAGCCGTCTTGCCCGTGCGTCAACAGCTCGCCCGCCCCGTTGCTCGTCGTCGTCACGCTCGCCAATCCGCTGGCGGCCGCCTCGAGCACGCCCAGGCTGCACGGGTCGTAAAAAGTCGGAAGGACGTACGCGTCGGCCGCGGCGTAGTAGGGCACGGGATCGCGGATCGACCCGACAAACGCGATCCGATCGGCCGCCCCGCACCGCCGGGCTAACCGCGTCTGCCGCGCCCCCGGCCGGCCGCCGACCACCACGAGCCGCGCCGGCTCGCCCGCCGCCGCCAGCCGACCCGTCGCCCGAATGGCCGTTGCCAGCCCCTTGCGCTGAAAATCGTGCCCCACGAAAAGAAGCAGCGTCTCTTGTTCCGAAACACCCAGCTCCTTGCGCAGCGGATCGCGGAATGCCGCCCGATGGACCGGCGAGAACCGCTCGGTGTCCACGCCGTTGTGGATCAGCCGGATCCGCTCCGGCCGCACGCCGTGGTAGCGGATGTAATCGTCGGCCACCATTTGCGACAGCGCCAGAATGAGCCGGCCCGGATCGGCGAACTGCCGGGCCATGAGCCGGCGGAACTGCCGATAGCGCGGCAGCACGGAGATAAGCGCCCGCTTGGCCGGCCTGGCCCACGGCGGCAAGAGCCGCAGCTTCTGCTCCCACTGTGCGACGCGCGACCCGTCGTGCGACTCGAACAGGTCGCAATACCAGCCGCTGCCCATGTCGTGGATCACGTCCAGCGCCAGCCCGCGGAGCGCGCGCTCCGCCGCGGCCGCGAACCCCAGCCGCGTCGTCCGCGGGCCGACCGCGTGCCGCACGATCCGCATCGCCCGGGTGGACTCGGCGAACCGGCCGGCCACGACATGCACTTCATGCCCTCCGGCCAAGAGCCGCTCGGTGAACTGATACGTCCACTGTTCGGCCCCGCCCCGGTGCGGGTTGAAATGCTCGATGACCAGCCCAATTCTCATGGTCCAGCCCCTAACGATGTGTGTCGCGCCGATGGGATGCTATGGGCGCCATGCTTGCCAAGCGAGCGCGGCGAGACAGCAAGCATGTCCGTGGCCGAGACATGCCCACGGCGAGCGTGGGCATGGCACCCAGCTTGTCTGTATTCCGTGGCATGAATTCAACCATCTCTGACCCACTAACCTACGTTTTTCGCGAGCGTGCCACTGCTGGCTCGTCCAGCAGTGCCCGCCGCACCGCTGCGCCAGCACACAAACGGCCTGGCCAGCTCGTCGGCCAGCCGCGCCTCCGCCTCGCGCCGCCTGGCAACCACTTCCTCGTACACGGCAAGCATCTCGGCCACGTTGCGCGCGAACGAATGCCGCAGCGCCAGTGCCCGGGCCGCGCGGCCCATCCGCCGGCGGGTCGGCGCATCCAAGAGCCGCTCGATCCGATCCAAGCACGCCCGCGCGTCGCCCGGCTCGTCCAACAAAAATCCCTCGACGCCCTCCGCCATGAGCTCGCTGGCGCCGTTCCGACGACTCGTAATGACGGGAAGGCTGCTCGCCAGGGCCTCGAGCACGACCAGGCTGCACGGGTCGTAGTGCGTCGGATGCACGTACGCGTCGGCCGCGGCGTAGTACGGCACCGTGTCGGCCACCACGCCGGTGAACGTCACCCGATCGGCCGCGCCGAGCCGCCGCGCAAGCCGCTGGTACCGGGCCACCCGCTTGCCGCCAACCACCACCAGATGCGCCGGCCGCGGATCGCTCCACCGGGCCATCGCCTCCAGCAGCGTCGGCACGCCCTTCAGGCGGAAGTTGTGCGCCACGATCAACAGGAGCGTCGTCTCCGCCGATACGCCAAGCCGCCGGCGGATCGCCTCGCGCCAGCGCGCGCGATGCTCCGGCGAAAACCGCGCGGTGTCCACGCCGTTGGAGACGAGCCGCAGCCGCTCGGGCGGCACGCCGTAGTGATTCATCAGGTCGTCGGCCACCCGGCGCGACAGCGCCACGACCAGCCGCCCGTCATCCACGTATTGCCGGCGCGCCAAGGCGGCAAACTGCCGTTGCCGCGGCAACAGCCGATCGACCGCCCGCTTGATGGGCCGAAGCCACGCCGGCGCCAACCGCAGCTTCCGCTCGGCCGCGGCAATCCGCGACCCGCCGTGCGGCTGAAACACGTCGCACGCCCAGCCGCAGCCCATGTCGTGGACCACGTCCAAGCCCAGCGGCGCAAGCGTCCGCTGGGCCGCGGCGGCGAAATCGACCCGCGTGGGGGCGTCCTTCACCACGTGACGCACGATGGGAAGCCCCTCCGCGCGAGGCCCAAACCGCCGCGCGACCACGTGGACCTCGTGCCCCCGGCGCACTAGCGCCCGGGCGAACTGGTCGGTCCACTGCTCGACCCCGCCGCGGCAAGCGTCGAAATGCTCGACCACCAGGCCCACCCTCATGGCAAAATCCCCTGCTTCTGTTCCATGAGTTGCTGCTTGGCGAGCACCGCCCGAAGGAGCCGCTTATGCCGGGCCTCGAGCTTCGCCACGCCGAAGTAACGCCGGGCGAACGCCATCTTCTGCGAACACGAAATCCGATCCCGCGGCGCGGAGTAGGCCAATTGGGCCAGGTCCTTGACAATCCACCGCCGCCGCAGCCGCCGGCGACGCTCGACCCGTTGCAGGTCGATCAGCTTCGCCTCAAACGTGCCCGGCGACGGCTCGCGAATGAAGAAATGGCAGCAGTACAGGTCGCGGTGGTTGTAGCCGGCCTCGTGGAATCGCCGCGCCACGTCGGCAACCTGGGCAATCAGCCGCGCGAGGTCCACCCGATCGGCTGCCGTACGCTCCGCGTCGAGCGGCCCGAATCGGCGGCGAAGAAAATGATCCAGTTGCGTGTGGCCGACCAGCTCCTCGGTCAACACGAAGGATTCCAGTAGCCCGTCGGCCCGAAGGTGCTCGCCGTAGGCCACCAGCCGCATCACGTCGATGCCGTCGTCGGCCAGGGCCTGGACGCATTGGGCTTCCGCCCGCGCGGCCGTCTGGCCGGGGCCAAGGCCCAATCTGGCCCGCAGCCGCCCCAGCCACGTGCGGACGTGGTGCTTCTTAAGAAACACGCCCTGCGGCCGGCCGTGCGGACCGTGGAGCTCCAGCCGCCAGTTCTCGCGGTCCGCCAAGGCCCTCATGCAGTGGCCGTCGCGGACGTCCATCACCGCGCGAAACCCGTCCAAGCCCGCCTGGCCGAGCGCCGCGTGGAACTCCCGGTCCACCCACATCCGCCCCCCGTCGGCCGCTTCCAGCCCCGTCCCCGCCGGATCGCGCGACGTTGTCTTTTCAGAAGAACGAATCATCACGTTACCTTCGTCGTCCTGCCTTCGTCGCCATCCCGACGCCGTTGTCGTCATCCTGACTCTGCTGCCGTCATCCTGACCCTGCTGCCGTCATCCTGAGCGAAGCGAAGGATCTCCGCTCCTTGCGCATCCTATCGCGTCTCCAAGGATGCCGGCGTCCGTGTTCCTCCTTGCGAAGCCGCGAGCGGCCGCGTGATCGTGTGGCAGTACCATTGAACGGATCATCAGCCGCATCCAATCAGAGCCCTATCCGCGTTCATCCGCGGTTTCTTTCCTTCGTCTTCTACGACACCCTTACGCCGCCGCGGCCGACGTTTCCTCGTCCATCAACCGTGCGACAGCCCCGAAGACCGCCTCCACCGACAAGTCGCGCATGCACCGGTGATGGCCCAGCGGGCAAACCCGCTTGTGGCAGCCGATGCAATCGAGATCCAGAATCAGGTTCACCGCCCGCTGCGTCGGGTTCTCGCTCCACACCGGCAGCATCGGCCCAAACAGCGTGACCACCGGCCGCCCGAGCGCCGCGGCCACGTGCCGCGGTCCGCTGTCGGTCGAAACCACGAGCCGCGCCCGCCGCAAACACGCCTTGGCCGTGCCCATGCCCAAAGGCTGATCCGCCATCGACGCCACCCGATCCCGCCCGCTTCGGGCCACGATCTCCCGGGCGATCGGTCGCTCCTTCGGACCGCACATCACCAGGACGTCGTGATCCAATTCATCCACGATCCGCCGGGCAAGCGCGGCGAAATGTTCCACTGGCCACAGCTTCGACCCTCCGTAGGCCCCGCTCGAATTGAGCGCCACCACGCGGCCGTCCCGCCGCAACCCCAACGCGCTCCACACCGCCTCGGCCGATCGCTCGTCCGCCTCGGTCGTGGCCAGCTCGAGCCGGGGCGACTCGGGCGGACAGCCCGCCGCGCTGGCCAGACGCAGATAGTAATCCACCATCGGCTCGTCCACCCGCCGCCCGTCGCGCCGCGGCGGATACGCGCGGCCCGTCAAAAAAGGCCCCCGTGCGTAGCGCACGTAGCCAATCCGTTCCCGCGCCCCGCCACGCCACGCCGTCCACGCCGCGCTGAACGAATTCGGCATCAACACGGCCAAGTCGAACCGTTCACCGCGCATCCGGCGGATCAACGCCCGGCGACGGAGCTTCGGATCGCCCGACCTTGGATCGAAATACCACTGCTCCGAAAGCCACGCCGTTCCGCCCAACACTTCGGCCAGGTAGGGGCGCATGATGCCCACGATCGCGGCCTCCGGTCCAAACCGCCGCCGCAGCGCGCGTAGCGCGGGCGTGCCCATCGCCACGTCGCCGAGCCAGTTGGGCAGAAATACCGCGATCTTCATGGGCCGGCCGTCCCACGCGCCGGCGACCCGCTGGGCGCAACCTCCGGGGCGACCGTGGCCTTCGGCTTCGGCTTCGACTTGGCCTGTTTGGCCGCTTCCTCCGCCCACATTTCGTCCGACTGCTTGCGCAGCGCCGCCAGCGCGTCGGCATACGTCATGTGGTGCTCTTCGGCATACGCCTGGACGTTCTCCGCGCTGCAAAAGGTGCCGTTGTGCAGGTCAACCCAGCGAGGGTTGGCGCAGCCCCCCAGCGCGATGGTCAGCACGACCGCCCCGAGCCATTTCCCCATGAGACTGCCCTCCTTGGCAACAGAAAGGGAGACGAGCGGGCAGAACCCGCCCGCACGAAGATACCCCCAAACCCCCGCCCCGACCAACCCCAGTTCGTTCCCTCACAACTGGGCAGCGTCCTAAATTGTGTCTTGGCACCATGGACTCGACAAGCTCCGAAATGCTCCGCGGATGGCTCGCCGGCACATGCACCATATCAGGGTATATGACATCCGCTGAAAGTGAGTACGCATGGAGGCACGGAACTCGGCGACGTATGGCGCTGGCTCTGATTTGCACTTGACTTATTTTCCCCAAAGGTGGCATAATCGGACTACACTGAGACTGTATTGACTCTGGCTTAATGACGTATTGTGAATTTCCGCTGATTCTTAGCTGCTGTGCTACCGAAGACTTGACAGCCGCGAGCCCGGGTGACTACAAACAAAGAATGGGGCTCGGGTATCCCTATATAATGGGGGATGCATTACCGAGGGTAACCGTTTGTGCGGTAGTGTGTAATTAGAAGGATTCGTCCTTTCTTGTTCCGAACACCGCGAGTGAAAGTAGCGACATGCCTGACGCAATAGAGCCCAGATCGAGAGAGGGAGCAGTTGAAGATTTGGCAGAACGCATGTCCGACGCCAACACGGAGATCGTCGACATGGAAATCCCGTTCGTCAATGATGACGTTCCCACTTACCTGGCAAGACTTCGCAAGTTTGCCGAGGCATCTCGGAACACAGAGCTTTTGATAGGGTAAGTCTGCGCGCCAGCTACTTTGCCGTGCTACTGCCTTGGGCGGCCATTGATGTGTCAGTTTGCCCGAGAGACGCTGGCCACCTCTATTGACTTCGTGTCACTTGACCGTCCCGCCTCCTGCTTCAGTATCATAGAATCTCGGTTCGGGGTGTCCTGGTTCAGCGTGAAATGGAATTCTTGTGTTGGCGAGTTAGTGAGTTGTAGGGCTGTCTGGTGGTGTTACGTTGATGGA
>JAFGDS010000085.1 GCA_016931995.1 Pirellulales bacterium
CGTCCTTGGGCCGTCTCGGCGTCGCAGGACGCGACGCTCAAGGTCTGGGACCTCCAAACCGGCGGGTGCCTTCGGACCCTCGAGGGCGATTACAGTCCGGCCATGGCGGTAGCGGCTTATACCGATCATCCTTGGGCCGTCTCCGCGTCGCGGCACGACATGCTCAAGGTCTGGGACCTCGAGACGGGCGCGTGCCTGCGGACCCTCGAGAGCCATCCTCGTCCGGTCTTGACAGTGGCGGTTTGTGCTGATCGTCCTTGGGCCATCTCGGCGTCGATGGACGCGACGCTCAAGGTCTGGGACCTCCAGACCGGCGGGTGCCTGGGGAGTTTCCACGGCGACTCAGCCGTGATGTGCTGCGCCTTGGCGTCTGGCGGCAAGACCGTGGTGGCCGGCGAAGCATCGGGCCGCGTCCACGTCCTACGTCCCCGCGGCTTCTCGCTCTGACGCCCCGCCCACCAGATCGCCGCTCCCTTGGGGTAATCACCCCAAGATCTTCATTTGCCTCCGCCGTCCGGGAGCATCGGACTACGGAACCGAAGGTTACTGGTTCGAGTCCAGTGGGGTGTGCTTCGCTCTTCCCGCCCACGGGCCGGGGGGCTCGCTCGATGGTTCCCGTGCGGGTTCTACGCGCGGTCGAACGTCAATCCGTAAAACCGCGCGGCCGTTCGGCCGAAGATATCGGCCCGATCCTTCTCCGGGATCGGACCTAACGTCTCGCGTAGCGCGTTGACCACTTGTTCGTAGGAACCCGCTAGCGTGCAAACCGGCCAGTCGGAACCGAACATCAGCCGCGAGGGGCCAAATGCCGCCAGTGCCGCCCGCACGTAGGGGCGCAGGTCGGCCGACGTCCAGCAATCCCACTTCGCCTCGGTAATCATGCCGGAAAGCTTGCAGTAGACATTGTCGAACGACGCCGCGCGGGCGAAATCCTCGATCCATCCTTCCCACTGCCCGTCCCGGATCGCCGGCTTGGCGATATGGTTGATCACCATCCGGAGATTCGGCAATCTCGCGGCCAACAGGGGCACGTGCCGCAAGTGCCTCGGATGGAAGAGCAACTCGAAGGGCACGTCGTGCCTTTCCAACACGGCCAGACCGCGTAGCACGTCCTCGCGGACAATCCAATCGTCGTCCGGCTCGTCGTGCGTCTGATGGCGAACGCCGACAAAACGGGGATTGTCCCTGAACTCGGCCAGGTCGTCCTCCACGGCGGGCGAGGTCAAGTCGAGCCAACCCACCACCCCGGCCAGAAACTCGTGCCGCTCGGCCAGATCGAGCGCCCAGCGGTTCTCGCGCGCGTCCGAGATGGTCTGCACAAAAATCGACTTCTGGATGCCCGTCTTGTCCAGAAGCGGCTCGATCGCCTCGGGCAGGAAATCCCGCCTGAGCGGCTCGAGGGTCTCGCCTTGCATCCACGGGTAGTCGAACCGGCCGATTTGCCAGAAGTGTTGATGGGCGTCGATCCTCATCCCACGTGCCTTTCCAATAACATCTCAAACCAATTGTGGCCCCTTGTCAGCCTGAGCACACCGAAGGATCTCCACCCCGAGATGACGTGGATTCTTCGCTTCGCTCAGAATGACGCATCTCAAATCGCTGGCATGTTCTGCCTTTCCGAGCGTTAGCGCCGATAGCCCAGCGTCGCTCCACCATCCGGACAAATGGCCTGGCCCGTGATAAAGGAGGCTTCGTCCGACGCGAGAAACGCGCAGACCTCGCCGATTTCGTCGATCGTGGCCATGCGTCCGAGCAGGTGCCAGGCGTCGACCATTTTCAGTGCTTCGGTGGGGTCGTATTGGGTGTCCGCCCACTGTTGCATGAGGGGCGTCATCACGCCGGCCGGACAGACGGCGTTGACGCGGATCCCCTCGGGCGCCAGGTCGGTGGCCAAGGCGCGCGTCAACCCGACTTGCGCCGCCTTGGTCGCGACGTAGGCCGGCGCGGCGGCCTGGCCGATCAGCCCGACCTCGCTCGACATATTAATGATGTTGCCGCGCGTTTTTCGCAGGTGGGGAATGGCCAGCTTGCAGCCGAGAAACACACTGGTCAGATTGAGCCGCAGCAGGGCCTCGAAATCCGCGAGGCTCGTCTGGTCGATCGTCATGGCCGGAGGGTGCCACCCGGCATTGTTGACGATGCAGTCGAGCCGCCCAAACCGCTCGACCGTCGTCTCGACCATACGGCGCATATCCTGTTCCACGGTAACGTCCGTGGCAAGGAAAACGGCCGTGTGGCCGGCGTCGGCGAGTTCCTTCTCGGCGGCCCTGCCGGCCGGCTCGCCTCGCGAGGCGATGGCCACCCGGCACCCGTATTTCGCGAACACCCGGGCACAACCCAGCCCGATGCCCTTGGAGCCTCCGGTGATGATGGCCACTTTGTCTTTGAGCTTCATGGGAATCTCCGAGCCGGGCACGTTACCCCTTGCGGACCGCATTATTGCATATTATATTGAATCCAATCAAGGGCCCCGTTATCGTTTTCTCCCCCATTCGGACGCTGCTTGTGCCACAGGTTCGTTTCGACACGCAAGCCGTTGATGCCGCGGTTCTGGGGCCATTCTGCCGCCGGCTGTTGGAGGCGGCGGGGGTTCGCTCGGACGATGCGCAACTGGTTGCCAATACGCTGGTTGAGGCGAGTCTGCGCGGCACGGATTCCCACGGGGTCGCCCGCTTGCCCCATTATCTGCGACGCATTCAACAGGGCAGCATCAATCCACGACCAAAGGTTACCGCCCAGATGCTGAGCGACTCGTGCGCCCGGGTCCACGGGGACAACGGCCTGGGGCAGATCGTCATGCAGCGCGCCACGGTCGAGGCCATCGCGTTGGCCTCCCGGTCGGGGGCGGGCTGGGTCTCGGTGGCCGGTTCGAGCCATTGCGGCGCGCTGGCCTACTTCGGGCTTCAAATTGCCGACGCCGGCATGATCGGTTGGGTGTTCTCCCACGTGGACTCCATGGTATTGCCCTTCGGCGCCAGATCGCCGTTTTGCGGCACGAATCCCGTCTGTATCACGGCCCCCCGCGAGGCCGCGGGCGCCGGGCGGCTGCCTTCCGGAGCGCTTTGTCTCGACATGGCCACGAGCAAGGTTCCGTGGAACACCATCGCCAACGCCGCCCTCGAACACGTGCCAATTGAAAGCGGTTGGGCCGTGGACGCCGAGGGCCGGGACACCACGGACGCCCATCGCGTTTCGGCATTATATCCTTTCGGCGGCTACAAGGGCTCTGGTTTGGGGCTCATGATCGACGTGCTCTGCGCGACGCTGAGCGACGCGCCGATTGGCCCGGACATTCCCGCGATGTACGGCGACCTTGCGGAGCCTCGCCAGTTGGGCGGACTCGTCGGAGCGATCGACGTCGGCCGGTTCGTGCCCTTGGAGCGATTCCATCGCCGCGTCGCCGACTTGATCCAGCGATGGACCGCCTTGCCGCCGAGCGAACCCGGCGGTAGGGTCCTCTTCCCCGGCCAGCCTGAATTGGAGCATCGGGAACGCCGGCTGCGCGAGGGGATTCCACTGGGAAAACACCTGCTGGCGGAATTGGCGGAGCTTGCCCACCGGCACGGAATCGATCCGCTGTTCGATTAACTCGTTCCCCCGCGTGGAAACAGGATGTCCGACACGCTTTTCGACGTGCTGTCGATATGGCGGGCCATTTGCAGGGCGGCCGATTCCGGATCGTTGGCGAGCAGCTCGCTGACGACCGCGAGGTGTTCCGAGAGACCCTTAAGCTGCACGTCGCGCTCGTTGCCCACCGTTTCCCGAACCGCCTCGACCAGCGCGCTATAGCGGTCAATCTCGTCGCGCAGACGGGGGTTTCCGCAGTGGTCGGCGATCAAGGCGTGAAACCGAAGGTCGTTTTCCATCGCGGCGGCCGACCATCCCGGCTCGCCGCCGCCGCGGGTCAAACGCAGCATGTCCCGCTTCAACTGCCCCAGTAATTCCGCATCGATCTTGCCGCAAGCGCATCGCGCCGCCTCGCTCTCCAGGATGCGGCGGACGTGATAGATGTCGCGCAACTGCTCCGGCCCAAACGGCTTGACGACCGCGCCGCGGTTGTGCGAACACCCGACGATGCCGACGACCTCCAGTTCGAGGAGGGCCTCGCGGACGGGCGTGGCACTGATGCCAAACTGCTCGGCCAGCTTCTGGACGACCAGCCGCGTGTTGGCGGGCAACTGGCCCCGATAGATGGCCGCCAGGAGCCGCTTCGCCACCTCATGGCGGAGCGCCCCTCGCGAGAGAGGTGACGAGATCGAGCCTGGAGGACTGCTTCTGTTCATGCTCTTCCATTATGAACGCGATCGAGGCCCAACGACGCGGGCGTGGATATTCTAGGGAGTTCCGCCTTCCAGGACATGCCCTGTCGAGGAAGGCGGCGGCCGGCAAGCCGGCAAAGGGAGCCGCCCTTTTATCTTGGGTCCTCGGGGCGTTTCACGGGGCCTCATGGTACCATCCGGGGGGAATTGACAAGCCATGCCTGGACGGCTATTTTATATTCCATATTATATATTATCCGAACCCGCCGGTCCATGATTTTTTGTCGGCTGGCGTTTCTCGGGGCGTTACCCCGTCTTTTGGCACGTAGGTCCCCAGCGATACCGAGAGGAGAACTCGACGATGCGAAGAGCTGTATTGACCGGTCTGGCGGTGGCGTTGGCCGCGGGCATGTTCCTGCAAAATGCCGTTGTTTGGGGCGAGGAGACCGAGGCCCAGCGGGATCGTCGCATGGCCTGGTGGCGCGAGGCGCGTTTCGGCATGTTCATCCACTTCGGCCTTTACAGCGTGGCCGCTGGCCATTGGGAAGGCCAGCCCGTCAAAGGGATCTCCTCCTGGAACCTGCACACGACCAAGGCCCCGCTCGAAAAGTACGTGCCCCTGAAGGACCAATTCAACCCGACGAAGTTCGACGCCGAGCGGATCGTCCGCCTGGCCAAGGCGGCGGGCATGAAGTACATCGTGATCACGACGCGCCACCACGAGGGTTTTTCCCTTTTCGACACAAAGTACTCCGATTTCGACGTGATGGCCGCGCCGCTGAAGCGCGACTTGATGAAGGAGATGGCCGACGCCTGCCACAAGCACAACATGCGTCTGGGATGGTACTACTCGATCCTCGACTGGTACCATCCGGACTACACGCCGCGGCGTCCCGGCGACAACCGGCCCACCGACGACGCCGACTATGGCCGCTATATGCTGTTCATGAAAAATCAACTCCGCGAGCTGCTGACCAACTACGGCAAGATCGACGTTCTCTGGTTCGACGGGAGTTGGGATCCGACGTTCACCAACGAAATGGGCCAGGATCTGTACGACTACGTCCGCGGCTTTCAGCCCGGCATCATCATCAACGATCGCTTGGGCCACGGCGACGACCGTCCCGGCGATTTCGGCACGCCCGAGCAGTATATCCCGTCCACCGCTCCCGGCGAAAAAGGCTGGGAGACGTGCATGACGATCAACGACACGTGGGGTTTCAAGAGCCAGGATCACAACTGGAAATCGACGGCGACCCTGGTCCACATGCTCGCCGATTGCGCCAGCAAGGGGGGCAACTTCCTGCTGAACATCGGCCCGGCGCCCGACGGCACGATCCCGCAGCCGCTCGTCGACCGGCTTGAGGAAGTGGGCCGCTGGCTTGCCGTCAACGGCCAGAGCATCTACGGCACGCGGACCGGGCCCTACCGTCAGCCTCTGCCGTGGGGCTGCACGACAAGTAAGGATCTCGATGGCGGTCGGGTCCGCCTCTACCTTCACGTATTCGATTGGCCCAAGGACGGCCGCCTGGTCGTTCCCCGCATCGCCAACGCGCCGCGGGCCGCGCGGTTGTTGGCCGATTTCTCCCAGAAACCGCTGGAAGCCGCGCAGCAGGAAATCGACGGGGCGCAGGCGATCTGTATCGACATTGGACCCCGTGCGTCAAGCGAGCTCGATTCGGTCGTTGCGCTCGACATCGAGGGCCAGCCCGAGATGGTCGCCTTCCGCGCCACGGCAACCGCCGACGGCTCGCTCCATTTGCTGGCCCGCGACGCCGACCTCCACGGGGAAATCATCCGTTACGACGGCCAGCCGGGCCGCGACAGCATCGGATATTGGACCCGAACGAAAGACTGGGTCAGTTGGCCCGTCCGCATCCCCAAGGCCGGCACGTATCAGGTGGAGGTCACCTACGGTTGCGCGCCGGGCAACGGCGGGGCATATGGCGTCGAAGTGGCCGGCGAAAAGCTCGATGCCCAAGCACGAGAGACGGGCGGCTGGTTCGATCGCGCCACCGACGTCGCGGGCACGGTCGACGTGAAGAAGACGGGCGATCAGTCGGTCGCGGTTCGCTGCCTACGGATCAAGCCGGGCGGCCACGCCGTCTTCGACCTCCACAAGGTGGTCCTGCGACCGATCGTCGACCGTAAGCCGGAGGAACAGTAGCAGCGTCCTCCCCGGCGCGCGCCCTGGGGCAGTAAGCCGGATACCGTTTCAAACCTCCGCTTTTGGTTTTCCGTTTTCGGCTTTGGCCGGGCACGCCGTGCCGCGCTCGCCTTTGGGGTACTCACCCCAAGTCATTGCTCTAAAAACGCCTCCGCATGGCACCATTGGCCATCCGGAGGCGACTTTTTCGCAGCCACACACCGCATATCCTCCCCCAACATCCTCCCGCTAGGGGGGAAATGTTTTCTTGGGGGGCCACGCCAAAGCATTGACTTTTGGCTTGCCCGTGTGGTAGAGTCCGCGCGATCGTCGCGGAACTCCGGAACGTCTTCTCGCCCGCGACGACTCGCCCGCTGTTGCACCAGGAGGTTGCCGCCGTGAGGAAGGGCGGTTTCTTGCCGACGCTGTCGGTCCGGCCGTGCCCGTGGCCCATCAAGGTCCTTCCGCGCGCCGCCTCTCCTGGCAATCCGTTTTCTGCCGCCGGTCACCTTCCGTGCGCCCGGGCCGCGGGGGAGCCCTCGGACTTTGTTATTGCACTTGTATTACACCAGCCGCGCCCGACGGGCCGCGGCGTGAGATTTTTTTGATGGGGAGAACGGGACCGTGAGCACATCGAGCCGCCTGTGGAAGAGCACGTTGGGCCGCTGGAGCGATCTACTGGGCGGCCGCCGCCGGTCCAAGGGCATCCGGTCGCCCAAGTCCTACCAACTCCGGCTGGAGCCATTGGAGCAACGGCAGATGCTTACCATCTACGCCGTGGACTCCCTGTCCGACGTGGTGGCATCGGACAGCGTGATCACGCTTCGCGAGGCTCTCGAGGCGGCCAACACGAATGCCGCCGTCCACGACGCCCCGGCGGGCAGCAGCACGGAGACGGACGTGATCCAGTTCTCCTCCAGCCTGTTCAGCGGCGGCGCGGCGACGATCACACTGGGCGGAACACAGCTGTCGATCACAGATGATACGGAGATCCAAGGACCGGGGGCGGAGTTGCTCACGATCGACGCGAACGAGCTGAGTCGCGTGTTCTACGTCGGCTTCTTCGCGGAGGTCACGCTTTCCGGCATGACAATCACGGGTGGCTCAGCCACATACGGTGGTGGAGTGTACGCTCTGGAAGGTACGCTCATGATCGTCGACTCGGCGATCACCGGGAACGAAGCGTCTGGCGGCGGGGGCGGGATCTCTGCTGAATCCAGCGACGTTGGGGTAGTCAACTCGACAATCTCCCATAATGTCGCTAACGGAACTGACTCCGCCGATGGGGGTGGCATTTCCATCTCGGATTCCGACATCGCGATCATTGGCTCCGCAATATTGAACAACTCCGCCGCGAGCGGCGAGATGGAGGCCGTGGGCGGAGGAGTCAATGCCTACGACTGCAACATCACGATCATCGACTCGATTCTCTCGGGCAATACAGCCACCAGCGATGCGGACACTTCCCGGGGCGGCGGGATCTCCGGAACTGCCTGTGCGCTCACCATCGTCAATACAGTGTTCTCGGGTAATACCGCCATGGGCAATTCGTCTGACGGCGGCGGTGTTTCTGTCTCGTCCAGTACTGCCACGATCATCAATTCGACGATCGCAGGCAACGAGTCAACGGGATCGGGCGGAGGCATCTACAACAGCTCGAGCACGGTGACGGCGCACAACTGCATCGTCTCGCTCAACGAGGCAGTCAATAGTCCCGATCTCTTCGGTTCGCTTGCCGCGGGCAGCGGCAACAACCTGATTGCCACGGATCCCCGATTTATCCGCGATCCGTTCGACGGCGGCGACGGCTGGGGAGACAATCCGAGCACGCCCGCGGTGGACGAGTCGGCCAACGACGACTACGGCGACCTGCGACTCTCGGTATTGAGCCCCGCGATCAACGCGGGCGACAACGCTCAGGTGATTGGGTCGACGGACCTGGGGGGCGACCCGCGGATCATCGGCGGCGCGGTCGACATGGGCGCCTACGAGTTCCAGCAGATTCGATTCGTGGTCACCAGCACCGACGACGACCAGGACGCCTACGATGGCGTGGTCACCCTGCGCGAGGCGATTCAAGCGGCCAACAGCAACACGGGCACCGCCGAGCTTCCCGCCGGCAGCAACGACACGGCCGACGTCATCATCTTCGACGACGCCCTTTTCACGGGCGGCGCGGCGACGATCACGCTGGGCGGCAGCTACCTGAGCATCACGGACGACGCGGGCATCGAGATCCAAGGGCCGGGAGACGACCTTTTGACGATCACCGGCAACGGCGCAAGCCGCGTCTTCGCGCTCGGCGCCGGCGCCGTGGCCGACATCTCCGGGCTGACCATCACGGGCGGCTCGGCCACCTACGGCGGCGGCATCTACCTTAATTCAGGCGCCGAGTTGACGTTGAGCGAGTGCGCCATCACGGGCAACATCGCCACGATGTATGGCGGCGGCGGGATCGAATCGCACGGCGGCTCGCTGACCGTTATCGACTCGCTGATCGCCGGCAATACGGCCACGGGCAACCACGGCGGCGGAATCTTGAGCGGCTACTCCGGCAGCGCGGTGACGATCGTCAACTCCATCATCTCGAACAACACCGCCGGCATTTATGGCGGCGGGATCTGCCTCAATTTGGGCAAGCTGGACGTCACCAACGGCTCGATCATTTCGGACAACACGGCGACGTCCTCCGGCGGCGGGATCTACGGCAACACGGGCACCGAGATCAATATCTCCTCTTCAACAATCTCCGACAACGAGAGCGGCTACTGCGGCGGCGGGGTCTACGGCTACACCGACAGCGTGATTACCATCGACTCCTCGACCCTCTCGGGCAACACGGCCGCCGCCAGCGGCGGCGGGATGGTTGGCTACAACAACGAAGTCCATGTGGACGGCTCCACGTTCCACGACAACGAGGCGACAAACCACGGCGGGGCCATCTACATCGGCAGCGGCGCCGCGCTCGACGTGGCCGACTCGGTCTTCACCGACAACACGGCCGTCAACTACTACGGCGGCGCCATCGCCGGCTTTTCGGGCGTCGTGGCGATCGAAGACTCGACCCTCTCGGGCAACTCCGCGTATCTGGGAGGCGGGATCTACCTCTACGACGCGACCGTTCCGGCCACGCCCCATGCGATTACGGGGACCACCATCACGTACAACACCGCCGTGACGTCGTCGGGCGGCGGAATCTACAACAACCATAGCGCCGTCGCCATCACCGGTTCCAACATCCTGGGTAATGAGAGCCTGGCCGGCCACGGCGGCGGAATCTACGCCTACGGCTCGGGCGCGACCACGGTGGTGACGGGGTCCACGATCTCCGGCAACACCGCTGCCTTGTATGGCGGCGGCGTCCATTCCGATACGGGCACGTCCGCCACGATCCAGACGTCGACCATCGCCGATAACGAGGCCGGTTACGGCGGCGGCGTCTACGGCTACGCGGCCACGATTGTCGTCGGTGAATCAATCGTCTCCGGCAACACGGCCACCACGAGCGGCGGCGGAATCCGAGCCTACGCCGGCTCGGTCACCGTCACGGACTCCGACATCCTCGACAACAACGGCGGGGACTACGGCGGCGGCATCTGCGGCTGGAACTCCACGGCCGTGATCTCCGTCACCGGCTCGACCATCTCCGGCAATACCGCCCAAAATGGCGCGGGAATCTACGGCTACCAGATCGCCGTGAGCGATTCGACCGTGTCGGAGAACGTCGGAACCTGGGGCGGCGGCATCCGCATCAACCTGTCGGGCGGACTGGGTACGCTCACGGTTGAAAACTCGACCATCACGGGCAACACGGCCTCCGGCGGCGGCGGGATTCTGATTGCCCCCGGCGCGACGGCGATCGTGACCGATTCCACCATCTCCGATAACACAGCCACCTCCGCCGGCGGCGGCGCCGTGTCGGTGGACAGCGGCTGTACGCTCACCATCTCGGGTTCGACTCTCTCCGGCAACACGGCCGGTACCTACGGCGGCGGGGTGCATGGAAGCGGAGCCCTGCAAATATCCATCAGCAACTCGAAGCTCCTCGACAATTCGGCCAATTACGGCGGTGGTGTTTTTGGATACAACTCCGGGTTTGCCATCCTGGACTCGATCATTTCGGGCAACTCGGCCAGCGCCAACGGCGGCGGCATCCGTCTGAATGCCTGCGGCAACGTCGATGTCGTCAACTCCATGTTGGTCGACAACGAGGCCGGTACCCTCGGCGGTGGAATCTATTGCCAAGCCAGCACGCTAAACGTCACCAATTCCACGCTGGTCGCCAACCGAGCCATCAGCTCCTCCGGCGGCGGCCTCTACAGCGACGGCGCGAGCCTGACAACCGTCCGCAACTCGATCCTCGCCCTGAACGAGGCCACCGCCTATCCAGGCTATCGCGACTTCTACGGGTCCCTCCAGTCGGGCAGCGATTACAACCTCGTCGGCCATTGGGATGACACGTCCCCGTTCGGCCCTAACAGCATTCTAGGCACGACGGCCGATCCGCTCACCGCGGCCGAGTTGGCGTTCACCGTCGTCTCGGACGAGGACGACCACGTCCTCTACTACCGGCCCCAGGCGACCAACCTGGCCATCGACGCGGGCAGCAACGCCCTGGCGCTCGCGCCCGACGACGATCCGCTCGCCGAAGACATGCTCGGCCGCGCGCGGATCATCGACGGCACGGTGGACATCGGGGCCCTGGAGTTCGCCTCGCCGAAGCTGGTTCCCAGCGTGGCGGCGACGGTGAACGAAGGCTCCGTATACACCGTGACCATCCAGGTGCTCGTTCCCGAGGACGACGCCGTGACAACGTGGGAGATCGACTGGGGCGACGGCACGACGACCTCCGGCGACAGCACCACCAGTTGGGGCGCCGACATCATGGACAACGGCGACG
>JAFGDS010000086.1 GCA_016931995.1 Pirellulales bacterium
GACATATGCGCCCGTGTGTCCCTTCGGGCGAAACAATCGTCGAACCGCTTCAAGTAACGCGTCAACTCCGGCTTCAACCGGCGAATCTGGTCGGCGTCCATGCCACGTCCTCCGTGGTGAGAAATGCGGGCTAGACAAGCCAGCAGTGGCGCCTTCGCGCCGAGCCATGCGGCGTCCTTGCAGAAAGACTCACGCCCACGGCGAGCGTGGGCATGGCGCCCAAGACGCTACGCATATCCGCGATGCGCCCTAGTCCCGCGCGGCGCGCCAGCCCGTGTTGTCTAGCGGCAGCGAAGACGTCGGGGCTGGCGCTGGCTGCGTGTAGCTCGCCTGGCGGATCGGGCGAGCCGTCGTCCGATTGGCGGGATCGAACAACTGCGGGTTGGGCGTCGAGGTGGGCTGGTCCGTCGCCGCCGGGGCGGGCGCCGACGGGATGGGCGCGGGCGCGGCTTGCTCGTCCTCGGCAATCGGCGCCAGCGGCTCGCGCTGGACGGCGCGGCCTTGCGACGAAGATCCTCCCGGCAACGGCGCGCCAGCCGGGGGCGCCGAGGGAGGCGTGGAGAACGTGGTGGACGGCATCGAGCTCGACGGCTCCGGCGTCGGCGACAGACCGGCCGGCGCGACCGAGCCGCCTCCCAGGTTCGACGTCGAGCCGCCACACGAGGAACAGCCCGTGCCGACGGTGGACATCGGCGCGTAACTTGCCGTGCCACATGGGCTGCAGCCCGTCGAAAGGCCGCTGGTCCACACCATGCGGTAGGTCGTATACGGCACGAGCTGCGCGGATTGCACGTAGCTGGTGACGGGCCGGTAACAGGTCACCGGGCAGCCGGTGCACGGGTCGCAGTAGTTCACCGCCTGGCACGTCGTCACCGGAACGGTCTGATACACGGTCCGGTAACACGTCTGCGGCACGTACGCGCACGTCTGCGTCGCGCAGGAGTTGCAGGCCGACGTCGCCACCGGCGCGACGGGCGCCGCCGACGGCACGTAAGGCGGAGCGTACGTCGTCGAGGCGGCGGCCTGGCCCTGGCCCCAGTTCCACGGCCAGATCCAATCCAGGCACTGGCAAGCCGAACTCTCCGCCGGCGCGCCCAACAACGCCGCCGCCGCGGCACAAGCCATGAGCACCCCACGCGCCTTGAAAGGGATCATCTCTTTCACTCCACGTTGCACTAAGGACGTTTTCCTCATCTGACCAAGCCGCGCCGCGGCTGTCAACCGAGTGACTCGCGCCGTCCCCGCGCACGCCTGGTCATCAAACATAAACCGCGGCGGGCCATCGGGTTTCCAAAATCCGCAAGGTGACCCCAGAGCCCCCAACCGCTCGCGCCGCGCAATCGGCACAACCGGGAGAATCGTTAGCACCAAGCTCGGTGTGACTAGATCGTGGGACGGCGAGGCTCCCGCCGAGCCGTGCGCTCGCAACAAGTCGTGGCTCAGCAGGAGCTTCGCCCTCCCCATTCCCGGACGGCCTCGGCTTGCCCAGCAGTGCCGTGAAACCGCGGGCCAAGACGCAAAGCCCCGCACTGCTGGGCAAGCCAGCAGTGGCGCCCAGAACAATACCCCACCGTAGGGGGGATTTCGCTTGCAACGGGGGACTTTATCGAGTAGCATGAACCGTACGTCTCGGGCGACCTTGCTTGGAGGTGGGCTCCGCCCGGCGGACGGGACAGAATCACGTAAGCCCGCTTTGCGACTGCCCTTTGCACCGGCGGACTGTCAGGGAATGACGTACGTCGGACGGCGATGCGCTACGCTTGCGCACCGGGGTTCGGCAGCGCGGTGGGGCGTCGGCTAGATGCCACGTGCACTTTGAGGAGTCGATCGTCATGTTTCGCAGAGTCGTCCTATTGACTGGAGGCGCGGTCCTCCTGGTTGCCCTCGCGACCCCGGCCGGCGCGGAAACCGCCGCCCTCGAGCAGCTTTACGGCCGCGGCGTGCATGCTTTCTTCGCCAACGACTTCGCCGAGGCCCATCGGCAGCTCACCGCCGCGATCGACGCCCAGACGGACGACCCTCGCGTGTACTACTATCGCGGGCTGGCCTATCTTGCCCTGGGCCGGCCGGACGAGGCCAATGTTGACTTCCAACGCGGCGCCGAACTGGAATCCGCGGACACGAACAAGTTCTACGACGTCAGCCGCGCCCTGCAACGCGTGCAGGGACGCGCGCGTCTGGCGATCGAATCGCACCGTCTGAAGGCCCGCGCCACCGCGACGCAACGCGCCGAGGAGATCCGCAAGGCCCGCTACGAGGCGATCCACAGCCAAGAATCCCGCGTTGTCCGTCCAGCCGTCGCGACCTCGCCCTTCGAACAACCTCCAGCGGCCGCGGGCGCTCCCGCCCCGGCGGCCGCGCCCGCCGACATATTCGCCCAACAACCGGCCGCGCCGTCCGCCCCCGCCGCGGCGCCGGCGAAGGGCTCGGGCAGGCTCATGCAATCGCTGGGAAGGGCTCTCAAGGGCGCCGCCTTGGATTCGGAGGAAGCCGCCGACGCGCCGGCCATGCCGCCGATCCCCGGCGCCGCGCCCGGTCCCGGCGGCCCGACGACGCCGCCCGCGCCCGCCGATCCCTTCGCCGACGAACCGCCCTCGACCGACGAACCACCCGCAGCCGCGCCTGCGTCGGTCGCGCCTCCCGCCGCGCCGGCCACGCCCGCGCCCGCCGATCCCTTTGCCGACGAGCCGCCCGCAGCCGATGAACCACCCGCAGCCGCGCCTGCGTCGGTCGCGCCTCCCGCCGCGCCGGCCACGTCTCCCGCCGCGCCGGCCACGTCTCCCGCCGCGCCGGCCACGTCTCCCGCCGCGCCCGCGCCGAACGATCCGTTCGCGGGGTAGTGCTTCGCGACTATTGGTTTTGTGGGCGCCATGCTTGCTGAGCGAGCGAGACAGCAAGCATGTTTGCCGGTGTCTCATGCCCACGACAGGCGTGGGCACGTCGGATCATACCGTTTCACCGGCAACCCATTCCAGGAAGACGCGCCCCCGCGCCCTCGTCCCGAGCAAAACGAACGGCGCGCTCACCCCACCTTGACCCGAAGCGGCGACTCTTCTTCCGTCTGGTGGCGGAGCTTGAGCGTCGCGCCCGGCGGCAAGCGGCGTTCGGAGACGATGCCTCGGGTGGTGGCCGCGCAGAACTCGTGGAACAGCGATGCCGGCGCCTCGGGGAACTCCGTCGCTAGACGGCGGAGAATCTCCTTCCACGGCAAACGGCTGCGGTAGACGACGCGATAGGCTTCCTTGAGTTGGCGCACGACCTCGACGCCGTATCCCGCCCGGCGAAGGCCGATCTGATTCAGGCCCACCACGAGGCTGCTGAGGCCATCGACGTTCACGAACGGCGGCACGTCTTGCACGACGTGCGCCTGCCCGCCGACCATGGCCAGCGTGCCGATCCGGCAGAACTGATGCACGGCCACGGCGCCGGAGACGTACGCCCGATCGGCAACGACGACGTGCCCACCCAGCATGGTGTTGTTCGTGATGATCGTGTGCGAGCCCACGTGGCAATCGTGGGCGACGTGGGCGTTGACCATCAGCAGGTTGTGGTCGCCGAGCGTCGTGACGGCGTTTTCGTCCAGCGCCCGGTGGATCGTCACGCTTTCGCGCAGCGTGTTGCCGTCGCCGATGCAAACGCGCCCGGGCCGCTCGGGCACGTGCACGTGCTGCGGAAACCCGCCCAGCACCGCCGACTCGAACACGCGATTGTCCCGCCCCAGCGTGGTGCCGCTTTTGACCACGACGCCGGCCGCCAGCACGCACCCGTCGCCGATCGTCACGTCCGACTCGATCACGCAAAACGGCCCGATCTGGACGTCCCGTCCCAGACGGACGTCGGGGCTCACAACGGCGGTAGGGTGAATCGTCACGGGAGCGTTTCTCCAGGCGCGAGGAATCGGGAGCGAACCCCGCTGTCGGGGGCCGCACCGGTCGCTGGCGAGCAGATCGCGCCCGCGCGGCGCCGTCCGCCTGTCTTTATCGGTCTTGACGCTCCTGCCGATTCAGTGTGATCCTTCGGATGCTACGGGTCCTGTGGCTCTAGCCCGAACGCCCCCGCCCGCGTACACTCTTCTGATGAGCGGTCTATCCGTCGCGTCCGTCCCCGCGGACCTTATTCACGCTACTCGAGAGGGGAATCCTCATGCCTACGAAGTCCGAAGTCTACGACAAGGCCATCCGTCTGCACGAACAGGGCGATCTCGACGGCGCCGTGGCGACTCTGGAGTCCCTTTTGGCCGACGAGCCCGACTACGCCCTGGCCCACGCGGCGCTTTGCGTGTTCTCCGCCCAGCAGGAACAATTCGACAAGGCGGTGGCGCACGGCCAGCGGGTGTGCGAGTTGGAGCCGGACGATCCGTTCAGCTTCGTGGCAATGAGCCTGATCTGCCAAAAGGCCGGACGGTTGCCCGAAGCCGAACGAGCCCTGATGCAAGCCCGGCAGGCCGAATTGGCCGCCCACCGACGCTCCCAGGACTAAGACGCCTCCCAGCGCCGCGATCCAAGGATGCCAAAAAGCTACCCGGTCTCCGTCAACCCGAAGACCGGGCTGGCCTCTTGGCTGTCCGCGGCGGATCGGTCACTTCGTGGTTTGTCCGCCGTAGTACTGCTGGAAGTTCATGAACGTGGCCGGCTGCTTCGGCGACGTGCCCGGGGCGTTTGTGCCGGGACGCGTGCTTGACCCCATGAGCATCTGATCGTACCGCGCGGTCTCCTGGAGCCCTTGCATCTCGCGGTTGACCTGCCGTTGCTGGGCCTGCTGTTCGATTACCGGACGGACGTACTCATAGTAGTTGTCGATGCCGCGGACCGTGTCGGATTGACGCATCAGGCTCAGATAGGGGCTGTACACCCGCGGCTTCTGGTAGTCCGAAAAAGGCTTCGGCTGCCGCATGACGTTGTCGCGCGCCTGGCCAAAGGTGGCCGCCGGCCGCGGCGCCGTCGCTTGTTCGATGTTGGCCGGCTGGTAAGGGCCAAATCGGGGGTCCGCCACGGCAAGCCCTGGCGACGCCATCGGCGTGGACGACGGTGTTGGCGTCGGCGGCCCGAAGCCAAAACCCGTCGGCGATGGCCGCGGACCCGTCAACCCGAAGCCCAACTCCGATGTCCCGCCCTGCGACGGCATCGGCGTCGCCGAGTCGTAAAGCCCGTAGGCGGTCGGCGCCATCGGCATCGCCGGCGCGCCGGTCCCGGCCGCGCCGCTGGTGGCCAAGCCCGGCCCATACGTCGGCGGAAGCGGCATGGTCGGTTGCATGGCGGCGCCGGGCGCGGGTTGTTGCGCGGCCGCGCCGGGCAAGGGCGACTGCGAAGGTCCCGGAGGGTAGTACGAACTGTCCGGCCGTCGCTTCGTCTTGTCTGGCGTCGCCTCCAACGACGGCGCCACATAGCTTGGGATCTCGACCGGCGGCATCGTCTCTTCCGTCGTCGTGTCCGTCGTTTGTGGTTGCACGACAATCGCTCCGCCGGCCGGCCCTAGCAGCCAGCACAACGCGACCACCGCGGCCATCGCCGTCGTTCCCGCGGACGTCCATCCCCAAGTGCTCGCGCGTCGCATCGTTCGAACCTCCCAATACGTCGAGGAAAACGCGTTTCCGGTCGCCTCTACGGGAATTTTATGCCCCAACTCGTTACGCGACAATGGAAATCCCAGGTCCCTGACGCCACCAACAGGGTTACCCCACCCGCTCGGCCGCGCCGTTCAGGCCCACACGGTCAGCACAATCCCCCGATTAGTAGTATTGCTGTCGGTAGCCGATGAGTTGGAAGCCGCGGACGGTGCTGGCGGTGAGGGAGCCGAAGCCCATGACGCGTTCGACGGGCGTGATGA
>JAFGDS010000087.1 GCA_016931995.1 Pirellulales bacterium
AGCCGCCAAGCACCAGGCCGAAGACCCCCTGACCAACCAGCGCCTACCCCGCTCCCACCGCGACCACGCCCGCGAGTATCTCGAACGCCTGCGGGAGCAAGAGTAGGGAGAGCTGAAACGCGTTGGGTGAAACGGGGGGACGCAGTTGATGTGACAAGGGTGCAGTACTATTTCATGCCTTGCCGGCCTCGTCGAAGAGCAATGCCTGCCGGGCATTGCCACGATGGATCGCGCGGTAGACAAGGCCATCGGCGATGGGTCGCCAGGGACAAGGCGTCCCGACAATCCGCCCGGCCGCGCCATCCGCGTCAAAGATAAATCGTTCTGACCCCTTTTCGTCACCGAAGATCGCCCGCGCTGAACCAGACCAGACCTTCCCAGACTGAGACCGATTTCCGATCGCCGGATCAATCGAGGGTCAGCCGGGCGTTGGCGCGTTCGAGCTCCGTAAGGGCCTCGGGGGCGAACGTCATGGGGCGTCCGCCGGGGCTGAGAAACCGGTGGGCCGCGCGGGGGCCGTCGCCGTTGAAGGCGGCTTTGTTCCCCAAAAACGTGCCGATCCGGTCGCCGTTGTCGTCCAGCAGCGGGTGCTCGCGTAGATCGTCGCCGTATCGCTCCCGCCCCGGCGCCAGCGCCGCGCGATACGCCTCGAGCACCGAAACGCGACCGTCTCCGTCGGCGTCGCCCTGGTCGGGCTTGGCGAACGCCTCGATGAAGGCCTCGGCCCAGGGCACGCCGTTGACCTCGTCCGCGTTGACCGACGTGACGACGACGCGGCCCGGCCCGCTCGCGCGAGGCAAAAACGCGCCGCCGTGACAAGGGTGGATCACGACGGTCGCGTTCCTTGCCGGCAGCGCCGAGATCCAATCGCCGAATTCCGGCGCGGCGACCTTCCCGTCCAGAAGCGCGTAGCCGTAGTCCGCCTCGCCCGGGCTGCCGTGGCCGACGACGAGCACGAAGACGCGGTCGTCGGGCTCGACGATTCGTTTGAGATGCGCGAAGGTCGCCCGGAGGTTTTTGACGGTGGCCGCGCCGTCGATGCGGGGCGGTTTGTCGCCCTGGTACTCGGCGAAGCGGTAGATGGCCTCGTCCGGATAGCCGTGGCGGCGAAGGACGCGGTACATGCCTTCGTTGACGCCCTCGTAGAGTTTGGCGAGCCGCTCGCCAAAGGCGGGACCCGTGCACACCACGGCGAAATGCGTCACGCGCTCGCCCGGCGGCGCCGCGTCGGCCGATGCGGCATCCGGCCGCGGCGCCCCGTTAGGCTCCGGCTGCTGGGCCGGCGCGCGGCTGGCAAGCACGATCGCGCAAACGCACACAAGCGCGGTCGCGCGGCGCAAAGGAGACGTCCTTTGCCGTCCGCCGGCCCCCCGGCCCGTCCTTCTTTGTCGCGGCAAACTCGTTGTTTCAGGGGTCGCGGAAACCCGGAGTCTTGACGCGGCGGTGTTCATGGGCGTCTCTCCGTTGCCTCGTGGATGTTGCGCCGCGTCGATCACCCGACGCACGGCGTTTCGCGGATGGCGTCGACCATGGCCCAGAAGTTCTCCAGCGGCGTGTCGAGCTGCACGTGATGCGTGGGTCCGAGGATCAGGCCGCCGCCTTTCCCCACGGTCCGGAGCCGCGCGCGCACTTCGCGGCGGACGTCGTCCGGCGTTCCGAACGGCAGCGTCCGCTGTTCGTCGATCGTGCCCCAAAAGCACAGCGAGTCGCCGTATCGTTTCTTCAGCGCCGCGGGATCCATGGAAGCCGGCTGCACCGGGTTGAGCACGTCCAGCCCCACTTCGATCATGTCGGGCACGATCGGCTCGATCATGCCGTCGCTGTGGTAGGCGATCTTCAGCGCGGGATTGATGCCCTTCAGCGTCGCGAAGAACTCGGCCCAGCGGGTTTTGAAGATCCGCCGCCACAGGGCCGGCGAGATCATCATCGCGTTTTGCATGCCGACGTCGTCGCCCACCCAGATCATATCCACGCCAATCTCGACGAGCTGCTTGGCCGCGGCCAAGTGGTAACGGAACGGTATGTCCAGCACCGCCTCGGCGCGGTCCCGGTCCACGACGAAGTCCGCCATCAACGCATCCAGGCCGCGCAGGGCCCAGGCCGTCTCGAAGATCGTCGTCACCGTGACGCCCACGATCCAATACTCCGATCCGTGCTCGCGGACGAGCCGCTCGGCCTGGGCGTACAACTCGGGCCGGTTCGGGTCGGGCGGCCGGTAGCGCGAGATCGCGTCGTCGTCGGCCAGCGGCGGCGCGTGGAACTCGGTGTAATAGCCCTTCCCGAACGGGGTCGTGTATTCGACGGGCCGCCAGGCGATACCCCATTCGTCGACGTAGTCCCGGTTGCCCTGGTAGTACGAATTGGCCCAGCCGACGCTCGTCAGCAGCATGTCCTCGTCCAGCTCGATCTCCAGGTCGTACGGATTGCCGCCGCCGTGCGGATTGTGCTCCGTTGTTTCGCTCCTTCCCAGGGTCTCGCGCAAGCGGGCCGCGAACTCGGGCGTGAAACTGATTTGCATCGGACAACGATCCGGCGTCTCGCGCGCCAGCGCCGCCGCCACGCGATCGCGGTGTTTCATCGCGCGCATCCTTTACCAAAAGACCACGTACAACAAGACCGCCGCGCCGATGACCGCCGCGCCGGCCCACCGCGCGCCGGACGACGGCGCCAAATCGATCGTCGTTTCCGCGCGGAACTCCACGGGTTGCGCCAGCGGGCGGAAGAGTCGCACGAGCGCCATCAGGACCACTATCGCGAAGAAACAGATGGCCATGCGATCCAGGAAGGGAACCTCGGGCCACGCGAACGTGATCCACCCGTACAGGACGGGATTGGCCAGCAGGCCGACCACTCCCGCCATCGGCGGCGCGCGCCGCGAGAGAAGCCCGACGAGGAACACCGCCAGGATACCCGGCGAAATGTAACCTTGCAGCTCCTGGATGTTCCGAAAAATGCTGCTGTTGAAGTAATTGGGATTTCCCAGAATCGGGGCGAGCAGGCAGCCGATCACGACGAACACGCCCACGCAGAGCCGCCCGACGGAGACGACGGTCCGTTGCGACGCCCGGGGCGCGAGATACTTTTTGAAGACGTCCAGCGACGCGATGGTCGAGGCGGCGTTGAGCATGGCGGCCAGGGAGCTGACCACCGCCCCCAGCAGCGCCGCCAGCACGAATCCGTGCAGCCCCCAACCGGCCGGCAGGACGTTTTTCAGCAGCAGCGCGAAGGCCGTGTCGTGCTTGTGGCCGATCAGCCGGTGATGGGGCAAATCGCGCGGCGCGATCCGGTCCGCCTCGGCCTCCGCCCAAACGGCGCGATTGTGGTCCGTCATCGCCTGGGCCAGCTCCGGCTCGTGCTTGGCCCAGTCCTCGTCGAAATCGAAAAGCTCCATGGCCGGGCGCGGCAGGCCGCGGATCGCCTCGAAACGATCCAACGCCGGTTTGTTGTCGGCCGACGCGTGGACGCGCATCTCGTGGCTGTAGAGGTTGAAGGCGATCATGCCGGGCACGATAAGGATCAGCGGAAGGAAGAGCTGGATGCTCGCCGCCAGCACGAGCCCTTTTTGTCCCTCGGCCAGCGACCGCGCGCCGAGCGTGCGCTGGGTGACGTATTGGTTGAGCCCCCAGTAGTAGAACGTGGGTATCCACAGCCCTAGGACCAGGGCCGTCCAGGGGAGATTCGCGTCGCCGCGGGGGAGCACCAAATGCAGCTTGGGCGCGTTCAGCGCGGTGAAGCGCTCAAGAGCCCCCGCCGCGGGCGCAATCGCCGGCAGATTGACGCCGGCCGGCGTCAACTCGGCCACGGGCGCGGCCGCCAGCGTCGAGAACGCGAACCAGGTGATCAACGCGCCGGCGAGGATCAGCGCGGTTCCCTGGATCAGATCGGCCCAGGCGCAGGCCTTGAGCCCCCCGGCGGCCACGTACGCGGCGGCCACCAGGCCGATCAGCCACGAGCCGGCGTACAGGTCGATCTCGAGGATGCCCAGCAGCCGCTGCCCGGCGAACGCCGTGCGGAGCGTCAGCGCGCCGGAGTACGCGACGCACGCCACGAGCAACACCAGGACGGGGACCGAGAAGACGGCCATGATGAGCCGGGCCCAGTGGGTGTATCGGCGTTCGAGGAACTCGGGCATGGTGTAGATTCCCGCCCGAAGGAAATAGGGCAGCAGGAAGAAGGCGATGACGACCAGGGCGATGCTGGGGAGCCAGTCGTAGCTGGCGGGCGCGAGCCCCTGGTAGTCGGCGGCCTGGCCGGTCATGCCGACGAATTGCTCGGTCGAGATGTTCGCGGCGATCAGGGAGATCCCGATGAGCAGTCCCGTCAGCCCGCGCCCGGCGAGGAAATAGGATTCGCTCCCGTGCTCGCGCCGGCTCTTCAGCATTCCCACCGCGACCACCGCCACGATGAATCCGATGAAGATCGCGACGTCCAGCGCGGTCAACGAAAGGCCCATTTCGCCGCTCCGGAGATAGAATATACGAAGCGAGAGGCGCCGCCGGATGGTCTCGCGCGGCGGACGCGACGCGGGGTATTGTCGTACGGGGCGACGCCCGCGTCAATGGGCAAGGGCAATCAACCATCACGCCGCTCCCGCCCGGCGCGATGGTCGCGCGAGCGGGCCACGGGGCGCGCGGGCCGAGTTCTCCCGCTCGCGCCGGCGATTCAATTGAGCACGTCGAGCGAATCGACCGGCAGGCGGCTTGCCGTCGAACGGAGCACCACGGCGTGGTAGCCGTCGCCGGCGTCCTCCAGGGCGAAGACGATCTGGGAGGGCTGCTCCTGCTCGGCGTATAGATCGAGATCGGCCAGCTTCCGGCCATCGAGCAGCAATTCGCAAGGCCCAAACGCCGGACCCTTGGGCGACCAGAGCCGGAAGCCCCGGCCGCGGAAGTTCCATTTGACGCGGCCGCCGGGGGTTTTTCGCACGGCGCCAACGCCGAAACGATACAGGGGTGAATCAACCATGTCCCAATCGGCCATCCTTACGCCCGCGCCGGTCAGGGCCTCGATGTAGAGCCACGGCAGGACGGCAGGCTCGAACTGCCCGTTGATTTCGAATCGCGCCACCTCGACGTGGGTGAACGGGTCCACCAACAGGCCGAGCGGGCCCGCGCCTTTGGGCAGACTCCCCGTCCAAACGGGCTTCTCGTCGATGACGACGGTTGACTGGCCGTCCTCGCGGCGCTCGATCTCGATCGAGCGGGCGGTCGCGCCGGCCGAGTCCAGCGGGCCTTCGGCCGCGACGGAGACCTTGCCCGCCGCGTCCACCGAGACGAGCCGCCAGGCGTCGGCCGAGAGTTCGAGCCCCTGATGATGGGTCAACGAGAGCGGGTGGATCGTCGCGTCGGCGGCGTGGCGGTCTGGGCCGAGCGGCGCGTGATGGTTCCAGAGGATCCGGACCTTGCCGCCGCGCAGGGTCAGATCGGCCTTCAGGTGGAATTGACTCCACGCATAGCGCAGCAACGTGAGACTCGCGCCGGCGTGCCCACTGAGCACGAAACCCCGCTCGCGAAGCGGCCGGGCCCAGGGCCGCGCGGCCAGATTGATCGTTCCGAAATTCGTGTCGCGCTCGCGCGAGGGAAACAGAACCTGGAACAGGCCCTCGCGGTCGACGAAGCCCGAGAAGGATTGCCCCCAAATGCCCATGGCCTCATGGGGCACGGGCTCGGAGTGCCAGGCCGTGCCGTGCTGGAAGAGCCGCCACGCCTCGGGCCGATGGGCGTCCTCTAGCCGGGCTCGGTGGATCGCCTGGAAGTTGCGGTTCAATCCTACCGACGCATGGGGCGCATAAACGTATCCGTCGTGGACCATGATCGGATACGGCTCGGCGGTGTGCGAGAAGAACCGATCGTCCTCGTCGCTGAGGACCATCTTGGGATCCGACCATGCGCCGGCGGGATCGGCGGCGGTCATCGCCATGAGTCCCCAGGCGAAGTGGTCGCCCGAGTCGGCCAGCCCCAGGACGAGCCAGTCCTTCTCGCGGCGGACGAGCGAGGGGCCGTAGACGCGGCGGTATTTCTTCCCCTGGTCGAACCGCCGGGCCATGTCGCTGGTGCGGAGGATCGGTTCGGCCGCGCGGTGGAAGGGACCTTCCGGCCGCTCGGACCACGCGTAGGCGATGCCGTTGTCGAAGCCCGGCGGAGGATCCATGGTTTCGGCCCAGCGCGAGTTGTCGCTGGCCCAGTCGTAGACGAGGTGATAGCGATCGTCGTGAAAAACGACCATCGCGTCCGGGGCGATGTTGGCCGTTTGCGCGTCGCCCTGAAATCGGAACGTCGGGTCGTCGAAGATCGGTCCGAGGTCCTCCCAGGTCTTGCCGCGGTCCTTCGAGCGATGCGCGCGGCTGTGCCCTGCCGGCCGCCCGGGACCCATGTCGTAGCCAGTCAGGTAGTGCCCGACGTAGGCATACCAGTATCCGCTCTTCGGATCCTTGAACAGGAAGCCGTTGACCGGCCAGGCAAACGGCGGCGCGCCGCGGACGATCGGGTTGCCGGGGCGGCGCTCGAAGCTGTCGAAGCTGGGATCGCCCAACGCGTCGTGCCGGAGCCACGCGTCGGCCCGTGGGCCCAGGGCGAAGTCGATGGTCCCGCAGTGGTCGCTCGGCGGCGTCCAACGCTCGGGAATGACGGCATCGGCCGTCTCCTGGCCGGTGGCCGGCGCGCCGGAGAATCCGCCGAGGACACCGAAGGGCATCCATAGGAGAACCCAAACGGATCGCGGCATTGTAAGGCTCCGGAGGAGGGGGGGCAGTCTTTTTCGCGGAAAAATGTTGCCCCCTTTCCGCTCCATGATCTTTTTGCGGGGGACTTCACCCAAGGATATCACGGTGTTGTTTCTATTTGGACTCGAAAAGACAGCGGAGTTTGTTAGGGGGGGATTTTACCTATCTCCTCCCAACACACGGGGATTGCCAAAAAATGTTGTGTCGCGGATGCGCGCCCCACTCATGCGGGGGGTGTCTCGGCGAGCTATGGATCCTTGAGGAAGACCGGTTTGCCTCTGGGCCGCGTAAAGACGGGGCGGCGGGGGACGAATTGGTGCAAGACGGCGGGCCCGACGGCAACAATACTCATGGCCATGATACGAACGCCCCAGCCCGATCGGCGCGGTGAGTCGCACGCGGCGGCCGGGATCGACTGGCCGGCCGTGCTTGCCGAGCACGATCGGTGGCTGCGGACGATCGTTTATGCCAGATTGGGGGAGCCCGAGTCAGTCAACGAAGTGATGCAGGAGGTCGCCATGGCGGCGGTGCGGCAGCGGGCGCCGCTGGCCGACCCGAGCAAGGTGGCTCCTTGGTTGTATCGCCTGGCCGTGACGCAGTCGCTGCTGTATCGGAGGCGGCTGGGCCGGCGGAGGAAGCTGACCGATCGCTACGCCCAGCGGCATCAGCCCGTCGAGTCGGACAATCGGGAGATCGACCCGTTGGGTTGGCTCCTGGCCGAGGAGCGGCGGGTGTTGATCCGCCGGGCAGTGGCCGAGTTGCCCAAGCGCGACGCGGAAATCCTGCTTCTGAAATATACCGAGAACTGGACCTATCGGCAGTTGGCCGAGCATTTGGGAACGAGCGACAGCGCGGTCGAGGCGCGGCTGCACAGGGCAAGACGGAAGTTGCGCCGCGCCTTGGCCGCGTTGGAAGTGGTGGAAGCGGAAACATGAATTCAATCCCCCGCGACAATCTGTCCCGCGACGACGATCGCCTGTTCGATCTCCTGGCCGACGACGAGTTGGACGAGGAGCGTCGGGGGCGGTTGCTCGGCGGGCTGGACGACCGGCCCGGCGGATGGCGGCGCTGCGCGCTGGCCTTCCTGGAAGCGCAATCGTGGAAGAAGGAAATTGGCGCCCTGGGCAGGAAGCCCGAATCCCTTGTGCCCGCGACCGAGACGGCCGCCGCGGCGTCGCGGCGGCGGCGGCGTCTCGGGCGCGGCAGCGCGATTTTGGGGATGGCCGCGAGTCTTCTTCTGGGGATAGGGCTCACGTCGCTCGTGCGCGACCTCGAGCGCGGCGGAATGCTCGGGCCCGGCGGCGGCGGGTTTGGCCAACAGGCCGGCCTGATGGGCGGCGGGGGCGGGTCCGCGGCAGGCGTGCCGGGCGCATTGGGTATTGTCCGCCTGGCGCCCGGCGGCGGAGGCGGCGCCGGCCAGGTGGGCGTGTTGACCCGCGGGCCGGATGGAACCATCCAGATGGTCGCGCTGCCGGTGATCGATCGCCAGCAGCTCGACGAGGACTGGGTCCGCGGCTTGCCCGTGGCGATTCCGCCGGAGGTGAGCCGGGCCTTGGAGCAGTCGGGCCACGAGGTGCGGTCGTCGCGGCAGTTGGTGCCGATCGCCATGCCCGACGGACGCCGCGTTGTCTTCCCGGTGGATCAGCTCGACGTGCGGTACGTCGGCAACGGGATGTATCAGTAAGGAAGATAAGACGCACCGAGCGCCGACGAGATCTTCCGCCGCGCTTGGGATGACAAAACTGTTCTTCAATCGCGGGACCATCGACCGACGTGTCCTCGGCCGCGGGGTTCCCGGGACCGGTGAAAAGGAGATTGGGCAATGCTGAAACTTCAATGGATGGGCAAGGCGGCGCTGGGCTCGTTGCTCTTGGTGGCGGCCGCCGTCGCGGATGAGGCCACCCAGGGCAATCCGCCCGTGCAAACACTCAAGGCCAAGCGGATCGTCGTGACGAAGCAGGACGGCGCGGCGCAACCCCAGGTCATCGAGTTGCAGGGCGACGACGACGGCAAGGTGATCGTGATGGGCCAGCCGGCCATCAAGCTGAGCGAATACTGGCTGGGCGTGCATTGCGGACCGCTGCCGGCGCTGCTTCGGGCGCATCTGGACGTGCCAGCGGACCAGGGCGTGCTGGCCGTGGCCGTGATGCCGGACAGCCCCGCGGCCAAGGCGGGCTTGAAGGAATTCGACGTTCTGTTGAAGGTGAACGACCAAACCATCGGCGACGTGGGCGATCTGGTCAAGGCGATTGACGAGGCGGCCGGCAAGGAAGTGACGCTGGCCATTGTGCGCCAGGGCAAGCCCGAAACAGTGAAGGTGACGCCCGAGAAGCGGCCGGACAGTCCGCCGCCGATGCCGGGCGGACAGTTGGGGGCTCTCCAATCCATCCCGGAAGGGCTCCAGAAGGCCCTGAAGCCCGGCACGTTGCGGGGCCCGCTGCGGCTTCGGTTCATCCATCCGGGCGTGGTGTTGCCGCCGGGTTCGATGGCGCACGCGGCTTTGCCGGGCAACATGAGCATCTCGATCACGAAGGAAGGCGATCAACCGGCGAAGATCGTGGTCAAGCGGGGCGACGAGTCGTGGGAAACCACCGAGAAGGATCTCGACAAGCTGCCCGAGGACGTCCGGCCGCACGTGCGGCGGATGCTCGAGGGCGTGGTGACGGGGCCGGACGCGGCGACGGGCCACATGGACTTCGTGCCCGACGTCGCGCCGACGACGCCCGGCGACGATCAGGAGTTGGAGAAGCGTCTGCAGGAGCACATCGACCAGCAGCTCAAGCAGATGAACGCACGGATGAAGGAGCTTCAGAAGATGGTGGAGAAGCTCCACGAGGATCAACCGGGGCCGGAACAAGAGGAGCAACCGTAGCAGTCTCCCAACCCCTCGTTGTGTCTCCCTGCCCGCGCCGGATCTGTTCCGGCGCGGGCTGTTTTTTTTGGAGTGCGGCGACTCGTCGCCGGGTGCCATGCCCACGCTTGCCGTGGGCATGTTCGCTCGATGAATCCGATGCATGGCCACGCGAGCATGGCCATGGCACCCGCGCCGCCTTCTCGTCGCGTGTTGCGAAGCCGCAAGCGGTTGTTTGGCTATTTGCCGCCTTGCCAGAGCGCGAGCAGGAACCGCCTGGCTCTGTCGGCGATTCCCGGCGATTGGCTCTCGCGGGGACCGGCCACATTGAGCACGGCCGCGGCACGTTCTTCAAGCCAGCGGGCCGCGTCGGCCGGATCGGGCGTCGCGTCGAGATCGACGCACAGGCAGGGCTTGCCGTGCCGCTCGGCCAGCTCGCGGGTGAGGAGGGTGCCGCCGCGCAAGGGGCCGGCGTGGAGAATGAGCGTCGCGTCCGCGTCGAGCACGTTCCGCTCGGTCCGCTCGGCATAGTCGCCGGTGGCCGTCTCGCGCAGGGGGTAGTGCAGGGGGATGCGGCCGTCTTCAGCCAGGCGACCCCGGGGGCACCAGCCGCCCCGGGGGATCCCCAGCGCGATAGCCACATCCAAGGCCGCGCGATCCACGCCCGTCTGCCCGCCGGAGATCACCCGGCGGGGACGACCGGGCTTGGGGCAATCCTCGGGCAACGACGTCATCCGTCAAGCTCCCGAATCGTCATCCCGATCGCGCGGCGGGTTTTCGCCTCGGCCGGAGTCGCTCGGCGCGGAGGGCTTGGGGATGAACAGGGCGCCTAGAAGCGTCAGAACACCGATTGCCAGAAAGACGGACGTCACGCCCATGCGGATCCGGTAGGCGAGCAGCGCCTTCGCGTACTCGGCCAAATCGGGATGTTGGCGGGCGAGCGCCTCCTGTTGGAGACGCTCCCAGAGCATGAAGGTCTCGACCAGCGTGAGTCGCTCAGTGCCGCGCTGGATGCGTTCTGGCGCGAAGAAACGCGCCGGCGACTCGGGTTTGGTCAGGAGCCAGAAGTACAGAAGCGTCCCGACGCTTGCCAGGACGAGGACCCACCCGGCGAGGAGAACGCGTTGTCTTACCCCCCACACAAGGGGATGTCGCGCGGCGTCTTGAGCAAGGACGACGGGCTCGAGCTCGCCGATCGCCCGCATGGTGGGCACGTCGAGGGTCCGTCCACATTCGCAGCGGACCGTCTGGCCGGCCTGGCGGGGATCCACCAGGACGAAGCTGCCGCAGGGACAGGGCAGGCGATACTGAGTAGTCACGGGGAAACTCCGGCGGTTGGGAAGTGTCCGGTTCAGTGTAACGCGCGTGCGGACGGCTGGGGAGTTGCAGGGCGGATGGCGCCGGCAATGTCCCCCTCGATCCGTTGCGGCGCGGCTGTGGCGATAGAGCCCCGCCTCTGTCGCGGGGAGAGGATGTCTCCAAGGACGAAGGCGGCTATGCCACCCATGCGGCAGCAATTTGGGCACCCTATGCTATCCATATTACCCAGATTAACACTTTTGCGGAATTGGGGAGATGCCGTCGCATGGGGCATCGTTATTCGTTTCACGAAGACCCTGGACGAATGGAATCGCGTAAATAGAATAACATAGTGCTGGGTCCCTTCGCGAGATCCGCCTTCCATAGAAGGCCACGGGTGAGAAGCGTGGGCTGCCCGTATAACCTACCTGACCGAAGGGATTCTCTTCCCGGCGACGGATTGAGGGTCGCGCTGCGCGATCCGGGTTTTGCCGCGGCGGCGAGTTGTCTTGCTTTGTCTCGATGCCGAGGCAGTTGTCAGGCGATTGATCGCGACGCGGAACGCCTAGTTTTTTCGCAGCCCTAATTCCTTTCCAAATGACCAGGCGGCGGGAAGGCCGCAACGAAACAGTGGTAGAATTGGGTGGCTCGACGGAGCCGCCGCGATGAATTGATCATCAATACATGACTCGCCTTGGGAGTGTTGCCTTGTACGACACGCTTTTGGACGACTTAGAGGATCGGTCGACGTCGCGCACGGACGATGCGGACGTTTTGGATTTGGACGACAAGTCCGATGAGGCGCTCCTCGACGAGGAGGGCGAGGACTTGGAGGATCGCCAGGAGGCGGTCGATCCGGAGGGAGACGAGGAGGCGAGCGAGGACGCCGATCTGGCGGGAGATTTGGAGTCGTGGTCGGACGATCCGGTGCGGATGTACCTGACGCAGATGGGGGAGATTCCCCTTTTGACGCGGGTGCAGGAGATCGCCTTGGCGAAGCGGATCGAGATGGCCCGGACGCGGTTTCGGCGAAAGGTCCTCGAATGCGACTTCGTGATGCAACACGCCATGCGCATTTTGCACCGCGTCCACAACGGCGACCTGCCGTTTGATCGGACGGTGCAGGTGTCGGTTACGGACCGGCTGGAGAAGGATCAGATTCTCGGCCGCCTGCCACACAACCTGCAGACGCTCGACGTGCTTTTGAAGCGCAACCGGCACGATTATCAGGTGGCCACGAGCCGCAAGGCGCCGGCCAAGGAGCGGAACGAGGCGTGGCGGCGGATCGGGCTTCGCCGGCGCCGCGCCGTCCGGCTGGTCGAGGAGCTGGGTCTGCGGACGCATCGGATCGAGCCGATGATCCGCAACCTGGACGAGTTCAGCCGTCGCGTGGACGAGCTGAAAGCCCGCATCGACGAGCACCGCAAGAAGGGCCGGCCGATCGACGAGCGGGAGCCCTGGCGGGTGGAGTTCCGCAGCATCCTGCGGGCGACGCAGGAGACGCCCACCAGCCTGCGCAACCGCGTGGCCCGGCTCAAGGCCGTCTACGCCGACTACCAGGAGGCCAAGCGCGGTCTGTCGGAGGGCAACCTCCGGCTGGTCGTCTCCATCGCCAAAAAGTATCGCAACCGGGGGTTGAGCTTCCTGGATCTCATCCAGGAAGGCAACGCCGGGCTGATGCGGGCGGTGGACAAGTTCGAGTATCGACGCGGCTTCAAGTTCTGCACGTACGCGACGTGGTGGATCCGTCAGGCCATCACCCGCGCCGTGGCCGATCAGAGCCGCACGATCCGGATCCCCGTGCACATGGTCGAGACGATGTCGCGCGTGCGCAACGTCTCGCGGCAGTTGCTCCAGGAACTGGGGCGCGAGCCGAGCATCGAGGAGACGGCCAACGCGAGCGGCACGTGCGTGGACGAGGCTCGGCGGGTGCTGGCGATGAGCCGCTACCCGATCAGCCTGGATCGTCCGGTGGGCAACAGCGAGGACAGCCATTTTGGCGACCTTCTGCCCGACGGCTGCGCGAAGAGCCCCTCGATCGGCGCCGCGCAGGAGATGCTCCGCCATCGCATCGCGAAGGTGCTCAAGACGCTGAGCTATCGCGAGCGGGAGATCATCAAGCTGCGCTACGGGCTGGGCGACGGCTACAGCTACACGCTGGAAGAAGTGGGCCACATCTTCAAGGTCACCCGCGAACGCATCCGCCAGATCGAGGCCAAGGCCGTCCGCAAACTCCAGCAGCCCAGCCGGAGCCAGGATTTGGTGGGGTTCCTCGATTGAAGGATGGCCACGAACGCCTCTCTCACATCGGAGGGAGGCTGGAGGTGCGAGGATACACGTCGCAATGACCAAGCAACAATGACCAAATAAGGTCCTAAGCACCAAGACACCAAGGGCGGGGTGACCGCGTTCGTGACCGCACTTGGGACTTTTGGTTATTTGAACCTTGGCATTTCCTTGGTCATTGAGGTTTGGTTATTTACGTACTCTCGCCCGATGATCGCTGTAACATACTGAATTCCCCCCGAGCCGGTTGGCCCTGGCCGTCCGGCTCGGGTTGTTTTTTCTCCGGGCTCTTGACAACCGGGCAACCCGGAACGATACTCGGGCCTGTTGTGATCGTGTCCTGGTGATCGGCCGTTTCCGTCTTGGAAGGGCCGACGAACAGGGAACTCCGGTGCGATTCCGGGACGGCCCCGCCGCTGTGACAGGGCGAAGGGGGGCTTGCCATTTCTCCAGGCCATTGTCGCGCACGGCGCGCGACGAGAAGGCCGGCGAGCCCCGGCTCTGAAGTCAGAAGACCTACCGGGCGCGACTTGAATTTGCGGGACCTCCGCGAGGGACGGAGGCGACGCAGCGCGAAAGCAATTTGTCGGCCACACGGCGCGTGCCACTGCTGGCTCGTCCAGCAGTGCGGAAGCCAACCCTGCGACGGCACGTACACTGCTGGACAAGCCAGCAGTGGCGCCCAATGGGGACAAGCCAGCAGTGCCCGCACCCAACGGGAACGAGCCGGCGGCGGTGCGCGTGGTCGCGTATTCGCCTTCGCGCCATCCTGGAACCTCTCTTGAATGAGGAGTGTGAAGCATGTGGAGAAACGCTTTGATGGCGAGCATCGTGACGTTGCTTCTGGCGGCAGTGGGCGCGGCGGGCCCCTATTCCGACGCGGGGGCGGATCCGACCAACCCTTGCGATCCGGGCGTGCCCGGCGTGATGGACGGCGGGGTCAATCCAGCCTTCGTCGGCTGGGCGACGGGCTACGTGGATTATCTTCCCTCGCCCGACGTGGACGCAAGCTGGCAGACGCCCCAGCGGGCGCTGGGCCCCGTGACTGGCGACAATCTGGACATCGTCTCGCTGGGCGATCTCACGGCCGAGCAGATCGCCTCGGGCGTCGCGCCGGGGCGCATCACGCTCACGTTCGCCGCGCCAATCACCAACGGCCCCGGCGCCGACTTCGCCGTGTTCGAGAACAGCTCGATCTGGGAAGGCGCGACCTTCGCCGAGCTGGCCTACGTCGAGGTGTCGAGCAACGGGCAGGACTTCGCGCGGTTCGCGAGCGTCTCGCTCACGGCCGAGACCGTCTGGCAATACGGCACGATCGACGCCACCGACGTGTTCAACCTAGCCGGCAAACACGCCAACGCGTTTGGCGAGTCGATGGGCACGCCGTTCGATCTGGCCAGTCTGGCGGGCGATCCGCTGGTGGCCGCGGGCAAGCTCGATCTGGGCGCGATCGGATTCGTGCGTCTCGTGGACGTGCCCGGCACGGGCGATTTCCACGACTCGCTGGGTAATCCGATCCACGATCCATGGTGGACCCGCGGCTCCGGCGGATTCGACCTCGAAGCCGTCGGCGTGTTGCACGCCGTGCCCGAGCCCGGCGGCGTGGCGTTGTTGGCGGCGCTGCTGCTGGCGGCTTTCGCGGCGCGCCGGCGTGGTAGGTGAACGACCGCATCCCTCCCCTCTCCCGCTCGCGGGAGAGGGGCTGGGGGTGAGGGGACGAGGGCTTTGACACGGGCGAGCGGATTTGGTACGTTGATGGGGTTACTTTGAGGCGTCCCGGTGGTCGGCCGTCCGCGCTTCGGACGGCCGACAAACAGGGAACCCGGTGCGAGTCCGGGACGGCGCAAGCCGCTGTGACCGAGTGCGAAGAGGGCGGCCCACGTCTTGTGGCCATTGTCGCGCGTGCGATGAGAAGGCCGGGCGGGCCCCAGCTCGGGAGTCAGAAGACCTACCGCGGCGCCGGGAAATCGGTGTTCCGTGACCAGACTACATGGCGGAGCCGTTGGTGGTTCGCTTGCGCGCGACGGCCGTGCTCGTGGCGGCGTGGGGCAATCGCGCGGCATGGCCACGCGAGCGTGGCCATGGTACCCCATAAGGCCATGGCGTCCGGTACGGGCGACCGCGGGACGCGGCTTCACGCTGGTCGAGCTTTTGGTGGTCGTCTCGGTGATCGGGCTGTTGATGACGCTTCTGCTGCCGGCCGTGCAGGCCGCGCGGGAGGCAGCGCAGCGGACCTCGTGCGCGAACAACCTGCGCCAGATCGGCCTGGGGCTTCTGGCCTACCACGACGCGCAGCGGACGTTTCCGACCGGCTGCACGGAGCACCGCAGCTTCGTCCGCCGGGGACGGCAACTCGCCTGGTCCGCCCTGCTGTTGCCGTACCTCGAGCAGGAGCCGCTCCACCGTCGATTGGATCTGGGCAAGGCGTTCGACGCCCCCGAGAACGCGCGGGCCGCGGCCGCCGTGTTGAGCGTGTACCTTTGCCCCAGCAATCCGCGGGACATCTTCCAGATCCGCGACCGGGGCGTGTGCGATTACGGCGGCATTTTTGGGCAGCAGTTGACCAACCCCAGCCCCTGGGCCAACGGCGTGATGCTCTACGACCAACCGGTGGCCCTCGACGAGATCGCCGACGGCGCGAGCCACACGCTCATCGTGTCGGAGGACTGCAACAGCCCGGACATGCAGTGGATCAACGGACTGAACGTCTTCGAGCAAGCCTTTCCGATCAACCGCGCTCCGCCGGGCGAGAACGAGATGTGCAGCCGACACGCCGGCGGCGGGGCCAACGCGGTTTTGTGCGACGGCGCGGTGCGATTCGTGAGCGAGTCGATCGAGCCGGCCGCGCTGGCCGCTCTGTGCACGCGCGACGGCGGCGAGCCGGTCGGGGAGTTTTGATAATCGAAAAGGAACACGCCTCTCTCCCGCCCGCGGGAGAGGGGTCGCACGGTGAGGGGACATCGGAATTCCATGCGACGATTTCTTCACGCACCGTCGTTGATCGCGATTCTCCTGGCGGCGCCGTCGCTCGCCGCGGCGACGATCGTCGAGCCGGCGCCGGGCTATCGCGTCGTCGATCAGTTGACCGGCAGCGGCGGCACGGCCGAGGTGTGGCCCGCGGCCATGGCCGTCGTGGATGGGTCGCTCGTCGCGTTCGAGAACCGCGTGGGGCTCCAGCGGTTCGACCTGACCAGCGGTTCGCTCGAAGAGGATTGGGGCGAGCCGGGCGACGGCTACGCCTATTGGTCGGCCAGCTTCGTCACGCCCGAGCCGGATGGATCGGCCTACTGGGTCGGCTTCACGACGCCGCGCAACGCGGACGATCGGATTTACCGCGTCGCGTGGACGCCCGACGAGGGAGTGAAGTGGGTCCACAAGGCGACGTTGCGCGGGAATTTCGATCTCGAGTTCGACAGTCGCCAGACTGAGAACGAACTGTACGCGTACGTGTCGGCCAATCCCAGCGCCGCGGGGATATCAAGCCCGCCGGACAACCGGATCTATAGGGCAAACGCGAAAAATGCGTCGTCCGAGGGGAAAGTGAGTTTCGACGCGATCGTCGACGTGTTGGGCTACTCGGCGGGCTTGGCGGTGGACGCGCGGGGGGACCTCTACTACGGGACGTGGTTCTCGGCCGCCGAGAGCAACCGGATGTACCGCTTCACGGCCAACGAGATCGCCGCCGCGGCGGCCAGCGGCCAGCCCATCGTGCCCAGCGATGCGGCAAACCGCCTGTTCGACCTGCAGGTGGGCGCGCTGGACACCGAGGTGGACGACGCGGGCCGGATCGTGTTCGCGTCGGCGGGCAATGAATCGTGGGATGGGTTGGTGGGGCTGGCGGACGCGGACCCGGGCGGGTTCAGCCCGGTCGCCGCGACGTGGTCGTGCTACGACCGGCTCGCCGCGCTGGCCGTGTCGGGCGATCTGTCCGGCGCGAGCGGTCGGGTGTTCGTGGCCGAGTACTTCCAGCCGGGCGTGGCCGAGATCAGCCCTCTGCCGCCCGGCGACGCCAACGGCGATGGGCTGGTCGACAAGGCGGATGCTTCGATTCTGGCCGCGCATTGGCTGCAAGGGGCGGGCGCGGCCTGGGGCGATGGCGACTTCAACCGCGACGGCGCGGTGGACGACCTGGACCTCGCGATCCTGGCCGCCAACTGGCAGCCGGGTCCCGGCGGGACCAGCGTGCCCGAGCCAAGCGTCGCCGTCCTTTTGGCTGGGGTGTTGGCGGCTTTGTGGCGCGGCCGAATGGGTGTCGGTGGCACGGTCCGAGACTGTGATTTTTTGACGACAGGATGATTCCTTGGACGTAAGTCCTTATTTCTGGCTCATCCGGCTCAAGAATGCGCCGGGCTTCGCCCGGGGATTTTCAAGGCATGAGTCCAGCGTCCCATGGCACTTACCCGCGATTCGCCACGTCGAGTACAATGGCCCTGTCTGGAGAAACGGAGTCAGGCTTCGCGCACGACGCAACCGGGCAAGGAATATCCAGCTCGTCGAACGGCTTCCCTCCGCCCCAGGTGAGTTCGACCTTCAAATCGTCCGTCGGGCCATCGATGGTGACTTTCAGTTCCGACGTGAGCGGATCCGCGTACTTCTTTGGCAGCAGCCAGTGGATCCCGCGCTCGCCGATCGGCGGCGTTCGCGTCGAACACGGCGAGAATCCAACCGATGGCGCCTACGCCGCCGCGTTCTTCCACGGAGACCGGATCGACAAGGTCGTTGCCTCTGTCGGTCCACTCTATCTTCTCGTCAAGGAGGACCACGCCGGCGCAACGCTGGCCATGATGGCGCCGCCCGGCGACAGGTTTGGCGGGCGCTGACCCGGCCGACGGGCACGGCGCCGCTGGCCGAACTGGCCCGTGGGCGATCGAGCGCCCGCGTCGTCATCTGCGACGCGACCCGCCCCGTCCCGAACGAGATTCTTCTCCGCCCGCATCAGCGAGGGCATGGGCAGCCCTGAATTCCGGAGCCTCTTCGACGATCATCCCTCCCTCGACGTCTTCATGGAACGTATCGCCGAAGGCATGTCCACGCGAGTGTGGACACGGCCTCCCGAGACGTCGTTTTGAGTCGACCGCGGCCTACCGCCGCGCGGAGACCTCGCGGAGTCTCGCGGTGCGGGTGGACGGGGAAGACTCGGCGGCGGGCCGGGGCGATTGGGTGGTGCCGGCCAGAAGATTGTCGATCGTGGCGTGGTCCTGGAGCTTCTGGAAGTACTGGCCCATCGCGATCCGCAGCTTCTTCTCGAAAACGTCTTCGCGGATAATGGGCTCGACTTCCTTGCGGTCCACGTCGATTGGCGTGGTGTGGCCCTCGCACAGGAGAATGACGTACTTGTCGTCGACCTGGACGATGCCGGACAGCTCGCCCGGCTTGAGCGAGAAGGCTTCTTCCTCGAGCGTCGGCTGCCCGCCGTAGCGCTTGATCGGCGGCACCTGGCCGCGGAGCTTCTGGCTGCTGGGCTCGATGGAGTACTGCTCGGCCAGCGTGCCGAAGTTTTCGGTCGAGGGATCCTGCCGGGCCATGGCCCAAACCTTTTGCGCGCGGCGGAGATCGTCCAGCACAATGGCCAGGCAGCGCGCCCGCGGACCGTAGTTCGCCGCGAAGCTCTTGTCGAGATCCTCTTGAGTGACCTCGACGTCGTCGCCGACGAGCTTCTTCAGCGCGACCGAGGGCCAGACGGAATCGCGGACGTACACCTCCTTCGAGATGCCCTGCTCTTCGGTGGCCAGCTTGATCCACGCCTCGACGTCGGGCGAGCCGTCGGCCCGCGGCGGCACGGACTGTTCGGCCGCGCGGCGGATTTCCTGCTGGAGGTCCTCGTTGGTCACCGTGATTTTGCGCTGGGCGCAGGCTTGCTCGATCAGCCGGCGGTTGATGACGCCGTCGAGCACGTCCGCGCCGTGGCGCGTGATGCATTCCTCGGCCAACTGCCGCACGGTGACCTGTTGCCCGTTGAGCGCCGCGGCGATGCCGGTGTCGCGCTTGGCTGGATCGTTGAAGTAGTTCTCCACCTTCGCGCTTTTCTGCAAGTCGCGGAAGACTTCGTGCGAGACGGCGCGGAGTTTGCGCTCCTCGATCATTTGACGCAACTTGGGTGCGGCCTCCTCGAAGGGGACGTCGCGCGCCAGGAGCTCGCCTTCCCGCTTCAAGATGAGGTATTGATCGTCGGCCACCTTGATGACCGGCGAGATGGCGCCGTCGGCCAGGGAGAAGGCGGCTCGTTCGATCTCGGGCAATCCAGCGTGTTTGCGCACGGGCGGAATCCACCCCTTGTCGCTAGCGCTGACCGTATCTTCCGAGAAATCCTTCGCCAGGTCGCCGAATTTCGAGGGATCGGCCAGGGCCTTCGCGTGGAGTTCGCTGGCTTTCTTGGCGTCCGCGCACGAGATGAGCCGCGCCCGGACGGCGGGACCAAACTGCGTCTCGTACGCCGTCCGGAGTTCCTCGTCGGAGACCTCGAGCCGTTCGCCGGCCAGCTTGCGCAGCGCCAGCGTTGGCCATACAATGTCGTTGGCGTATTGCGCCGGGTCGATGCCGCGCTCCTGCTGGAGCATCTGATACCACTGCGAGGCGGGCAGTCCAAACCGCTGGGCCATCCGGCCAATCTCCGCGTCCACCTCCGCGCGCGTCACCTCCACGCTCCGACGTTTGCACTCCTGGGCGATCAGGCGCCGGTTGATCACGCTTTCGAGCACGTCGGACCCGTAGTGACGCAAGCACTCGCGGGCGAGATCCTCGCGGGTGATCTTTTCGCCGTTGACAATGGCCACCACGGGGGGCGGCGTCGGCGGCGACGGCGCGGTTTGCGGGCGCGCCGCGGTGGAAGCCGAGGCTCGCCCGTTCGCGGCCACTCGCGTCGGCTCCGCGCTGGCGGAGTCCGCCCCCCAGTAGTATCGTATCGCGACGACTCCGGCCAGGATCGCCGTGCTGCCCAGGATCATCCCGATCCGGACCCTTCGGCTCGCTCCGTACCAGGTCGCCACGTTTGGATTGCGTTGGGTCATCTCGGTTCCTCCATAAACCGTTGTGGAATAACGTCTTGCGTTCCTTCTGGGTCCACGGCGTTTCTATTGCGGGCGGCGGAGTATAGAGAGAGGGCCTGGGTTGGGTCAAGAGCGACCGCCGGGGCGGAACAGGGACAAGGGGCGTGGGGTGGGGGACGAGGGGCGGCCGGTTCGTCATCCCGAGCGAAGCATTGGTCATCCTGAGCGAAGCATTGGTCATCCTGAGCGAAGCATTGGTCATCCTGAGCGAAGCGAAGGATCTCCGACGCCCCGTCAACGGAGATCCATTGTTGGGCGCCACGGGAACACGCACCGGGAGCCCAGCACTGGCAAAGCAGTGGCACATGGGGGATGCACGTTCGAGCACGTGCTTAGTCGAGCGTTTCCAACACGCCCAGGACGATCTTGCGGAGCTTGGGCTCGGCGCCGGCGGCGACGGCGAGGATCTCGGCGATGTCGCCCGGCTTGAGGGCATCGGGAAGGCAGAGGTCGGTCACCACGGAGAGACCGAGCACGCGCATGCCGGCGTGGACGGCGACGAGGACCTCGGGCACGGTGGACATACCCACCACGTCGGCCCCGATCGTGCGTAAAAACCGGTATTCCGCCCGGGTCTCGAGGTTCGGGCCCGTCACGGCGACGTAGACGCCTTTGCGGGCCGAGAAGTCTTCGCGCCGAGCGATCGCCAGCGCGCGGTCGATCAGCGCCGGATCGTACGGGCACGACATGTCGGGGAAGCGGGGGCCGAGCCGGTCGTCGTTCACCCCGATGAGCGGATTGCCGTTCATCAGGTTGATGTGGTCTTCAATGACGACGACGTCGCCGCAGGTCAAATGCGGGTTCATGCCGCCGCAGGCGTTGGAAACGATCAGCGTGTCGCACCCCAACGCCCGCATCACCCGCACCGGAAACGTGATCTGCCCGTACGTGTACCCTTCGTAGGCGTGGAACCGGCCCTCCATGGCCGCGACGGGCACGCCGACCAACGTGCCGCAAACGAGTTGCCCCGCGTGGCCGACGGCAGTGGCATGCGGAAAGTGGGGAATATCGGCGTAGTCGAACGTCGCTTCCGCGCGGATCTCGCCGGCGACGCTGCCCAGGCCGGTGCCCAGGATGATACCCACCCGCGGGCGCCCGGCCCACCGTCCGCGAATCACCTTCACGGCTTGTTCAATCTGCGCGGCGATCTCTTGCACGCTTTGGTCACTTCCCGTGGGCGGATGCCGCGTCAATCGAGATCCTCTTCTTCGAAGTCGTCGTCGGACTCGTCATCGGAGTCGCCGTCGATGTCTTCGTCCAGGTCCTCGTCTTCCTCCTCCTCGTCATCCTCTTCCTCGTCGTCGTCGAAGTCTTCATCTTCGAAGTCGTCGTCGAAATCCTCGTCGAAGTCGTCGTCGAAATCCTCGTCGAAATCGTCGTCGAAGTCCTCGTCGGAGGAATCGTCATCCGGCTCGGGGCCGATGTGCTCGGTGACGTCAGGTCCTGGAAAGCCCACGGCGTCCGGGGGCAGCCAGGGAGTCGCGTCGGTTTGGGTGTCCCTCAACATGATTCGATCCTCAACAGACAGTCAAACACCACGGCGCCGACCGGGCCGGCGCGGACCTCGACGATGAACCCGCTCGGCGGCATGGCATTCGGCCGGCGGGGCGAGTCTCTTTGACGTTGTTAGCCAACGTCGCCTGTTTTGTCAACATCGGCTGGTTCTCCCCGTTTGGACGAACGTCGGTTGCGAGGTTCGCCCTATTTCCCCATTCCAGGCGGGCAAACGGTCCAAAAAGGGTATAATGGATTCCCCTTTGGGAAGTGTCGCGAGGCGATGGAGAGGATGTGCGGTGGACGCCCTGGTGGGATCCCCCAATCCGGATAATGCGGGGCAAGACGCGGGCGGCACGATCGCGACGCTCCGGGTAAACGGGCTATTCGACTGGCAATTCCGCCCGCGCGGACCACTCGGTCCAACTGCCGTCGTACCATTTGACATGGCGGTAGCCCAGCAGGTGGCGGAGGACGAAGTAGGTCTGAGTCACGTAATGGCCGGTGCGACAGTAGACGATGACCGGCCGATCCGGCGACGGAATGAGCGCGGCGTAGGTCTCGCGCAGCTCCTCGAGCGGTTTGAGCCGTCCGCCCTCGGCCAGGTCCAGGACGATCGGGCGGTTGATCGCGCCGGGAATGTGGCCCGCGCGGGGTTCGGCCGTCTTGGCGCCGGCGAAGTGCTCGGCCGGGCGGGTATCCAACAGGATCGTCTTGCCGTCGCCCAGGGCGGTCTTCACGTCGGCGGCGGCGACGGTGAAGACGTCGGGCCTGCCGGGCGCGGGATAGTCGGTCGGGGCGATATCGGGCGCGGCGTCATCGAGGGGCCGGTTGTCGGCGATCCAGCGGGGCATGCCGCCGTCGAGGATGGCCCAGTGCTCGTGCCCCAACCGATCCAGGGCCATGCCCACCAGCGTCGCGTCGTGGACGTGCTCGCCAGGCACGACAACCACGACGTCCGACGGCGCGACGCCCAGCGCGGCGAATCGTTCGGCAAGGTCTTTCGAGGGCAGCACCATGGACGCCACCCCATCGACCTTGCCGCGAAGGGTTTCGACGTCGAGCCAGATCGCGCCGGGGATGTGGCCCTCGTCATACTCGTTTGGCGGCCGGCAGTCGATCACGCGCAGGCCGCCGCGGCCGTGGTTGGCCTCGAGCCAATCGGCCTCGATCAGGCCCGGCACACCGTCGGGCGGCACGACGGGGCGCGAGGCTTTCGCCATGACCACGGCCAGGACGACCAGCGCGAGCCCCACCGCCCGGATGGTCCAGCCAAAAGGACCGCCGCCCGCGAGAAACGCGAAGGCGTGTTTGTTCATAAACGTGTTTCCCTCAATCGCGCAGCCATCCCCTGCGCCAGAAGTAGTAGATTTGGCCGAGTGCGACGAAGACCATTATACCCAGCGCGAACGGATAGCCGAGACGCCATTTCAGCTCCGGCATGTTCCACGGCGAAAGGGCGGTGTCGAAGTTCATGCCGTACACGCCGGCGATGAAGCCCAGCGGGATGAAGATCGTGGCGATGATCGTCAAGACCTTCATGACCTCGCTCATCCGGTTGTTGACCATCGAGAGCGAGAAGTCCCGCAGGTCGGCGCACATTTCGCGATAGGTCTCCACGAGGTCGATGATTTGGATCGTGTGGTCGTAACAGTCGCGTAGAAACAGCCGCGTTTCGTCCGACACGAGCGGATTGGGCTCCCGGCTCAGTTCGCCCATCGCGTCGCGCAGGGGCCATACGGCGCGGCGCAGGAGCAGCAGTTCGCCGCGGAGCTGGTGGATCTGGGCGAGGCTCGCGCGGCCCGGTCCGCTGGAGATCTCGTCGTCGGCCGCGTCGAGCCACTCGCCGCATTGCTCCAGGACGGGAAAGTACGCGTCCACCACGGCGTCCAACAAGGCATAGGCGAGGAAGTCGACGCCCGCGGAGCGCAGGCGCCCCTTGGCGACGTGCAGCCGCTTTCGCACGGGCTCCAGGCAGTCGCCGGGTCGCTCCTGAAACGTGACCACGAAGCCCTTGCCGAAGAAAAGGCTCACCTGCTCGGTGTCCAGACGGTGGTTCGACGTGAGCATGCGGACGACGAGGAAGAGATGATCGTCGTAGTCCTCGACCTTCGCCCGCTGGTGCGTGTTCACGACGTCCTCCAGCGCCAACGGGTGCAAGCCGAACGTGGCGCCGACGCCGCGGATCGTCTCGGCGTTACCCAGTCCTTGCACGTCCACCCAGACAACGGGGAACCGCTTCGCGAGATCCGCCAGAACGTCGAGATCGGTGACTTCGGTTTCGACCAGCTCTTCGGGCCCGAAAGCCACGACGCGGACCACGGGCGCCGGCGCGCCGGGATCGACGACGACCACCCCAGGGCCGTGGCCCGGCGCCGTCCGCCGGCGGACGTGGAAACGGACGCGTTTGTGGCGTCGCGCTTTGTTGCTCATCGCGGCCCTCGCGGATCGGTCGGCGGTCCGGAGCGAATGTGAATATCCTGCTGGGGAAAAGCGATCTCGATCCCGCGCTCGGCGAACACGCGGTGGATCGTCGCGTGCAGATCGTGGATCACCTGGAGGCGGTGCTCGAAATTCGGCAGGAAGCACATCAGCATGAAGTTCAATACGCTGTCGCCAAAACCCTCGAACATGGCATTCGGCGCGGGGTCCGCCATCACGAAAGGATTATCTTTAGCGATCTGGAGTAGTAGCTCGCGGGTTAGATCCGTATTCGACCCGTAGGCGACGCCGACCTTCACCACGACGCGGTTGATCTGATCGGAGAGCGTCCAGTTCAAGAGCCGGCCGGTGATGAACTCCTTGTTGGGAACGACGAACTCCTTGCGGTCCCAATTGGTCACGGTCGTGGCGCGGATTTGGATCCGCGACACGACGCCGGACACATCGTCCACCGTGACGATGTCGCCGACGCGGATGGGACGCTCGAAGAGGAGGATCAGACCGCAAACGAAGTTGGCAAAAACCTCCTGCAGGCCGAAGCCCAAACCAACGCTCACGGCGGCGACAAGCCATTGGACGGTGGACCACCGGATGCCCACCAGGCTGCACGCCCAAACCAGTCCGGCCACGGTGATCGCGTAGCGGGAGATGGTCGAGATGGCGTAGCGCGCGCCGGCGTCGAGCGGCAACTGGCGCGGGATGGCGATTTCAAGAAAGCCCGGCACGTTGCGGTTGGCGATCAGCGTCATGGCCACGACGAGGACCAGGAGCCCCGCGTCGGCCAATGTGAAACCGCCGGCGCCCACCACGGCGCCGATCGTGTCGGAAGGCACGAGCGAGACCTCCTCGAGCATTCCCAAGGCGGGAAGCGCGTCGGCCCAAACGCACCAGAGGCACACCACGCCGGTGACGACCAGGAAGCTGTAGATCAATCGCCGCGTTTGATCGGCGACCGTGCCCAGATCGACTTCGGGTTCCGGCGCCGGCGCGGCGGCCGGCACGGCGGCGGTGTCGCCGGAGTCGGTCTTGGCGCTTTCCTGCGCGGCGGCCGCGGCGGCAATCCGCTGGCGCATCCGGTCGATGGCCAGCCGGCGTCGGACGACCATGACCCAGCGGTAGAGAAACGCCCCCACGACCGCCAGACCCAGCGGCACGCACGCGCTTTCGGCAAGCCGCACGGCCAACTGGCGGCACGTGTAGTAATAACCCCATCCGGCCAACAGGACCAACGCCAGGGGCACGAACACCCCCAGCGCGTACCAGACGTGGCGCAGCCGATACGACCAACCCTCGCGGCCCACGGCCGACATCTGCCGGAAGAAGGGGCCGGAGGGGCGCAGCACGCGATGGGTGAACATGGCCACCAGCATCAAGGCGGCCATCGTGCTAATGCGTCCCAGCGACTTCTCCAGATTCTCGGTATGGCACGCCGCCCCGAGCAACACGAGCGGCAACACCACGGGAACGAACCACTTCAAGTTGTGGCGAACAACCTCGAGCGCTCGAGGCGGCCAGCCGAAATGGGCCTCGCCCAACCCATTGCGCCGGCAGACCTGTCGGACAAGCTCCAACGGGAAATAGAACATGGCGGCGGTTTGCAGACCCGTCGCGAGCGAGCGGACGAAGTCGGACGGCGCGAGCGAGCCGGCCAGCCGCCATCCCGCGTACGCGAGAACGGCCGGCCACATGACCGCGATCAGCGCGGTGGCCACGAGGGCCTCGACCGTGGGCAGGATCTCGCAGGCGGTGCTCTTTTTCGCCCCCTCGCCCAACATCCCAAGCTTCACCCGCAGCGGCTTCTGGTAGTACAGCAGCACGCCGACCACGCCCAGCGCCAGGAGATTCAGCAGCGTGTGCCGCTTCGCCTCGACCACGAGGGCCTCGCCCACCTCGCTCCAGTTCGCCAGGCTGACGAACCACGCCGCCGCGCGGACGGCGTCGCGGGCGTCGGCCGGGCGCAGAGGATCCGTGCTGCCGATCCAGAAGATGCGTTGGTCGATGAACGCACGGTACTTCCGCGTCTCCTCGACCAGCCGCTGCTCCCGCGAGTCTAGCTGCACGAGGGTGTCGAAGTACGCGCTGTGGTTGCGCAAAAGCGCGTCGAGTTGTGCCCGCTTCTTTGTCAGGATTTCGCGAACCCTGGCTTCCATTGCGGCGCGAGTCGGATCGCCCTGCTTCACCCCGAGCGAACGAAGCTTCTCTTGGACCTGCTCCTCCAAGCTGGTCATGGCCGTGCGCTCGTCGTCGAGCGTGAAAAGATCGAGCTGCGCGTCGCGCAGCTTGGGCTCGCGCGCCCGGCGGCGGCGATCGTATTCCCCGTCATCCGGCAACGCCGCGCGGTGTTGCCGCAGCAACAATCCGACGGCGTACGTCAACCCCGCGGCGCCCACCTGCTCCCGGCTCCGCAGAAAGTCCTTCTCCAACGCCTCCAACTGGTTGCCGACTGCTTTCGATTGGTCGGAGAATTCGCGGGTCTCGCGCCCGATCTCCGCACTACGCTTGGCATACGCCTCAATGTCCTTGGCCAACGACCGCAACTCAGGCGGGGCCTCCTCGACCACGAGGCGGGCCTGCTCGACCTCGTTTTTAGCCTCCATCAGCGAGCGAGTCTGCACCACCTCGCGCCAGCGATTGGCCGTCTTCTCCGCCTGGATCATCCGCAGCGCCGCCAGATCGCGCCGACGCCGCACCAGGTCGCCCGTGGCGTCGTAGGCCGCCACTTCCCGCTCCAGGGCCGTGAGTTCCTGCTGGAGCCGTTGATGCCGCGCCACCGCCGCCGCACGCTCCGCCTGCGCCAGCGCGATCGTCTCCTGCGCGGGACGGGCCGCCAGAAGCTGCCGGGCAAGCTGCTCCGCTTCCTCGCGCGCGTCGGCCAAAAGCTTCGGAATCTCCTTCTTCCGATTCGCCCGACGCTTCGGCTCCGCCTCCAGCGCCGCTAGAGCCTCCTTCGCCTTTGCCAGGTTCTCCTCCGCTTTGCCAAGCTCCTGGCGAAGTTGGGCAAGATCGACCGTTTCGAGCACGGCAACCGTCGGCTCCGTCGAAACACCCTCCAGTTCCTGCTCGACCTGCTGCCGATCGGCCGCGGCGCCCTCCAACATCCGCTGGAACACAGCCTCCTCGGCCAGCCGCCGGGCGGTGTTGTCGAGTTCGGCCAGTGCCTTGTCCAGAAGCTCCTTCGCCCGGGCCCGTGTCGCGTCGTCCAGACCCTCGGCCTTCTCAAGCTCCTTCAGTCGCGCGCGGATATCTTCGGCCGCAATCAGCGGGGGGGCGACGGTGGTGGTCACCCCGGGCGGCGGCGCCACCGGTGGCGGCTCCTGACCAAGGACCACCTGTTCCCCCCAGGCGGCCACCGCCCCAAGGAGAACAGCCATCCACACCCGGTGGAAATGCCCACAATGAAGTACGTCCGTGTACCGAATTCGCATGGAGTTCCTCGTGCCGAAGAAGAACGCAATCCGACCACGCACCTGTCGGCGTGCCGTCCAGCGGGATGATAGCGCGGCAGCCCCAGGGACGTCAACCGGAATCCAGCAATTTGCCCAACCTGCCGGGCGGCTGGAGGGGGACAGTCCCATTTTCGCGGCGATTGACCCATCTCCAGAGAACCGAGTCCTCTCGGCCGCGAAAATCGGGACCGTCCCCTGTGGACGGTTGCCGACACCCTTCTCTTCGCCGGCCCCAGCGTCACTCGGGCTCTTCCGCCTCGTCGATGCCCAGGGGGACGAGGAACCGGTTGTAGGCGAGTTTGAAGCTGATCGCGCCGGCCAGGGCCAGGCCCAACGACACGGCGGCCACGCGCCAGATGGCCACGTAGAGCCCCGACAGGCCGATCGTGGCGGCGGCCACGGTGGTCGCGCCCAAGAGGGCTATCGCCATGCCGACGGCGATGGGTCGGGCTCCGACCGGCTCCATGCCCGCCTTGGCGGCGATGGGGCCCCACCAGCCCATCGGGCGGCAACGGCGGTAGAAACGCACGAGCGTCTCCTCCGGATCGGACGGCGTCAGCAGCGCCACGAGGATCCACAGCCCGCAGGTGGCACCGATCGAACTGAGTACCACCAGGTAGTCCGCGTCCGCGCCTCCGTCGATCCAGTAATGGAACACGACAAACTTGTTGAACAGGAAGATGGCGGGTCCGCCAAAGGACGCCGCCAGCCGGGCGGGGCCGTTGAACCGCCACCACCACCATTGGCCCCAGTTGGCCGTCAATTCGGCCGACGACAGCCCGAGCATGAACATGGAAATGTTGATCACGTTTTCTGCTCCCGTGGCCACGAACATGGCCAGGGCCATGATGACGAACATGACCACCTTGCCGACGGTCATGTAGTGCTTCATCGGCGCGTCGGGTCGAATCGAGCGGCGGTAGATGTCGTTGACGAACACCTGGGCGCCGAAGTTCAGATTCGAGCTCACCGTCGACATGATGGCGGCCAGCAGGGCAACCAGCGCGAGGCCCAACAGGCCGCTGGGTAGATAATGCCCCAGGAGCATCCCGTAGGCGAGTTCCTTGTCGATCGAGCCGTCGTGCAAACCAGGCCACTTGGCCATGGCTCCCAGGGCGGGCAACGTCAGGAGGGCCAGCATCAGGAAGAGCATCGCCTCGGTCCAGATGTACATCTTCGAGGCTTCGCGGCTGTTGCGGCAGGAGAGCAGCCGCTGGCCTTCCATCGCGCCGGCCATGGGGGCGACGTCGCCGCCGTAGCCGACGGCCGTGCCCACCGTCCAGGCGATCACGCCCAGCAGGCCCAAAAGCTCGTGCGACGTGGGCGGATGCCACTGGACGGCGCCGTCGCCGAACCGCGCGACCAGCGCCGCGTGCAGCCCCACCGGTCCGCCGAAGTCAATCCAGACCGACGCCATGAGCACGATCGAGGCCACAATGATGATGATCGTTTGCGCGAAGTCGCTGACGATGACGCCCATATAGCCCGACAGGAGCACGTAAAAGAGCAGCACCGGGATAACCAAGGCAAAGGTTTCCCAGCGATTCCAGCCCAACAGGGCCTCGGAGATCTTCGACGTTCCCACCAGGCCCGAGCCGGTCCACGCCACCACGGCGATGAACGCGCTGCGCAGGGAGACCCAGCTCCGCATGGTGAGTCCCGCCGGGCCGTGAAACCGCATCTCGTAGAACTCCGGCGACGTGAAGATCCGCAACCGTCGCCAGAAGACGGCGAAGAGTACGGCCCCGATCATCAACGCCAGGCCGAAACGGCCGATGTACCACCAGCAGATCCAGACGCCGGTGATGACGGTCATGCCGCAATAGGCGGGCGCGACGTCGGTGTTGATGCACGTGACGGCGTAGCTGGCGCCGCAGAGCCAACCTTTGAGTTTCCGCCCGCCCAGAAAGTAGTTGTCGAGCCCCTCCTGGGCGAAGCGGCGGTAGTAGAGCCCCAGGCCCACCAGCCCGGCCATGTACAGGAAGATCACCGCGTAGTCGGCGGCCGTCAAAACGGCGTGATGGTCTCCCGACGGCATGGCGGATTGGCTGTGTGGTAGGTAGAGGATTCGGTCAGGCTGTCATATGAAAGTCACCACGGAGAACGACGGATCTCAGGAGTGACGAACCGTGATTTGAGATCTCCAATCTCAGAGCACCTATGTGCCATTATGCGTCAAGTGTCCCCTGACGCCGTCTTGCGTGTCTCGATTACCTCCGTGCCCTCCGTGTCTCCGTGGTGATTCCGTTGTCCGTCTTCGAAATGGGCATTCAAGAAACGGCCGCCATGACCACCCGCTGCGGTGTCCGCGGCGACGCGCTGGGCCAGCAGGCGCTCGCCGCGGAAGAGGATCCGCGGCAGGTGGAAGCAGCCCTTCCAGCCGTTGGCCTTGGCGGTGAAGGCCGGGCTGCCGTCGCGGTTGAGATAGCCGAACCACTCGCCGTATTGTGGGTCGGGGAACCGATCGAACGTGTACTCGTGAACCTTCCGGTACCATGCGCCAAGATCATCGCGGCCCGTGTGGATCCACGCCAGCAGCAGGGCGCAGAGCGTCTCGCCGTGCGGCCACCAGAGCTTCATGTCGGCCTCGATGGGATGGGGGGGCGAGCCGTCGAGATTCAGCACGTACCGCAACCCGCCGTATTGCTCGTCCCAGCCTCGCTGAAGAGAAGCCAGAACGATCTCCACCGCCGTTTGGAACAGGGCCTCGTCGCCACGCGCCCGGGCAACCTCCATCAACATCCAGGCGGTCTCGATCGCGTGGCCGGGATGGACCATCCGGCCCTCGGGCATGTCGAGCATGGCCGCGCCGTCGGGGGCCACGTTCTCCAGCAAGGCGCCCAACTCCGGTTTCCAGTGCTTCGACAGGACCGATGCGACCGACCGCGAGATGGCGTCTTCCCAGCGCGCCGCGGGCTGGAGCGCATTGAGTACCCAGGCCACGGTGAGGCGCATCATGTCGTGCGCGTGCAGGTGGAACTCGGCATGGATCGGATAGCCCAACATGGGCGTGTCGGACGGCGCGCCCAGCCGTGGTTCGATCCGGTCGACCATGGCCACCGCGCGGTCCCACAAACCTTCGTCGCCGGACGCCGCGCCCAACTCGGCCAGGGCCATCGCCGCGAAGCACTCCGTGTACAGGCTCAAGCACCCGGCGCGAGGCCGGCCTTCCCGCGAAAGACGGAAATGCATCTTTCCGCTCTCGGTGAACCCGTGGGCCAAAAGGAACCGCGCACCGTGCCGGGCCAACTCCAGCCACTCGGGCCGGGGCTCGGCGTTGTTGTACAGATGGCTGAACATCCACGCCTGGCGGCCCACCAGCCACAAGTACTTGTCCCCCGCATACGTCTGGCCGTCGCGTTCCAGGCACGAGTAATACCCGCCGCACTCCTGGTCGGGCGAATGGCGCTCCCACCACGGGATCATGTCGTCCCACAGCGCCGCGCGGTACTGCTCGCGCAGCGCCGCGGCGTACTCGCGCGAGAACGTTCCGTCCGAAGAGTCGATTTGTACGGGTCTCCCCTCTCCCTTTGGGAGAGGGCCCGGGAGCGATGGCATAATTGACCTTTACTTTTGACGATTCCTTGGGTGGCACGCCCTGAGGAACGAAGGGCGTGCCACGCGCTAACAATAACTACGGCGGATTATCCTCTCGCGGCAACATCGCCTTGCGGACTTCCGGCCAATGCCGGGCGATCCGCGAGCCGGCCGTCAGATCCCACAGGTTCAGGTCCAATTCTCTAAGTGCCAGACCCGTCGGGATCCAGCCCTGAGTCCAACCCACCTCGATCGCCCACGCGCCCCAGCCGCGGTCGGCGTTCGAGCCCCAATAGTCCCAACGCCGGTAGTCGAACGCGCGGAACCAGCCGCCGTCAAGCTCCTGATGGGCTTCGCTGCGAACCTGCACGCGGACGAGGAACTCGGCCAGCCGGTCGGCCATCTCGCGATAGAGCGGCTCGCCCGTGGCCGCGTGCGCTTCGTGCAAGCCCAAAAGCGTGAAGTTGCACGTGTACAAGAGATCGGCCACCGGCTCGCCGTTGGCCTGGATAAGCGCGGCCTCGTGCTTGCCGTATTCGGCGTTGGACTGCGGCGGGCGGTACGCGCCCTGCGCAAGCTGGCCAAGCTCCTCGCGAATCGCTCCGCTGGCGTCCTGGCACTTGCGCATGTCCTGGGCAAGCCGGCGGAGCCAGGCGCGGTATTCGGGCCGATCCTCGACGCGGATCAGCCAGGCCAGCGCGAGGAGCATCCGCCCACGCTCCTGCTGGATCCCGTTGGTCCAGCGCCAACCGTCCGGATAGGCTTCCATCATCCGGCGGATGCCGCGGCGCGTGCGTTCCAGCAGAATCGGCTCGTGGGTTTTGTCGAAAAGCCACAGGTACGACGCCCAAATCCACGCCTCGTAATGCGGTGCCAGACACACGTAGGGGTCCCGCCAGAAGTGTTCCCAGCCGAGCTTGGTCAACCGGTTCGCGTGGATCGCGCGATAGCGGAAGCCCTCGGGCCCCGTGGTGCGGAAGTTGCCCAGGATGTTTTTCAAAAGGACCTCGTCCCACTGGTCCGTTTCGAGCAGGGCGGCCGTGCCGATGCCGCCGAGGATCGCCTTGATGTCGTTGTCGGCGTAGAGCGCCCCGCTGTCGGGCGTCCAGCGGAGCGTTCCGCCCGTGGGCCGGCTGGGATTGGGGTCGAACAGTCCCGAATCGAAGTACAGCCAATCGAGCAGATTCTCGGCGATCTGACGGCTCCGCGGGTCGCCGTCGAGCCGGGCCCGCAGGGCAAAGGCCAGCGCCGTCTCGCCGTTCGAGTCGCAGCGGAGCGACCAGCGGATCGGTTGCGTTCCATCGAAGCGGATTCGGGAGGCGACGCCTTCGAGCACGCCGTGCGACCCGTCGCCCGCGGGCCAGGACGAATCGGGCGCGGAGCCCACCGGCTGGCGAGGGTCCACGACGCTCGCGCGGCGGTACTCGTCGTACTTGTCCTTCCAGTCGGCGTGGACGAGCATCCTCGCCCGGGTGTGCCAGTCGATCCCGCGTTGGATGGCCCGCCGCACCGCGTCCGGCGGCAGCGCGTCCTTGGGACCATACGTGGGCCGGACCGTCGGCGTCCAATCGAGCGTCGGAGCGGGCGCGTCGGGCTGAAGCCAGCCGAGCACGTGGCGCCAGACGGCCTGCATGGCGTCCTTGGTGGCGTAGCGGGCGGTGACAAACTGGCTGAGCTTCGTGGTCGAGACCATCAGATCGCCGCGTGGATGGACAAACAAAATAGGCGCCGTTTCGACGTCCTCCAAGCCAAAGACCGCCCGATCCAGCCCGGCCACGCGGCCAACCACCAGATCCGCCGCCGGCGCCGCGACCGGCACGTAATGGCAATCGTGCACGGCCAAGATGCTTAACCGCGCAAGCGCCGGACCGAAAACGTCCGTGGCGGCCACGACGCGTTCGAGCGAAACGCCGCGGGTTTTGCCCACGGCCACGTCGGGCAACCAGCCGGGATACTCGAGGAATAACCGCAGGCGTTTCTCGCCGGCTTGTTGGAGCAACTCTCGCGAAAACGCCGTCGTCGTGTCCGGATAACCATCCGCCAGGATCAACACGCCGGATCCCTCCGGGGCGACCCGGATCGCCTCGGCCGCCGCGGCGCAGCGGACCGGCGCGAGGCCGCCGTCGGCCATCACGCGATGCAAGTCGTTGTCCTCGCGGCAGACCAGCGTCCACGCGGCCTCGGACGGCACGGCCAGCGCAAACCACAGCGCAAGGGTTAGCGCCGTTGCGATAGCACGGCGTCCTGGCGACCACGCGTGCTTCATTCGCGGGTTCCTCTTTTTAAGTGCGGCGACAAGTCGCCGCGTTCCAAAACTTGACCTGCGATTCTACCTGATCTCGTTCGCCGGCACGGTTATTCCGTCCTCGCGGTTGCCCAAGAGGCTATGGACGTAGGGGTCGATTTCGTACGACACGGACCGCGCGCTGCCGTCGCACATGACGAAGTTGCACGTCGCGGGATGCGCGCTGCCGAACGACCACCACAGCGCCACGCCCGACTGATCCTGCTTGGGCACGAGGCTCGCCGCGGGATTGGCCGCGTCGTAACAACACCAGCGGCACGTGTCCGCGCTACATCCTTCGTATACTCCATGGTCGTCGGTGCCGTCCAGGCCCGTCTCGTAGGTATCGGGGTTGAGGTACTTCTCTCCCAACATGTAGGTGGACGTGGTTCCATCGGAAATCGCGTCCAGCGGGATCTGACTGTGACAATGGCACACGCCGTTTGCCTGCTGGGAGAAATTCGCGCTCCAGTCGAGGCGCAAGGCGGCCTCCATGTCGCGCGGGCCTTGCCCGTAGGAACCCTCGTGCGCGTTGGACCCGTAGTTGGCCGCGTAGTCAATGGCGATGGCCTCGGCGATGTTGCCTCCGTTGTAATACAGGCGGTTCGCCGGCCGGGGATAGACCTTGGCCGCGCGGCGCGAGGGGCAGATAAAGCCTTCCATGGGAATCGCCTCGCGCCGCCGGGCGCCCTGGATCTGGACGCTCGTGACGGTGTCCGGCTGGTTGTCGCGACCGAAGGCGTGGACGGACTTCTGCTCGATGTAGGGTAAAATCGCGTAGCTCCAGCCGCCCGGCTGATCGAAGCCGGTGCCCCGGTCCGGGTCGCCCGTCCAACGGTGTCCCCAGCCGCCGCTGGGGAAAAACCGATGGGCCGATTCGTGGCCGAGCATGGCCAGGGCCATTTGCTTGAGGTGGTTCTGGCACTGCATTCGCCGCGCCGCCTCGCGCGCCGCCTGCACCGCCGGCAGGAGCAGCGCGATAAGAACGCCAATGATCGCAATGACCACCAGGAGTTCGACCAACGTGAACGCCCGGCGCCGGCGTGAACAAAGCGTGTACTTCACGGTCTTGTCCTCGTGTCGTGTCAATCGAAACCGGAACGCGGTTCCACGCCCCAAAGTTATTCGTATAACCACCACGACGGTCCGCGATGCGCCGTAAACCCACGGGGTGATCGCCCCGCCATTCGTTCGGGCGGCCTCTTCGCCCGAGGCGGAGCGAAGGGCGGGTCGTTGCCGATCAACCGCGCCCTTCGCTACTCGGGGCATGCGCCATCGAATCGCTTAAGCCACCCGAAGACGGCTCTTCCCATTCCACCTCACTCTTGCCGACCCCGCCTACGAATTGCGTACGTGCCGACCGCGCCCAGAAGCAGCAGGGCCATCGTGCCCGGCTCGGGCACGGCCGCGCCGCCCGTGCCGGGGGACCAGTTGGCCGCCAAGATCGCCAGATCCAGGTCGTCCACCGTGCCGTCCACGTTGAAATCGCCGCCGGACGCGCCGTTGCCCACGCCCTTAAGCCAGTTGCCCGCCAGGATCGCCGCGTCCGCCGCGTTGACGAAGCCGTCGCCGTCGGCGTCCCAGACCCGATCCGCCCACGCGCACGTGGGGTAACCCAACATCAGTGCCCATGCCACAATCCAATGGAAGCGTCGTCTGTTCAACTTTCCCTCCCAAGGTAAGCGCGAAAACAACCCGTTGCGACCGCGTCACGCCGACTGCCGCTCGATCAGCCTTGGGGCGACGCGAAAAGTGACGCCGTCCGCCGCGGGTGCGTCGCCCGAGGCGCCTTGCTCCAGAATCTCGACCAGCTTTTGGCCAGCCACCGTTTGCATCGGGTCGATCGACGTCAGCGGCGGATCGGTCCAATCCGCCAGGTAGTGGTTCAGGTATCCGACGACGGCCACGTCGTCGGGCACGCGGATCCCGCGGCGCCTCATGCGGCGCATCAAGGCGGCGGCCCAGAAATCGTTGTGCGCGACGACGGCGTCGGCTCCCGCGTCCCGCACCAGGGCGTCGATCACCCGATCCATCAGCTCGACGGGAAACTCCCATTGCCGCGTCTGGCTGTTGTGCCGGGCGTAGCCCAGGCCGTGGGGCTCGCCGTCGAAGATCAGGCGCTCGTCCCAGGGCAGCCCCCGCGCGTCGGCCTCGGCCCGATAGCCGGCCAGACGCTCCTGGCCCGTCGGACGAGAAAGGGCCATCACCGCCAGCCCGATCCGGCGCCGACCGCGCGACGCCGCGTGGCGCACGGCCAACCGGACGGCCTCTGCCCGATCGGGTACGACGCACGCGGCGCCTTCCATGCCGGGGTCTTCGTAAAAGACCGTGTTGGGGTGACGCTGGAGCAGGGCCCGCCGGTCGCCTTCGCACCAGTCGTGCACCGCGCAGACGACCCCATCGACGCCCCGCCGCGCGAAATCGTCCACGTGGTAATCGAACTGGTCGGGGCCAACATCCGGGTTGCCGATCGTGTTGGCCAGAAGCGTCCGGCATCCGATCGACACCGCCGCGGCGTCGATGTGCTGCACGAGGAACGTCAACAACGGGTCGCCCACCGAAGCCACGAGGACGCCGAACGTGCGCGACCGCTTGCCGCGGAGTTGCCGGGCGGCGTGGTTGGGCCGGTATTGAAGCCGCGCGGCCGCCTCGCGAACCGCGTCGGCTGCCTGGTCGCTAAACCGCGTGTTCCCCGTTCCGCCGTTGAGCACGCGGCCCGCCACCGACCGCGACACGCCGGCCAGCCGCGCCACGTCGGTTAGCGTCGGATGCCGATGGGGCGCCCCGCCGCGGGCGAGAGTTTTCTTGGCATCGCTCATGGTAGTCAGATCCCCCGGTGACGGGACCGTCTCGTTCAGACTGGGCGTTGGCGAGAGCGTTTTGGCGGTCGATCCGTCATTGCCCGCCGTATGACCTCACGTGAGGTCATACGGCGGGCAACAAAGCCGCATAACACCCATTTCTGCCGATTGGGACCTCCCAATCCCACCAAAAACCAGCGCCTAAGCGGTCTAAACACCCGATCTCCGAAATACGATTATGAACAATGACCCGTCGAAAGGTCAATAGTCTCTCGCCAAAAACCTAGCAGATTTTTGGGAGGGAATCGCCTGGCATACCACGACAGTGGGGGAAAAGTGCCCCGGAGGCGTCGGCTTGCCCTTGTCTTTGGGCAATCCAGGTCGAACAGCGCGCTACCCTGCACGCCGATCCGCGTCGGTTTGCTCTTGTCTTTGGGCAATCCAGGTGGTTCCGCGCCGCCGTTATCCTGGGCGAAACGGAGGATCACGCCGAAACCGCAAACGTCGAAGATGCTTCGTGTCGCGTCCTGTCGCGCGTCGCGCCGGTCAGGACCCGACCAGATCGACGCGGAACTCGCGGACGTTGATCCCTTGGATGATCGTGCCCATGTGGGGCAACTGGCGACGGAGCTCCGCCCGGGCCTTCTCCACGGCGTCTCGTTCCGTTTGACACGTGACGGTGCACTCCGCCACGCCGACCGTGACGTGATAGGTCTTTTCGGCTGTTTCGTCCATCGGACTCTCTCCCGCGTATTCACGAGTACGGCGGGCCCCTGCCCCGCCGGGCGCGTTCGGCCAAGTGGCCGTCTCTTGACGCTATCGACGTGGCCGGGGCCGCCCATCCATCGCCGCGGCGGCCGCGAGGATCGGGCGGAATGTGCCGGGCGTGGGGAAGGAATCGCCCGCGTCGGTTGGCCGGATCGCACGATGGCCGATCGTATCGGTCGCGCCGATCGCGAGCCCCATGCCGAAAGGACAACGCGATTTGGGCTCCGGCAAACACGCCTTCGGCCGCGCATGTGTGCCACTGGCTTCGCGCATGTGTGCCACTGGCTCCGCCAGTGCCGTCGCCACGATTCGCGCATGTGTGCCACTGGCTTCGCCAGTGCCGTCGCCACGATTCGCGCACGGGCAGAGCCCGTGGCACTCGCCGCGCACGGGCAGAGCCAGTGGCACTCGCGATTGGGAGTCGCCACCAACGCTCTGGGCGTCAGGGCACCCCGCCGCGGGCGAGGTGGGCAAGACGGTTGGCTTCGGCCCCGTCGACAACCACGCGGCGGACGGCCGAAGCCCGGCCAGTGGCCGGATCCACGTCGACGATCGTCCCATGCAGCCGGGGATCGTCGGTCGCCACTTCGAAATGAGTCGGCCGAAACGTCCACACGGTCTCCAACACGCGGTCGATCCGGCGTCCCAGAATGCTCTCGTGCGGACCGGTCATGCCGACGTCGCACTGGAAGGCGGTTCCGCCGGGCAGGATTTGCTCGTCGGCGGTGGGAACGTGCGTGTGGGTACCCAGGACCGCGCTGACGCGGCCGTCGAGGAATCGGCCCATCACCTGCATGTCGCTGGTGGCCTCGGCGTGGAAATCGACGAGGATCACCCGCACGTCGGCCGGCAACGCCTTGAGCAGGCGATCCACCGTGTGGAAGGGGCAATCGACCGGCGGCATGAACACGCGGCCCAACAGGTTGATGACCGCGGCGCGGACGCCGCCGCGGGTGGTCAACACGGTGACGGGCCGTCCGGGGGCCTCGGGGGGATAGTTGGCCGGGCGGACAATCCGGGCTTCGCCGTGCAGGATGGGGAAGATCTCGCGGCGGCGGTAGGCGTGGTCGCCCATCGTGATGCAGTCCACGCCGGCCGAGATCAACTCGTGGAAAATCGCCGGCGTCAGTCCCGATCCACCCGCCGCGTTCTCCGCGTTGACGACCACGAAATCGAGCCCCTGCTCGATCCGCAGGCCGAGCATCGCCCGAGTGACGATCTGACGTCCCGGCTTGCCAACGACGTCTCCGACCAGAAGTAGTCGCACGGATGGTCTTTCGTTATCGGAGCATAATGGGGGAATGACGAATTCCGAAACCCAAATGACGAAGGAATGACGAAGGACGAGGCACGAATGACGAAACGGAGCATGGCGCCTCCGGCGTTGGACGCCGCGGCGCTTCGTCATTCGAGCTTGAGACATTCCTTCGACATTCGTGCTTCGACATTTGGTCTTCTCGCTACCGCGCCACCTCGGTGTGTCGGGTCTCGCGCAACACGGTGACCTTGATTTCGCCGGGGAAGGTGAGCCGTTCCTCGAAGGCCTTGGCGATTTCGCGGCAGACCTTGGCGGCCGATTCGTCGGTGGTCTCCTTCGAGCTGACCAGGACGCGGAGTTCCCGTCCGGCCTGAATCGCGTAGGCCTGATCGACGCCGTGGAAGCTGCTGGCGATCGATTCGAGCTCTTCCATCCGTTTGACGTAGCGTTCGAGCGTTTCGCGGCGGGCGCCGGGCCGCGAGGCGCTGCAGGCGTCCGCGGCCGAGACGATCACGGTGTAGGGATTGTCCAGGTGCAGGTCGTCGTGGTGCCCGGCGGCCGCCTGGATCACTTCGGGCGGTTCGCCGTAGCGTTTCAGGAGATCGGCGCCGATCTTCGGATGACCGCCTTCCGCCTCGTGGTCGGCCGCCTTGCCGATGTCGTGCAGCAGGCCGCAGCGGCGCGCCAGCCGGCCATCAAGGCCGATCTCGTCGGCGATCATGCCGGCCAGGAAGGCGACCTCGATCGAGTGCCGCAGGACGTTCTGGCTGTAGCTCGTGCGGAACTGGAGCCGGCCGAGCAGATTCACCAGGCGCTCGTGCAACGAGTGGACGTCCACCTCTTGACGCGCCTCCTCGCCGACGCGCTGGATGTACCGCTCCATTTCGCGCGTGGTTTCGGCGACGATTTCCTCGATCCGCGAGGGATGGATCCGCCCGTCGGCGATGAGCTTGTTCAGGGCGATCCGGGCGGCCTCGCGGCGGATCATGTCGAATCCGCTGACGATGACCACGCCCGGCGTGTCGTCGATGATGACGTCCACGCCGGTGGCCTTCTCGAACGCGCGGATGTTGCGTCCTTCGCGGCCGATGATCCGGCCCTTCATTTCATCGTTGGGGATGTCCACGGTGCTTGTGGTGGTTTCGGCGGTGTGGGCGGCGGCAAACCGCTGGATGGCCGTCAGCAGGATCTCCCGCGACTTCTCCTCGCAGACCTCGTTCATCTGCCGCTCGTGCTTGAGGATCACGGCGCCGACCTCCCGCGAGAGCTCCGTGCGGAGCGTTTCGAGGAGTCGGGCGGTGGCCTCGTCGCGGTTGAGCCCGCTGAGCTCGTGCAGCGTTTGCCGCTGGAGGTCCAGGAGCTTGGCGAGTTCCTCCTTGCGGCGGTTGGTGTCTTGGATGCGCTCCGTCAATTTTCGCTGCGTTCCCTCGACGATTTTCTCTTGTTTCTGAAGCTGGTCGGCCTGCTTCTCGAGGGCGTCTTGCCGCTTGTCGAGCATCCGTTCGCGTTCGTGCAGCTCCTGACGGAGTTTGCGGAGTTCCTTCTCGCCCTCGGCCTTCTGCTGGATGACCATTTCCTTGAGTTCCAGCTCGACCTCGCGCCGCCGGGCGTGGGCGTCCTGCTCGGCCCGTTCGACGATTTGTCGCGCTTCGGACTCGGCATCCTTGCGCCGGAGATGATCGAGGCCCTTGATGGCCACGAACGTCAACATGACCGACGCGACAAGCGTGATGGCAATGGGGATGACGTAGGGCTCCACGGTCTTTTGTCCTCACACGTATTGGTGAGGCGAGCGCCCGCTGCCCGATCGGGACTGGAACGGCCCGCTAGAGGAGATCAGGGAACGGAGACCGCCGCAAACGGGGTCACCGGCCGGGGAGAGCCGCGCGGGTGCGTATGGATGGGCGGAAAGCGATCTGGTCCTCGACCGCGCCGACGCGAAGGCCCGCCGCCTCCGCGCGGCCGCATGGATACGCGACGCGCACGGGCGCGCAGCGCCAGCCAAGAGGATCCGTAAACCGTTCCAACAAGGGCCGCAAAACCATCCACGCCCTGGACACCAGCGGGGTCGCCACGCGCGCCGCGTGTCGCACTGCGCCGAACGTGGCGCTTGACCGTGCCGCGAACCGAGGCAGCGCGATGGCGCGCAGCCCGCGCGCTACCCAGCCGCCGACGCCTTCGAGCACGACCAGCAGTACGAAAATCCACCCTCGCTCGGTCATCATGGAATGGCTTTGGCTTACCCAGTGTTTCACAACCAAACAACGCCCGTCGAAAACTCCCACACACCGACCGCTCCCTCGGCGCCTCCTCTAACGGACGCGTCGAAGACACTCGCCATAGTCAATGTGTCGCCCCATGAGGTCCACGAAGAACCACATGGGTGTCGTCGCCGTCCCGCCGGAAAATCGCCGTAACGGCGCCCACACGGAACGTCGCAAAACCCATCCTAGCAGAGATTCGCGTGCCTGCAAATGGGAGCCGCCCCGTTTTGGACTCGATAAACCTACTTGTCGGTTTGAGTTAGGACGATTAGGCTGAGCTGCCGGGCGCCGGGTGTCCGCCGCCAGCGACATTCCGAGGGCGGACGTGCGGTTGCGGCAGTCCATCTCCCCTACCCCTCCGGGAGAGGGGGTGTCGTCGGGAGACCACTCGTGACAACCGAACCTCATTCCTTCGAGACGGCGCTGGCGGCGGCTTGGCCGCCGTCCGCGTGGCGGGACGTGCCCGTCCTGCTGGCCGTCTCCGGCGGCGCCGACAGCATGGCCCTGCTGCGGGGTGTCTGTTCGCTTAGGGTATCCGGCAACGGCGGGCTCTTCGCGGCCCATTTTCATCACGGGCTCCGCGGGGAGGAAGCGGACGCCGACGAGGCGTTCGTGGTCGAGGCGTGTCGTCGGCTGGACGTGACGTGCCAGGTGGGGCGGGCGCAGGCTCGACGGAGCGCCTCGCACGCGGGCCAGGGGCCCGAAGCGGTCGCCCGACGAGCCCGATATGCCTTCCTTCGCCAGACGGCCGCGCGGCTCGGCGCCCGATACCTCGCGACCGCCCACACGGCCGACGATCAGGCCGAGACGATCCTGCACCGCGTCGTGCGCGGAACGGGCATCGCCGGCCTGTCGGGCATCCCGCGCACGAGGCGACTTGGCGAGGCGCTGACGCTTATTCGGCCCATGTTGGCGATTCGACGAAGCGAACTCATGGCCTACCTTGCCCACTTGGGACAGACGTATCGCGTCGACGCGAGCAACGCGGATCGCCGGTTCACGCGGAACCGTCTGCGGCACGCGTTGCTGCCTCGGCTGGCGCGGCATTTCAACCCGAACGTGACCGGCGCCCTGCTCAGGCTGGGCGCCCTGGCGGGCGAGGTTCAAGGGATCGTGGACCATTGGGTGGATGAACTCCTCGACGGGTGTGCCCAGAGCGTTTCCGCGGATAGGGTCTCGATCGAGACCGCGCCGCTGTCGGGTCGCGCCCGCTACCTGATCCGCGAGGCGATGATCGCCTTGTGGCGGCGCCAGGATTGGCCGCTTCGGTCGATGGGCCACGCCGAGTGGGAGGCGTTGGCTTCGATGGCGACGGGCTCGGCCGGCCAGAAGCGGGTCTTTCCCGGCGGTATTATCGCCTTGCGCCGGCGCGACCATCTGGTCTTGTCCGCTGCCAGTCGGCCCGAAGAAGGTCGCGAGGGGCGCAACACGTCATCCCCGTTCGCGTGAGCGGGACGGCGGTCGGGGACAAGGGAACTGGACGAACGTGTGCCGCTGGCTATGCCAGAGCGCGCATCCCCGCATTGTGCGGCACGGGCGGAGAGCCCGTGGGCGCCCGACGCGGCGTCAGTCCGCGGTGGCCAATTGAATCCTGGCGTTTTCCAGCCGATCGGCCAGCAGCTTGGCCACTTGGGTCATCAGCAGATAACCCAAGGCCGGGTCCTTCGCGCACAATTGCCGGACCTTGGTCGCCTCGAGCGTCACGAGCCGGGTTTCCTGCGTGGAGGTGGCGATGGCGGTCGTCTTGAAAGGCTCGACCAACGCCGACCAACAAAGCAAGTCGCCGGACACGAGCGTATCGACCGTACGATGCTCGCCCGTGCCCAACAAATACTGGATATCGACCTCGCCCTTGATGACGACGTTCAGGTGGGTGGCCGGCTCCCGCTCGCGGAAAAGGATCGTGCCGCCCGGGACGGTTTTTTCGTCGGCCACCATGGCCAGGGCCTTGAGGCTCTCGTCTCCGATCCCGGCAAAGACGGGGTACCGGCGCAGCGTTTCTGGAGAAATCACGGACGGACTCCTTGCATTGGGGGGATCATCGAACAACCGGACGGCAAACAGTCTAGGCGGTCCGAAGGAGTCTGTCCACCCAGGCGAAGAAGCTGTTGGCCAACAGCGCCTTCGTCCGGCAAATCCGTTGCGGGGGCCTTGCGGCACGGCCCAAAGGCCCTCGCGGCCAAGGGCCCAAACCCCAGATCTCCTGAAATGCTCACTTTAGCCATTATTTCCATCTCCCCCCATCCTCTCTTCCTCCGAAGGTCGCCGTTGCTCGCCCCCTGGGTGTGTTCCTTGCCGGGTTTCACGGATCGGCTATACTACGTGATTGTCCCGCCGCGGCGCGAAGCGGATTGCGCGCGCCGGACGGGTGCGGCGGATTGGGTGACGGAACACAAGTCTTCTTGGAAGCGATCGGGAGGGAACCCATGGCAACGACCCGCATCCCGTTGGTCCACGTGGACGACTCGGCCGAAAAGCTCCGCGAGAAGCTCGACATGAGCACGGCGGAGATCGGTCTTTCGGTGCGAACGACGAACTGCCTGGAGGAGAAGGGCATCTTCACGGTCGAGGATTTGCTGAAGTGCACCCGCGACGATCTCTTGAGCATCTCGAACTTCGGCGAGAAGACGCTCGAAGAGGTGTACAAAGCGCTGGAGCAGCACGATTTCTTCCGAACGGGTCGGCGGAGAGAACAGCTTGAGCCGTAGCCTGCGCGTCTACGAGAAGAAGCGAGGCCATCGCCGGACCGGTTCGCGACGGCTCGGCAGCTTCGGGGAGATGGTCTTCTTCGGTCTGTTCTTCCTGGGCGGTTGCATCGGCCTTGCGGTCGTGTTGGGCGCGTTGGTGATCCCCGAGTGGCGGGTGAACCACGAGTTCGTCGAGATCCCCTGCGTGGTTCGCGGCAAGGAGCTGGGCAAGAAGCAGGGTGAGGACGGACCGACCTACCGTCCCGAGATCCAGATCGAATACCGGGTGGACGACCGCACGCACGTCACGAAGACGTACGACATCTGCGGAGTTTATTCCGGCGACCGCGACGCGAACCAGGCGATTCTCGATCGGTTCCAGATCGGCGGCGAGTATCCCTGCTGGTACGACCCCGCCAATCCCAACACGGCCGTGCTGGTGCGTGGCTACACGTGGTGGATGTGGCTGATCCTGTTTGTGCCGGTCACGTTTCTTCTGATCGGCGGCATCGGATTGATGTATCGCCTGCTGCATTGGGGGAAGTCGGCCGAACATCGCGCCGCGGCGGGCAAGGGCGCCCTTTCGTTGGATCGCCTGACGGGCGGGTCCGCCGAAGCGCCGGAGTACCCGAGCATCCCGCTTTGCACCGACCAGACCGATAGCCCCGGCACGCGGCTGAAGTATCGTCTGGCAATCAGCGCTTCGCCTGTCTGGCAAGTCGTGGGTTTGCTCGTGGGCAGCCTCTTCTGGAACGGCATCGTCGCCGTGTTCGTCGTGCCCCTCGCAAGGGACCATATGGCCGGCAATCCGAATTGGCTCGCCACGGCGTTCCTCGTGCCCTTCGTGCTGGTCGGCGTCGTGCTCGTCTTCCTTTTTTTCCGCCAATTGCTGGTCACCACCGGTGTTGGGCCGACCTGGATCGAGATATCGGACCATCCGTTGAGGCCGGGCCGTTCCTATGAGGTACTTCTTTCGCAGGCGGGGCGGCTGCGGATGAATCGCGTCGTGTTGCGGTTGGTCTGTCAGGAGCAGGTCCGATACCGGCAGGGCACCGACACGCGGACCGAGACCCAATGCGTTTTTCGGCGGGACGTGTTCCGACGCGACGACTTCGAGATCCAACCCGCGGCGCCTCTGGAAGCGCCGTGCTCTCTGGAGATCCCGGTCGGCGTGATGCACTCTTTTGCCGCCGGAAACAACGAGGTGAAATGGAGTCTGGCGGTCGAGGGCGACGTGGCCGCGTGGCCCAACTTCTCCCGTTCGTTCCCGCTGATCGTGCGCCCCGCCGACGACGCCGAAGGAGATCAGGCGTGAGCGAGCCCGCGGTCTCCATCACGCTCGACGACGACGCCCGCGTCTACCGCCCGGGCGAGACGCTTTTGGGTGAGTACCGCATCGAACGGATGGACGCCTCCGACGTGAAAGCCGTCGAGGTGTCGGTCCTCTGGTACACCGAAGGCAAGGGAGACGAAGACCTCGCGGTGCACCAGTTCGAGCGGCTCTCGACCGACGACGGCGACTGGATCGACACGGCCCAACCCGGTCGTTTCCAAACGACCCTACCCCGAAGTCCCCTAAGCTACGACGGCGTGCTGCTGCGGATTGTATGGTGCGTCCGGGTGCGGGTGTTTCCGCGGCGGGGCCGGGAATTCGTCGGGGAGCGCCCGTTCGTGCTCGGCGCGGTTCAGCCGGGCAGGGTGATCGAGCCGTGAGCGCCGTGCCCGACCCGGCCGGCCGGGGCAACCCCTTCGCCACCCGACGCGTCCGTCCCGGCGCGGTCCCGTTTCTCTTCCCCGAAGGCGCCTCCGCGGACGTTCTCGTGACGCGGCTGCGCCAGGCCGGTTGGCGCGGGCAGATCGTCGGGTCGCACGGCTCGGGCAAGTCCACGTTGCTGGCCGCGTTGATTCCCGCCATCGAGCGCGCCGGACGCCGCGTCGTCCACGTCGCGCTGCACGACGGCCAGCGGCGACTCCCCGCCGACGCGCTGGGGAAATCCGAGATCGCTCAACCCACCGTGCTGGTCGTGGACGGCTACGAACAGCTCGGCTGGTTTGCCCGGTTGGGCGCGAGGTGGCTTTGCCGTCGTCGCGGCTGGGGTTTCGTCGCGACGTGCCACGAGCCGGTCCGGCTCCCGGTCCTTTGGACCGCCATCACGACCCCGGCGCGGGTCCGGCAAATCGTCGCCGCGTTGCTGGAGGACGACTGGTCGCGGATCGCGCCGGAGGAGGTGGATGCCGCCTTTGCCCGGCACGGCGACAACGTCCGAGAAACGCTCTTCGAACTCTATGATCTCTACCAACGACGGATGGACGGCATCTTCAAAACGCTTGATGAAGGTGACGGAAAACTGTAGATTATGGGTAAAGGGCCGCCGCCCGTTGCGGGGATGTCGGCTCTTCGTCGTGGGGACGGGGTTGGGGCGCGTTTTGGGGGTGGATGGGCGGCCTTCTCGGGTCCGCCGTGGGTGATCATCCCCTTAGGTGGTAAGCACGATTCCCTTGCTCCAATGATCCAACGCGCCGGATGCAACCATGCCTAGCGACGATTTCAAACGCGCCGTCACGTGGGGTTTCGGATTGGCCGTCGGCATCGCCATTGGGATCGTCCTCGTGGCGGTCGGCGTCTACGGATACCGAAGGGTCTCGCTGCGGTGGGATCCGCCGGCGGGACGATCGCAGGCGCCGCCTCCGACGCCGCCTCCTGGCGAACCGACCGCCGAGACGGCCGCGGATCGGCCAAAGGGGACGGCCGACGCGACGGGTTCCCCGGCACGGACCGCCGCGCCAGAGCCGGATCCTGTTCCCGCACCCATTCCCATTCAAGATTCGGGCGCGGCGCCGGGGCCTACCCCGTCGACGGACCCCGATCCCCATGGGAATCCTGCCTCGGTGCCGGATCGCGCCGGGGCCACGCCGGCGGCCGCGGGCGGGGCAGCCACGTTCCGTGAGCACGCAATCCGATGGCACCCGTCGCCCATGCCGTCGGGGCGCGCGCCAGAGAGCATTCCTCCCATCGCGACGACGCCGCGGGACGCCGGCGGCGACCTTGCGGGCGGCTCGTCTTCGCCCCTTTCTCCCTATCGGGAATGGCGGTGGCGCGAGGGTCTCACGGGGCGGGGCAGCGTGATGGCGCGGCTAATGGCCGTGGAGGACGGAACCATCCGTCTTCGTCGGGCCAACGGGATAGACGTCCTCGTGGCCATTCATCTCCTCGAAACGAACGATCGGAAATGGCTGGTCGAGAACGGCTTCCTGGCGGCGAGCGGACCCGCGCCGTTGCCGGGCGACCCTCCCGCTAGTGAGCAGCCGTCGGTTGCGCGGGACGAGTCGCCCGCGCTGGATTGGCCGCCCGCGCCGGAAGAGCCGCCCGCCCGCTCGGGCGCCAACGCCCGATCCCGGCCCTGGACGGACACCACCGGCCAACATGCCACGACGGGGTCGTTTCTGGAATGCCGAGGCGGCGTGGTGTATTTGGAGCAGAGTGAGGGCAAGATACTGGGCGTGCCCTTGGCCAAATTGAGCCAGGCGGACCGGGATTCCGTGGAGAGCATGACGTTTCCCGTCCAGACGATGGCCGGAAAAGTGACGGGCGTTCTCGACGGCAACACGCTGATTGTGATGGACGCCTCCAGCAAGAGTCACAAAATCCGATTGGAGGGCATCGAGTGCCCCACCCTTTCCCAGGCCCTGGGGGCGGCCGCCCGCCAGTCGCTTTTGCGCGGGGTGTTTCAGAAGGAAGTCGTCGTGGAGTGGATGGAAAAGGACGCCGAGGGGCGGATCCGCGGCGACGTGATCCACGAAGGTCGATGGGGCAACAAGGAGCTGGTCGAGGAAGGTCTGGCCTGGTGTCGCCGAAACGGCACAAAGTCCGACGTCCTCATCGAGGCCGAGAAGAACGCGCGGGCGGCCCGCCTTGGGCTTTGGCGCGACCGTGCCCCCGCGGAGCCGTGAGCCGGCGCCGCGGCAACCGGCGGCGGCCCCTCCCTCCATCTCCCTCTTCAGATTTCAATGTCGGAAACGGCCACGTCGACGAGGACCGTGTCGTCGTGCTCGTAGCCGGGCGCGCAGCAGCAGAGGAAGCGGAGCGTGGCGGGGCCGGTGTTGGCGATCGCGTGGACGGCGCCGGGCGGGATCGCAATGGCGTCGCCGGGGCCCACGTCCCGCTCTTCGCCGCCGACGCGGATCCGACCCCGACCCTCCAGAACGTAATAGATCTCCTCGGTGAGCACGTGCCGGTGCGGCGCGGTGCGCGCGCCGACGGGCAGACGGGCCTCGGCCAGCGTCTGGTTGCGGATGCACGAGTTGCGATGGGCCAAAAGCTCGCGGATCTCCGAACCGTCCTTGGTGATAAACGGCTCGACGCGATCGAGATTCACGACGTCCATGGTGGCTCCTCGTGTATTCGGCAGGTTCGGCAACGGAAGTCGCCTCCTACAAGGGCTCTGGTTCGTTGTCGGGCGGTTTAATGCGGAGGATACCGACCACGGCCGGCGGGTAGCGACGGACGTCCCACCGTTCGGCCAGCGGCAACAGACCGATGTCGAACCGCTCGTCCGACTCGACCGCAAAGAGACTGCCCGCCGGAGCGCGCTCGACGAGTCGCCCCACCAGACGCAACATGTCGTCGGCGCGCGAGACGTAGAAGTCGTACGGCGGCGAGGCGAAGACGAGCCACGGCGGCGCCGGCGGCGGCGCGGGGCCCCGCTCGCCCCAGACAAACGTGTCGCCGCGGATCACCTCGCATACGGACTCGACGCCCAGCGTCGCGACGTTCTCGCGGAGAATCATCGCCGTGGGCAGATGCTGCTCGATGAACAACGCCCGCGAGGCCCCGCGGCTGATGGCCTCCAATCCCAGCGCGCCCGTGCCACCGAACAGATCGATGGCTTGTTTGCCGCGGACGCTGGGTCCCAGGAGGTTGAAGACCGCCTCGCGAACCCGGTCCTTCATCGGCCGCACGCGGCGCTCGCCGCCGTAGCGGAGCTTGCGGCCGCGCAGCGCGCCCCCGACGATCCGCAGTTCCGTCGGCTCGGCTCGCGCCGCGGGCAAGGGTGAAGCGGGACGACGTCGGGCCATGGGCGCTACTGGTGTCGCGAGACGCGGTCGTGTGCCACTGGCTCCGCCAGTGCCGTCCGATGTACATGTGTGCCACTGGCTCCGCCAGTGCCGTCTTGGCGCGGGCGGCATGCACTGGCAAAGCCAGTGGCACGCGCGCGAGCCGACAATGTCACCCAAATACAGTCATCCCGAGCGGAACGAAGGATCTCGTCCGGGGATCAAGCGAGATCCTCCGCCGCGCTCGGGATGACGGACATGCAGGGTGGGCAGACTACTTTATTGCGACGCCCTACGACGACGGGCTTGCTTCGGTCAGGACCAGGCGGACCAGGCCGGCATCGACGTACTGGCCGCCGCCGGTCTGCCGGCAGTGGATCGCCATCACGTTGTCCTCGCCCGGCGACAGCGCGGCCAGCGCGGCGGGGGCCAGGGTCACCTCTTCGTAGGCGGTCGTGAAGCCGTCCTGCTTGTAGGCCAACACGCCGTTGAGATACACCTCGACGTCCTCGTCGTGGTGGAGCATGAGCGAGAGATCGTCCGTCCTGCCCGGCGGCAGGCGAAAGATCCGACGAAGCCAGATCTCCGGCCCATCCCAGACTGTTCCCACGACGGCGCCGGGAGTCGCTTTCGTGCCAAAGCCGCCGGGGCCGGCCTTCCACGCGGCATCGTCGAATCCCGGCTGGAACCAGCCGTCGGCCGGCTTCGCGAAGGTGTATCGCCACGACACGTCGGCCTGCTCCTTGGCCGAGGGCACGACTGGCTCCAGACTCGGGATGCGGCCCTGGTTGGCGGCCGCCACGCGCGGCACGTCCACCTTGACCACCTCGCGGTCGTAGGTCACCAGGCCGTTGATTTCGATTTCCACGTCGGTCGTCTGCGTGTACACGGCGGCGGAAAGCCCTTGCGACTTGGCCAGATCCCACACGCCGCGCAGCAGACGGACGTAGCGGTCGGTCAATTCCTTGGAATCCGGGATCTGCCGGTAGCCCCAGTTACCCTTGTCGGTCCAAAGGTGTCCCTTCACGGCCAGGCCCAGTCCGCCGAATTCGCCCAGCACGGCGGCGCGATTGGCCTCGGGCTTGGGCGAGCCGGGTCCGGGGTAGTTGTGCATGTCGATCACGGCGCCCACGTTCTTGTCCGTCCAACCGCTGGCGTTGTTGGCCAGGCGGCTGGGGTCGAGCTTCTCGACGTGTTGCGTGACGCGCTGCGTGTCGTATTGGCCCCAGCCCTCGTTGAACACCACCCACATGACGATCGACGGATGGTTGCCCAGCCCCGTCACCATGCGGTCCAGTTCAAGCTCGAATTGTTTTTTCGACTCGGGCGTGCGGTTGCGGCCGCTGGGCATGTCCTGCCACACGAGCATGCCCAGCTTGTCGCACCAATAGTACCATCGGGCCGGCTCGACCTTGACGTGCTTGCGGATCATGTTGAAACCAAGCTCCTTGGTCAATTCAATATCCCAGCGCAGGGCCTCGTCGGTCGGCGCGGTGTAAAGCCCATCGGGCCAGAAACCCTGGTCCAGCGGACCCATCTGGAAAACGAACTCGCCGTTGAGCATGATCCGCGTCACGCCGTTGGCATCCTTGCCCAGCGCAATCTTCCTCATGCCGAAGTAGCTCTTCACCTCGTCCACCAACCCGTCGGGGCCCTTGAGCGTCACGGTCAGGTCGTACAGCGCGGGGCTCTTGGGCGACCAGAGCTTCAGCCGATCGCGGGGAATCTCCAGCAGGATCTCGCCGCCGGCGCCGCCGAATGCCCGGGCGACCTCGTTCTTCCCGTCAAAAGCCACGGCCTCGACCGCGAAGTTGTCGTCCGCGCCCGGCGCGGCAACCACCAGGCGCAACGCCCCGCAGTCCACGTCGGGCGTCATTGTGAGCTTCGCGATATGCGTCGCGGGAACCGGCTCGAGCCAGACGGTCTGCCAAATCCCCGTGGTCGGCGTGTACCAGATGCCCTCGGGCTTGACCACCTGCTTGCCGCGCGGCTGTTCGCCGGCGTCGGTGGGATCGAACACGCGAACCACGATCTCCTGCGTCCCACCGGGAACCAGCGCGTCGGTGATGTCGAACGAGAAGGCGTCGTACCCGCCGCGGTGCGTGCCCAGCTCCTTGCCGTTGACGTAGACCGTCGCCTCCCAATCGACCGCGCCGAAATGGAGCAACACGCGTTGGCCCTTCCATTGCTCGGGCGTCTCGAACGTCCGCCGATACCAGAGGCGGTCGCCGCGGCGCATCACGCCCGACAGGGCCGACTCGACCGGAAACGGAACGAGGATCTCACCCGGCAGTTTTACCCCCAAAGGCGGCTCCTGATCCGGCCGACCCGCCGCCAGCTCCCAAAGGCCGTTGAGATTCAACCATGCCTGACGGACCATTTGTGGGCGGGGATATTCGGGATGGGCATTCTCCGGCGACACGTCCTTGGCCCAACGCGTCATCAAGGGACCCGCCCCGGGTTTCCAGGTCTCGGCGCCGGCGGTGGTCGCCATCGCGGCGAGCATCGCCACGCACGCGGTCGTCTTCAACATGATTTCCTCCTTCCGCGATAATATGGTGCTGCCCACCCAGTCTGCCATGGTATCGGATCCCACGGCCGGGTCAAGCTTCCGCGGACCCGGCGGGCCCCCGACCTCGCCCCTGGCCCCCCCGCTGAGGCTGGTTGCACAAGTCGGGTGGGTAGCCTATCTTTGCGTTGAACCGCCCATGGGTCGGGGGCACAACCCTTCGAGGAGAATCCAAACATGAAATCCGCGTGTTTCGTGATCGTCGCGTTTGCGGGACTCGCCGCTGCGGCCGGCGCCGCGCCCGCCGGGGACATTGCCGAGGAGGTTGCACTGGCCATGAACGACGCGACCGCGCCCGCGACGAGCGAAAAGGACGAAATCCGCCAGAAGGCGACAAGTCTCCTGGCCGAGTACGAGAAGGAGCTCGCCCGGCTCGATACGGCCGCCGCTTTGGCCTCGTGGGAGGCGTCGGCCACGGGCGCGCAAGAGGCGTTCGACGAGTCGGCCGCCACGGCGCTGGCCCTGCGGACCTTCCATAGCGACCCGGAACGCTACCGCCGGATCCTCGCCCTGCTGAAACACAAAGACGACCTGGACCCGACCGACGCCCGCGCCCTCGAGGTGGCCCGGCTGGACTTCGAGGGCAACCAGCTCCCGCCCGATTTGCTCAAGGCCATGGTCGAGCTGTCGACCGAGATCACGAAGACGTTCAACACGCACCGCTCCGCGCTCGGCGGCAAACGCGTGACCGACAACGACCTTTTGGAGAGGATGGCCGGCGAAACGGACGGCGGCCAGCGGAAGGCGATCTGGGAGGCCATGAAACAGGTGGGCGGCGCGGTTGGCCCCAAGCTGGTCGAGCTGGCCAAGCTCCGCAACGAGGCCGCCCGGAAGCTCGGATACCGTAACTACTGGGACATGATGGTTTGCCTCCAGGAGCAGGACCCGGCCCGGCTTTTGGCCATTTTCGCGGAGTTGGAGAAGGTCACCGACGAGCCGTTCCGGAAGATGAAGCGGTCGCTGGACGCCGAGTTGGCCCCGCGGTTCGGGATCGAGCCCGCGGACATGATGCCCTGGCACTACGACAACCCGTTCTTCCAGTCGCCCCCGCCGTCCGACAAGGTGGATCTCGACGAGTTCTACAAGAACAAGAAGAAGGAAGACATCGTCGAGCTTGCCCGCGCGTTCTACGCCGGAATCGGCCTGCCCATCGAGGACATCATCGCCCGAAGCGACCTCTACGAGCGTGAGGGCAAGGACCAGCACGCCTTCAGTACGAACATCGACCGCGAGGGCGACGTCCGCACGCTCCTGAACATCAAGCCCACCGCCGAGTGGATGGACACCATGCTGCACGAGGCGGGCCACGCCGTCTACGACAAATACATCGACCCCTCGCTGCCGTTCAATCTCCGCGAGCCGGCCCACACGTTCACGACCGAAGGCATCGCCATGTTCTTCGGCGCGCTGGCCAAGAACCCCGGTTGGATCGTCGAATTCGCCGGAACGGACGCGGATCGCGTGAAGAAACTCGCAAAGGCCATTCGCGAGCAGCGTCGCCGCGAGCAATTGCTCTTCGCCCGGTGGACGCTCGTGATGCTGCACTTCGAAAAGGCCTTGTACGACAACCCGGATCAGGACCTCAACAAGCTCTGGTGGGACTACGCCGAGCGGTATCAGCTTCTGAAGCGTCCGCCCGGGCGCGACGAGCCGGACTGGGCGTCGAAAACCCACTTCACGGTTGCCCCGGTGTATTATCACAACTACCAGCTTGGCGAGTTGTTCGCGGCCCAGCTCCGCGCCGCGATGGCCCGGCAGCTAGGCCACGAGGGCCCGGCCGAGACGTTCAAGGTCTCGGACCGCAAGGACGTTGGGCAGTTCCTCAAGGAGAAGGTTTTTGCTCCGGGGGCCCTGGTCCCCTGGCCCGAATTCGTCCGCCGCGTGACCGGCGAGCCGCTCGGCGCGGCCTGCTTCGCCGATGAAGTCCAGCCACCCCGATAACCGATAACCGTACCCGTCGTCGAGACAACCTGGTGCGCCCTTCGGCCCGACGGGCCCTCGGCCACGCCTTGCGTTGCCCCCCGGCCCGCACTATAATAAGGGGTCTACTTTCCCCGATAGCTCAGTTGGTAGAGCAAGCGGCTGTTAACCGCTTTGTCCAAGGTTCGAGTCCTTGTCGGGGAGCTTCGCAACCTCCTTACCTGTAAGGAGGTTACGTCGTTTCTTGGGGGTCAGTCCCAACGCATTCCCAACATACCGACCCCGATACGCACCCATCCGGGCGAAGACCTGATCGGCGATGGCGACCTCGTCCAGATTGAGGTAGTGCTTCCGCATCGTCTCGGGGTTGCAGCCAAAGGCCACGGCGGCGTCCCCCTCGGGAATGCCAGCCATCCGGGCCTGGCTCATGGCAGTGGCCCGTAGGCTGTGCAGCTTGAACCGCTTGGCCTTGGTGGTGCGGAAGTATCGGTCCGCTTCCCCTTGCAGCCACTTGACCAGCCGGGCGGGCGTGAAGGGCAGGAACGGATACATCTTCTTCCGGGCCACGAACAGCTCGCGGGCGAACCGCTCGAAGACGTACACGGGGCCAGCAATCTGCTGCAACTCGGCAAACAAGGCTGGGGGCAGCAGACAAGCCCGCTGCTTTCTGCCCTTGGTCGTCTTGGACGTGAAGATCAACCGCCCCTCCTGTAGCCCATCGGTCGTCGCGCCGGCAAGCTCGCCAATCCGACAGCCAATCGCGGCCTTGACCTCCAGTAACAGTACAGGCAGCCGCCACCCCGGCCAGCGATTTTCGAGCCAGGAAAAGAACCTCTGCTTTTCTTCCGGCGTGACGATCCGTGGTGGCACCTTGTCTTCCTTCGGCGGCACAACCTCGGCGAAGGGGTTGGCATCGAGAATCTTGCACACGTTGCGCCACCAGAGGCCGTAGACGATGGATAGATTGTTGATGTCGTTTCGGATGGTGCGGGGCTCGTATCCATCCTCGGCTCGCATCAGCTTGTAGGTTTCCGCCATACGCGGTGTGATGTCGTCTGGTCCATGCGTCTTCGGAAAGGCCCTCCTGAGCACTCGAATCGTCCCGAGATACTGGCCGATCGAGCCGGGGCGCAAATTCCGCGCCTTCATATGGCGGGTTACAAGGCTGATGGCATCGTCCCAGGACAAAGCCTGTTTGTCCTCTTTGGAGGCGCAATCCTCCCGAATCTTCTCTGGGGCAACATCCTGGGCCGCGTGCTTAGTACGTCATAAACCCACGGCCTACGGCCGTGCGACCCTGGGGGCTAAGCCGTTCCGGCGAGCCCTGAAATAGCATACGCT
>JAFGDS010000088.1 GCA_016931995.1 Pirellulales bacterium
GACATATGCGCCCGTGTGTCCCTTCGGGCGAAACAATCGTCGAACCGCTTCAAGTAACGCGTCAACTCCGGCTTCAACCGGCGAATCCCCCGAAATTCCCTTCGTTTCTCGTGGTCCGCGTTCTCCCGACCGGATTGGCCGTGGAGCGTCATCGCCAATTGAGGATCTGGAACATGCCTTCGCGTTTTGCGATTTGTTCGGGAAGTCGCAGGAGCTTTTCGCGGTAGACGCTCAGGCCGACACCGAGGGCGAAGAGGATGCCGCCGCCGATGGCGAGGTAGACGCCGACGGCAACCTGTTGCCGCCAACCCAGCGCGACGAGGACCATCAACACGTACAGGGCCAACCCGCTTCCGCCCAGCAGCGTCGTCGATTTGACCTGCCAACTGAAGCCGGTGACCAGCAGGAGCAGTCCCACGGCGAGGATCCCCAGTTCGTCGGGCGCGGAGACGTGGTCGCCGCCAAAACGGTGATGCACGAGCGCGATTAACAGCGGGACAACGGCCAAAATGCTGCCCAGCCAGAGGCCGGCGGTGACCATGTCGTTTTCGCGGTTGTCCTCCTCGCGGAACCGCCCGACGTAGCCCGCCACGATCAGGCCGATTCCCGCGGCGACGCAGAAGATCTCGAGCTTCTGCCACCGGTTGAGGTCGATGAGCACGTTGAGCGTGAGGAACATGACGGCGGCCAGGGCGATGGAGGCCACAACGTAGGCGCGTCGCCAGACGCCGCCCGGGGCCAGCGCGGCGCCGATCAGGCCGGCTAGGATCGTCCACAGAAGTGCCCAGACGTCCAGCACGTCCGGCGAGCGGACCGCCAGCCGCGCCAGGCCCTGGCACAAGGCCGCGAGCATGGCGACCGAGAGGATGGCGTTGCCCATCTGGAACGCGGCCAGCCCTCGTCCCTGCGTGGTCTGTCGCCGCTCGCCCAGTGGGCGGTAGACGGTTTTTTGTTCCACGCCGAGCAGACGGCACACGGCGAGGAAGCCCACGCCGAGGGCGGCATAGAGCATCGTGTAATAGGCGCCGGGCACGCCCCAGTAGCCCAGCAGTTCCCAGAGGGCGCCGCACGCCGAGAGCGTGGCGAAGTAGACGTTGGCGCTTCGACGCCGGAAGATGGCGGCCAGCGTGTAGAACGCGGCTGCCTCGACGAACACAAGCCCCAGAAGCAGGTTCTCCGGATCCTCCTTGATGGGGCGGACAGCCGATTCGATGGTTTCCAGCGAACCGACGACGACGTGCAGCAAAATGACGGCCGTGGTCGCGTGCGCGATCCAGCCCAAGGGACGTTCCGGGGTGTATCCGCGCCACAATCGCGAGGCGACGAGGTAGGCGACGGGCAGGAGCATGAGCAGCGGCGCCTGCTGGCTCCAGCGATCGATTCCCAACACGCGCAGCAAGCTCGCCGCCGCCACGACCGTGGCCGAGCCGCTGAGGAAGAAGAAGGCCGCCGACCACGCCGGGGCCGTGTGACGACACAAGAATGCCGAGATCCGATTGCCGATCGCCACCGCCAACATTGCCGCGACGAACATCCAGCCGGTCTCGTGGCCCGAGAGCAGTTGTGCCACCGGGCTGCTGGTCGCGCGAAGGTGGAGCAAAACGCCCATCAACAGCGGCAAGACGCTCATCGCCATGGCCAACGGCAGAAGCATCCGCCGGATCTTTTCGACGGTCGTGGTCGCGTGGCTCTGCGCCAGACTGGCCGCCAATCCCGTCAAGGCCAGGACCAGGATCAATCCTTCCGAGTCCATGTTCGCGCCGGCCACGGTCATTTCGGCCATGACGAGACAGAACGCGGCAAGGCAACAGTAAACGCCGACGCGTCGGACGACCAGATCGGAGTAGACGTAGGCGTAGGTTCCCGCCAGCCACAGTCCGCCCGCCAGCAAGAAGTTTTGCGTCATCCAATTGCCCGACCATTCCAGCGGCCAGAGCTGGCGCGCCGGATCGATAAGCCAGGCGACGACCTGGCTGGCCAAAAGAATGGCCAGCGCGGCGCCCATCTGGGCGTGTCCCGACCAGAACAGGGGCATGCCAAAACGGCGTCGGGTGAAGGGTCCTCCTTCGCCGGGAAACGCCCGTTCGGCGTGAATCGACACCAAGCCCATGGCCATCAGCACCAGGCAGAGGTGCGAGGTATCGCCGGCGAGCCCGAGTTCCGCCAGGAAGAGCAGGGCCGTGAGCGTCAGGCCGGCCTCGACCGCGTACACGAAGAGCGGATCGCGCAGGACGTAGACGGTTGCGATGTAGAGCAAGGAGCAGACGACGCCGCCCATCCAAAGGTGGTTCTCGAGCAGCACGAGTCCTTGGGCGTGTAGCACCCACAAGTTCAAGGGCGCGATGACGCAGCCCAGGAACGTCAGGGCCTGGCCGGCGATCTTGAATCGGGTTCGCAGGGCCACGAACCAGCCGGCCAGCAGCACGACGAGCGTGCCCGTCGCCAGCGCGGCGACCAGAACGACTCTGCGCTCGAAGATGCCCAAACTGGTCAACCAGACGACCAGCCCCAGCACCAGCAAGCCTCCGCCGAGGATGAGCATCCACTGGATGCTGCGCGGATCGAGCAACGCGTCGAACATGGGCCGCAACGAGATGGCTTTTCGCGCATTTTTGTGTTTTGGCCCAGGGGCGGGCGGGTCGAGAAACTCCTTGATGTCCGCCGGCTGCTCGCGTTGAGGCGGGGGCGTCGGGCCCGGCGCGGCCGGTCGCTCGCGTTGCGGCGGAGGTGTCGGGCCCGGCGCGGGCTGCTCCGGCGCGGCCGGAACGGTGAGCACCTCGCCGCAATAGGGACACCGGCCTCGCTTCCCCGCAAATTCGTCGCGGGCCACCAGGGCATAACCGCAAGAACACGTCACGCGAATGGCCATGGCTCAGGTTCCTCGGAGAGTCTCCCTTCGAAAGCCGGACCCGTTTGCCGGATCCTCGCCCGGCAGGCGATATGCATCCATCCCGCCACGCAGGATGCCGACGCTTTGCCCCGCCTCTGTTCCCGGGTAGGCACGCCCGTCCCACGATCCGGGGGGACGTTGTGGCGGCCGTGCCGTACGCTTCGGTTCCTATGGGGGCGAGTTCCCAAGCCGCTTACAACGCACGGACCTCTAGCCCACTGGAGAATACCAGATACTTCCCAGTGGGGGAAGCCGGGTTATAGATAGAACGGAAAACGGAACGGAAGAACGCCGTTGTTCCAAGCGTCGTCTAGGGACCCGCAACCTGGTCGAACTCTCTTTCAAGGTTCATCCGATTGAAGCGCGCGCGAACGCAAATCGTTACGTTATAAGCGGCTCTCGCCGATGGATTTTTTGAGGCATGGGTCCGGTGTCCAATGGGGTTCAAGAAAGCGGCCCCTGGCGATAAGGACCATCAGGGGCCTAAACGCGCCCTGGGCGC
>JAFGDS010000089.1 GCA_016931995.1 Pirellulales bacterium
AGAGGCCCCAACTTTTCCAACCCCAATCCCTTACGCCCCCCCAACGCCCCCCCAACGCCGGACGGCGTAGGGTGGCACTCAACGGCGCGATCGGGCCGCCAACAACGCCGCGCCCACGGCGCAGGTGAGTTGGGGCTCGGGGGCAATGGCAACCGGGTGGCTAAAGGCCGCCCCCAGCGCGGCGTCCATCCCGGGAATCAGGGCCACGCCGCCGGTGAGGACGATCGGCGGGGTCACCTGGCCGCCGGCCATCGCGGCCAGCCGCGCGGCAATCGCGGCCTGAACGCCCGCCGCCAGGTCCTCAAGCGTCGCCCCTTGCGCCAACAGGCCGATGATCTCCGTCTCGGCGAAGACGACGCACATGCTGCTGATCCGCGCGGGGTTGCGGCTCGCGCCGGCCAGCGTCCCCAGCTCGGTCAACCGGACGCCCAACTGCGCGGCGACCACTTCCAGGAATCGGCCGGTGCCGGCGGCGCAGCGGTCGTTCATCGCGAAGTCGCTCACGCGCCCCGTGCCGTCCAGCCGCAGGAGTTTGCTGTCCTGGCCGCCAATGTCGATCACGGTCCGCGCGCCGGGCGCGACCTGGGCGATGCCCGCCGCCTGGCACGTGATCTCCGTGATCGTCTCGTCCGCGTCGCGGATGAGCTTGCGCCCGTAACCCGTGGCCACGACCGCCCGCACGTCCCGCCGGTCAAACCCCGCTTCGGCCAACAGCTTGCCCAAGAGTTGCCGGGCCAGGGCGTTCTGCTCGACGCCCTGGTCGGCCACAACCGAAGCGATCACGCGTCGGGTGGTCGCGTTGACCAGAGCCGCTTTCAGCGTCCGCGAGCCCGCGTCAATGCCTGCAAAAATCATGGTGTCCTGCCGTCTCTGACGGTTTCGACCAGGGCTTCCAGCCGCGTTCGCAACGTCGGCTCCATCGCGTCGGTAAGCGGGGGCACTTCGACTTCGACCACCGGCACGCCGAGCCGTTGCCGGACGACCTCGCCAATAATCGCGCCCTCCAGCGAGCAGTGGCTCGCCCCGGGGATCCGCGAGATCACCAGGGCCTCGGCCCCAAACGCCCGCATGTCGCGGCACACCCGCTCCGCCCGATCGATTGGCGAGCCGACCATGAGATCGGCCAAGGCCGACCGGGCCAACGCTTCCGTCGGAGGCACATCCTCGTCGATCGGATCCAGGGCATGCGAAAACAGATACTCCGTTCCACACACTCGCCCCCCGGCGTCCTCCAGCACGTTCATCGCCCGAAGATCCGCCACCGGATTGAGCCAGAACACGCGGACCGCCTCGGGCGCGACCGCCCCCACGCCGGCGCGCTCGCGCCGCCGCGCCTCCTCCACCAATTCGCCCAGCACGGCCATACATTCATTTTGATCGCTGCAAAAGTGAATGGCCAGCATCTCGGCGATGAGCATTTCCAGGGCCGGCAGGGGGGCGGCCGGCGCGGAGTAGGCCATTTGACGCAATTGGCCCAAGAGCCGCCGGACCCGATTCGCCCGGCCGATCCCCTCGGCCAGCCGCGCGTCGGTCAACTCCTGGCCAGCGAACCGCGCAAGACACTGCCGCACCCGCTCCAGTTCGTCGCGAACGAAGGCCACTTGTGCCGCGGGGGCCACGCATCCGCCGGGCAAATGCACCGCGTCCTCCCCGGCCTCCGGCGGCCGGCGGTGCGGGATCTCCCACCAGAAGATCGGATGGCCCATCCCTTCGAGCCGCTGCGCGATCGCCGACAGGTCGTCGCACGTGGCCCCCACGCTGGCGATCAAGAGATCCGGGATCGGAAAATGCGCCTGGCTCTCGAACGCACCGAGCATCGCGCGGACCGGGCAAAACGACTCGTCCACGCCCAGCCGGTCGGCAATCGCCAACAGCCCGTCGCTTTGCTCCATCACGCACGGAATCCACCACGCTCCGTCCGGATAGAACGCGACGACCCGATCCAGCGAATAGGCCATCACGGGCACCGTGCCCAGGTCCTTGAGCACGCCCACCAGCCGCGCGCCCCGCCGCCGGGCGTCCGCCAGCCGGTCTTCTTCGGAAAGCAGGAAGTTCCACAGCCGCAGCGCCGCCGGCGAGTCGTCCATCTGGAGCTTGCACAGCCGCAGGTTGCCGTCGTCCACGTGTCGCCCGAGCGGACCGCCGTACGACGGTTCGCGAAGGCCCCCGGCCACCAGCGCGTCGTAGCGCCGGTCCCACTGGTCGAGCGTGAGCTTGCAAGGGAGTTCGGTCATGAAGGAAACGTCATGCAAGTGCTTTGCGAAGCCGCAAGCGGCTTGTCGGCCATGCGGCAACAACTCACTGGAAGACCTACCAACCACTAACCACGAGCCACTAGCCACCGCCCACCGCGCAACATCTCAAGAAACGCTTCGATCCGGCCAATCGCCTGCGCGGGCGCGCCGGCGTCGGCGTGCAACATGTCCAAGTCAATCAGGGGCAGCCCGGTCGCCTGGCGAATCCGCTCAATCTCCGCGTGCCACAGGTCGCAGAAGACGTGCCGACGCAGCAAAATACCTCGGGCGCCCCGCGCCGCCAGCCGGGGGCGAAGCCACTCAAACAGCCGGTCGTTGGGTCGGCGAAACACGTCCGGGATCGCGTCGAAATACGCCCGCCGCAGGGCTTCCACCGGATCGTCGCCCGGCCACTCGGCCGGCAGCGCCGCGGCAAGCGTCCGCTGGCCTCCTTCGCTGGCGTCCAAGACAATCCGCCCGCCCAACTGGGGCAACGCGTCGAGAATCGCCAGATCCTCTTCCACCAGCGGCCCGCCCAGCAGCGCCAGCGGCACGCCGTCCGTTGCGTTTTCGACGGTTGACGGGCGCGGATGCGCTCGCCCTTCGCCGCGCACGGCGGCGACCATCTCGGCGTATTGCCGCGAGGATTGGACCGGCCACGCGTCGCGGACCGATCCACGGGCCGCGTCGTAGCGGGCAAACGTCGCCCTGGTTTCATCCGGCGACGGCGACCGCCCTCCCAGATCGACCAGAAACCGCCCCAGCCGCCGCAGTTCGTCGCAATACAGCCGGCCCGCGGCGTTGCTCTGCCAGGTTGACGGCAGGTTGAAAAGGAACGTCGGCCAATCCGTCCGGGCTTGCAGAACCGCCGCTCCGTAGCGCATGGGATCGCATGCGGTGGTGAGGACCACGGCATGAAGATCCTCCGATGCGATGACCTGCTCGACCAGCGCGCCGGCAAAGGGACAAAGCCCTCGATGCGTCGTGGCCAAGTCCCGCGCGCCGGCCGCGCGGGGCCGCAGCCATCGGGGCGACCAGCCAAACGCGGCAATCCATTCCGGCGGGACAAAAGGACTGCAATAGCCAACGTTGTTCATGCCGCGCGCACGGTCTCGAATAAGGCCTCGACGCGCACGGCGATCCGCGCCGAATCGGAGGGCGAATAATCGGTCTCGATCCGCAGGTACGGAATGCCTAGCTCGTCCTCGGCCAGTCGTCGCACCCGGCTGGTCTCCACGTCGTACGTCAGACACGCTTGCCAAATGAGCTCCACGACGCACTCCGGCCGAAACCGCGCGGCCAGCAATCGCAACAAGTCGAGCCGGCGGTCGTTGCGCGTCATCACGGAGCACGGCAGATGGAAGTATTTCTCGGCCAGGGCCTCGATCGGATCCGCCGCGGCCACGTCCACGTCGTCCACAATGGGCTTCACGCCCGTGCAACTCTCCGTCGCCACGACCAGCCCCCCGTGGCCCTCGATGATCTCCAGCACGCGCTCGGCCCCGTGTGCCATGGGCACGCCCGTCATCAACACGCGCACGGGCTGGCCGTTGCCGCGGCACGTCTTGGGCTCCGCCAACAGAGCCAGGGCCTTCTCGTATTGGGTAAAGTCGGCCTCGATCCCCGAAATGCTGCTCTTGAAGTTCAAGAGCCGCCGGCCGGTCAATCCCGGCCGGTCGGCCGCCATCGCGTCGGCCAGCCGGCGCCGCAGCGCCCGCTCGCGGTTCATCGCGCCCGCCGCCTCGCGAATCTTCTCGTCGGGAATCGTCACGGAGAAACGCTCCGCCAGAAACGCGCGGAACTTCCGCAGCTCGGCGACCCAATGGGCCCGCGCGTCGGCGTCGTCCACCTTCTGCGGCAATTCGAGCACGTACACCGGCCGCGTCTCGGCCAATAGCTCGTACATCTTCTTCTTGCCGTCGCAGGTGGTCTCGCCCACCACGAGATCGGCCATTTCCAGAAACGGGTTGGCCCGCTCGACATGGTAGCCAAACGTGGATTTGATGAGCGGGCAGAGATTGGCCGGCAGATGCTTTTCGGCCGCGGGAATCATGTCGGCCGATCCGCCGCACAAACACACGGGCACGGCTCCGGCCGCCATGATAAGCTCGCGCGGCGTGTATTCGCAGAGGATGCCCACGATGGGCCGGCCCTCGGCCTTGGCCGCCGTGGCATACGCCAGACAATTGGGAATCATCCTCGCGAACCACGCGCGCGGCGTGTCGCCCGCCGCGGCGTCGGACGATTCCCCCGAGCAACAGGAATCCGCCATGCTCTTCTCCTTCCGCTGTGGGAGGCGACTCCCGTCGCCGACTACGATTTGATTGCAGGACAATCGGCGACGCGAGTCGCCTCCTACACGCTGTCATGCAAAGCCTGACCTGCCTACTGCCTGCCTACTGCCTTCTTCCGCGCAACGAACAGCCCTTGGGCGATCTTGCCCGCGTGGGCCAACTGCTGCATGAACGTCATTTCGCCGGCGAGACCCTGGAACAACGCGCGGTCGAAGCCGACGATCCGCAGCGCGTCGTACGTGAACTGCATACCCAACATGTTCAGGTACAGGTCCACGTGCGGCGCGAACTGGCCGGTGTCCTCGTGGGCGAGCGCCTCGCAGCCGCCGTCCAACAACAGCGCGGCGTAGCCATCGAGATCCTGCACGTTGGGGAACTTCATGAACGCGAGGAGACGCAGCGACTCCTCCGGCGCGAGCCCCGCCGGGCCCTCGACCCAGTCGGTGAACGCCACCATGCCGCCGGGCTTGACCAGGCGAATCGCCTCCGCGATCAGTGCCGGCTTATCGACCACGTAGCACCAGGCGTCCTCGCCCCAGACGAAATCGGCCGCCGCGTCGGGCAGGCCCGTCCGGCACGCGTCGCCCACCGTGAACTCGATCCGCGCGGCAAGCCCTTCCTGTCGGCACCGCTCCCGCCCGATCTCGACCACGGCCTCGGTCGCGTCGACGCCCTGCATCCGCTCGACGTTCCGATCGCGGACGAGGAACCGCATGCCCTCGCCGGTGCAGCAGCACAGATCGACGCCCTTCATGCCTGGACCAATGCCGGCCCGATCGGCCAATCGGATCGACGACTGCATCCCGCCGATGTGGATCTGCCGGCCCATCACGAGTTCCCAAAGATGGAACTCCGGCCCGCTGTAGACGCCCTGCACCTGCGCAAGCCCAACGCCGTTGCCGCCCTTCATCAGATGCCTCTTTGTTCGCGGTTGCATGAAAGGACACCGGGATGCCACCATCGTAGCCATCCCGGATCCCTTGTCAAGAGTCCCGCGATCGGGCGGAAAGCGCTCGATTGACCCCGCTGTCGAGAGCGGAGTAAAATGAACTCTGGATTGTCTAAGGTATGTTTGGATGGCACGCTCCGAGCGTAGCGAAGGGCGTGGCCGGCGAGTGTGCCACTGGCTCCGCCAGTGCATGAATTCCAGTGTGCCGTTGCGCTGGCAAAGCCAGTGGGTCCCGCGTCCCACTGACTCCACCAGTGCATGACGGCATGCTCTTGCACTGGCAAAGCCAGTGGCACTCATTCATCGCGACGTCGAAAAGGTTTCACCATGTCCACATCCTCCCGGCAGGACCGATTACGCCAAATCCCCGCCGTCGAGGTCGTGTTGCGGGATCCCGCCATCGAAGCGTTGGCCCCGCGCGTGCCCCGCGTCGTCTTGATCGCCGCCGTGCGCGCCGCGATCGCGCGCGCCCGCGAGCGATTGCTGAACGATCGCGACGACGCGCCCGATAAGAACGCGCTTCGAGACCACGTCGTCGCCGACGCCGCGCGGCAAGCCGCCGCCAACATGCGGCCGCAATGCGGCCGCGCGATCAACGCGACGGGCATCATCCTGCACACGGGCCTGGGCCGCGCCGTGCTGCCGCGGGCGGCGGTCGAGCGAATTGCCCACGATTTGGCCGGCTATTCCATCCTGCAGCTCGATCTGGAAACCGGCCGGCGCGGCCGGCGCGACGCCCGGATCGCCTGGCTTGCCGCGATGCTCACCGGGGCCGAGGCCGCCACCGTGGTGAACAACAACGCCGCGGCCACCACGTTGGTGCTCAACACGATCGCCGCCGGCAAGGAGGTGATCGTCTCCCGCGGCCAACTGGTCGAAATCGGCGGCTCGTTCCGCCTGCCCGAGGTGATGGCCGCAAGCGGCGCGAAGCTCGTCGAGGTGGGCACGACGAACAAGACGCATCCGCGCGACTACGAAGCCGCGATCACGGAAAACACGGCCGCGATCATGCGGGTTCACCCGAGCAACTTCCGCATCGTCGGTTTCACGGCCGAAGTGCCCCTGCCGACGCTGGCTCAAATCGCCCGCGCCCGAGGGCTGGTGCTCTACGACGACCTGGGCGCCGGCCCGCTGGTGGACGTCGCGCCGTTCGGCTTTCAGCCCGAACCGCTCCTGGCCGAGTCGATCGCCGCGGGCGCCGACCTGGTCAGTTGCAGCACGGACAAGCTCATCGGCGGCTCGCAGGGTGGCTTGATTCTGGGGCGGACGAAACACATCGATGCCGTGCGAAAAAACCCCTTTGCGCGGATCGTCCGCGCCGGCAAGCTCACGCTCGCCGCGCTCGAGGCGACGCTCGATCTGTTTCTCGATCCCGCGCAAGCTCGGCGCGACGTGCCGACGCTGCGGATGCTCGCCCGCGGGCTGGACGACCTCGACCGGCAAGCCCGGCGGATTGCCCAGACGCTGGCGGATCGCGGACTTCCAGCGGATGCCGACGTGATCGACGGGTCGTCGCAGATGGGCAGCGGCTCGCTGCCCACGCAGGACCTGCCGACCCGGCTGGTCGCGATTGCTCCCCGCACCGGCTCGCCCGACGAGCTGGCCCGGCGCCTGCGTCTACACCGCCCGCCGGTTATCGCCCGCGTTCAAGACGACCGCGTGTTGATCGATCCGCGAACGCTGCTCGACGGCGACGACGAGATCCTCATCGAGGCGCTGGCGAGCGTTTTGGAGTCGCGTGGCCCGCTCTGAGCGAAGAAACGGGTGGCGCGAGTGTGCCACTGGCTCTGCCAGTGCTGCATCCTCGGTGCGCGAGGGCACTGGCAAAGCCAGTGGCACCCCGCACGTCGAACGCGGGTGGCATGCGGCGATCGTCAGGCAAGCCTGACCGACGGGATCACGCGCCGCGATCCACCTTGGGATACGGCGTGCCGTTGTCGGGCGGAGTCGCCTGGGCTGGCGGGGCCGGCGGAGCGTCCTTGGGAACAACCGGCATCTTCGCGGCCGGGCCGGCATCCGGCGCCGACTTCGTCTCGCCTGGAGGAATCGCGGGCTTCTCCTCCGCCGTGCCCGCCGCGGGCCGCTCGGGCGCGGGCGTCGGCTGGCCGGTCCATCCGCCCGAAGAATCCACCGGCGCCGATTCCACCGGCTGTCCGCAGGCGTCCAGCGGCACCAGGCAGCACATCACCCGCGGCGTCACGCACTGATACGTGATCGGAATCCGCTTCTCCACGCACCGCGGCACCTGGATCGTCTCCTCGGTGGCAACCATCCGGTACGTCCGCACCGGGATCTTCTCCACCTGCTCTTCGTACACCGTGCGGTACGTCGTCACCGGCACGCGGCGAACCTGCTGCTCGGCCACCATGCGGCAAACCTGCACGGGCACCTTCCGCTCGATCCGCTCCGTGACCGGCCGAAGCACGGTGTACGGAATCCTCCGGACCTGCTGCTCGGCCACCATCCGGCACACCTGCACGGGCACCTTGCGGCAGACCTGCTCGTCCTGATAGCTCGTCACCGTGACGGGCACCTGACGCTGCACCGTCTGAGGCACGAGTGTCGTCTGCGGCGTCTGCACCGCCACGACATTCGGCTGCCACACCCGCTGCACCTCGTACCGCCCCGACTGCGTCGGCGTCCAATACAGCCCCGGACGCTGGTAGACTGTCAATCCCGTGACCGGATCCACCACGGTCATGCCCGACTGCCATTGCAACCGGTTGCGCGGCCAGCCGGGTTTGAGCACCATCTGCTGGGCGTACTGTCCTTGATCCACAAGCTGCGTCTGAACCGTCTGGACCGGCTGCATCACCGTGTACGCTTCCGTGCGGAACACCGTCTGCCGCACCGGCCGGCGGACCGTGTACCACTCCTCGCGCTCCTGCGTTTCGTGGACGGGACGCCAGACCGTATATTGCTCTTCCCGCTCGCACGTCTCCCGCACGTAGCGGACCTGATCGTAGCTCTCGTCGCGGACCTGCGTCTCCCAGACCGGTCGCTGGACCGTGTAGTATTCGTCGCGGAAGCTCGTCTCGGCGACCGGCCGGGCGACCGTGTAGCGCCGCTCGCGCAGCTCCGTCTCCCAGACGGGCCGATACGTTGTCACCTGCCGCGACTCGTACTCGGTCTCGTATTGGATGCGGTAGGCGGTCACTTCGTGCTGGTCGTACACCGTCTGGTATTCGACGCGGTATTCCCGCCCATCGACGCCCGGCAGACACGCCGAGTCGGGCGTCCAGTATTGCCCCGCCGCCGGCGCCGCGCACAGCAAGGCCATCAGCAACAAACCGACAATCCACGCCAAAAGGTTGTAGATCGGCATCGTCGTGTTCACCCTCCCGGCTTCCCGCCGGATACCCGTGGTCCGCTACCCCCGCAAGCCCGCCTGAAAGACTCCCCGCGGGCTTGAATGCGTCGGCGCGTGCGCGCCACTCCTTTTCTCTCCTTGAAATGTTGCAAATAAAACCGCCCGCGGCAAACGGTTGCCGCGCGCGGGACGGCCCGATCTTGGCGTTAGTGATTATCCGCCAAGGGCTTAGGGAATCCAAAATTTTCTCAAGTCCGTTGGGGGTCCTGCCGAGGCGCGGCCCGCGCCGTTTGTCCCAACCCGATAGGCCACAAGAAGTTGCGGACCGACTTTGCCTAACCGTCAAAGTCCCGCAAGCAGTGGACGCGCAAAGCCGCCTACACGGGCGCCACTGGCTCTGCCGGTGCGCGGCGCGTGTGCAGGGGCACTGGCGAAGCCAGTGGCACACTGCTTACCGCGCCGGCCACGCGCCGGCAGGCTGCGCGGCGGTCGCCGGGGCAATCGGCGCGAGCACGTCGATCGTGACGTCGTCGATCCACGCCTCGCCCAGCCCGGCCAACGCGAACGTCACCTGCATCGGCCCCGATTGCGTGGCAAATCGGTATAGCGTGAACGGCTGCCAATCGGTCGTCTCGCCGATCCGCTCGGCCAGGGCCCGCCCGCTCATCGAGTCGAAGATCATCAGCCCGTCCACGCTGCCCGTGATCGGCGTGGGCACGTGTACCCAACCGTGGATCCGCACCAGCGCGCCCAGCTCGACCGAAACCGCCGGGCTCGTGATCCAGATCGGCGGCGTCTCGACGAGTGTGGGGGAGTTGTCGGGCTGCGTCGATCGAGCCAAAAGGCGCAGGCCGCTCGCGCCGGTGTGCGAGGCCTCCGGAATCACGTCCGCGCGCGCCTCCACGCCCTCGACAACGTGTTGATAGTGGCGCCATCCGCCGGCCATCACGCTCTCGATGCTCTCAAAGCCGCCGCCGGGCAGCCCCCGCGGATGAAGCTGCCACGAGCGGACCTCCTCGACCAGGCTGTAGTGCCAGGGAAGCGTCGAGAAACAGACGGTCGCCGGGCTGGCCATCGGCGAACGCAACGACGCCACGGCCGCTTGCCAGTGCGCCCGCTCCACCAGCCGTAACCGCCGCGTTGCCCGCTGCGCCTCGAGCCGCGCGGCGGCCCAATCCCGCGCGGCCAGCGCCGCGCCGCAGTCGGCCAGGTGCCGATCCGCCGCGGCAAGATGGTTCTCCGGCTTCCACGCGCCCGCCGGACTCCGTGACAGAAACTGTCCCACCTCGCCCACCACCTCGCGCTTCCTCGCGGCGAGTTGTTGCTCGAGCGCCGCCGCGCGAGGTCCCGTCGCCGCGGCCCGACCGCGCAGGCTGTCCACCACCCGCGGGTCTTCCGTGAACAGCACGAGACTGCTCAGCGAAAACTCCTCGAGCGTCACCTGCGTGCCGCCGAGTCCTCGCCGGCTGTCCCGCACGGGGCGAAGCCCGCCGGGCGCCAGTTCGTACGCCCGGGCGGAATCGGACACTCCAGGCACGGTAAACGTCACGACGCTGCCGGCCGACTGACCCGGTACGTACTGCGCCCCGGAGCCGATCCACAGCGGCGCCAGCAATTGCGAACGGTTGTAGCGGAACAATGTCCCGCCCAACTCGGGTTCGTTGCTCGAAACGGTTTCGACCAGACCGCCCGTGGCAACCCAGGGGCGAATCAACTCGATCTCCAGATTCAAAAGCTCCACGGCCGCGGCCCTGGCCCGGGTGGCCGCGTCCGTCCCTTCGAGCGAACTGCCCGACTCAAACAAGAGCCCTCGACTGCCGGCGGCAATGGCCGTGTAGGCCACGAGCCGAATCTGCTCGCTGCCCACCAGCGGAGGCGGCGAACGTCCCCGGCCCGCCACCATCCACTGCTGCCGCAACGCCCACGAAGGCTCCGTTTGAACCGTGCTCCAGATCGTCTTTCCCGGTCGGGCTAGACGGGGCCGCTCGTGGATCCACGTGCCGTAGTCGCTCAATTCCAGACTCGTCGCCAGGGGCGATTGCCCCACCATCACCACATCGACGTGCCGGCTTAATCCGCGGAGATCGGCCTCGGCGTGGGCGACCAGCGGCCGGCCGCCCGCCCGATCCGCCGCGCGGATCTGCCTCGCCCGCTGCCGGACGTTCTCGATATCCTGCTCCGTGATTCCCCAGCCCAGGTCCCATGCCGCGACCGGCGCGTACGCCGGACCGACCTGCGGCCGCGGCGCCCCCAGCGGCCCCGCCGGATCCGTCATCATCTCGACCGGCGGCGGACACACGACCAGAAGCCCCTCGCGGTCCGCCTCGGCCAGCAGCCGCTCGTCCGCTGGGCGGTTCAGCCAGACCGCGTTGAACCCCAATTGCTTGATCGTCGCCAACGATTCGCCCTGGTGCTGTATCGCCCGAAGGAACGTCGGTTGGCCATCGACCAACAGCCCGGAGCCGGCCAATTCGATCCGCCGCGACGACGTCGCCGCCGTGGCCTGCGTTCCCGTGTACGGAGCGTTCGCGTCCAGGGGCGTTGCGACCGTCCCGCCGCGGGTCTCGCCCGTGGAGTTGGCCGACGAACCGGCCACCTCCAAGTCGTCGATCCACACGTTGGTCACGCCCGGCCCCCCGTACACGTTCAGCACGATCCGCTCGACGTACGCCCCGCGGGCGTCCACCTCGGGACCCAACTGCGTCCGCAACGCCTCCACCTGCCGCGCAAGCAACTCCGGGAGGCCCTCCAGCCGAAGCTGCTGCCAACGGCCAACCTCGGTATAGGTGGCGCCGGCAAGGAGGGTCCGCACCGGCTGTCCGCTGCGGGGATCGGGTGTGCTGGGCAGGGCCACCTCGGCAAACACGCCAAGGCCCGACCGGTCGGAACGGATCCACACCGTCGGCCTGAGACCCTGGGTTACGAGGGGCCGGCCGGCGTCGTGGGCGAAGAGAACCTGCGTCCCCCCCTGGGCGAGAACCGCGAGTCGCTCCGACCCGCGTCCGGTATGCGCCTGGCCCGCGACCCGCTGGTGGAGCTGTATCTGATAGGGCGAGTTGCCCCCGGCGTCCCGCCACGTGATACCCTGGCCCTCGAAGCCCTCGTGCCACGCTGCCGCCGGCGCCGCGCCGAGTGTCGCGTGAATCGCGAACCAAAGCAGCGCCAGCCCAAGACGCCATGCCCAGCCGGACGCGGCACGTGGGGACTGTCCCGGCCTCCGCGTCAACGGAAACGGGACCGTCCCCTTCGACATGGCCTTAAGCGTGGCGTTGGGGCAACATGGGTCATAGCTCAGGCGCTTCATCGTAACATGGGCTTGTAACAGGATTTGCGGATTTCATCCAGATCAAACGTCGCGTTTTTGCAGCGCCGCCCCCGCGTGTTGCCGGAAGACACCAGACGCAAAACGTTCTGTATAAACAGTTTGCGTCAATCGCACTGCCCGCCGACGCCGCTGGCACGCCGTCTGCGTTCCTGGGCAATTGTCACGCACACCAACGAGGAGAGCCCCCGATGACCGACCCCGCCCGCCAAGCCGCCAAACCCGTTATCGAAGAACTTCCCAGTGAGCTGATTGAACTGGTGGCCGCCATCGGTCGACTGCCCGAATCGCACCGCTTCGCCTTGGAACCCCTTCTGGCCAAGGTGGTCGAAAGCAACAAACGCCGCCGGCGGATCCTCCAATTGGTGCAAGATGCCCTGAGTCAGCTCCGGCTGGACATGAAGTACCTCATGTTCGACCTCGAAGCCACCCGACGCGAACGCGACAACTACAAACGGCAATTGGAGGGCGCATGAGCCGACGCCCCGTCATGCCGAGCGAAGCGAAGCATCTCAACTCGTGAAATACCAACGAGATCCTTCGCCGCGCTCGGGATGGCACGCCGAGACCGCAAGGGTTTGGGAATAGACACGGTGGGTGACAATGAACGCGAACCTGCCGCAGCTACCCGGTCCGGCCTCGCCAAACCATTGCGGGCGTAAGACACCTACCATAGGATAAAGGCTGGGCTGAACAGAATCCCCCCGATCGGTGGCCCCTCGCACCGTTTCGGCGGGTAGAGTGTTGCGCAAACGAGGTTCGTCCTCACATGAACCAACCCACCGCCGAGCAGATCGCCGAGCGAGCGTTCGATCTAGGGTTGGTGGACGAGCGGCAGCTTCAAGAGCTCTGGGGACTCTTGGGCAGCCATCACGTCGATCCCGACGAGTTCGTCCAGCTCATGGTCCGCCGCGAGATGGCGACCAACTACCAGCTCGACCGTCTGCTGAAGGGCGAGCGGACCGGTTTCTTCTTCGGCGACTACAAGGTGCTCTACCTCGTCGGCACCGGCACGTTCGCCCGGGTCTATCGCGCGGTCCACCGCCAGACCGGCAATATCGTGGCCGTCAAGGTTCTCCGGAAACGCTATAGCGAAATCCCCCAGCACGCCCGCCAGTTCGTCCGCGAGGGACTCCTGGGCAAGTCCTTGCGGCACAAGAACATCGTGCCCATCTACGAGGTCGTCTCCGAAGGCAACACCCATTTCCTCGTGATGGAGTTCGTCGAGGGCCGTAATCTCCGCCAATTCATCAAGATCCGCGGCAAGATCGAACCGCGCGAGGCCTTGCGGCTGATGATCGACGTGACCGCCGGGCTGAAGTACGCCTTTGCCCGGGCGCTGACCCATCGCGACCTGAAAACCAGCAATGTCCTCGTGTCGAGCCACGGGACCGCCAAGCTCGTGGATTTTGGGCTGGCCGCCATCGACGAAAGCCAGGTGGACGACGCCCCGCCCGACATGCTCAATAGCCGGACCATCGACTACGCCGCCCTCGAACGCGCCACCGGCGTTCGACGCGACGATTCCCGCAGCGATATCTACTTCCTCGGCTGCATCTTCTACCACATGCTCACGGGCGAGCCGGCCCTGAACGAAACCCGCGACCGCATGCAGCGGCTCACGCGGACGCGGTTCTTCGACGTGGTGCCGATCCAAAAGGCCGACCCCTCGATCCCCGCCTGCGTGTCGATCGTGGTCAATAAGGCGCTCATGTTCGACCCCGAGCGGCGCTACCAGACCCCCGCGGCCGTCCTTTCCGATCTCCGCGCCGCCGCCAAGCGGCTGGACGACGAGGCCGGCGCCGAGGGCCGCGACGACGCGGCCGCCCCCAAGGCCGCCCCCACGGCCGAGGCCGGCGCGCAGCGGTCGGTCATGGTCGTCGAGTCCAGCCCGCAGATGCAGGACATCTTCCGCACCGGCTTCAAAAAAGCCGGCTATCGCGTCCTGCTCACCGGCGACCCCGAACGGGCCCTGGCGCGATTCCTCCAGGACCCCGCCACGGCCGATTGCGTCATCTTCAACGCCCAGGAAATCGGCCAGGCGGCCCTGGAGTGCTTCAACCGGCTGGCCGAAAGCGCGGCGACGGAAAGCGTTCCGGCGGCCCTGCTCCTGGACGAGGGCCAATATGGCTGGCGCGAGCAGGCCCGCACCGCCCAGCACCGCGTCGTCGTGAATATGCCGATCACGATGAAGAAGCTCCGGGGGCTCCTTGCCCATCTGGCTCCCCCCGTTCAGGCGTAGCGCCTGTGGCCCACGAGGCCGCCGCCAGGGGTTTCCCCGCGTTTCTCCCAGGAAGACGGGCACGTTGACGGGCCCGCCGCGCCCCCTATAATCGAGCGTATGCACGCTGCGGCGTTGGCCTCGTAAGTGATCGGCGCCCCGCGCGCCGACACCTTTGGCATATCCCAGGATTTCACCGAAGCCGTCATGCCGAGCGCGGCGAAGCATCTCGAATCGTGCAACGCCACCGAGGTGCTTCGCCGCGCTCGGAATGACCGTGCAAAGGGACGCGTGTCCTGGATGGTACTCTTTTCCCTCGCGCCTGTCGCGTCCAACCTCAACGCTACCCCGGTAGGGAGATTCCGTGCATGGGCAAAATGAATGAGTTCTCCGAGGCCAATTTTTCCACCGAAGTGCTTCAAGCATCGCAGCCCGTTCTGGTCGACTTCTGGGCGCCGTGGTGTGGTCCGTGCCGTCTGATCGGTCCAGTTGTCGAGCAGGTGGCCGCGGATAATCCCGGCACTGTCAAAGTCGGCAAGGTGAATATCGACGACAGCCCCAGCCTTGCCACGAACTACAGCATCAGCAACATCCCCACCCTGATGATCTTCAAGGGCGGCGAGGTTGTCGCCCGCTTCGTCGGCATTCAGTCCAAGGAACGGATCCAGGATGCCTTGGACGAAGCCTTGGCGTGACGCCGCGCCCGGCCCCCGCGACCCGCCCTGAGAACGTGTTTTGGAATTGGGCGCCACTGCTGGTTTGTCCAGCAGTGGCGCCCCCATATCGGCCGTAACGCATTTCCAAACACGTTCTGAGACTCGAGCGCGGCGTCTCGCGCCGAGGGCGGGTCGTGGGGCCGGTCTTCGTCGAGCCGCCGACAGTTCATGCCGTCTCTTGCGGGACACCGCCAACCCAGGAAAGCCCAGATGGCTCGCCAATCTGGGCCGCGCAAGCCCCGACGGCGCGAACCGAGACGGTTTGAAACCCCCGTTCCGAGCGCGCCGCCGCAAGACGCCAACGCTCCGGGGGTGTTGCCCCTGGTCGCCGCCAGGATCCGGGACGTATAATGGCGATCGTGGGGTGGGTCGCTAACCCCCTCGAACCGGATCACCTTGAGAGGATTACGCCATGCCCGTGCCCATGGAACTGTCGCGGATCATCATCAGCGAAATCAACGACCAGCAGGTGATCTACCTCAAGGAGATCAACGGCGAGCGAAGATTCCCGATCCTGATTGGCATCTTTGAGGCCACGAGTATCGACCGTCGGGTAAAGAACTATCGGGCCCCCCGTCCCTTGACGCACGATCTGCTGGTGTCCACCGTCGAGCAGCTTGGGGGCCAGTTCCAGGACGTCATCATCAACGAGCTTCGCGATCACACTTATTTCGCACGTCTTCGCATACGCCACCAGGGGGAGCTCGTGGAAATCGACGCCCGTCCGTCCGATGCCATCGCCGTGGCCGTGACCTGCGACCCAGCACTCCCCATCTTCGTGAATGAAGAGGTCCTGCAGGATGCCCTGGACGATCAGGCGTGAGATCGCATCCGAATAACCAGGCCTCCCCCGTCGTGCCGAACGAGGCACGGCGTCTCAACTCGTTTAATGGCAACGAGATCCTTCGCCGCGATTCGGATGACGCCTCGATCCGATGAGAGTCCTGAAATAGACTCGCGCGGTACCCCCGAACATTCCAACCGGAATAATCTACATATTTTGAGTAAAATGATCGGGTTAGGAAATTTCTACCGATAAGTGTCTTTGGCGAAGCGTCTCGGGCGGACCGGAAGTGATTCCGCCAGACGCGACACGGGAAACAGGACCGACGCGTTCCCTGCTGGGGCAGTACACGCCGGATCGGCCTGGGGCAGCATTCTATTTCGGCACCTCGGATTTCTCACGTGGCCGCGGGTCGGCAGCGATGGGGTGGCGCGGGGGGTTCACCTCCCGCGCGGGTCTGGGCCGTTCTCGGTCGAATCCCTCCTGGGCGACTCGCCGCGGCGCTGCGTCGCGCCGTCACGGCCGGCGCGCCTGGTGGGGGCATCCCGGAAGGGCCGCGACGCGCGGTTGGATTGTGGCAGCGTTTCCATCGCAAGACAGGGGGCAATCGTCATGTCAACTCTCTCTCAAAATGGCGCGGTCCGCGCGGCGGCGCACGCCGAACACCGCGCCGGGTCCGTCCCGCACGGACCGCGGGAGCCGCACGCCATGGCCTTTCGGGCAAAATCCGCCGGCGGCGAGCACGCCGATTCTTCCCAGCCCACCGGGCCGGTCGTGCTCGTGGGCGGCGAGGAATTGACCGCCGGTCGCGCGCTGGCGCGCCTGCTGGAGTCCGCGAACTACCGCGTGTGGACCGCCGACTCCGGCCGGAGCGCGTTGGCCATGATGTCCGACGAGGTGAGCGTTGTCTTGATCGATCTGGCCATCTCCGAGGTCTCCGGACGCGACTGCCTGCGCCACCTCCGCCAGCACCACCCCGACGTGCCCGTCATCCTCATCTCCCGCGTCGGAGACGTGCCCGACGTCGTGCCGGCCTTGCGCGAGGGCGCGTTTGAGTGCTTCACGAGGTCGTGCCATCCGGAGCAGTTGCTCGCGCGGGTGCGCGAGGCCGCGCGCGCGGCGCGCTTGGCCCGCGACAACCGGGCGCTGCGCCAGGCGGTGCAATGCCCCGGCGGCGACGTCACGCTGGCCGGTAGATCGCCCGTGATGCAATCGCTCCGTCAGCAGATCGAGACGTTTGCGAGGCTGGATTCCAACGTCCTGATCACGGGACCCGCCGGCTCCGGCAAGACCACCGTGGCAAGGTGGATCCACGAGCACGGCCCTCGCGCGTCGCAACCGCTGGTCCGCGCGCACTGTGGCGAGATGCCTCGCGACGTCTTCGAGGCGGAGCTCTTTGGACGCGCTCCCGGCGACCCGACCCGGCCCGGCGACGATCGGCCCGGCCGCATCGAAATGGCCCACCGGGGGACGCTGCTGCTGGATGAGATCGCGGACCTGCCGGCGGAAGCACAGAACCGGCTGTTTGACACCCTTCAGGAGCGCGCCGTGCGGCGCCTTGGCGCCGACGTCGCCACGCCCATCGAGCTTCGCGTCATCGCGACCACGTCGCGCGACCCGGCGCTTTTGTGCCGGCAGGGCTGCTTCCGCGAGGACCTGCTTTTCCGGCTGGACGTGTTGGCGCTGCGCGTTCCGGCGCTGGCCGACCATCTCGAGGACGTTCCCGACGTGGCCGCCGCCATGCTCGCGCGGATCGCCCGGCGGCGAGGCTGCGCCCCGCCCGAATTGGCCGTGGACGCCCTCGAGGCCCTCCAACAACACACGTGGCCCGGCAACGCCCGCGAACTCGAAAGCGTTCTCGAACACGCCTTCTCGCTCTGCCGCGGCGCCACCATCGCGCGACGGAACCTGACGCGTCTTAGCGCCCCTCCCGCGGCCGATCCAGAAGCCGGGTCCGGCAAGATGGCGCTGGCCGGCTTCACGCTGGCCGAAATCGAGCGGTGCGCCATTATCGAGACCATGCAAGCCTGCGGGGGAAACAAGGCCCAGACGGCGCGCACGCTCGGCGTCAGCGAAAAGACGATCTACAACAAAATCAAACAATACAATCTTCGCAGCCGCGCCTGAAACCCGCCCGCGCGCCACGAAAACACCCAATGGCGGCCGGCGCGCCCTGGGGTTCTCTCTCTTCAGGGTTCGCCGGTCCGCCGCAATCCCCGCCGAAACGCTCGGGCGTCACGCCGACGGGCGGCTCTTTCGACCACGTCGCCGCACCCAACCCAACGCCCCAATCGCCAGCGACGCCACGAGCGCCAGCACGCCCGGCTCGGGCACGGCGCCCGACCCGGCGCCGACCGTCCAGTTGGCCGCCAGCACCGCCAGGTCGAGATCGTCGACCCGGCCGTCGGCGTTGAAGTCGCCGTCCGTCCACTGGGCTCCCGAAGACAAGAGCCAATGGGCGGCCAACGCGGCCGCATCCAGGGCGTTCACGTCGCCATCCGCGTTGGCGTCGCCCGGCATCGCCGCCACGAGAACCAGGGCGTTGGCCTCGTACAGCGGCAGCAGTGGCACGCCGCCGGAGAGGAGACCCTCGTAGTCGCGAAACTCGCCGACGCGGCTGGCAAAGGTCATTACCGTGCAGCGATCGCCGACCCTCGGCCGGTACTCATCCAGCCACTCGACTAGAAGCTGCCCGTCCAGATTCACCGCGCCCGCCACGGCGAGCGTGTCGTACTCGTCGCCGGGCAGCGTGCCGCCGATCTCGATTTCCAGGCGGGACGTGCCGGCAAACACCACGTCGCCGCCGAACGCGACGCTGGCGGGGCTGGAGCCCGGCTTCACGTCGCCCTCGAAGTAGACCGTGCCCGTCCCGGTGCAAGCGCCGGAGCCGCTCAGGTCGCCCAAGAACACCGTTGCGCAACCGGCGCTCGTGCGGATCTCGCCGTCATTGATCACGTCGTCCCAGAACGTCGTCGTTCCGCCGCCCGACGTGATGACGCGGCCGCCGGGCTGGTTGCCCACGTCGCCGTACACGTTCGTGGTTCCCGCCGAGAACGCCATCGCGCCGAAGTTCTCCAGATCGGCGGCGCGAAGCTCGCCCTGCCCGACAATGACGGCGTCCGCCACGTTGACCAGCGTGCCGCTGAAGGCCAACTCGCCGCCGGCGAGGTTCACCGTGCCGTAGTTGTCGGTGTTCGGGTCGGTAAACGCGAGGGTCCCGCCGCGTTGTCCGCGGATCTCGCCCTCGGCGAGGTTCTCCACGAACGCTTCGATCCGCCCCTGGCCCGTGATGAGACCCCGGTTGGCCAGGGCGGGCCCGCGCAGCAGGCTCTCGTCCGAACCCAGGCGGATTTGCCCCGCGTTGTGGATCGTGTCGTTGGCCGAGAACGTGCCGCCGTCCAAGATCAGCGCGCCCGAACCGTGGATGGTCGTCGGCCCCGCCGCGGTCATGCGCCCGCCGTTCTCCAGTCGCACGTCGGCGCTGCCGCCGGACGTCCACTCATTATATCCGCCGAGCACCGCAGGACCTCGCGAGACGAGTCGGGAGGTTGGCCCGGTCACCAGGATCGTGGCGTGCGCCTCGGCGTCGGGCGACGCCACGACGCTCCCGGCGTCGACCTGCCCGCCGTCGCTGACGGTCAAGACCGTGGTGGGGCCGCTGTATTGGCCCATGTAAAGCACGCCGGCAATGGACCAGATCGATCCGGCGCCGTCCACCTGGCCGGTGACGAAACTGCGGGAGTTGAATCCGAAGCCGACGTCCGCGCCAACGCTAATCGCGCCGCCTTGGCGAATCGTCATCGAGGCGACCGTGCTCTCGGGATAACCCGAATCGAGCTCGCCGCCGAGTATGAAGCCCTGTCCCAACACGAGCCGCGAGCCGGCGCCTTCGACCAGGACGCGGCCGTTGGACTCGCCGTAGCTGGCCACGCGGACGCTTTCGGCGACGTTGACCAGGGCGCCGTCGAGCACCTCGAGGCTCGCGCGGCCGTCGTGTCCCACGCGGAGGAAGCCGCCGACGTCCATCCGCGTGCCGGCGTCGCGGACGACGATCGTGCCCGACGAACCGCCCTGGCTCCCGACGACCCCGTTCTGGTCGCACCACAGCCGCGCGCCGCGTTGCACGGTCACCGTGCCCGTGCCGCCGTCCCCCACCAACATGCTCTGATCCGAATTCGGCGTGAACGCGAGATTGCACAACGAGCCCTGTCCATCGACCAGCACGGAACCGCTGGCCATGGCGGTTTCGCCGAGCAGGATCTGTCCGATTCGGGCTTCGGCGCCGTCTTCGACGGTGAGACTGCCCTGGGACGAGCCGTAGCGTCCCAACGTGACGAACCAGGGGTTGTCCAGAAGGGACCCCGCGCCGGTCACGGCGACGCTGCCCCGAGCCGCCTGGTCGAGCCCCACGTACATGTACCCCGCGGCGAAGCGGCCACCTTGTTCGATGGTCACCTGCCCCGAGCCCTCGACGGCGATGGTGTCGAAATCGTTCAACGAATCCCAATACGCGCCGCGGGAGACAACCAATTCGGCGACGTTCATGAAATGCCGTCCGAGCATGGTATGACGCGCCGCGACCGTGCCGTTGATCACGGTGAGCCTGGCGCCGGTCATCACCGCGGGATCGGCCGCGATCTCGACCGGATGGTTGTAGTCGCTGAAGAAATCGTGCGTCAGGTTGTACGCGTGGCCCTGGAGATCCAAAGTGACGTCGCCGGCGTCGACCGACAGCCGATCGTGCGTGTAGTCGTTGTCGAACGCGATGGTGTACGCCGGGTACGTCAGATCGAACACGGCGCGGTCCCACGGCGTCGGAGGTCCGCCGGGCCACCAATTGCCCGAGTCGCCAAAGTTGCCGCCCGACGGGTTGATCCACACGCAATCCACCGCGCCGGCCGGCCAAGATTGCGCCACGATGGCGATCGCGATTGCCACGCACCAGAACAGGTGGCTTCTCCGAGCGAATGTTATCAACGTCGTTTTCATGGCTCGTCTCCAAAAGGACATGGGGAGCACCCCCGACGCCGTCAATCTAGCCGGCGCGGCAGGCTAGTCAATACTGCCGGATTGGTGTACCCTCGCGGGCGAACCCTTGGAATTGCAGAATATATTCCCTCATGCGGGGGATATTGAGGCAAGCGGTTGCTCTCCGGATAATGAAGGGGGAGATAAGCCATGACCCCCTTCGTCCAAATCATCACCACCACGCCGACCGAGCAGGACGCCCGCCGGATCGCCGCGGCCCTGGTCGAGGCGCGTCTGGCCGCGTGCGTCCAGATCAGCGGGCCGATCCAGAGCACGTACCGGTGGAAGGGCGCGATCGAATCGGCCGCCGAGTGGCAGTGCGCGGCCAAGACGCGCCGGGATCTGGTCGGCCAGATCGAGGAGGCCATCGGCCGGCTGCACCCCTACGACGTGCCCGAGATCCTGGCTCTGCCCATCCTGTCGGCCGGGGCCAGCTACGCCGCGTGGCTCGAGGAACAGACGCGGCCCGAGGACGGATAGTGTTGTTCGTTACTCGTTGCGAAGCCGCGAGCGGCTTTTGAGGAGACAACACGATGCCAAGCCGACGTATTGTCCTTCCGTTTGTCATTCTCTGTCTTGTCGCGCGCTCGATCGCCGCCGAGCCCACGCGACCGGCCAAATGGGCGCAGCCACTCGAGGTCGAGGGCGTTCCCAACCTGCACAAGGTGTCCGACAAGCTGTATCGCAGCGCCCAGCCCACCGCCGAGGGCATGAAAAACCTCAAGGAGATGGGCGTCAAGACCGTCGTCACCCTCCGGTCGTTCCATTCCGACCGGAAGCTGCTGGGCGACACCGGCCTGGGCTACGAGCACATCCATATGAAGGCCTGGCACCCCGAGGAGAAGGAAGCCGTTCGGTTTCTGAAGATCCTCAACGATCCGGACAGAAGGCCCGTCCTCGTCCACTGCCAGCACGGCGCCGACCGCACCGGCACGATGTGCGCCCTGTACCGCATCGCCGTCGAGGGCTGGACCGAGGAGGAAGCCATCCGCGAAATGACCGAAGGCGGCTACGGATTCCATTCCATCTTCTCCAACCTCCCGACCTGGATCCGCGACATGGACATCGACGCCCTGCGCCGCAAGGCCGGGTTGAATCAGAAGAAGGCCGGCGCCCAGAAGGCCGATCCAGCCGACGCGGACGGCAAGCAGGGCAAGAACGAAAAAGCCCCAACCGCGTAAGGCCCGTTGTGGCACGGCCGCCCTCGGCCGTGAAAATTGCCCAGCACAGCCGAGGGCGGCTGTGCTACAGGGGGGCGGCTGTCCTACGGGGGGATCGTCACCTCATCCATTCCCTCGGACGCGGTGGAGTGCTCATGCGATAGCCCTGGTATTCGCGACCCCTCCCCCAAAGGGGGTTCCGTGCGTCCCAAAGCCGTCGCGCGCCGAGTTGTTTCTTGCGGTTTTTCCCGGCGAACCGCGCCGTCGCCGCGACAAGGTCGCCAATCCTGACTAGACTGGAAGGAAGCCAGGCGATCAGACGGAGATGAGGCCCGTGTCTGCTTTTCCGCCCCCAAAGACCTCCCCCGCGCCGGCCGGCGCTCCCGCGCCCCGCCGGCTGACTCCCCGCGCGCTGCGCGGCGCGCTCGTGGCGGCTTTCTTCGCGGCTTTCGTCCTTGGCGGGTCGCCTCCCGCGCGGGCCATCAACATCTGGATGAACTTCCAGAGCGGCGCCTCCGGCTACCCCGACTACGACCCCGACGGCGCCCGGTTGCGGGAGTTGATGGGCCACGTCGAATCCTATCTCGAGGACATCTTCGAACACGCCTCCTGGACGCTCGAAGTCCAGTTCTACTATCTCGAGTTCACCGACAACACCCTGGCCATGCACACCAGCCTCGCCACCAGCCAGGGCAAGCCCACCCGGTGCCGCATCCAGGTCGATATGAACCGCGCGTGGTATTTCGACCCCACGCCGCTGAACCACGACGAATTCAACATGACGCAGACGCTCTACCGCGATCTGTATCCCCTCGATCAGACCGCCTATTACGGCGGATCGCCCAACGACCTACTCGAGGTCAGCTACAACGGCACGGCAAAGGCCACCGCCCCCGAGGAAGCCCGGACCGGCTACGACCTGTTCAGCGTCCTCGCGCACGAGATGGGCCACGGCCTCGGCATGACCGGCAGCGTTGCCTCCGGCGAGGCCTCCGGCGACATCGACTACGATTTCGACTCCGATCTGGTCTGGGGCGGCACGACCGCCGCGAAGGCCTACGCCGAAAACAACATCTACCACCTGGCCGCGCTGTCGGCCATGTATCCCTACTTCGGCGCCGGCAAGCGGCGGCTCCTCAGCGCCACCGATATTCTCGCCATCCAAGCCGCCGCCCAATGGAGCGACGCCGCCATCGACCTCGGCCGGAAGGACTTCTATTCCCCCGACGCCACCGCCGATTTCAATCTCCGCGGCAACTGGGAAGGCAACAAGCTGCCCGACGCCGCCGACGACGTCTGGGTTCGCCACGGACGCACGGCCCTGCTCACCGCGCCCGGTTCGGCCAGCTCGCTTCGCATTGCCGCGGGCAGCACCGTCTCCACCGGCGGCCGCGTCCTCACGGTCGCCGGCACGTGCGCCGTGGGCGACGGCTCGACCGCCGGCTTCCTCGACGTTGGCGCCGCCGGCGGAACGCTCCACGCCGCGACGCTCGACGTGAAAAACGGCTCCCAGGTAACGCTCAACGGCGGTGGACGGATCCATGCCGGCACGGTCTCGCTCGCCGGCAAGACCACCCTGGTCGGCGGCGGGACCGTCGACGTCGACACCCTCCTGGTCAACAACGGAACCCTCCAAACCGCCGGCAGCGCCCCGCTCGCCCTCGTGAGCACCGCCGGCACGGGCGCGATCGACCTCGACGGCGCCGGCAGCGACGGCAACGTCCTGGTCCACCTCGCGGATCTCGCCGTCGGAGCCCCGTTGGCCGACGCCTTCGGCGGCCAGATGCAGGTCGGTCCCGGACGCACCGCCACCTTCGCCCAGGGCTGGGAACTCGAATCGGACGGCCGGCTCGAACTGGCCGGAGACGGCGACCTGCCCGCGTCGATCGCCGGCGGACTCTTCGTCGCCGGAGGACAAATCAACGTCGTCGGCGACCCGTGCCGGCTCGCCGCCGACGTCCGGTTCACCGCGACGGCCCAGGTGAGCCTTGCCTCCGCCAGCGACGTCCTCCACCTCGACGGCGCGGCGACCTTCGAGGGCGGCAGCTTCACCGGTGCCGGCCATCTTGTGTTCGACTCCACGGCCGATGTCGTCATCGAGGACGGCGTCTGTATCGGGGCGAATGTCATCCAGCGCGGTTGGCTCGCCTTGGGGAGTGCGTTGGGCATGGCAACCCTCGAGGGAGACTTCGCCGCGGACGAAGGCGCGCTGGCCATCGATCTGGAGAGCGTCTCCTCATTCGATCGACTCGTCATTCTGGGCGCCGCGTCGCTGGGCGGCGCCCTGGAAATCTCGCTGGCGGACGGCTTCGTCCCGACCATCGGCGACTCATTCGAGGTGCTCGCCTTCGGCTCCCGCGAGGGAACGTTCGACGCCGTCGTCGTCCATGGCGGCGCGGCCCTGGTGCCCGTCTATTCCGCGACCGCCCTGACGCTGTGGGCCGCCGTGCCCGGCGACGCCAACACCGACGGCGTCGTGAACGAGCAGGACGCGGCGCTGCTGGCCGCCCACTGGCTGACCGCCGAGGGCGCCGATTGGAGCCAAGGCGATTTCAACGGCGACGGCCGCGTGGACGATCTGGATCTCGCCGTTCTCGCCGCCAACTGGCAACAAGGCCTCCCCAGCGGCGCCTCGGTGCCCGAGCCCCATCTCTTGACCCTCCTGGCCGGGGCCATCGCCCTCGTTGTCTTTCGCACGCGGTCGAGGTTCCGCCCGTAGGAACGACGCCTCGCCGAATGCGATAACCGCCGTCTTGCCGCTGAGACGCACCCTCCTTCTTCGACGAGGCGGGAGAGCGGCCGGGGGTGGGACTGGGGGATGTTCGTCACAATACCTCTCGCATCGAGAGGCCGTTGCGCCCTGTGCGCGGATGGCACGAAAGACTACTCCCGCTCGCTCAAACGGCTCGGCGACGATTGCCAGCGGTCGGTCTTCCAGCCGGTGGCGTCGATCCGGGCGAACTCCCGCTGGATCTCGCGGCCTTCGTGGAACGACAGCCAGCCGTACACAACCCGGGTTTGTCCCGCCGGGCAGTCCTCGAACACGGGGTCGCTGTGGAAGCAGGGATTGTGGGGATTGTTCCAGGTCCGCCAGGTGGGCACCCAGGCGGTGACGACCCAGCGGGCGCCGTCGGCCGTGGGATAGGCCGTGTAGGAACCGGAAGAAACAACCCACGGCGGGTCCGACGCGTCCATGTCCTTGAAGCCCTTCAGGAAGATGCAGTTTTGCACCCGCAGATCGGTCAAGGGGCCGTCCGTGCCGTTGGTCAGCGCGAGCTTCATCCGGACCGCGCCGGGCTGCGGCACGATGACCGCCTCGTACACCACGTCGTTGGGCAGCCGCCGCGTCAGTTCCAACCCCCCGTCGTCCCGGCGACGCCATTCGAGCTTTTCGAGCGTCACGTTGCGCTCGGTCCAGATCGTGGGCACGTGGACGTGGGCAAGGTAGATCAGGCCAAACTGCGACCAGATCGCCTCCGGCACGTCGAGCACGACGTAGCTCGTCGGGTCCCATGGAGTGAAAACGGTGAACTTCGTTTCCCGCTGGCGGGTGAAATCGAGCTCGACCCAATTGCTCACGGCGCGTCCGCCCGGCCAGGGAAACACCCGCGGCACGAATGCGTGGGGCGCCTTCCTCCAGTCGTCGGACGTTTGCCGGACGTCCTTCTTTTCGCCCAATCGAGACAGCGCGTCGTCGATTTCCTGTTCCGACAAACCGGTGGCCGCCTGGATCTCCGCGCGGTCGAAACCGTGGTACCACACCATGTTCTCCATCCACGCGCGCAGCTCGGCCTCGCTTTTCGGCTTGCGCTGGTCGCCTTGGGGCGCCGGTTCGGCCCGCGCGGGTCCGACCGCCAAACCCGCGACAATGGCCGCGACGAGGATGGAAGAATGCCCGAGGAGCCGCTTTTGCGATCGCATCATCGTGGGAGTACCTCAACGTCAAGGGATTGCTCGGGAGACGGCTTCGACCGCTCCTCTATTTGCCTCGGCATGCGCCTCGGCCAGTTCCCCCGCACGCAAAGGTCCATTCTACCCGCCACCACCCGGGGCGGGAGGGGGCGCGGGCGGATTGGCCGCCCGGGCGCCGTACTTCTCCCACATCTGGAGACTGACCTCCACAGGATCGCCTTGGGGCGTCGCCGGGTAGGATTCGTTTTCGTGCACCCACCGCTCTTCCCACGCCCGGATGTCCGCATCGAACTGCTTCGCGTCCAGCGGCTCGTTCTTGGCGAGCGACTGATCCAACCGCTCGATGAACTGCTCCCAGCGGCGCAGGTAAAATCCGCGCACGAGCCCGGCCCACTGCCGATGGGCGTATTCGTGCAGCCCGCTGTCGGCGGGTCCCCAGAGCGTAATGAGCCTGCGGGCGTTGTGCTCGCAGTGGCGGCGATCCGCGTCGGTGGCGCCCCATCGCCGGGCGTCGGCCAGCCATGCGCCCAGCAGGAACTCCGGCCGCGTGGCCAGCAGTTCGTCCACGTCGCGGATCAGCTCGATGTACTCCCGGCTATTCGCGGCAAACGCCTCGCGGTCCTTTGCCTCGAACGCGGCCATCATGTCGGCCGCCAGATCGTCGGCCAGCACGGCCATGTTCTCGCGGCCCAGGTGTACGACGTCGTACCGATACGTGTCGAGCCCGCCCAGCTCGTCGCGGCAGTCGAGCAGGAGACTCCACGCGTACAATAATTTGCCGCGATCGAAGCGGGCGGGCCGGTTCACCCACGTGCGGTTGACCGGCAGTCCCGGCCGGCCGCAAATGCTCGTGCCCGTGTACGAAGTCTGGCGATAAACCGTCTCTTCCAGGAGCCGCCACGCCTGGAGGGCTCTTTCGTTCTCGCGGCCGTAGCGGCGATGGACGAAATCGCGAAACCAGCCGTCCAGCGCCGGCACGCGCCCGCGCCACGTCATGTCCGTCACCAGGTCGTACACCACCGGATTGTAGCCGAAGCCCTCCATGGTCATGCCAATGCCCGATAGCTTGCCGCGGCTCGGGCTGGTCATGGCCTCGTCGAGGTTCTTCGCGATGCGATCCGTTCCGCCGTAAAGGCCCACCTTGCCGCCGAAATTGTGCAGAACGCACCAGATCCACGGTTTGCCGTGGAAGGCTTCCGTCCGCTGCCAAACGGGGTTCGCCTCGCAGTAGAGATCGAGCAGGATCATCCGGTCGTCCGGCACGGCCCCGAAGAGCGCCTTGGCCTGGGGCGGTTTCCAGAAGTCCTTTTCGCTGAGGAAGATCCACCCCTGCATCACCCAAATGGCCTCCGGATCGGCCGCCTGCATCGCGCCATGGATGGCCTTGCCCAGCGAGGCGAGAAACGCCGGATCGTCGCTGGGTGGCCGCATCTCGATGAACGTGTCGGCGGCGTAAAGGTGGTCCGTGCCAAACAGCCGCGTCTGCTCCTCGACGAACGCCTTGCCGACCTCGGCGAACAGCGGATCCATGGGTTCCACGAAGTGCGTCCCTGGACGAAAGCCGCTCCAGCCGGCAAGTTGGCCGAACTTGGCGCCAGGGAACTTCTCCTTGAATCCGGCGGGGACGTGGCCGGTGAACCCTTGCAGGACCGGCGTCATGCCGAGTTCCCGCTCGCGGGCGACGATCTTTTTCTCCAAATCGACGTGCGCGTTGATCCAACCGTCGGGCAGCGGGCCGCACCAACCGTCGATGCAGCCCATCCATCCAAATGGCAAATACGCCGGCCCGACGAAGAATTCCTGGATCTGCTCGTCGCTAAGCCCAAAGCGGCGGCACACGTTCCGCCAGACGGCTTCCTGGCCGGTGACCGCCAGCGGCATGTTCACGCCGTGCAGGGCCATCCAGTCGATCATCCGTTCCCACCGCGCCCAGTCCCACCAGGCCATGGTGTAGCTGAACGCGCAGTAGTTGAAGAAGTAGCGATACCGGTGAGGGCTCGCCCGGCGGACCTTGCGCTCGACGGCCGGCAAGGGATCGGGCAGCGCGAGCTGATCGCCGCGGAACGACAAATGGCAATGGCACCGATGCTTCAGATACCAGTTCAGGCCCGAGGCCATCGCGACGCCGTTGTTCCCGCGGAGGACGATCTTGCCATGGACGCTTTCCACCTCGAAAACGTCGGAACCGCCGTCGGCCGCGATCGTCTCGAAGACGAAATCGCCGTCGTGGGCGGGGAGCACGCGGCGGAGCAGCCCGCGGGCCGCCTCCTCGGGCCCGTCGGCCAGCGCGGCCGCGCCTCCGAAGTCCAACCAGACGAACGCGGCCGCCGAGAGGATCGAAACGAGCTTCTGGTTCACGACGCACCTCCGGAGTGGACGTTTCCGATGGGCCGATGGCCCGAGGCAGGGTCAAGGGCGGCCCGGCGCGGGCTTCAGTTCGAGTTGGTCGATCTCCAACTGGCCGGTGGCGCCGAACAGGCCGATGCGGACCATGGCCTCGCGGGCGGCGGGCGGAACGGGGATGACGCGGGCCTCGCGGCGCCACGCGAACGTGCCTTGCCAGGGGCCAATCTGGTCCTCCCCCAGCGGCTGGCGGTTGGCGTCGTAGAACGTGATGGCCAGGCCGGCCACCTGATAGGCCAGCGGCCCGGGCCGGATGTCGCGGCCCCGGACCCGCATCGAGATGAGGATGCGCGGCACTTTACGGCCGTCGATGGCCAGCCCTTGCAGGGCGCGGGCGGAACGGCCTCGCTCGTCGTTGGCAAACCGCGCGACGTGCCCGCCCGAGGGAGCGTCGGCCGCTTCGACCCGCTCAAGCTGTCGCTGGTAGTGCCAGCCGGCTGGCCGGGTCGGCTCGTCGGCGATGGATTGTTCGAAGTCGCCGTTTTCCAGGGCGGGATGGGCGGGGTCCGGTTGCACCTTGCGCTCGGACTCCGCCGTGCCCGTCATGGGGACGAAAAGGATCGGCAGGAGCCGCTCGCGGACCAGTTCGCCGTCCTTCTTCGTCACCAACAGGAGCGTCTGCTGGTAGCGCTGGCCGATGGGAATGACCATCCGGCCGCCCTCCTTGAGCTGATCGGCCAGCGCGGGCGGAATGGCCTCGGGCGAGCAGGTGACAATGATCTTGTCGAACGGCGCGTGCTCCGGCCAGCCTTGGTAGCCGTCGCCGATCTTGCAGTGAACGTTGTCGTACTTAAGCTTCCGCAATACCTGCGCCGCCCGGCGCCCGAGCGGCTCGACGATCTCGATCGTGTATACGTCCTTCACCAGCGGACTGAGGACCGCGGCCTGGTAGCCGCTGCCCGTGCCAATCTCGAGCACCGAGTCATCCGGCTTCGGATCGATCTGCTCGGTCATGTAGGCCACGACGAACGGCGCCGAGATGGTCTGCTGATTGCCGATGGGCAACGCCATGTCGAAGTAGGCGTAGCGGCGCTGGTCGGGCGGGACGAACTCGTGACGCGGCGCAGCGCGCAGCGCCTGGATCACCCGCGGATCCTTGACGCCGGCGTCCACGATTTCCGTATCGACCATCTGGTTTCGCGCGTCCTCGAACGTCGTCGCCCGCTGGGCCGGCGCGGCGGCCGTGAAACCGAACGTCCCGATCGCCGCCACGGTCAGGACGACGCCACACGAATGGGCAAAACGATTCATGGCGGCTCCGTAAGTCAGGCCGTGCCTGGCAGATCATTCGGATGGTGGTTGCCGAGGGTGCTTCATGCCGGCGAGCCATCCGCCGGCCCCCCTTACGCCCCCCCGTGCAACATCCACCAAATATGCGACAAAACACCCCTTCGGGAAAGGGTAAAACCCTTGCCGGCAAGCAGCAGGGATCGCACGTCCATGACACGGGCGATTCAAGAAGAGTCGCGCGAATCCCGCGGGATTGTCGGCATTGAACCACCAAAAATGTCTCGCGTCAAGTGGTGGAAATAACGTCGGCAAGCGATCCCTCGCGGTCGCGCCACACCGACCGCGGGACGCGCTCCCGCCCGCGGCGTTGTGGCACGGCGTCGTCGCAAGACAGAAGCAGCCGCGAGACCGCCAGTTCGGCCGTCTCGATTGGCCCGGGATCCGAGACTCTCGGGAGTTTGGGATCCCACTTCGCCGTGGAAAACAACTCGTCGATGATTTGGTGTCGAGAAACGGCGGAGGGAGCCTCTCGATTTTCGATTGCGTTTGCCGCCGCGACGACCTGGTCGGCGACGCTTTGCGACGGGCCGAGACGCAACGGCTCAAGTCGTCGCGCCGCGGCGCCCTGGCTGGACAGTTGTCTCGGGCCGATGAATCGCGAGCCGGGTTCGAGCGGGGGCTCTGCCAGGGCCTCGGGCGCGGGCTGGCTGACGCGCGCCTGCCAATTGGCGGCCAGGATCGCCGCGTCCAGGTCGTCGACACACCCGTCACCGTTGAAATCGGCGTCGGCCCAGGTCGCGCCGGCGCACATGAGCCAATGGGCCGCGAGAATCGCGGCGTCCAGGCGGTCGACCACGCCGTCGATATTCGCGTCGGCCGCCAGAGGGCATTCGTACGCGCCGAGATCCACGGCGCCGTAGAGGATCCGCGGGTTGCCGTCGCGGTCGGTTTCGAGCGGATTGCCCTGGGCATCGACGGCCAGGGCGTTGGCGCCGGCGTTCAAGGCTAGGCTGTCGCTCCGCAGACGCAGGTTTCCGTAGTCGTCGTCGGGCGTTCCCCACGCGCCGTCGCCGCCCGGCGACGGGTTGCGGAGGAAGCCGGGGTTGGCGCCGAGAAGCACGGCGCCGCCGCCGGGCCCTATAATGCCGCGGAGATCGGCGCCGGACGGCGCCTGGTTCAGGGCGAGAATGGTGTTCGCCGCGACAAGCGTCCCGCCGGCGACATGGACTCCTCCACCTTCATCGCCCGCCACGTTGGCCGCCACGGTCGCGTTGGTGAGCGTCAGCGCGCCCGCGGTCGCGAGGAGGCCGCCGCCGTTGGCCTCGGCGAAATTGCCCGCCACGATCGAATTGGTGATGGTCGCGGCGCCTCCGGCGGCGTGGAGACCGCCGCCCGAGTTGGCCGAATTGCCGACGATCGTGGAGTTGGCCACCGATAGCGCGCTGTCTCCTTGGACGAAAATGGCGCCGCCGGATTGAACGGCGGAGTTACCGACGATGACGCACTGGTGAAGCTCGGCGTTGCCGCCGCGAACGAGGACGGCGCCGCCCGAGTTGGCCGAGTTGCCCGAGAAGGTCGAGTCGCTGACGATCGCGGCGCCATCGTCGGCGAGAAGACCGCCGCCTCCGAGTTGGCACGAATTGCCCGAGAGGGTCGAATGCACAACCGTCAACGAGCCCTGGCCGCTGTAGATTCCGCCGCCGGCGTTGGCGGAGTTGCCGGAGACGCTCAGGCCGCTCAGGGTCAGCGCGCCCAGGTTGAACACGCCACCGCCGAGGAACGCGACGTCGTCGCCCCCGTCGGAATCCACGACGCGGCCGCCGGTGACGGTGAGGTCCGACAACGACGCTTCGAGGCCCGCGCCCACGAAGAACGCGCGGCTTTGAGCGTTCGCGTCGATCGCCAGCAATTCGGCGCCCGGACCTTCGATCCGGACGTCGTCGAGAATCTCCAGTTGCGCGCCGCCAAGAGTGATCCGCCCGGGCACGAGGGCGACTCCGTCGGTAAACAACGCCGGATCGAATGTGATGATGTCGGTCGCAATGGCGCTGCCGGCTGGAACGTCGCCGTCCCAAAGAGACGCGTTCGCGTTGGCCGCCTGCAGGGCTTCGCGCAGCGTCAGAAAACCGTCGTCGGCCACCGCGTCCTCGAGGCTGTCCACCACGAACAGCGCGCTTTGGAACTCATAGGGGCCGAGATCCACCACGCCGCTGACGAAGCGGGGAAGGGCGTCCAGGTCGGTTGTCAAGGGATCGCCCTGCGCATCGAGCGCCAGGGCGTTGCCGCCGGCGTTGATCGCGGGGCTGCCGCGGCGCAGGCGCAGGTCGCCGCGCCCGTCGCCCGGCCCGGGATTGCGCGCGAAGAGCGGATCCTCGCCGATCAGGTTGTATCCGCTGCTGGCGTGCAGCGTGCCGAAGAAGTCGGCGTCGGACGCCGCCTGGTTCAACGCGAGGATCGAATTGGCGACGACGGCTCCCGAGACGTTGGCCAGACCGCCGCCGCGCGAGGCGACGTTGCCCGCGATCGTCGAGTTTCTTACGGTCACCGCGACACCGCTCGCGGCGGCGAAGATCCCTCCGCCGAATTGGACGGCCGTATTGCCTGAGATGGTCGACTGCACGACGGTCAGCGAGCCGGCGACGCAATAGATTGCCCCGCCGCAGGCGCTGGCGCCGGTGACGAGATTGCCGTCGAGCACGGATCGGGTGAGGGTGACTTCGCCGGCGCTAACGGCAATGGCGCCGCCGCCGGTCGTTCCGGCCACGTTGCCGGAGAAGGAAGAATCGCTCACGTCGGCGCCGCGGTCGGAGTTGTTGTCCAAGGCGCCGCCGAGATAGTCGGCCGAGTTGCTCTGGAAATCGCACCCGACGACGGTCAACGAGCCGCCGACGTTGGCAATGCCTCCGCCCGTGTAGCCGGCGTCGTTGTAGGAAATCGTCGAATCCACGATCGCGAGGGTTCCCTCATTGAGGATTCCGCCGCCGCGGTTGCCGGGATCGGCGCCCGTCGTGGCGGTTCGCGCCGAGTTCTGCGAAATGACGGAGCGGGTGATGGTCATGTCGCCCCGGTTCAGGATGCCTCCGCCGCCGGTGAAGGCGTAGCTGGTGACGGCGTTGTTCGCGACGCGGGAGTCGACGACGGCGACCGTTCCGCCGTTGTTGAAGATGCCGGACCCGCCGAAGGACACGTTACCCGAGATGACGCAGTTGTCCACGGTCAACGTGGCGTCGCTGGCGACGTAGACCCCGCTGTTCAAGCCGCCAGTGATCGAAAGGTGGGCGATGAGCGACGCGCCGTCGACCTCAAACACGCGGCACCGGCCGCCGCCGTCGATAGTGAGGTGTTCCGCGCCAAGGCCGACGATTTGCACGTCCGACGCGGCCAAGGGGCCATCGGCGGCGTTCAGCCGGATGACCTGGTCCATCAGGCCGGCGGAGAACTGGATGACCGCGCCCGGCGAGGCCATTTCGAGCGCCTCGCGGAGACTGACGTCCTCGGGCGAGAGATCGCCGTCGATCCCGTCCTCCGCCGTGGTCACAACGATGCTCGTGGATGAAATGACCGAGATCACCACGTCGACGACGTCCGAGGCCCAAGGCTCGTTGACCGCTCGGTAGGAGAACGTGTCCACGCCCCAGAACGCGGCATCGGGCGTGTAGGTCAACGTCCCGTCGGGATTGCTCTGGAGCGTCCCGTGGGAGGGGGCGCCGACGAGCTGAACGACCATGGAGCATCCGCCGCTGCAGAAGTCGTTGACCAACACGTCGAGCACCGCCGACGCGTCCTGGTTGACGGCGAAGCCGTCGCCGTAGGCCACCGGCACGCCGGGAGGCTGATCCTCGACGGCGCCGACGTCGACGGGGCCAAACCGGCGGAGATAACCCCGTTGATCCACGCGCAGCGACGCGCCTTGCGCGTCGATCGCCAGCACGTCGTCGCCGGCGTCGATCACGGGACTGCCGGGCAAGGGGGCGTGGGTCCACGTCGGGCCGCCGTTATCCGCCAGCGGTCCGAGCATGGGGTCGATCGGCGCGTCGGCGGCGCCGATCTGGTTGCCGTTGACGCCGTCGGCGACGCCGGACAGGCCGGTGGACGTGCCGATCACGTTGTGGGAGCTGCTCGCGGATACGTTCCCGAATATCTGCGCCCCGTTGCCGCCGGCATTTCCGGCCACGACCGTATTGTGCAGCAGCACCGTCGCGCTGGAGGCGACGTGGATGGCGCCGTTGGCCGTGGTGGTCGAGTTCGCCGTGATGGTGGAGTTGACGATGGACGCGGCGCTTTTGCCGCCGGACGCGAAGACTCCGCTTCCGCTGGTGGCCGAATTGCCCGAGATGGTCGAGTTCACCACGGAGAGTTTGGAAGGTAGATTGCGGAAGGCGGTGACGATTCCGCCGCCCACGCCCGTGGTGGTCGAATTGCCGGAGACCGTGGAGCTGGCGACCGTGAGGTCGCCGTAGTTGCACAGCCCGCCGGCGGCGTTGGCGAGATTGCCCGCGATCGTCGAATGGCTGACGATGAGGGTACCTTCGCTGTACGCCGCGCCGCCGAGGTACCCATGGTTTTCCGAGAGGGTCGAACGCGCGACGGTCACGGTCCCCGCAAGGACGTAGATGCCGCCGCCGTAGCTCGACACTCCGGAGGTCGAGTTGTTTGCCACGAGCGAATCGCTGACGGTCGTCGTGCCGTTGATGTTGCCGATTCCGCCGCCGTGGCTGGCTGTCCCGGTGGTCGTGTTGCCGGAAACGACGGAGCCATTGAGGGTTGTCTCGCCATCGGCGTTGCAGATTCCGGCGCCGCCGCATTGGACGCCGCCCCCGGAGATCGCCAGCGTGTTGTTGGAGACGGTGGATTCGACGATGGCGAGCGTGCCTTCGTTGCAGACGCCGCCGCCGAAGGCGTAGTGGGAAGAGCTGGTCGCCGAATTGCCCGAGACGGTGGACTGATCCAGGTCGAGCGTTCCGACGTTGTGGATCCCGCCGCCGCGCGCCTGGAAGGAGGCCGTCGCCGAGTTTTCCAAGAAGAGGGAGCCGAGGACGGAGAACGCGCCGTCGCTGTAGACGCCCCCGCCGTAGGCGTTGCTGGAGCTGGTCGCGAGATTCCCCGCGACGGTGGAGTCGACCACGGCGAGCGTGCCGTTGCTGCACACTCCCCCTCCGTAGGCGCCGTACTCGTCGTAGTCGTCGGCGCCGGTGCTGGTGACGCTGTTGCCCGAGATCGTGGAACCGGCGAGGGAGAAGTTGCCAGAGCTGTAGACGCCTCCGCCGTAGGCGTAGTAGCGTCCCGTCGCGACGTTATCCAAAATTGTTGACCCGGCGAGTTGGAATTCGCCGTCGTTGTAGATTCCGCCGCCGTAGGCGTAGTATTCGTCGGCGGCGGCCGAATTGCGCGAGATTGTCGAATTGCCGATGGAAAGCGTCCCACCGCTGTAGATCGCGCCTCCGTAAGCGATGAAGCCGCCTGCCGAGGCATTGTCCGTGATGGTGGAGCCGGTGATGGAGAGGGCGCCGTAGCTGTAGATTGCCCCGCCGATGCCGTATTCCGTGCAGTCCGTGGAGTTTCCGGAAAGGGTCGAACCGGCGATGGAGATCTCGCCGTAATTGTAGATCGCCCCGCCAATGCCATAGTAAGAGTTTGCCGTGGCGTTGTCCGAGATGGTGGAATCGGCGATCGTGAGCGTGCCCCCGTTATAGATGGCGCCGCCGATGCCGTAGGAACCTAGGGTGCGATTGTCCGAGATGGTCGAGTTGGCGATCGATAGATCGCCGAAGTTGCGGATTGCCCCGCCGTAGGCATACTCTGGATTTGTCGCGGAATTACCCGAGATTGTCGCGCGGACGATCGAAAGCGTGCCCGAGTTTTGGACTCCACCGCCGGAGTCCGCCGAGCCGTTGACCAGCGCCAGGTCGGACAGGCTGCCCCGGGCGCCGTAATTCACCACGAGGATCTGGCTGGCATGTTGGGCGTCGATCGAGAGCAGCTCGGCGCCAGGGCCTTGGATATCGAGGCCGGCCGGATCGTTGATCGATAAGGCCCCGCGATCCAGCGCGAGCGTGATAATGCCCGGCGCGGGATTGGCGCCGTCGGTGAACAGGGTAGGGTCGAATTGGATCGTATCGACGTCCACGTCGCTGCCGGCCGGAATGGCGCCGTCCCACAGCGCCGCATTACCGTCGGCGGCCGTCATCGCCTCGCGAAGCGTGGTCAGGCCGTCGTCCAGGACCGTGTCGTCCAGCGAGTCGACGAGGTAGATCGTCAACATCCGCCGGTCCTCGAGCGGTTCGACGCGAAGGCGATGACCACCGTGGTCGCCCAACGACCTCGCCGCCGAACGAGCGGGCCGCTTCGCCCGGCTCCGCGCGGACGCGACGCCCGGGGCGCGCCGCGGCAGCCGCCACGCGCGACCCAACCGACCAGACCGCTTGGCCCACGTTCTGCCGCAAAGGGTCGTCAGCAAACCGATGACAAGTAGGCACGTCGTGGCTGGTTCGGGCACGGCGCCGTTGCCGGGCGACGGCCAGTTGGCCGCCAGAATCGCCAGATCCAGGTCGTCCACGACCGTGTCGCCGTTGAAGTCGCCGTCATAAACGCCGTCGCCGACCGTGTCGAGCCAATGGGCGGCGACGATGGCGGCGTCCGCGCCGGTGATCCGGCCGTCGCCGTTGGCGTCGCCGGGAATCTTCACGGACGAGGCCACGCGAATCAAGACGGACGTCGGTTCGGAGTAATCCTCGCCGTCGAACGCCAGATAGGTGAAGGAGTCCCGCCCGTAGTAATCTTCATCGGGCACGTAGCGGAACGAGCCGACGTCGTCCAGCCAGAGCACTCCGTGCGAGACGTCGGAATCGAGAACGGCGAGAAGTCCCTCGGGAGTCTCGACGTCCAGGTCGTTGGCGAGAACCCCCTCGCTCGCGTCGATGACTCGCCCGCTCTCGTCGATTTCGTAGGAATCCGCCATGGCCACCGGCGCGTCGTTCACCGAGGCGACCTCCAGATAGACCGTGGTGACGGGGGAATAAAGAACGCCGTCAAAGGCCTGGTAGCCGAAGGCGTCCGTGCCGAAGAAGTTTTCCTCGGGCGTGTACTCGAACGAGCCGTCGTCGCGCAGCGAGAGCGCGCCGTGCTCGGGTTGGGAGAAGGAATACCGAACGGCCGTGAGCGGATCGCCGTCCGGATCGGCGTCGTCGCTCAGAACGCCGTATGCGGGCTCCACGGCGAGGGTCCCGTCTTCGTCGAGATAGTAGTAGTTCACCTCGGCGACCGGAGGGCCTCCGGTGGGAAGCACTTGACTGAACATCCAATTGTAATGCGCGTCCGCGGCGTACACCTGGCCCCAGATGCCGTGCCCGCCCGAGGTGTACTCCGTGTAGAGCGGATCGCCGCCGGCGTCGCGGACCGCGGCGATCATTTCGCGGGTGTACTCGACCGAGACGGTGCCGTCGTTGGCCGCGTGAAACGCCCAGATGGGCTGGTTGACCATGTTCACGGCCTGAGAGGTGTCGCCGTAGCCGCAAATGGGGATGGCCGCGGCGAAGAAGTTGGGACGCTTGCCGATGACGTCCCAGGTTCCCCCGCCGCCCATCGACAGGCCGGTGACGTACAGCCGCCTCGGGTCGATGCGGTAATACTCGACGAGCAGATCGACAACGGACATCGTCGCGCCGGTCGCCTCAGAATACTCGTCGCCGTAGGTCAGCCAGCCTGAATCCGTTTGCGGCGCGAGGATGAACGCGGCATATTGATCCCTCTTGGCGTGAGCCAGGAGATTGTCGATGTTGGCGTTGATCTGCGAGGTGTTGTTCGTGCCGCTTTCGCCCGCCCCGTGAAGGAACAGGATCAGCGGATACTGCCTGTCCGGTTCCTCCTCGTAACCCAGCGGCGTGAACAGGCGGAACGGCAAGTTCAGCCCGGTCTCCTGGTCCTCGTACCAGTGGGACGTGAATCCCTTGACGACGTCGGCGCGCGACGTCGGCGCCATCATCAGCAAGGAAACCACCACAAAGCTTATTGCGACAGGGTGCTTCATCACCGCGCTCCTTCCAAAAAAAGGACCGGTTGTGTTCGTGACGAGAGGGCGGCAAACGGCGCCACGTCGCGGCGCCGTTCGGTCGGTCCCACGGCATGGCGGACGCCGGACGTTCTTCGCGCAATAGGGCACGCGGGAAGATCGCCGAGAAGACAGGCGACGCGAGAAAGATAAGGAGAAGTCCCCACGGAACTCTCCCCGCCCGTGAAACGCAACGCCGGAAAGCGTCGATCGCGGCGTTCGTCGAGCCCGCGGTGACGAGTCGCCACGGCGGAGCGCGCGAGCATACCGTCAGGTGCGTCCCGAGGGGCGTCGCGCCGCCCCGGGGACGCGCCCCATTGCCTCTTCATACCTGCCCGCCTCCCAGGTGCAAAACAAGAAACACACGCACTGAACGACGAAGCGAGGCACTCTGCGCCGAATTCCGAGCGACAGTTTACCGCACCAGGCAACCCGACGTCAACACCCCCCAAAGGCGCCCCCAAGAAATGCGTTTCCGCGGCAAAGGCAATCCACCAGCGTCTTTCCCCCACGTAAGCTGCCTCACACTTGATATCTATTCTGAAAAGGACGTCCATTCCAAAGAGGGAGAGATCTTCCCAAGATTCCCAGAGAGCCCTGGCATTTAAGGTCATTGACCTTCGTGTATTAGTTCGCCGCAATCCCGTCTTTCTTTGTCTTTTTTTCTTTTCGCCTCCAGGGTGCCGATTCCGCGGGATGCCGGTTCGCGCGGGGTAATGCGTCCGTCGCCCGCTGCGGGAGGAATCCAAGTAGCGGAGGTACGACGACGCCCGGAGCTGCGGGGATGTCCGTCAATGGCGTTTTCGCTTTTTTTACCTGGCGTCGTCATGGACGCCTTCCAGTTCCCGATGCCTCATCCACGCGACGATGACGGGATGCGGCGGTGGTTCGACGCGCGTTGGGCGGTTACGGTTCCCTGTTTTTTCGCAAGCCGAGCACCGCGCCCGTGGTGTTGCCCCTGCGGCGAGAAGTTGGAGCCCCGGCGCGCCAACACCGCGCCCCGACAGTAGGTCCACCCATGGGGGGGTGACTGAAGGTACGCGGCGGCGGAAAAGGCAGCCCTCGGATGAGATGGCGCGCACCGGATGGGCAGAGTAGACCCCACATCTCCGAGAGCGGTGGGGCATCCGTCCAGATCAAAGGGGGTGGGAGATCAAGGGGACGGGATCAGAGAGGATGGGAATCTTCGTGTGCGACCGACAAAGGGGGCCGTAGAAGTTGGCGTGCGTGGCCAAGCCGGAGGGACCCTTGGCGGGCAAACGGCCCACCGCAGAGTCGTTGACGGGATAATCAGGTGTTCTGCAAATCGTCAAGCCACGTGGTCAAGAAACCCTGTTGCTTGAAAGCCACATGGAGTTCCTTCCACTGTTCGGGGCGCATGACCGGTTGAGCAGGTGTGCCGGCGGAGATCAAGAAGATCTTCCTGTTCGAGTCCGCCAGTGGGAGAGGCACGTCGCACCAATCCCGCGCCTCGTTGCTGGAGAGGTTGCCGCGCACCCGGTTTCCGACGGCAAGCACGCAGATCTGCGGCGATTCGGCCACCATCGCTCCCACGAGCCGTTGCGCGTCGCGATCCCGGTAGTAGATGATTCCATTGGGGGACACGATCCTGGGCATAACGAACGCGGTGTCGAGCTTCTGTAAGTCTCGGCGAAACAGGCCACGTAATTCAGTTTCCGCTTGCGTGTCGTTCTCGCCGTAGAGCCAGCCCCCGCACAGTTCATCGTAGACGCCGCCGCAGAACGCATAGACAGAACGCCGCATGTGATCGCGGAGCAGAACGGCCGGCACGAATACACTGTTCGTGTGAATCAACATCTCCGTGAGGTCCGATTCCGCGATGGCCTCCGCGATCGTGACCGCCATGGTGCTTGCCTGCAAGAAGCAACGGATGTTTTTCCCCTTTACAAAGGTCGCAACGACGTGCTTGGCGATCCGTTTCTTCTCAGAAAGGTCCTCGTCGTATTGCCTCCAAAATTTGCCGTGCGGCTGCAACACCCGCAGCACATCATCTGCGTGGATCCGTTCGAGGAGCATGGCCAACTTCTCGCGACACGCCGCGCACTCCCGGCGCACTTCCGCAGCCGTGGATCGGTGCCCACTGAGTTCCAGCGCCTCCTCAATCGCCTGTTTGAGCACGCGGGCAAGCGCCTTTCCCACAAGGGCACCCGCTTTGTCCATGCCCTTCCTCGGGTCCGCGTCGTAGGGGTCGTCCCTCAATGCTACGTGGAAGGCCTCGATTTCGTTGTCGGTCAAGGCATAATTCAGCACGTCGACGAACTGTCCTTCTGGCCAGTTGTATGGAATGGGCGAGTCTTGCTTCGTCTTCTTCGAAAGAGCCATAACTCCTGCCTCCTTTGTCCGATACGAGCCCACTACAAAGGGTCCCGCCAGGGCAAAGCCCGCCGGGCCACAGGACGGTGCCCAATGGACACAGACGGATCACAGGGATCGGGGCTCGCAAAGAAATGCGTCAGAAGATGGCTTGCCCGATCGGGAGGCTAGAACCGGCGGTCGGTCGTTTCCGCCAACCTTTCTGATTATCGGGAAGGCGCAGTCAGATGTCAAGCACGTGAGTGCGCTTTTTCAAGTCCGCAACGGGGCCCGCCAATGCCGCCGGACGTGAAGGCGCTAGCGCACGTATCGGAACCAGGGTGAAAACCGAAACCGGGACACGGCTGAGACGTGTGGATTGTCGTCCTGCATGAGGGGGGTGGATTTTAGAGATTAGGGTATTCGGGCTTTCAGGAGAAGCTGCAGCCGGGACGCAGTTGGCTTGTGCCGAGTGACGGGGACGGAGACACCTTCGGGCGACCTTCACCGTGTGCCCTATCCTCCACGCCTTCTCTGCCTTGTTACTTCTCTTTTTCGAGCACGATGCAGTCCAGCCCGACCTGGTAACCGGTGGCGCGTTGGTTTTTGTCCTTCACCGAGAACGTGAATTCGTTGCGGCCCTTTTTCAACGCCACGCCGGGGAAGCCGTGGACTCTCGCCGGCCAGAGGGGACGGCTCAAATCGTTCTTTCGCAGATAGGTGTCGACCGGCTCGCCAACGGGCGTCCCATTCACCGCCAGGCCGACGACGCCGAACTCCGGCGCCCGAGGGTAGTACACCTTGACCGTATAGCGGCCCTCCATCTCGGCCGGAACCGCCAACGAGAATTGTCCGTCGCCGCCCGAGTCGAACACCAGCATGCGATCGCCGCTCAGGTTCGGCTTGACTTCCCTCGCGCCTGGCCGCGGATTACCCTGGGCGCTGCTCGCCGACGAGAGGACTTCGAGATCCTCGGCTTCCAGGGCGCCGCTCACGTGCCAACGTCCCTTGTCCGGGTCCCACGGGCCGTTCGACACGATCCGCGCAAGCCGCAGCCACGGACGGTGCACGGTCTTCTGATACCAGAAGCCGAGGCTGGAGTAGTAGTCGCGGCCCGAATTCGGAATGGGGCTGATCCACGGCCAGTGCTCGATCTCCAGCTTGAAGCTCTTCCGGAACGGCACCGGATCGAGGATGTGAAAACGATAGACACTCAGCCGATGTCCCGGTTTGTATCCTTCCATGACCGGAGCGCCGTGATAGAGCGAGCTGAACGGCTGGTCCAGCCCCCACGCGTTGCAGAAGTAGTCCTCGGTTCCCGTGCCCAACATGGCCACCTTGCCGTCGACGGTGACGATGTCGTCGCCCTCGCCGAACCAGCCGCCCACCCGGTTCCGCGAGCCCAACACGACGCCGACGAAATGCCCGTCGCCTTCGGCCTCGACCAGCGTGACGGGCTTGCCCCGCGCGGGCGGATCCGTCTCGATGAAGCGGGAGTGGAAATAGTGGATGTCGGGGATCGGCTTCGGGTAAACGCGGTAGTCGATGTAGTAATACAATGCCCCGTCGTCCTCCTTGCCGTCGCGGTTCTTCAGCGTCTCCGTGGCGGCGACGGTCACCCGGGCCGACTTGTTAAACGGCATGTTCCACCAGCAGTTTCGGGATCGTCCCTCCGAGGTGACCTGGATGGGAACGCTCCGCATCGGCGCGTTCACGCCCATGGCCACGCCAAAGAAATCCCCGATCGGCGCCTCGACGCTCGGATGCGCGTTGCCTTCCCAATAGATCCGAATCACCAGGTCGCGTCCTCCGCAGCGCTGGGTCGTCCAAATGTGGGTGATCGCGCCTGGACCCTGGATATCGGCCAACGTGACTTCTTCGCCCGTCGGGGGAACATAAATGTTGTCGCGAGGGCCGCCCTGGGGTTGATACGAACTGGCGCGCGAGGCCGAGTAGTCCTGCGATCGCGTCAGATCCGACATGGGGTCGCGCGGAAAAACGCTGCGCGCCGGCAGCGCGGCCGGCCCCGGCTCCGGTTGCGGAAAACACATCCGCGGGTCTTGGCCACGGGCGTTCGCCGAAAGAAGAGCCAACAGAACCGTTGCGCCGAGAGACAACCATGCATTCGTTTTCAACATGCGCCGACCTTCCTCGTTGTGCAATAGGAACACAAATTAGTCATTATCTCGCAAGACTGGCCCGGGTTCTGGGATGAGTCCAATTACGCGTTCGCCCAATCGCCGCTCCTCACCGCAACCGCTCCACAAACCTCAAGAAATCCCGGTCCAGCGTCTCCAGATCGCCGAAGACGTCGGTGAATTCCTCGAGGCGGGTTTGGGGGGTGTCCCAGATCAGGGGCTTTTTTGGGCGGAGCTTGTCGAGGTAGGCGACCGTCTGCTTGCCGCGATGCTGCAGGAGGAAGTAAGTCAACGCCCAGCTCTCGGCGTAGGCGTCCAGGGCCGTGCCGGTGTTGCGCAGCCGCGCGTCGTCGGAGAGAAGGGTCACCAGCGAGTTGGCCGGGCGCCGCGCCGCGTACTGCCGAAACTGGGCCAGACGCGGCGGGTTCACCCCGCCGATCGTGCGCCAGCCCTTGGCGTTGCGCGGATCGGGCGTCTCGAAAAACATGGCCACGCCCTCGCTGAACCACAGCGGGCAGTCGCCGTGCCGCGTGTGCAGGCCGCAGTTGTAGGCGATCTGGTGCGTGGCTTCGTGCACGATCGTCGCCGTGGTGGCGGCGGCCTGCGGCTGGGCCAACACGCGGGCGATCTCGGCCGACGCGCCCCGCCCGCGCCCCCCGGGATTCAACCCCGAGATGCCCGTCAGGTCGTACATCGTGATCCGATTCGTGTCCAGGCTGTAATAGCCGACGATCGCCCCGGCGGCGTCGCCCAGTTCGTCCCGGGCAAACGCGGCGTACGCCTGGCGATCGGCGAACACGATGGCCACCAACGGGAACTCGGGCTCCTGGAGTTTGAACCCGCGGTTCGACCAGAACCCGGAGAACGCCTGATAGAGCCGCTCGAACAGCGACGCGCACCAAAGGGCGTAGGCCTTGGACGTGTCGTGGCAGATCAGGTAGTGCGCCGTGTTGTGCACGGCGAAGCCCTGGGGCAAGTCGGCCAGCAGCTTCGCGGCCAGCTCCTCGCGCGAGTAGGGCTCGAACGGCTCGTCGTCCGCGCGGCGGCTGAACAGTTCCTTCGGCGGGATCCGCCAGAGCGCGCCGTCGCGAGCCTGGAGCATCAGCCCGCCGTCCTGGGTTTCGACCACGACTCGGCCGGCGACCTCGACCCGCTTGCCGTCGCGCTCGACCTCGACGTATTCGAGGGCGAGGGCCGGGCCAACGAGAAGGAGAGCCCCGACACACGCGGCGGCGAGTTTGAGCAGATCACGAACCATCGTTTTGTCTCGTGCGACGGGGCGCACCCCTGCCGAATACCCCATACCTCCCAGTATATGCGACCATCCCCACGATTGCCACGAACAGGGCAATTTGGGCCAGGCAGATGCCCGCCACCTGATCCTCGACGCCGTAGTGGAGCAGTCCGAATATGCGGATCGAAAGGGTGGTGACGCCGGGCGGAACGACCAGGACGCTGGCGGCCAGATCGCCTAGCGCGACGGCCAGGGCCACCAGCCAGGCGAGCCCCAGCGCCGCGCGACGGCAAGGAATCGCCACGCGCGCGAGCCGCCCGAGCCGGCCCGCCCCGTCCAGCGCCGCCGCGTCCAGCAACTCGCGCGGCAACGTCCGGAAGGCATGCCACAGGATCAGCGTGGCGGGGGCGAGGGCTCGGACGAACAGGGCCAACGCGGGCGCAAGGAGCGAATGATCGTACAGGTCGATGAGCATGGGCCAGCCGGGCCGATTGAGCAACCAGATCACCCCCAGGCCCACGAGCGGGCCGGGCACGGCCAGCGCCGCGGCCGAGACGATTCCCGCCGGCGCGGCCCGGAGCCCTCCGCGCCGCGCGGGCCAGGCGAGGACAACGCCGGCCGCGGTGGCGGTCGTCGCCGCAATCAAACCCAAGGCCATCGACCAACCCAACTCGCGGCGGTAGCGCCAGGGGCTTTCGGCGACGATTTCGACGCACTTGCCGAGCGAAAACGCCCGCAGCCGGCCGGTCTCGGTCTGGGTAACCAGCACGCCCGCCTTGTAGACGAGACTGCCCAGCGGAACGCCGACCAACAGGAGCAGCGCCAAGCCGACCATCGCCGTCGCGGGCCAACGCCACCGGCCGAGGCGAAAGACCCAGCCGCGTCGAACGCTGGGCGGTCGAGGGTTCGCGGCCAGCCGCGCGCAGAGCACCAAGCCGGCCACAATCAGCGCGGCCACCAGCAACACGCCCGGCAACATGCCCAGGGCCAGCTCTCCCGGTCCGGCTCCCAACGAGGCCTGCGTGTAGATCTCTTCGGCGTACGTGCGGACGACGAACAGGTCGGTCACGGTCATCTCGCCGGCCGCGACGATGGTCGTCCAGAGGGTGGCCACACCGACGGCCGGCAGGGCACCGGGCAGCGTGACCCGCGTGAACACCTGCCAGGGCGAGCCGTCCAGCGCGGCCTGCTCCTCCAGTTCCGGCTCGATCAGGCGGAGGCCCGCGCCGACGATCAGCACTACCCAGGGGATGGCGGCCATGGCGTGGACCCAGATGGCCCCGCGCCAGCCGTCGAGCCAGACGGGCCCGCCGAAGCGGAGCGTCCACCACCCTTGCTGGCCGAAGCCCGCCTGCCACGCGGCCGCTTGGAGATAAAGCGGCACGAGCAACATGGCGCCCACCAGGACGATGCCCGCGCGGCGCAGGGGCGCGTCGGTCCGCGCGAGCACCCAAGCCAACACCGCGCCGGCCGGCACGGCCACGGCGCACGTGCCGGCGGCCAGGATCAACGAGTTGAGCAGCAATGACCAGGTTCGGGCGTCCAAGCGAACTCCAGCGAGGCGTCGTGTGCGCACCGGGAGACGGATCCGTGCGAAGCCGCAAGCGGCTCAGTTTTCGTCGCCCCCGACGAGCTTTTGTTCGGCCTTGTCGGCTTGCCAGGCGACGGCCGAGAGCAGGCGGCTAACGTCCAGCGGGTCGAGCGTGTCGGCCATCTGGTTCGCCTGCAACACCACCGCGTCCGCGCCGTGAACCTGGCGGACGGCAAAAGCGCCGTGGACCATCCGCGTGTTGTAGCGAAGCAGCGACAGGGCGTTTTGCGGTTGCGCGGGTCCGCACACCGACCAGTAGGTCACCAGCGCGTGTCCGTCCTGGTCGGACTTGCCGAACTCGACCCGGACCACCTGCTTCCGCAGCGCCCCGAGCGGCACGGTCACCTGCCAGACGTCGCTCGACTCGTCGAGCGTGTAGCCGGCCGCCTGCGCGACGGCGCGGACCACGGCCTGGGGATCGGTGGGGGCGGCTGGGGCCAGATCGTCGAAGCTCGGGCCCGCCGCGCCGGCCGCCATCGCGCCGGCCGCGACCCCAGCCGGCGCCGCCGCGTCCGCGGGCGCGGCGCCTTGCCGCATGGCCTGCTGCAACATGCCGGGCATCATCATGCCGAATCCGGCGCCCAGGCCCATGCCCATGGCCGAACCGGTCCCCCCGCCCCCCTGCTCGGCCAGCTTCGCCATGCTGTTGGCCGCCTGGTATTTCATGAAGGCGTTCAAGTCGCCCACGGCGCCCATGGCGCTTCGGGCGTCGATGGCCTTCTGGACCTCTTCCGGCGGGCTGATCGCGCCGATGAAGAAGTCGACCAATTCGAGGCCGTACTTGGCGAACTCCTCGGCCACCTTGACGCGCGTGGCGCCGCCGATCTCGTCGAACTTCGACGGCAGGTCGAGCATGCTCACCTTGAGCGTGCCGAGCAGGTCCGTCATCTTCGAGACGATCATGTCCTTGAGGAACGACGAGACCTCCTCGGTCGTGTATTTGCCTTGGGTGCCCACCAGCGTGTTGAGCAGCAGTGGCCCATCGACCACGCGCATCGAGTATTTGCCGAAGCTCCGCAGTCGGACCATGCCGAACTCCAGATCGCGCAGGGTGATGGGCTGGCGGGTACCCCACTTCTGGTCGAGGAACGTCTGGTGGCCGATGAAGTACACCTGGCACTGGAAGGGCGATTTCTCCCACGGGATGGTCAGCAGCCGCGTGAGGATCGGCACGTTGGCCGTGGTCAGCGTGTGCCGGCCGGGGCCAAAGGCGTCCAACGCCTTGCCGTCGCGGAAGAAGATCGCCTCCTGGTTCTCGTGGACAATCAACTGCGCGCCGATTTTGATGTCGGCCGACCCCTCGGGCGGAACCCGCTCGACAATCGACCGGTTTGATTCGTCAAAAAACTGTATGACTTCCATCCGAATGCCCATGGCGGGGTTGCTCCCTGTGCTTAGTACGTCATAAACCCACGGCCTACGGCCGTGCGACCCTGGGGGCTAAGCCGTTCCGGCGAGCCCTGAAATAGCATACGCT
>JAFGDS010000090.1 GCA_016931995.1 Pirellulales bacterium
ACGCCTTGCACAACCCTTTCAGGGTTGAACGTGGCAACGCACCCCGGCGACCCAGGGTAGCGGCCGCGCCGCAACCCTGGGCTATCTTAAAAAAACCCCTTCGGGGTAACGGCTTCCGGAATCCACTTGCACAAAAAACAACCACAACAGACCAAAATAGGGTTAACGGCGTTGTGTGCCACTCAGCCCTCGCTCACGCCTCGTGGATCTCTCCCCGGCGGAAGGCGGCCCAGGCGGTCTCGAACCAGAGATTGCTTTGCGGGATGGGCCGGCGCGGAATCCAGTCGTGCCGGACGTCGCGGGGGCCGTGCAGGCGCGTCTGCTGCACGCACTGGCGGAATGAGGGGTCTTCCGGCGCGATCCGCCACGAATCGTCCAGCGCGGGATGGATCGGCTGCCCGGCCCGATCGAGGACGATGGCCGACCCGCGGCTGCCCACGCCGCTGGCGACCGCGAACCGGACGGCGTCCAAGTACATGGCATGGGCCAGCGCGAGGTCGCGGTTGCGCAGGGCCTCGGCCGCTTCGTCCGGCGTTTGGAAGCGGCAGCCGGTCCGCTCGATCTGGTCGCACTGACGCCAGGCTTCCTCGACGGCGTCGGCCAGCGCGTCGGGCGAGCGGATCGCCGCCGCGGCCCGACTCATCCGGGCCTGCAATTCGTCCCGCGCCGCTTGCCACGCGACGTCGGACCGTTTCGACCGATCGAGCCACGCGGTGATTTCGTCGATCGCCTCGTCGGCCGCGCGGCGGACGGAGTCCGCGTCGATCGTCCAATCGGCGTACCGCGCGGCGATGAACTCGGCCGCGCGAAAGCCGCCGACCTGGCCCGCGTTCAGGGCCGAGCCGCCCGGCCGGTACACGCCGTGGGAGCCGTTCACCTCGCCAACGGGGAAGAGGTGCTTCACGTTGACCGATTCCCACCAGTGATTGGCCGCCAGTCCGCCGTTGTTGTGCTGGGCGCACAGGGCAATCTCCAGCGGCTCGGCCGCCAGGTCGATGCCGTGCTCCGCGTAGAGCTCGATCGCCGCCGGATTCATCGCCCGAAGCCGTTCGATCGGCGTGGGCAGCAATGCGCCGGAGTTGGCCAGGTATTGCCGCGCTTCGTCGCTGAGATTCTCGAAGGCGAAGCCGTCGGGATTTTGCCGGAAGTCGAGGAAGACGCGACGCCCGCCGAGCACCGTCTCGATGTACACCAGCAAGTCGACGAGCGACGAGCCGCCGGCCGCGCGTCGCGCGTCGAAAGGCCACTGGTAGCCCTTGAGGAAGACGCGCGAGTGCGCGGCGCTGGGCGAATCGAAATAGCCGCGGAGGAACTCGCGGGGGTCGCTTTGCCCGTCGCTCGCGGTGCTCACCACGCGGGGAACCACCTGCATGTACGTGCCCGACACGTTCCAGCGGAAGGCGATCGAGGCCAAGCCGAATTGCGACTCGGGCAGGTTCGCCGCGGCGGCGCCGGCCCGGAGGGCTAGCCCGATCCCGCCCGTGTGTCCCTCGGGATACACGCTCGCTTGATACAACCCGCCGGGTCCGCCGGTGGCGAAAACGACGTTCTCGGCCCCGATCGCCTCGAGCCGGCCGTCGTGGTCGACGACGATCGCGCCGACGGCGCGCGTGCCGTTCGCGTCCTCGGCGGTCAGGAGCTTGACGGCCACGCGGCCCTCGCGCACGGGCACGTCAAGCTCCCGCGCGCGGCGGATCAGGGCCCGGCACATCTCCCGCGAGGTATACGGCCCGATCGACGTGGCGCGTCGCCGCGGATCGTGGTCGGTCTTGTAGCCGATGAACTGCCCGAAGGCGTCGCGCGGAAACGGCACGCCCAAGCCAACGAGGTGAAGAAACGCTCGAGCCGATAGGCTCGCCTCGACCAGGGCCAGATCGCCGTGCATGGCGCCGCCGTCGAAATACGTCTTGGCCAGCAGGGCGGGCGAGTCGGCCTCGTCGCCGCACAGAGAGAGCTTGTAGTAGGTCTGCTTGTCGCTGCCGGTGTTGATCGACGTGCCGCGTTCGAGCCCCTCGGTCGCGATCCATACGTCGTCCACGCCCGCCGCGCGAAGCTGAACCGCCGCGTTCAGACCCGCGGCCCCGCTGCCGAGAACCAGCGTGTGGACGAGGGACAACGGCGCGTCGGGCCGCGCTAGGCTTGTCGGGCGTTGCGTCATGGGCCTCAATACGTCATCCCGGGCGAAGCGAGTGTCATCCTGAGCGAAGCGAAGGATCTCGTGGTCACCGAGCAAGTCGAGATGCTTCGCTTCGCTCGGCATGACGGAAACGCTCCGTCTCCTCCGCGGGAGCGCCGTCGTCGAGCAAGACCACAAGATCCTGGCACAACGGCGGCAATTGTGCGGGGGGCACGCGCCGGTATCCAATCTCCCGGTGACGTTCGAGAACGGCCCGGCTCAACTCCGCCGGCCACGCGCGGTCCGGCTCGCGCCAAAGCACGACCACGTCGGGGCGAATCTCGCCAATCCAGACGAGCGTCGCCGACCCGCTCTGCCGCGCCTCCGCGTCAATCCGGTGGTCCTGCCCACCCGAGTAGTATAACACAAGGCGGTTGTCCGCGCAATCGGACACGATATCCGCGGGGGATTGGACGTGGTCCGCGATCCACTGGCCCAGCGCGGCGCGCTTCCCGAAAAACTGCGACATACGGTGCATGGTGGCCCATCCCTCCGCGCCGCCCGCCGCCACCACGGCGACCACCAACCCAACGGCCGCCGCGCTGGGCAGACGCGCCCGAGCGGGCCACCGCCGGGCCACGCGATAGGCGAGCCATTGCGTCGCCCGGCATAGTCCCACCGCCGCCAGAGGGATCAAGGCCAACACTCCCGTAAGATAGTAGCGCGGATCGATTCCCGTGACGGTCATGCGAACGGCAATGGCGGAGACCATCGCCGCCGCCACCAGCGTCAAAGGCAGCCATGCCTGCCAAAGGCGCCGTCGCAGCGTCCACAACCCCACGACCACCAACGCCGTGTACGGATAAGTGAGAATCTTGACAAACCAAACTGGGGCCTTGCGAAATGCCACGGGGGTGGAAAACCGAAGCACGCGGACGCCCGGCGCGGGGGCCGCGCCCGGCGCGCCGCTCGCCACCCGCTCGGGCGCGACGCCGCGAGACCAATCGCCCATCTCCTTCACGTGCCGCGTGCAACCCAGCTCCCAGTGTGGATACCCCCGCAACAAGGTGACATTCACCAGCAGGATCGACGCCGGAACCACGGCCGCGCACAGGGCCGTTCCGGCGGCGACCCGCCAGCGGTTCGGCGCATCAACGCGCCATCGCCACGCCGCCCAACCGGCCAGGGGAATCGCCATCAGCCACGCTTCGCTCCGCGTATGCACGGCCAACGTCAGCGCCGCTCCGGCCGCGACGAACAGCCACGCGCGAACCTCCGCCACGGCCCGCCAAAACAGATAGAGGAACAAAACGCAGAAAAACCAGCACGTGGGGTCGCGGGTCACGTGAGGGCCGTAGGCGCACAAGCTCGGATGAACGGCGTACAGCAGGCACGCCAGCGCGGCCGTCCGTTGGTCGAACATCCGCCGGGTGAGCCCCCACAACGGCAGCACCGTCAACGTGGAGACCATCACGCTCCACCAGGCCGCCCCGAGCAGCGTATCGAACCCCAGCCGGCGAATCGCCAGGAGAATCACCGGGTAGACGTTCAGACTGAGGTACGCGAACGCCTGTTCCAGATCGCCTTGCTCGAGCGCGTTGCTCAAACGAAGATACGTGAGGCTGTCGCAGCACAGCACCGGCTCCGGCCAGCAGAGCCACGCCCGCGGCAGAAAGGCCGCCAACACCAACGCCGTCAACACCGCCGCGCCAGCCCGCGGCAAGGCCACGGACCGCGACGTGGGCGACAACGTGCCCGAGGGGCTCGACGCGTGCATCGGCAAATTCGTTGTGGATTCCAGGGGTCGGGCGGAAGGGCGCCCCGGCGATCGCGCGTGTCATCCAAGACGTGACTATCCGCTTAGGGGGCTTCGGACTCAAGAGGAAAAATCGACATCTGGCCCCCAGTTTCCTCAGTCGAAAACGCTTGTCCCATCGCGAGCTATTTTCCATTTTATGGATCCTGCCCAAATACCGCGTGTGGCACTGGCTTTGCCGGTGTTGCGTCCTCTGCATTTGCACGGGCGGAGCCCGTGGCACACCATGCCCGTTCAAAAGCCCTCGTCGACGCCTTCTTGACAGCCACCACCGGGCGGGCGTAAGCTCATTGTTTTCGGGTGGACGGGTATCCATCTGATGTGGTATAGTGCCACGTCGGTGTCCTGGGCCAACGGTTTCTTTCACGGGGTGGCTCGATGACGATCTCGGTCCAGTGTCCCCAGTGTGGTCAAGGTTACCGGCTCCGCGACGAACTGGCCGGCAAGAAGGCGAAGTGCCGGTGCGGGCAGACGCTGACCATCCCGGAGGCCGAGCCGGCGATCGAGCCACTGGCCACACTTCTGGACGAGGCCGACGTTCTCGCCCCACCGGTGGCCGAACCACTCGCGCCGCCGGGAGCACACCACCCCCGGCCCAGCGCCGCCTTTGGCGCGGCCTGGAGCAAAAAGGGCGCCCGCCGCAAAGGCAAGAACCCCGCCCTGCTCCTCGCCCTCGTCGGCGGCGGCGTGGTGGGGCTGCTGCTCGTCGGGCTGGTCATCTACCTTCTGACGAGTTCCGGGCCGACGGGCGCGCCAGCGCGGGCCGCGACGGGCTCAGTACCGATGGAGCCCCCGCCCGGCGCGCCGCCCGCGCGTTGGCCGACGCCCGAGGCGGTTTTCAAAACGTATCACGACGCCATCGTTGCGAAGGACTGGGGCGCGGTGTTTGACTCGTTGACTCCGCGCGCCGGGCGCGAGCTCGTTGGAATGGCGGCTGTAATAAGTACAAACCTCGCGGACGGTCGCCCTGACATACGGACGCTGCTCGATCAGCACGGTCTCGGCGCCGCGAAATCCACAGCAATGGATCTTATGATGGCAGGCAAGATTGACGAGGCCATGGCCGCCATGCGGTCCGAGGGGAATGAAATGGCCGATCGCGTCAACGATCCGAGGCAGTTCTTCATCCAAGCCATGGGCCTATTGGACGCGCCCCCCGTCGCCAACCAGTCGCCCGTGGCCGCGATGATCGCCCGTCCGTGGGCGGCGATCTGGCAAATGCACGGCTCCGTGGAACTCCAGGGCGTCGTTATGGACGGCGACGAAGCGACGGGCCGCGCCACCGCCCGAGTCGGCGGAGCGGCCATCCCTTGTACGGCGCGTTTCAAAAGGATCGACGGCGAATGGCGCGTGGACGACGTCGATCTGCAGAGGTCCAAGAGCGTCTAAGCGAAGCCGCGTTCCGTGGTGGGCAGTCGATGCGGAACGAAAAGACGTTGGCGAGCGATGGCATGTCCACGAAGACGTGGACAGGACACCGCCATGAAACCTCACTCGGCTTCCTTGCGCCCCGCCGGCTCGGAGGGCTTGTTCACGGCGGTGTCGACGTCGTCCTCGATGCCCTGGAGGCCCTTCTTGAACTCGACGATCCCGCGGCCCATCGATCGCATGACCGACGGCACGCGGTTGCCAAACAACAAAAGGGCAAGCCCCGCCACGATGAGCAACTCGATATGCCCGGGCATGCCGAAAAAAACACCAAAAACGGAGACCATGACCGGGATCCTTCTCGAATGGGAAACATCGCGCGCCAGACACGGGCCAACGTCGATCCGCGCGGTTGCCCCGTTGGGTGGGTGGGTACTACAAAAGCGTCCGGGAAATCTCCAGCCGGACCCTGGGCGCTGCCCACCAACTAATTCTACTGGCACCCCGCGCGATGTCAAACGTCCCGAGCGGGGTTTACCACCCTAGCGTACGGTCTGGCCGGTGGCCGCCGTTTCGGCATAGAGCGGCAGGTACCGATAGTAGACCTCGAGGCAGAGGGTGGCCATGGACGTGCTGTAGATTCGGCCGCCATACCCCCCCCAAACGGTGTTCGGGTCCCAGCTCCCGGCCATTTGGCCCGACGAACGCTGGAGCCCGACGAGCGTCGTCCGCATGGCCTCGTTCCACCGCCGCCAGTGCTCGCCCTGGAGTTGGTACATCCCCAACGTGCCGTAATACCAGTAGTACAGGTTGGCCTGGCTGCCGCCGGGCAGTTCGCCCAATAGAAAGTCGCCCGCTTCCGTGCCGGTGGGGCTGCCGGCGGGCATGCCGAGGAACTGCCGGCAGACCAGGGCCTCGGCCGTCATCGACCGCGAGGCCTGCTCGCTGGGCCGATACGAGGCCAGACCGCCGTAGTGGCCCGACGAAACGCTTTTCAGAAAGACGAACATCCTCCGCCAGGTCTCGTCGGACGTGCGGACGCCAGCCAGTTCCGCGCTCTTCAGCGCCATGAGCTGCCAGCCGAACAGGCTGGTATCGCCGGCGTCGCGGGCGACGTACCGCCAGCCTCCGCCGACTGGGTCCTGCACCGACGCGATGAAATCGACCGCGCGGCGGATCGGCGGTTCCAGACGGCTGTCGCCGGTCATCGCGAAGGCCTCGCTCATGGCAATCGTGGCCATGGCGTGGCAATACATCGCCGCGAACGCGTCTGCTTCGCCGGTCAGGCTGCCGTCGGGCTTCTGGACCGAAACGAGGTAGGTCAAGCCGTTGCGCACGGTGGAGGGGTATTCGCCGTATTGATGCGTGTGTCCCGCGGCGAGGAAAGTGAGCAACGCCAGCCCGGTCATGCCCGTGTCGGCCTGGATGCCCGCTCCCCGGCGGTCGCGCCCGGCGACGCGCTGCTCCTGACCGGCCTCGTGGCGTCGGGGATTCCAGCGGCCGTCGGGTTCTTGGTTGTCGGCCAGCCACTTCAGGGCCGCGCGGACCGCGGCCTCGCTTTCATCCGTGGCCCCTTGATCGCGGGCGTGGCGGGTGCGGTCCGAGGAAGTACGAAGCTGATAGACGGGCGGGATCGCGCCCGCCGTGGCTGACGGTCGATGGAGCGAGACCTGGGGGGGGCCCGGATCGGGCAGCGGCGCCGCGGCAAGGAAGCCCTCGTCGGCCGCGTCGGACGTCTTTCCGGCGATCGGGGCCAATGATGGTTTGTGCGTCCTCGCGGTCGCGTCCGCGACGGCGGCGGAATCCTCCGCCGCCTCGGCAACCTCCGCCAGATCGGCCGGGTTGCCGTGTGACGTGGGGTTCAACACGTCGGCCAACGCCGCCAGGGCCTCGGCGGAATCGGACCGCGGCGCGGCGGCGTCCATCCGCGGCAGCGCCGCCGGCTCGGACAAGAGCGAGGCGGGCACTCCCGCCGCGTAGGGTCGCTCCGGCGACCGCGCCTCCGCGTCGGCGCGACGCGATGGTTCGGGTAGATCGACCGGGATCCGCGGCGACGGGGTCTCGCGACGCTGGGCCGAGGGCGCCTCGATCGGCTCGGGCGATTTGTCCGGGCGGGATGGGGCCGCGGGCGCGTCGGCCAAGGGCACGGGCGCGCGGGCCGCCGGCGCCTCGTCGAGCGGCACGCGGCTTAAGTCGACGGAATGGGGAATCTCCGGGCGCTCCGTCGGCGCCGCGCGATCGGGCGTGGGCAACGGCTCCGACTCGGCGCGAACGGGTTCGACCGGCGTGGGCGGCGCCACGGCGTCGTCCAGCGGCGTTTCCCACGGTCGGGTCGCCAAGGGCGGCCGGTTCGGCTCCGGCGATTCCGCCTCGGCGATCAACACGCGCACCGACGGCTCGCCCGGCGCACTGGGCAGCCGCGCGACGATCCGCACGGTGGTCGCGTAGCCGATGAACAGGGCGTGGGCCAGAAGCGAGAGGATGAGGCACTTGCGCAGCGGCTGCGACTGCCCCCAACGCGTCCGCATCAGGACCAGAAGCGTCAGGGTGAGCGCGGCCAATCCCGCCCAGAGCACGCCCAAGAGCAGCTCGGCGCTCGCGAGGAAACGAACGATGCTTTCCAGCAGCGAGGACGCGCCCATCGCTCACCTTCGGGGTGGAACCAGCCGCACGGAGATACCCAATTCGGAGACGCCCGCCTGCCGGCAAGCGTTTAGCACTTCGGCGACGCGTTGGAACGTCCCCTGGCCGTCGCCGCGGATGAGCACGCCCAGATCGGCGTACTCGCCGCGCGCCGCGGCCAGCCGCGCGGTCAGCTCCGGCAGGGTCACCGGCGCGCGATCGAGCGTCACGGCCCCGTCGCGGTAGACGCTCACGACGCGCTTCTCCGGCGCGGGCGTCAAGGCGCCGCGGTCGGCCACCTCGGGCACCTGCAAGCCGATCTTCCGCTCCAGTTCCGTGAACTTCGTGCCCACCATGAAAAAGATGATCAACAGGAAGACGATGTCGATCATCGGGGTCAGGTTCGGCGTGGGCTGTTCGTCGAGATGGGTTTTCAGCGGCATGGTTGGGGTCCTTCCCGTGCGTCACGCGGAACGGCGGCTCTTGGCGGCGGTGGAGCGTTTGGCTCGATTTTCCATGTCCTCGGCCGAGATCATGGGGACCAGCTCCTGGCTCAAGGCGTCGATGTCGATGATGAGCCGGTCCACGCGGCTGACAAAAAGCAGGTAGAACGACAGCGCGGGAATGGCCACGCACAGCCCGGCCGCCGTCGTCAACAAGGCCTCGCTGATGCCCGTGGCCAAAAGCTCGGGCCGGCCCATCGCGCTGGTCGTGGCAATGGCGTTGAACGCCCGGATCATGCCGAACACGGTGCCCAGCAGGCCCAACAGCGGGCTGATCGTCGCCACGCCGTTGAGCACGCGCAGGTAGCGGCGCAGGCCGTTGGTCACGCGCTCGCCCGCGTCGATGATTGCCTGTTCGACCTCGACGGCCGGCCGGCCCCACTTTTGCACCGCCCCGGCGAACACCTGCGACACGGGGCTGCCGCTTTCCTCGCACAGCGCGAGTGCCTGGTCCCGATCCAGCTCGCCGGCGCGCATCTGCTCGAGAAAACGCCGGACAAACGGCTTGGGAATGATCCGGCCGTGCCGGAGGCTGATGAACCGCTCGAACACGAACGCCACCAGCAAGAGCGAGCAAAACGCGATGGGAATCATCAGCACGCCGCCGCTTTCGATGATGTCCCAGAGATTTTGCGTGGGGATCGGCTCGTCCTCGGCCACCGGCGCGGTCGCCGCGCCGGGCGCGGCGCCGGCGGGATCGCCGAGAGCGCGCGTGGCCAAAATCGCCGCCACCAACGCGACGAGGAATGCCAAAAGGACCAAACGCGCAAGGTTGCGACGTGCGGGGCTCATTGCGGTCATGCGGGGAGACTCCCTACAAAAGGGTGTATTGATGACGGGCATACTGTCCCTCTCCCGTTTAGGGATCGGGCCGCGACACATACTTTCCCCTCTCCCAAGGGAGAGGGGAGGATTCCCAAACCTTCTCAAAAATGACCGCAACGGTCCGGCTCGAAAGGACGGCCATCGCGCTAAATGCTGTTCTATTCCGCGTTTCCGCGCGTCAGCGGACCGTTTGCTGGGTGGACGCCGCCGCGCGGCGCTGGCCGGACGTGGCGGGTCCGCGGAGATCCGCCAGCCGCTGCCGGGCTTCGTCGACAAACGGCGTCTGGGAATACTCATCGACCACGCGGCCATACAAACCCGCGGCCGCGGCGGGCCGGCCGAGCCGTTCCTGGCATTTTCCGGCCTGCAAGAGCGCCCCCGCCTGCCAGCGGGGAAACGCGTAGAGGATCTCGACGCGGAGATACTCCCGCAGGGCCGACTCGTAGTCCTTTTGGTGGAAAAACGTCTCACCGATCATCCATTGGGCCATGGCGGCGGTCTCGGTCTTCTCGCCGGCGGACGACTGGATCACGCGGCGATAGGCCTCGCGCGCGGCTTCGAACTCGGCCCGCGCGGCCAGGCACCGGCCCAAAAGGTAGTTCACCTCGAACATCTGCTCGAACCCGGGATGCCGCTTGGCGACGTCGGCCGCGATGTCGTGGGCCTCGGTCCATTTGCCCTGGTGCGCCAGGATCTGGGCCCGGCGCAGCGGCACTATGGCCAGCCACGGGGGTTCTTGCCCTCGGGTCTTCTTGGCCAGTTCCTCGAACTGGCGGCCGGCCGCGGCGTAGTCGCCCTCGCGATAGGCGCATTCGGCGAGCCAGAACTCGGCCATCGACCGGAGATTGCTCGCGGGATAATCGGCCAGAAGCTGCTCGGCGGCGTCGCGGACGCGAAGCCAGTCCTGCCGCGCGGCGGCCGTCTGCCATCCCAGACAGAGGGCGTGGGCCCCGAGGTCCGCCGGCGGCTTGGCGGCCAAGAGCCGCGCGATCCACTGCTCCGTTTCGTCGAATCGTTTGGTCTCGGCCGCCCGTTGGGCCAGCCTGTACATGGCGTCGGCCCGGTACTCGCTTTGAGGACACTCCTGGCACAGCCGCCGCAGTATCGCCGACGAGCGCTCCGCGTCGCCCGATTCCAGAAGGCTCCAGCTCCACTGATACAGCGCCGCGTCGAGTTGCGGGTGATCGGGATAGGCCGCGACGAATTGTTCGAAAAGCCGCACGGCGTCGGCGTCTTGTTCGAGTTGGTCGCGCAACCGCGCGGCCGCCAGCAACACGTCGGCGTGGACCGACGCCTTGGGATGGTCTTTCAGGATCTGGTCGTATAGGGCCAGCGCGGCGTCGGCTTGGCCAAGCTGTTGGAGGATCCGTCCGCCGGCCCAGGCCGCCTCGACCGCAAGACGGGGCTCGGGATGGGCCTGCAATACCCTCTGGAACGCGGCGGCCGCCTCGCCGGGCTCGTTGCGTTTTACGTGGCACCAGGCCAGGCCGGCCAGGGCCCCGGCCGCGCGATCGGGCTCGTTGTTCTGATGGACCAGCCATCCGAACAACTCGCTGGCATACACGTAGTCGCCGGCGGCGTACGCGGCCTCGGCCAACTGCTCCACCGCCGGCGCGAAAGCCTCGTCCGTGGCGTGCGACGCCAGCAGCTCCAGGTGGAGCTTTTTCGCCTCGTCGAGCCGGCCCGCGCGCGCCAAGCACACGGCCAGTTGGGCCTTGGCCTGGACGGTGCGGTTGCCCGCCGCGTCGGCCGCAAGATACTGCTTGAGCGGTTCGATTGCTTCGTCGCAACGATCCAACCGCACCAGAATCGCCGCACGCATCAGCCGGGCGTCGGTCGATAGAGGTTCCGTGGCCGACTCCAGCATGGGAGCCAGGCAGGCCAGCGCTTCCTCGTCGCGACGGCATCCGTGGTACGCCGTCGCGAGGAGATAACGGTCCTCGGGCGTCGCGGCGTCCGGCTGGGTGTCGGCGACCAAAGGTTTCAGCACGTCGAGCGCACGGTCGTATTTCTTCCGCTCCAGCAGCGCGCGGCCGAAAAACCGGCGGACCTCGGGCGCCAGATCGCTGTTGGGATATTGTTCGAGGAACGCCGCCGCGTCGCGATCCAGGGCGGCGGAATCGTCGGCGTGGACGGCCAGAAGCACTTTTGCCCGCAGGGCGTCGTCGCGCCAAGGATCGTCCGGCGGCGCGTCGGCCAGCACGGCGTCGAGCTGGACCCTGGCCTCGTCGGTCCGACCGGCGCGCAAAAGGGCCTCGCCGGCGTGGACGCGAATCGCGGCGGCCATCTCGTGCCGAGGATGCTCGGCGGCGACGGCCAGGAGCACGTTGGCGGCGGTATCCCACCGCTTCTGGTCCATCTCGACAAGTCCCAAACCATAACGGGCCTTGGGACCGAGCTCCGGGTCCGTCGTCAAGGATTCCAACAGCGTTCGGGCGTCGTCGAGACATCCCAGGCGACGCAGCGCGGATGCCCGCACCAGCGCCGCCCGACCCCGCCAGGGGCTCTCCGTCGGCGCGTCATCGAGCTTTTCGAGTTCGGCCACGGCCTCGTCGTGCCGCCCGGCGTCGCCCAGGAGCACGCCGAGCCGGAACCGAGCCTCGTCGGCCGCGGGGCTGCCCGGCTTGTCGGCCACGGCGGCCAGGAGGCGCTGGGCCTCGTCGTTTTTTTCTTGGATCGCCAGCGCCCGGGCGAGCCCCACGCGGCAATCGTCCTGCAGGGGCCCGTCGGGAAACCGCGCGAGGGCGTCGCGGTAATGCTTCTCGGCCGCGTCGGGCTCGTTTTGCGCTAGCGCAATGTCGCCCAGATAGGGCACGGCGAAGGCGTCGAGCTTGTCGTCGGGATGGACCTTGCGGAACTCGGCCAGGGCGGTCTTCGCCTCGTCCCATCGGCCGGCGAGATACGCGGCCTCGGCGGCGCGGAACCGGGCGCTTCGGGCGAAGCGGCCCCGGGGCTGGCGATCGAGATACTCCCGCAGCCGTTTCTCGGCCGCATCGAACTGCCCCAATTGGACGAGCGATTCGCCGAGGAAGAAGACGCTCGGGGCCGCCTTGTCGTGCTCGGGGAAGTCTTTCAGGAAACGTTCAAACTCCTCGACGGCCAGTGCCCAACGCGCGCGGGCGTAGTGCCCCGCCGCCACGGCGTATTGATCGGCGGCCTCGTCCGCGCGCGCCGACGCCACGATCCCGAGCGCCAGCCCGAGGACCAGCGGCGGAAGTGTTCGCCTCAACCGTGGCGGCGACATGGCTTCATCCGTCTCGTGAGCGGCCATCGGAGGGCTCGGGTGGCGTGGCGGCGCCGCTACGCCACCCATGCCCCATCTATGCGCGATACCCCAGTGGTTCGGGCAAACGTGCCGTCACCACTGGGGCTTGGTTGTTTTTTATCGGGAAAACGTCGCCGCAATCCGTTCTCCGTCCGCGCGCCACCCGAAAGGAGCGGCGACGCCGGTTCAATACTCCGCTCCGGGACCGGTATCGACGTTGCCCACCACGTGGAAGTGGTTGTGGTCGATGTAGATCACCTCTTGGGCGTCCTCGTCGACGACGGTGTACGGGATCGGCCAGCCCACGCGGGTGGTGTCGGTGTAATAGATGATGCACTTGTAGTGGGCGTGGTGGAGCTGCGCCGGACCGATCAACGGGTAGACGCGCGGCGGATCGACGTAGTCGGCGATCGGCTCGACCACGATCCGGACGTTGTCGCGCTGGGCGGTGTGCAGGAAGGGCGTGCCCCCCTGAACCGGGTGCGCCTTCTCCAACGCCCGCATGATCTCGTCGTCCGACGGCGGATCGAGCGCGACCGGCGGCCCGCCCGAGGTGATCGGCCCGAGGATCGGCACCCGGTCGTAACGCTCGTGCTCGTACGCCTTGTCCTCCAGGCATTTCTGGAAGTACGGCGAGACGGGGATAGGCGGCGTGGCAAACAATCCGAGGTGCGGCCCGTACACGGTCTCGCAGCCGGTCAGCAGGCCCGCAACCGTCACGACCAGGGCGGCCAGGCTCAGGGATAGAACTCTGTGCGACATGGATAAGTTCCTCGGTAGATCAATCCGGGAAACAACCACCTGCGGCACGGGCGGTCGCTTCGGTTTCCGCCTTCCCTATGGGGAGCGGTATCTGGAGCTATTTATCGTGTGAAGCTGTGCCGGACTTTCGGATTTTTCCGATCCTGCCAGGTATTCCGGTTCCGCGGGGGGTTCGTTTGGGGGGAATGAAGTTGAATCATATCCCTCTAGAGAATGGGTAAATGAAGGATGAGGTCGTCCCGTTCAACGAGATCCTTAACGAACGGTACCGGCAGACAGTTGACCGAAGAAGGCACCAAATGGTATACTAGATAGTTGACCTGCGGCGTCACGAAGAGCCAACAGTAAGGAAGACCCCATGCCCAGCCCCACGGTGAAAGTCAACGCGGAGACGTACGCCAAGCTCAAGGAAGCCGTCGCCGAGACCGGCGAGCCGATGATCGTGGTGTTGGCGAAGGCGGTCGAGGCCTATCGGCGTCGGGCGTTCCTCGATGGCGTTAATGCCGATTTCACCGCCTTGCGAAACGATCGTCGCGCGTGGACCGAGGAGCAGTCCGAACGCGCCGCATGGGATGCCACCCTGGCCGACGACGTTCAAGGAGACTGATCAATCGCATCTCCTCTTCGCGGCGAAATCTGGATGATCGACCTCGATCCAGCCCGCGGACACGAACAGGCCGGCCATCGTCCGGCGCTGGTCGTCTCCGACGACGTGTTCAATTCCGGCCCCGCGGGCCTGGTGATTGTGCTGCCGGTGACCTCGAAGCCGAAGGGCGTGCGGACCCACGTTGCCGTGCAGCCGCCGGAAGGCGGCCTCCGCAAGCCGAGCTTCATTAAGTGCGAGGACGTTCGTTCCGTCGCCGTCGAGCGATTGGGAAAGCGATTGGGCGTCGCGTCGCTCGCCACGATGGAGGCCGTCGCGATGCGCCTGCGGATTCTCATGGACCTGTGAATAGAAGGAACATGCCAGTTCATTAGTCGCCGGGCAGGGGATCCTTCGCTGCGCTCAGGATGACGCATTCGCTCCGACCGTGATGACGCGTCAAAACCGCGGCGTCCGGCAATCGAAGCGTTTCACCTGAAACGTCTTTCGTGTTTTCGTCTTTTCGTGCTTTCATGATCCCGTCGGCATCAACCGCTGCCAAGCACTTCCGGCCAGCAGCGGAGTGGTTTCGTCGTTCAAAGAGAATCACGAAAACACGAAAGGACGAAACGACGCGCGGACGGACAACCGCGACAGGAGGGCCCGCGTTGGGAGAAGACGGGAGCCAGCGGCGTCCCCTCACCCCCGGCCCCTCTCCCGCAAGCGGGAGAGGGGAGGATTACGCGTCGCCTTCGGCCTGCTCGGCGTCGACTTGGGCGAGGGTCTTTTCGGTGCTGGTGGGGTCCACGGCGCGGCAGGTCTCGGCGAGGCGGGTGGTCAGGTCGTCGAGTTCGGCCGTCCAATCCTCGGGCGTCGTCTCGGGTGGGGAGAGCTGTTTGAATTCGGCCACAAGCAGGATCATCCGCAGGAGATGCCGGAAGATCATGCCCTCCTGCTTTTGTAGACGTTTGCTGGTGACGTACTTGTTGAAGTCGCCACCGAACTCAATGACCTCGCCGGCCGCCCAGACCGGGGTGGTCCGCAGGTCGTGTACGCCGGCGTACTCGTAGTCGAACAACAGCCGCAGCTTCTGCGCGAGCGCGAGCACCCATTTGGGTTCCTCGTCGAACGTGCGGCGGTGGCGATCGGCCGACTCGTCGCGCGGCTGCTCGACCAATTCCTCGGGCGTGGCCAGGCCCAGGTGCAGCAACTGCTCGTCCAACCGCAGTTGCGCGAGCGGACCCGGCGGAAGCTCGTCTTGCCGCGGCACGCGGACGAAATGGGCCACCGAGCCGGGCAGCTCCAGCACGCTTTCAATCGCCTGGATCCGCTCCGTGCGATCGGCGATGCCCAACTGGTTGACGAGGAAGATCGCGTAGAGCGGATGGATGCCGCGGAACAAGAGCAGCTTGGGTAGCTCCGCCGTGGGCGCGGCCAGCACGGGGCGATAGGGCGGCGGGCCGGCGGGCTCCTCGCGCTTGGGAGCAACACCGAGCGGCGTCGCCCCGAACAAACCCACAGGTTTGGCGGGCTTCGGTTCCGGCGGCGGCTCGGCCGGCGGTTCGCCCTCCTTGGGCGGCTCGGGATCGAGCGTGACATATCCCGCGCGCCAGAGCACCAGGAGCATCTTGTCCAGTGCCCGCTGACCGGCTTCAAGCTGTTTGGGATCCATGAGCCGCCGGCCCACCAGATCGCGAATCCGCTCCACCTCGGGCGAGGCCGCGAGCATGTAGGCAAGCAGCCGCCAGGGCAGCGGACCCCGGCTGGCCAGCCGCGCCGGCGGGGCCACCTTCAGCTTGTCGAACTGCGCCTCCTCCCAATACTGCTCCGTCGTGCGGCGCTTCGGCGCTTTCTTCTGAAGACGTTTTTTTGCCTTGATGAGATTCGGATCCTTCGTGTCCTCGGGGATCCGGTCGTATTGTTCCTTCCACCGGGCAATCTTCACGTCGTCCTCGTGGGCCAGAACGAAGACGTAGCCTCGCGTGTCGAACTGCGGCCGGCCGGCGCGGCCGAAGATCTGATGGGCCGTGCTCGGGTCGAGGATCTTCTGCTTGCCCGGCGGACCCTTCAGAAGCCGCGGCACGACGACCGAGCGGGCCGGCAGGTTGATGCCCGCCGAAAGCGTTTCGGTACACGTGGCGATCGAGAGGAGTTTCTGCTGAAAAAGCTCTTCGACGATGCGGCGGTACTTGGGCAACACGCCGGCGTGGTGCACGCCCACGCCGCGCAGAAGAAGCGGCTTGAGCTTCGGCCCGGCGCCCTGCGACCAGTCGTATTGGGCGAGAATCTCGGCAAGCCGGGCCTGCTGATTGCCGCTAAGGACTTTCTTTCCCTTGACCTGCTCGGCCACGGTCCAGCACTCCTCGCGATTGAAGCAAAAGACCAAGGCCGGCGTGGTTCGGGCTTCCTCGTCGCCGGCGGCCATTGCCTCGAGCTGCTCGGTCAAGAGCCGGTCGCCCACCCATTGAAACGTCAGCGGCACGCGGCGCTCGTCACCCTGGACCAACTCGACGTCGCGCTTGTGCGCCCGGCGGAGCCATTGGGTAAACTCGAAGGCGTTGCCCACCGTGGCCGACAGGAGCAGCGTCCGCACGTGCTCGGGCAGCAAGCCCAGCGACAGCTCCCAGACGACGCCCCGCTCGTAGTCGTTGAAGCTGTGGAACTCGTCCATCACGACGGCCCACACGTCGTCGAACGCGAATTCCTCGCGGTGCAAGAGCCGGTTGAAGAGGATTTCGGCCACCACCACGAGCACGCGGGCGTCGGGGTTTTCGCGGCGGTTGCCGGTGACCAGGCCGACGTCGTCGGGCATGAACCCCCAGCGGACGGCCAGGGATTGCATCTCGCGGAACTTCTGCTCGGTCAGGGCGATCAGCGGCGTGGTGTAGTAGGCCCGCTTGCCCAGGTGCAGCGCCTCGAACAGGGCCGCCTCGGCGATGAGCGTCTTGCCCGTGCCCGTGGGGGCGCAGACGAGCAGCCCTTGTTTGGCCGAGAACCACGCCAGCAGAGCCTCTTCCTGGAGCGGATACGGTTCGAAGGGCAACTGGTCGAGGTAGCGTTCGACCAGGTCGTCGCGGGTCGGCGTCGTTCCGCTCATGCGGCGCGTTAGTCGATGGTGAACGTGAACTGGTTATCGGGGCTCGTTTCGTACTCTTCGTACAAGGGACTATAGGTCTTCGCCTGAACGGTCTTTCCGTCGGGCAAGAACTCCAGCAGGCGAAGCCAGCCGCCGCCCCCGATTTCTTTCATCTGGTAGTTGCACAGCATCTCGTTGACCGTGTTGCCGGCGTCGCCCTTGCTCACCTGGAAGCCCAGGCCGTCGCCCAACACGTGGCCGTTATTGACCAGGCAGACGTTGGCGTGCTTGCGGAGCGCCTTTTGCCAGAGTTCCTCGCCGTCGTTCACGCCGCCGGCCGTCTTGTAGGCGTGCGGGTTCCACGGCTGCGCATCGCCCTTGGCGGCCCAGTCGTATCGGGTGGAATCATTGTACAGGTAGGCGTGGGTGAAGACGATAGCCTTGCGCTCGGGATACTTGGCGAGAATGGCGTCGGTCCATTGCACGGCCTCGTCGCGAGGGCCCCACTCCAGCCCGATGACGAGCCACTGGCGCCCGCCCGCCTCGAACAGATGGTAGTTGTTCTCGATGTGGCCGGGCTCCATGGCGCCGCCGAAGGTGGGCCATTGAGCGAAACGACTGGTTGGGAAGCACTTGTTAACGCCGGTCGAGCGATCCTTGGCCGTGCCGCCGGCGCTGTAGTCGTGGTTGCCGGGCACGATCGCGTAAGGTACCACGCCGTCGAGGATGCGAAACGCGCGGTCCACGCGTTTCCATTCCATCGAGCTGTTGCGGTTCGTGAGGTCGCCGTTTTGCAGGACGTAGGCGATGCGGCGTTTGTCCTTGTTGTCCACGATCCACTGCATTTGCAGGCGGAGCACGCCGGGATAATAGGTCGAGTAGTTCTGGGTGTCCGGCAGAATCACCAGCGTCCAGGAGCCCGGCACGAAGGGCGCGGGCGGGGCCTTGGGGTTTGCCTTCTCGACCGGTTGCTCTTTCTTGGGCGCGTCGGCCCGGGCGCCTTGACCGAGTCCCAGCAACGTTAACGAGGCGCCCGTTACCAACAGGAAATCGCGTCGGTCCATGGAGATGTTCCTTTCGGGTGGAGTTCTTCTCGTCGAGTGTTGAGAAAGGCATCGCTCCTCTTTCAGCGGGAGCGATAGCCCAAGAAATCCTACTCGGGTGGGCAAGACCTGCCCAGGGAGCGAACCGCCAAACTGGGGTGGCACGCCCTGAGGCACGAAGGGCGTGCCGGTCAAACCACGCCCTTCGTGCTGCCTCAGGGCGTGCCACCCAATGGAGCCCACTGCAATCGTCATTTCACGGCAGCGGCTTACAATCGCTTTCCAACGCGCGGTACAGATCGGCCAGCGGGGCCAGGTCTTTCTTCGCCCGGTCCGAAGCTGCCGAGAACACGACGGGTCGCGGGGCCACCAGCGCGGCGATCTGGGGGACGTCGAAGGATTCGAGCAGGCCGAAGCAGAATAGCTCGGGCATGTCGCCGGTCGTGGCGTTGCGGTCGAGCACTTCCTTGAGCGACCCAAAGGCGTCGTGCAGTTCGACCTGGGCAATCGCGTCGGGCGCAAGCGCGGCCGCCACGAGGGCCGACGTGCTCGTCCGCGGTCCCACGGCCACGAGGTTCACGGGGGCGTTGTCCGTCCGCTCGCGGAGCCAGGCCGCGGTGGCGGCAAGCTGCTCGGCCTGGAAGCCCAGCGACCGGCCGCCGGTGCTGGCCACGTGCAGGGCGAACCGATAAAAGAGGAAGCCGTCCTCGGGCCGCGCTTCGCCGATCATCAGCGGGTCGATCGCCACGACGCGGTAACCCTCTTTCAACAGGCGCGCGGCCTGGTCGGCGGCCTTCGCCCGGCCCGCGTCGGCCACCACGATGGCCGTCTTCTCGGGCTCCCCGGCGACCAGTTCCACGGCGGGCACGGTCCAATGGCCGACCTTGATTTTCCAATACGTGACCGCCGGGCCAACCTTCTGGGCATCGCCGTTGGCCGCGACTTTTTGCGCCTTGCCAACCATTTCCGCTTCGGCCACGGCATCGGTCGCGCGGACGATCTTCCGCAGGGCCTCGCGCCGCGGCGCCTGCCATGCGGCCAAGTCGTCCGCCCCAGCCGGCAGGGACTTGTCCCGCGGCAGGTCCTTGGCCAGGTCCACCGCCAGCGAGTGGAAGCTCGCGTTGTCGGCCGGCAGCTCGACGGCGAGTTGCTCGGGCGTCTTGATCTCGTTGTCCGCGGCGTCCTCGACGACGGAGAACTTGGAATCCGGGCCAAGGAAGAAATCCCGCAGCATCCGGTACAGGGCCTTGCGGTTGTCGCGTTCGTAATTGTGCGTGCCGGGAACGTCGTTCACGTGCCACCGGATGGCGTGGCTCCGGTTCATCACGCGGTAGGCCGGCAGCCCCGCGTCCAACAAGAGCGGCAGCGCGTAGCCCGACTGGAAGCAGCAATTGTCGATCGAGTTGTACACCAACAAGAGCGGCCGCGGGGCGACCATGGCCGTCATCGTGGCGTAGTCGCAGATCGACGCCAGATCGTTGGGCGCCTGCTCCGAGTCGCCCAGGTCGCGGTCGTGCCACGCCCGGGTGTGAAAGCTGCTGTATCCGGCCACGGGCACGCTGAGCTTCACCCGGGTGTCCAGCGAGCTGAGAATAATGGTCTGCCACGCGCCGCCGGACAGGCCGGTCATGGCGACGCGTTCGGGGTCGGTGTTTTCGAGCGACAGGAGCACGTCGATCGCGCGGCTCATGTTCAGGTAAAAGACGGCCAGGCCGCTCGTGCCGCACAGGTCGATCTGGGGCATCCGCTCGTGGTCGAAGTCGCGCGTATGGAGCTGGCCCATGCCGACCCATTCGAGATTGAGGGCCAACATGCCATTTCGGGCCATGTGAACGCAGCGGACCTGCTTGGGATTGTAGGCCTTGCCCTCGGGGGCGTGGCCGTTGACGTTGAGCACGGCGGGCACCTTGCCCGACAGATGCTCGGGCTCGTAGAGCAAGGCCGGGATCCACAGCCCCGGCAGGGCCTCGAACCGGAGCCGCTTGATGCGGTAGCCCGGTCCGCAGGGAATCTCGCCGAGCCACTCGATCTTGGGCGTGCCCTCGCGCCACTTGGCCGCCTCGCCGCGGAAGACGACCTCGTCGAGCACCTTGTCGCGAAGCCGCTGGGCCTCGGCCCGCCACTGTTCGGCCGACTCGAACGCCGGCACCGGCGCGACGCCCTGGTCGCAGTACGTGCGGAGCTGGAGGATGGCCGCGGCCTGGTCCAGAACCGGGTGGGCCAGAAGCGACTGCATGTCGCCCGGTTCATCCGCGCGAGCGTTGGCGAACAGAACGACCAGAAGCCCCAACGACGCAAGCAGGGGGGAGCGTGGCATGACAACCTCCAGAGGTTTCGGGGGCCATTTTTGAAGGAACATCATCGCCTCGACAGGTCATCCTGAAGGACAACGTCATTCGGACGGACAATGTCATCCTGAGCGAAGCGAAGGATCTCGTCAGCACTGGGGCAACGGAGATGCTTCGCTTCGCTCAGCATGACGACCTTGGCCGGGTTCTGGCGTGGGGTGAGTGGGAAGCGGGCGTGTGCCAAACGGTCCGTCGGGCGGGGCCTTGCCCGCCGCTACTCGGGCCGCTGGCCGGGTTGGTCCTCATCCAGCCGCAACCACATCGGCCGGGGTGGGAAGGGATGCGCCGCGTCGTGGCGGCGCACCGGGACCGCCGACGTTTGGGGCGTTCGCGACTCGGGCCGTTTGGGACTCTCGGGCTCCACGGGCGGCAGCCTCCAGGCATTCAGTGGAAAGCAACCCTCAGTATACCACCCGGCCGGCGGTACGGGCAAGCAGGGGCCCTCTTGCCCGTGGGGGATCCCGAGTGCCACGGATCTGCCGCCCGAGTGCCACTGGCTTTGCCAGTGTGGATGCCTCTTGCCTCCCGAGTCTGAGTGCCACTGGCTTTGCCAGTGTCCTATCCCCGGGGAACTCGAAGCACTGGCAGAGCCAGTGGCACCCCGCGCCCCTTCGGGGTGTAAAGTGACATCCATCCGACTCGGTCCCCCGGGTGGTCATTTTCCATTGGGTCTGTTACGTTAACGGTTTACGCGGTGTCTACCCCCAACGTGGAGTTGTTCATGGCCACGACGGCCCGACGCTGCCGCCCCCCGCGGACCAAACCCCGACGCAAGGACTTGAAGCCGGGCGAAGTGCTTTGCATGCACTGCCCGGCGAAGTGCTGCCGGTATTTTGCCCTGCCGATCGACACGCCGGAGACGTGGGAGGACTACGAGTTCATCCGCTGGTATCTGCTGCACGACCGGGCGGCCGTGTTCGTGGAGGAGGACTCTTGGTATCTGCTGGTGCACAATCGCTGCAAGGTGCTCGGCGACGACAACCTGTGCCAGAAGTACGAAACGCGCCCGCAGATTTGCCGCGACTACACCACCGACAAGTGCGAATACGAGGACGACTGGGTCTACGACCAGTACTTCGAGGCCCCCGACCAGGTGCTCGAATACGCCGAAGCCGTCCTCGGCCCGCAAGACAAACGATCGGGCCACCGCGGCCCAAGACCGGGTGGATGAGGACCGTGCCCGTGAGTGCCACTGGCTCCGCCAGTGCCTTGAGGAGGTGGTTGCCATGCAGCGGCGAAAGATCGTCCGCCACTTCCACGAGGTTGGCCATCTGCACGAGTTGACGTTCTCATGCTTTCGACGGATGCCACTGCTGACCAATGACGTTTGGCGAGAGCGGTTGGCCAGGTGCATCAGCGCGGCTGGCGACGAGGAGGCCATGGAATTGGTCGGCTTCGTGTTCATGCCCGAGCACGTCCATTTGCTCGTGCATCCCACGTCGCCGACGCCGGCAATCGGCCGGTACCCGGCGCGGATCAAGCAACCGTTTTCGAGGCAGATCAGGGGGCTTTTGGAGGAGTCGGGTTCTCCGCTGTTGTCGGAGTTGACCGTGTTGGAACGACCCGGGAAGACGTGCTTTCGTTTTTGGCTGGAGGGGCCGGGCTTCGATCGGAACGTGTTTTCGGCGGAGGCGGTCGCCGCATCCCTGGAGTACATTCACGACAATCCCGTCAAACGCGGTCTCTGCCGGCAGGCCTCGGACTGGAAATGGTCGTCGGCCCGGTATTACCTTGAGGCGCCGAGACGACAGCATCCGGGATTGCCGGTGATTCACGATTTGCCCGAAGGAGCCCTTACGTAACGAGGCCCAGGGAAGGCACTGGCAAAGCCAGTGGCACTCAATAAAGCACTGGCGGAGCCAGTGGCACTCAGAAATCCCAGCTTCCACAAATTGAATCATCGAAACCGACCGTGACCACCGAACGCATCACACCGCGAACGCTCAAGGGTTTCCGCGACTATCTGCCGGAGGCGATGATTCCGCGCGAGCGGCTCATCGAGACGGCGCGGCGGGTGTATCGCGGCTACGGGTTCAGCCCGATCGACACGCCGGCGCTGGAATACCTGGAAGTTCTCTCCGGCAAAGGGGGCGAGGAGAGCGACAAGCAGCTTTACCAGTTCCAGGATCACGGCGGCCGTTGGGTCGGCATGCGGTTCGACCTGACCGTGCCGTTTGCCCGGTTCGCCGCCGCGCACATCGCCGAGCTGGGCACGCCCTTTAAGCGATACCACATCGCCGCCGTCTGGCGCGGCGAAAACACCCAGCGCGGCCGCTACCGCGAGTTCATGCAGTGCGACTTCGACACGATCGGCACCCGCGCGATCGCGGCCGACGTCGAGACCGCCCTGGTCATCCACGACCTCTTTCGCGCGATCGGGCTGGGACCGTTCACGATCCGCGTGAACAACCGCATGGTGCTCACCGGTTTGCTGGAGCGGCTGGACCTGGCCGATCGGGCCGCGGCGGTGCTGCGGGCGCTGGACAAGCTGCCCAAAATCGGACCCGCCCGGGTGCTCGATGAGATGATGTCCGCCGCGGGGGCCACCAACGAGCAGGCCGACGAGGTGCTCCGGCTGGCGGCCCTGGAGGGCACGAACGACGAATTGCTCCGGCGGATCGAGCCGCTCGTGGCCGGCAATACCACAGGCCAGGAGGGCGCCGGCCGGCTGGCCGAGTTGCTCGCGGCCGTCCGCGCCGCCGGCGTCGCGCCCGAGCGGATCCAGCTTGACGTGGCGATCGCTCGCGGGCTGGACTATTACACGGGCACCGTCTTCGAGACCTTCCTCGACGCCCTGCCGGGCATCGGCAGCGTGTGCTCCGGCGGACGCTACGACAATCTGGCCGGCCTGTTCACCAGCCAGGAGCTGCCCGGCGTCGGGGCATCGCTCGGATTGGATCGACTCCTGGCCGCCATGGAGGAACTCGGCGCGATCGAGCGCGTGGCCACGACCGCGCCGGTGTTCATCCCGTTCTTCGACAAGGACCGGCTGCACGACTACCTGCGTCTGGCCGCCGACCTGCGGGCCGGCGGCGTGGGCGTCGAGCTGTACCCCGAACCGAAAAAGCTTGGCCAACAACTCAAGTACGCCGACCGGCGCGGGTTCCGCTTTGCATTGATCGCCGGGCAAAGCGAGTTCGACGCCGGCGTGGTGCAGCTTAAGGACCTTGCCCACGGCACGCAGGATAGCGTCCCGCTCGATCCCGGCGCGGCGGTGCTCCTGGCCACGCTCGGCCAGCGTCTGGCGGCGCGGAGGGAACGCTAGAAGGTTTGGCGGCGGGTTCGTGACTGCCTGGACGCGCATTGGCGGCAAACGCGCGGCACGTCCACGACGGACAAGCGTGGACACGGCATCCTGACCTCAAGACGCGCGCTCCGCCCCTCGCCTCACCGGGGCGGCGCAACCTCCGCCAGCGGACCGATGGTCACGGTGGCGCTCGCGTCGAGGGGATAGTGGGCCAGGACGGCGTGGATCTCGTCCGGGGTAACCTGGGCAACCGCCGCAAGGTCGTCGGCCACGCTGCAATAGGCGCGGCGATACGTCCAATCGCTGCCGACCACGAACAGCCGCCCTCGCGGCCGCTCGCTGGAGAGCACGATCCGCGAGCGGACCTTGTTTTTGGCCTGCTCGATCTCGTCCGGCGCGACTCCCTCCGCCCTGACCCGTCGGTAGACGTCGCGGATCCGCTGGAGATTCTCGACGGCGTCGTCGGGCTCGCAGCAGAGATAGGTCATCATCGCGCCGGCGTCCTCGAATTCGCAGTGCGTCAGGCTGGCGTTTTCGGCCAAGCCCGGCTCGACCAGCTCCCAGTAGAGCCGGCTGCCGGTGTCGTCGCCCAGCACGGTGGCCAAGAGCTTCGCGGCATAGCGGTCGTCGAGCTTCGCGCCGGGCCCCGGGGCCAACTCGACGGCGTATTGCTGCGTCGCGCCGGGTTTGCGCAGGACCTCGAACCGCCGGCAGGGGACCGCGTCGGCTCGGGCGCGCCGGGACGCGCGGGGCTCCCAATGGCCGCAGACCCGCCGGGCGGCGCGGACCAAGGCGTCGAAATCGACCCGGCCCGTGCTTACCAGGGTCACGTTGCCGGGCGTGTACCGGCTCGCGTGATACGCCCGCATCGCTTCGGCCGTGAGATGGGTGATGCTTTCGATCGTGCCCAGCACGCTGCGGCCCAGCGGATGGGCCCCGAAATACGCCGCGCGGCATTTGTCGTCGGCCCCGAAGGGCGGCAGGTCCTCGTACATCCGGATCTCTTCGAGGATGACCTGCTTCTCCGTGTCGAAATCCTCCGTCCGCAGCGACGGGCGGAGGATGTCGCCCAACAACTCGACGGCCGCGTCCTGATACTCCGGCAGAACCGCCGCGTAGAAGATGGTGCTTTCCTCGGACGTGCAGGCGTTGTAGTGGGCGCCGATCTCGTCGAAGCGGCGATTCACGTCGTCGGCCGTGCGGCGGGGCGTGCCCTTGAAGGCCATGTGCTCCAGAAAATGACTCACGCCGGCCACCGCGTCGGCTTCGTCGCGCGAGCCGGCCTGGACGAAGAAGCCCACGGCGGTCGAGTATGCCGCCGGGTTGCACTCGGCCACGATCTCCAGGCCGTTGTCGAGGGTCTCGCGGATGAACTTCACTGCGGGACCTCCAACGGCCGCGGGCCGAGCGTGACCACGGTGAAATCGCCCGGTGGATTGGCCGCCAGATAGCCGTTGATGCTCTGGCAGCTCAGGGCGTCGATCCGCCGGCTCACCTCGTCGAGCGAGCGGGCGCGGCCCAGGTGGTGCCAATCGCGGGCGATGTTCGTGCCGCGGGCGGAACTGGATTCTTGTTGCATGATCAGCGCGCTTTTGATCCGCGCTTTGAGCCGGTCCAGTTCGCTGGGCTCGACGCCCCGGGCCAATCGGGTTAACTCGCCGAGTGTCACGTCGAGCGTCTCCTGGGCCCGCTCGGCGCTCGTGCCCGCGTAGCAAAACACGCCGCCGACGTGCCGCAGCGAATGGCACACCGCGTAGATGCTGTAGCACAGGCCGCGGCGCTCGCGGACCTCGGTAAACAGCCGCGCGCTCATCCCGCCGCTCAGGACGCCGACCGCGCCCCAGGCCTCGAAGTAGCGATCGTCGCGATACGGCACGCTCGGGTAGGCGATGCCGATTTGGGTCTGCTGGGAGTCATAATCAAGATGGTCCCGGGCGATCCGACACGGGGCATGATCGGCCAGGCCGTTCGCGCCAGCGGGCCAGTCGCCGAAGAGCTCGCCGACCGTATCGACCAGATCGTTCCACTCGAACCGGCCGGCCACGCCCAGGATCGTTCCACCCGCGTGGTAGTTCCGCTTGTAGAAACTCTTGATGTCGTCCAGCGACGTGGCATGGATGGCCGCGAGATCGCCTTGGCAGGGTCGGCCCCAGGGATTGGGGTAGAAGCGGCGGCGCAGCTCGATCATCACCTTCTGCGCCGGTTCGTCCTCGACGGCCTGATACTCCTGCACCATGACGTGGCGGACGGCTTCGAGATGTTCGGCGGGCAGGTGGGGCCGGCGGAGCACGTCGGCGTAGATGGCCAGTGCGTCGGCCAGGTGCTCGGCCAGCATGACCCCGCCGAAGCCGGTGTGGGCGTCGTGGATCGACTCGCTCCGCTCGACGCCCAGCCGATCCAGGTCGAGCACGAGCTGGCGGCTGTCGCGCGGGCCCGCCCCGCGGAGGACCAGTTCGCAGGCGAACCCGCTCAGGCCCCCGCGGTCGGTCGGATCGTAGGCGCAGCCGGCCGGGACGAGGAACGTGAACGCGGCGGATTGCAGGGCCGGCATCGGCTCGGCCACCAGGACTAGCCCGTTGGGAAAGATGTGGGAATGGATGGTTTCGTTCACGGGCGTCTCGCGGGCGTGGCAGAGAGGCATTCTAGTAGGGATCGGGGGGCTGGGCAAGGGGCTTGGGGGCGCGGAGCCTATCCAATGTACCTTCGTCATTCCGACCACTCATCCTGATCGCCCTGGCAAGTCATCTGGAGCGTCCTCGCCCGTCATCCTGAGCGTAGCGAAGGATCTCGTTGGCATTGCCCGAGTTGAGATGCTTCGCTTCGCTGGGCATGACGGTCGGGGCCGGGTTTGGGGATGAGTTCCCGGGGTGCGGCGGGCGGTACGAGTTGTGGCGAGCCCCGCTTGGCAGGCGACGGGGGGGATGCTAGATTAAATGGTTTGAGGCCCTGGGCCCACCCGAGCCTGGGTGGGCCGCGCCTGGCGGACAGGTAGCTCAGTTGGTAGAGCACGGGACTGAAAATCCCGGTGTCGCCGGTTCGATCCCGGCCCTGTCCACTTCGTCTTTGAGGAGCCTTTTTCCCGCTCGCCGCTCAATGCACGTCCTCGTCGCTCGACGCGACGGCGGGACGCCAGCGGTCGAGGTGTTCGAGGCAGACGAGGGCGCCTTGGACGACGGTTGTCTGGGGCGATTGGGCCACGCGGACCGGCAGGCCGGTCTGTTCGGCCAGGTAGCGATCGAGCCCGGGGAGCAAGGCCACGCCGCCGCAGAGGACGATGCCCTGATCGACCAGATCGGCGGCCAGCTCCGGCCCGCAACCGTCGAGCGTGGATTTCACGGCGTCGAGAATCGCTTCGAGCGGCTCGGCCAGGGCTTGGCGGACTTCTTCGCTGGTGATGGTTGCCCGACGGGGTAGCCCGCCGACGCGATCGATGCCGCGGATCTCGTGGGCACGCTCTTGCGGCAAGGGATGCGCGCTACCCAGATCGATCCGCAGGGCTTCGGCCGCGGCGAGGCCGATCCGCAGGCTGTAGTGCCGCAGCAGGTAGTCCACGACGGCCTGGTCCATGGCGTCGCCGCCGGCGCGGACGGATCGGGCGGCCACGGCGTCGCCCATGCTGAAGACGGCCACCTCGGTCGTCCCGCCGCCTACGTCGCAGACCATGCTGGCGACCGGCTCGGCGACCGGCAAGCCCGCCCCAATAGCCGCGGCCAGCGCCTGGTCGATCGCCAGGACCGCGCCCGCGCCAGCACGATGCGTGCTGTTGAACACCGCCCGCTTTTCGACGGGCGTGGCGCGGCCGGGCACGGTCACCAGCACGCGCGGCCGGGGAGCCAGGACTCGCCGCCGGGCCTTGCGGAGGAAGTACCGCAGCATGGCCTCGCATTGGCGGTAATCCGTGACGACGCCTTCGGCCAACGGGCGGACCACGTCGATCGACTCGGGCGCGCGGCCCATCATCTGCCGGGCCAAGTGGCCCACGGCGCAACCGCCGGAGAGAATCCGGCCGCTGGCGCGATCGATCGCCACCACCGAGGGCTCGTCGAGCACAATGCCCTCGCCCACCACGCCGATGAGCGTGTTGGCCGTGCCTAGATCGACGGCCACGTCACAGCCGAAATAGCCGAACAGTCGAGAAAGCATCCATGCCTCTGGCCGGACAAGACGGGAGAACGCGATTGATTAGCTAAACCCGTCGCAAGCGGCGCGGCCCCCGTCCGTTGGCCGGGCCGCCAAGGCGAAATCCACGGGGGGCAAACCGCCGGGCGGAACGTCCCGCCACGCCACCACCGACGGCGCGCCGGTGGTCTTGTTCGGGTAGTCCTTCGTCTCAAGGTACAGAAACACCATCGCCACCAGCACGGCGAACAAGGCAATCGCCAGAAATACGGTGTAGACGTCCGCCTGCGGCTTGCGATGAGGTCCAACCATGGTGGCTCGTCGTGTGTCGGTAGGTTTGCAGGAAAACCGGGTGGCTTGCCGGTGGATCAGTTCAACCGGGACGCGATGCTGTCGCCTTCGTGGATCTCGCCCTTGCGATACTCGGGAAGGATCTTGCAGACGGCGCGGTCGGGGGCAGTCTGGACCACCTCGATCCGGCCGAGATAACTGCTCTTGCCGGCGGCGTTGCGGAAGACCTCGAGCCGGTGCCGGGCCTTCAGCCCGTCGTCCGCGCCAATCGACACTTCGACCAGCCCCCCGCCCACAACCGCCAGGACGCGGCCGTCCACGTCGGGCAAGACGCTGGCCGGATCGGCGTCCGGGTTGATCTGGTTGAGACGCAGCAGATCGCGGTAACGCGTGGCGTCGACGGTCAGTTCGGTCAGTCGCGTCTCAAGTCGCCTTTGTTCCGTCTCGGCCTGGTGGAGCAGGTCCGCCGCCGCGACGGAGTCCTTGAACGCGGCGTCGCGGGCCTTTTGCGTGTCCTCGACCAGTTTGACCAACCGCAGACGCTCTTCGTCCAGATTGCTCAGGTTCTTCTGCTCGACCTCCAACGTGGCCAGCGCCTCGTTGAGCCGTTTGCTGAAGTCTTGAATGTCCTTCTCGCGCTGGTCGCGCTCCTGCTGCAGTTGCCCAACGGTGCTCTCCAGTTGGGCGACCTGCGTGTCGCGGGCCTGGCGCTCCTCAACGAGCTGCTTCTCGAGCCGCGCCAGCTCGAGCTCCAGATGCTTGCGTCGGTCCGTCTCTTGCTGCAACTGGAATTTCAAGCCCGGCTTCTGCCCCGGGGGGGTCTTCTCCGGCGTTCGCGTGACCACGTCGTACCAATTGCGATGCGTCGCATACACCATCACCGCCATCGAGGCGAAGACGATGCTCATGACGAAAATCAAAACCGTCAGGATCTTGCCGACGAGGTTCATGGGGTGCCTCTCCTAGGACCGCGCCACCGGCTAGACCGGACCAGCAATGCGTCGTGGTGGGCGGGTGCTGCCGAAAGTGAATTCCAATACCGACTTACAGACGGAAAGATCTGTCCCCTCAGTATAACTTCGCCGATTTTCGCATGTCAATCAGAATACCAGAAGCTAGAGGGGTAGGGCAATCCTGGCAAAATCCCCTCCCCTACAACCCGCATTCGCCGAATATACCTCCGAAGAGGGATCGTGAGGGTCAGGCTGCGCCCCCTCTCTGCGCCTTGGCGTCTCTGCGCGAGAATCGTCCAACGCATTTCATCTTCACGCGGAGACGCGGAGGCGCGGAGATGATGGCTTATGACCGTTACCGCGGCCGCCTCCACCAGCCCCACACGCCCACCAATCCGAGCAGCACGCTTGCGACGAGGCACGTGCCGGAAAACCAGTCGCCGTGACGCAGGTACCCGCTCGCGCGCGGGTCGCGGGCGACGGTGGCCAGGAGCACGTCGGGCTCGCGGCGGGGTCCCCGGGCGAGGATCCGGCCGTCGCCGTCGATCCAGGCGGAGAAGCCCGTGTTGGCCGCAATGAGCATCGGCTTGCGGCATTCCACCGCCCGAAACACGCCGCAGACCAGGTGCATGTCCAATTCACTGGAGCCGTAAAACCAGCCGTCGTTGGTCAGGTTCACCAGCACGTCCGGCTCGCGGCCCTCGGCCACGAGGGTGGCCACCTGCCGGCGGATGACGTGCGGCAAGACGTTTTCAAAGCAAATGTTTGGCGCGATCCGCAGCCGGCCCGATTCCAGGAGCACGGGCCGCGTGCCCGCCGTGAGGCCAAACTTCAGCGGCGTGAACCGCGCGAGCCACGGCCACCGGTCGGCGAACGGGACGTATTCGCCGAAAAGCACGCGGTGCATCTTGTCGTAGCGGTCGCTCACGCGGCCGTCCGGCGTGACGATCACGGCCGAGTTAAACCTACGCACGCCGGCGGCGGAGTAGTGGAGCGTTTCCACGCCCAATAGCGCCGGCGCGCCGAGCGAGCGGGCCAGGTCGATCATCGGCTCGCGGCTTTCCTCGATGACGCGGGCGAGATGGGCCTTGAAGGCGGCGGGCGCGTCGTTCCAGTCGGGCGGGGGCGGAGCTTCGAGGTCGGCGCTGGCCAGCGGCGCGCGGAACATCGTCTCCGGCCACACGACGAGGTCCAAGCCCGGCCATCGGCGACACGCCTCTTCGGACAGCCGTTCGTAATGCGAATGGATGAAGTCGATCTTCTTTTCGTCCATCTTAAGCTGGACGTCGATGGAGCCCTGGATCAGCCCCACCCGGCCCAACGTCTCGCCCAGCTCGACGGCCATGCGAAAATGCCCATATGCCAGCACCCCGCCCAACATTGCCCCCGCGACAACCGCCGGCCAGAAAGCCAATACTCCCCTCTCCCACAAGCGGGAGAGGGGCCGGGGGCGAGGGGACTTCCTCTCGTCCGCCTGCCGTGGTTTTTCATCGATTTCCCTCGCCGCCTCGTCGCCGGCGCCAACCGGCAGCATCCTTGCCAGGCACGCGGCCACGAACACGATGACGAAATCCACGGCATAGGCCCCGCCCAAATCGCTCACCTGGATCAGCCCGATCCAACGGTATTGCGTGTGGCCCAGTGCCCCCAATGTGATGCCGGTTAGAAGATGGGCCCGGGCTAACTCGAGTCCCGTCCAAACGACCGGCGCGACGAGGATCACCGGCAACCGCAGGCAGTGAACACCAATACGGGAGAGCCCGACGAACACCGGCGGATAACAGCCCAGGTACGCGGCCAGCGCGGTCCATCCAAGGTAGTTGGCCGGGTGCGGCAGCCGAATGAACTGATACGCGGCGAGCCAAAAGAGGAAGCCGGCCAGCCACAACGCCCGGTAGGGCCGCCGCCCGGCGAGCGTATCGCGCCGCGCCAGCGCGATCCACGGCACGGGCGCGAGCCAGGCCAACGGCCAGGCGTCCAACGGCGGCAGGGCGGCCCAATAGAGCGCCGCCCCGGCCAAGGCCGGACCGAATGTCGAACGAGCCCATGCGTCGAGTCGAGGCGTCATGGGCCCCAGCCTACGCCAGATCGCCAGGGAGGAAAAGGGGAATTCGCGAGTGCCACTGGCTTTGCCAGTGCTGTCGTTGGACACCAAGGATCGGGCACTGGCAAAGCCAGTGGCACTCGCTGGGTTCCGCACGGCCAAGGGCGGCTCGCGCTACTCTGCTCGAACGGCCAGGAAGCGGCGAAGGATGTCCGCGCCGCAGGCGGTAAGGAAGCTCTCGGGATGGAACTGGAGCCCGAACACGGGCCAACGCCGGTGGCGGATGCCCATGATCTCGCGCGTGCCGTCGGGCGCGTCGCACCAGGCGGTCATGAGGAAATCGTCCGGAAGCGTGTCGGGGCGGATGATGAGGCTATGGTAGCGGGTGGCCTCGAAGGGGTTGTCCAGCCCTTGGAACAGGGCCGCTCCATCGTGGTGGATCCAATCCGTCTTGCCGTGCATGAGCCGTCCGGCGCGTTCGATCGTGGCCCCGAACGCCTGGCCGATCGCCTGGTGGCCCAGACACACGCCCAGAAGAGGAATTTTGCCCGAGAGCCGCTTGGCCGCCTCGAGCGAGATGCCGGCCTCGTTGGGCGTGCAAGGACCGGGCGAGATGATGACGTGGCTCGGCCCGCGCCGCTCGATGTCGTCCACCGAGATTTTGTCGTTGCGGTGGACCTCGAGCGCGAGCGCGGGGTCGATCTCGCCCAGCCGCTGCACGAGGTTGTACGTGAACGAGTCGTAGTTGTCGATCAGGAGAATCATGCCGCGGTCATCGTGGATACACGAAAAACACTGGCCCTCGCGTGTGCCACTGGCTTTGCCAGTGCGTGCGTCGCAGCGTCCTGGGTACAGTGAGCAACGACATAAGGCACTGGCGGAGCCAGTGGCACTCAGCCGATGTGCATGTCCACGCAAACGTGGACATGGCACCCACGGTATCACCTACACCTTAGCCTACCCCAAACCGGCCCGGATTTCCACCGGGTCACGCCGCGGAGGCGGGGCGGTATTCCTGGGCCATGACCACGGTGGGACCCGAGCCGACGTCGGACGCTTGGTCGGCCTCGTGGAGAACCTCGGCCAGCTCGCGCCGGGCGGCGAAGTAGTAGCCCGCCCCAATCATCGCGATCAGCACGTTGATGATCCGGTAGGCCAGCGCCACGACCAGGCCCTGCCCCTTCGGAATCGCCGCGCCGGCCAGCGGAATGTAGGCATAAAGCGAGTCCAGCACGTACTCGAACGGGCCCAAGGGCAGGGGGATCACGCCCGTGGCCGAGGCCAGCGGCGTGACCACGAAATGGGCGCCTAGCGAGTGGACGTTGCCGGGCAGGCCGCAAGCGATCAGAAACACGCCCAGGGCGAACAGGCTGTGCACGCCCACGCTCAACAGGGCGGCCACGGCGAGCACGCCCGGGCTGCGGCCGTAGATCCGCACCGATTCGATCAGACTGCGGGCCAACCTGCCAACCCGCGGCAAATCCGAGAGCCACTGGGCAAGTCTGCCCTCGGTCACCGCGGGGATCATCATGATGCCCAGACCGACCGCCCCGACGGCAGTGATCGCGAAGGTCACGTAGCAGACCTGGCGGACGGCCGGGACGGGCAATTGCCAAAGTTGGCTCATCAGGATGGCCACGGTGGCCACGACGAACAGCATGTACAGGCCAATCACCCGGTCGATCACCACGGAGGCGGCGCATTTGGCCCGGCTGCCCGGGTGGTTCCGCCCGAGCATCACGGCCTTCAGCAGGTCGCCGCCGACGATGCCCATCGGCGACAGATTGACGAAGAACCCGAGAAACCCGATCCGCAACGAGTTGCGCAGCGTGCTGGGCACGGCCACGGCCCGGATGAGCAGGTGCCACCGGATGAGCGTGAGCAACACCGCCCCGGCGCAGGCGAGCCACGCGGCGGCCAGGAGCCACCACTGCTTCGGCTGACTACACAGGTTGGAGAACGCTTGGTTTTGTTGGGCGTCACGGACCAGGTAGGCGATGATGCCGGCGGACAGCCCGATTTTGATCGCCGCGATAACGAATCTCTTCATGGCCGCTCTACCGAGGGGGTCGCGAGGGTGACCACAAGGCAGTAGGTTAGCCGGGCGAGGGGATAGGGTCAACGCCAATCGAACCCGGCCTATCCCCCGTGGCGGTTGAACCAGGCGCGCTCGTGGAAGGGCCGGCGGGGGCGCTGGATGCCGGGCTGGGCGGCCTTGCCCAGCGGGAGAAGGACCCGCACGGTGTGGCCGGCGGGTACGCCCAAGAACTCGCCGCGATAGCTATACCGCCGGGCAATCGCGTCGAACAGTTCCACGCCAGAGGCTCCTCCGTGGCAGGAATTCACGTCATTGGGGACACGTATTCACGTCATCCCGAGCGGAGCGAAGGATCTCGGAATTGGCCATGACTGAGATCCTTCGCTCCGCTCGGGATGACAACGCGGATGTGGCAGGCGACAGGTTGACGCTACTCGATGGTCTGAAACTGCCTTCGGACGTACATCGCGCCCGTGCGCAACGAGTTGACGGCGGCGATCAGTTCGGGGGGCGTAATGCCGTCGAGCGATTTCCACGTGATCGAGACGGAGACCGATTGGATGACGCCCTTGGGCGGGGCGTGCGCGATCTCGAACGCGCGATCCGCGTACGGCAACTTCGGATCGAGCGACTCGTACCATTTGCGGAGTTTCGCCTCGGACGTCTTCTTCAAACGCGTGGGGATGGGAATCCGGCTGGCCAACTGCCACGCGCCGCCAGCGATTTCCGCAAGCGTGAGGTCGTCGCCGGCCATCCGCAGGAGCATGCCCCCCTCGCCCTGTTCGAAGGTCAACGAGGAGAACTGCTTTTGGGTCTTCTTGAGAAGGTTCTTCGCCGTGTCGATGGCGGCCATAGGGGGTCCTCCAGAACCAATCGCGGGAAAGAGACTCGACAACGGGCTTGCGTTCAGTGTTCGCGGCGCACCAGGGCGCCGAGCAGATCTACTATTTTCTGGATCGTTTCCGGCTGGGGCAACGGAAGGCGGAGATACGGCTGGCCCGTCGCGTCGTCGCGGGCCACGAGCGCGGCCAAGCTGGGCGGCGGCGCTCCTCCCGCAAACGGCGAGGAACCGGCCGACGCAACCTTGGCCAGCGATTCCAACAGTCCCAAACCCGCCGCGGCCACGTCGTTCCACGCCCCGTCCACCACCTGGGGCAGCGCCGCGGCTGCCGCGCGTTCGGCCGGGGAAGCGGCGGGCTCGCCAGACTCTTCCGGCACGGCCTCGGGGATCGAGCCGGTGGCCTTTTCGACCGACTCGATGAACCTCTTCAGCCGGGTCCCACCGAGGAACACTTCGTCCTGCCCCTCGTCCAAAACGCCGCGGAACACCGACTGCTTGAATTCCAAGAGCGAGAGCATCCCCTCCTCGATCGTGCCCTGGGCGATGAAATGCGCCACGCGCACGGGCCGGTGCTGGCCAAGCCGGTGGACGCGACCGATCCGCTGCTCGAGCACCGCCGGATTCCAGGGCTGGTCCAGGATCACCACGGACGAGGCGTTCTGCAGATTCAACCCCACCCCGCCCGCGTCCGTCGACAAAAACAACCGGCAGCGCGGGTCTTCCCGAAACTGTTTGATGAGGTCCTTGCGCCGCGGGCCCGGCACGCCGCCGTGGAAGAAGACGTGTTCCCAACGTTGCTGCGCCAGCCGCCGGACCACGAGTTCGTGCATCCGGACCCACTGGCTGAAAACCACGACTTTCGCGTCCTTGTTTTCGAGCGTTTCCGAGAGCAACTCGATCAGCTCGGCGGTCTTGTTGCCGTGATCGGTGTTCGGATCGAGCAGATACGTGCTATTGCAGGCCATCCGCATGTTCTGCAAAGCAATCCGCATCCGCCGCTGGTCCGATTCGCGTAAGAACCCGTAACGGCGCCATTTCCGAACGATCCGCGCGACGATCTCGCGGTTTTCCTCGTGGTGGTCCATTTGCTGCGGGGTCATGGGCACGAAGAACCGCTTCTCCATCCGTTCGGGAAGCTCCTTGAGCACCTTATCCTTGGTGCGGCGGAGGAGGATGGGCTCCAGGGTTCGCGAGATATTGGAGAGCCCCCGGTAGCCGACCACCCGGCCCGTTTCGTCCACGTGCTGGTGTTCGGCCAGAAACCGGAACATGGGTCCCAGGCGGAACCGGTCGACGAACTCGACGATGGAATGCAGTTCTTCCAGGCGGTTTTCCAGCGGCGTGCCCGTCAGGACGAAGGCGAATTCGGACTCCAGTCGCTTGACGGTCTGGGCCGCGCGGGTCTTCCAGTTCTTGATTCGTTGGGCCTCGTCGAGAACGATGAGCTCGGGCTGCCACCGGCGGATCAGGTCGAGATCGCGATGGACCACGTCGTAGTTGACGATCTTGAAGTGGAAATCGGCCGCGTAGAGTTCGGCCCGGCGGGGCTGAAGACCCTCGACCACGGCGACCGTGCGGTCGGTGAACCGCTCGATTTCGTTGCGCCACTGGTGTTTGAGCGACGTGGGCGCGACGATCAGCACGCGTTCGATGCCGGCCGTGCGGGCGAGGATCTCGGCGGCGGCCAGCGCCTGGATTGTTTTGCCCAGGCCCATGTCGTCGGCGATGAGGCACCGGCCCGCCTTCGACGCGAACAGGGCCCCGGCCCGCTGATACGGATAAAGATCCGTCTTGAGAAGCTTCTTGAACGCGGCGCTTCGCGGCCCCCGCGGGAACAAATCGTTGATCGACTGGGCCAAACGCGCGCGATCGCGGCATTGCGCGATGAAGGCCAAGGCGTCGTCGTAGCAGCGGACCTCGTGCGAGCCGGCCTTCGCTCTGGCCAAAAAGGCGTCAAAGCCCGCCACGGCCGCCAGCTTCAGCCGCCCGTGGTCGTCGAAAAACCTCCGGGCGTACGCCGCCAGGCCCTTGGGACAGGCCGTGCCGGGGCGAATAACCACTTCGCGCTGCGCGCCGTATTGCAAATAGACCTGGGAGTAGTCCGGATGGAACCCCAGGGCCAACGCGGCCTTCGCCCCGCGGCGGCGGCCCAGCCACGCCAGCGCGAACTCGACGTGCTTGCACGTGCCCAACGTATTCACGGCGAAATCCGGGCAGGAGCAGTAGTTCTCGCCGAGCCCCTGGCCGCGGATGGCCACGCGATACGTTCGGCCCGAGGCGGGATTGGTCACCTCGAAGTCGGAGAAGATCGGCTCTCCGCCGAGGTTCTTGATCTGGAAATCCTGCTGGCCCCCGTACTCCCGGCGCAAGGCAATTTGCCACGCCTCGAGCGACATATCAGCGGGTTTGCGGAGGCGGGAGAACTTGGGCGCGGCCGGTTTGGCCGGGCGGGCTTTTAACCGCCGGGCACTGCCCCCAGGGCGCGCGACAGACACCTTACGGAGCGACATCCGATGTCCTCCCTCTTCGTGATGGAACGGGGGCTGGCCCCGGATTCGGGGTTGTGTTGGCCCCAGCTTAACCGCGCCACGGTCGCTCGCCAAGCCGGGCGCGGTTTTGTGGGAGGTGACTCCCCGTCGCCGAAAACCTTGCGTCGGCGACGGGAGCCGCCTCATACAGTTCTCGGGCCACTAGATGAGAATATGGATAACGTGGATAGTTGACGTGATTTGTGTTCGGCTGACAATCTGCGCCACGCCTTCCGGTTAAGAAGATTCGCCAAAGTCTGACGGTTGCGGTGCCGATATCGAGTCTGCCGATTGTTCGGTCGCGATGTCCGCACGCGCTGCGCGGTCTCGCGGCCGTTCCGCCGGACGGGGGGGTATTCCAGACGAGTTCCGATTTGGCGACGCCGCGCTGGCCTCTTGGATGGGGTCGGGGGGCGGCCGCCCGTCGCGACAGGGATATGAACCCATGAGTCGGCCTACTCCCACGTTTCGGACCGCCGTGTGTCTCTTCTTGGTGTTGGCCACGGGCTGTGCGCCGCAGCAGCCGTTCTACCTCTTCGAGGACGGCGATCTGTCTCATTACAAGGGAATCGCCACCGACATCGAAGTGCCGGACGTGGACTACAAGTCGCTCGACGAAGTCGAAGGCGCGCGGGCGCCTTGGTCGCTTACCAACAACACGCCGAAGCAGGTGTGGGAGCTTTCGCTGGAAGAGGCCGTGCGGATCGCGCTGCGCAACAGCAAGGTCTTGCGGTCGCTCGGGGCGTCGCTGGCCGCGCCGGATTCGCTGACGCGGGCGCCGGCCATGACGCCGACGATTTACGATCCCGCCCGCACGGAGTCGAATCCCCGCTTTGGCACCGAGGCGGCCCTCTCGGCGTTCGACGCGCAATTCGCCACGAGCGTTTTCTGGGAGAAGGTGGATCGGCCGATGAACGTCAACGCCGTGGGTTCGCTTTTCAACTCGCGCGTGAGCAGGCAGGACCTAGGCACGTTCCAGGCGAAGCTGTCGAAGTTCGACGCCGGGGGCGGCCAGGCGTCGATTTCGCACAACGTGGCCTATGAGTTCAGCAATAGCCCCACCCGGGCGATTCGCAGCGACTGGAACGTCGACGTGACGGCCGAGTTCCGCCAGCCGTTGTTCCAGGGCGCCGGCGTGCAGTTCAACCGGATCGCGGGGCCGGGGGCCATTCCCGGCTACAACAACGGCGTGGTCATCGCCCGGCTCAAGGTGGACATCGCCTTGACCGACTTCGAGGCCAGCGTGTTCACCCTGGCCAGCGACGTGGAGCGGGCCTACTGGGATCTGTACCTGGCCTACCGCGAGCTGGACTCGGTCAGGGCCGGGTACGCCAGCTCCCTGGAGACGTGGCGGAAGGTCAAGGCCCTGTACGACCAAGGGGCGCGGGGCGGCGAGCTCGACCAGGTCGCCCAGGCGAAGGCGCAGTTGTACGCCTTCAAAAGCCAGGTCGAACAACGGCTGAGCAACCTCTACGCGGCCGAGACGCAGTTGCGGTACATGATGGGCTTGGCGGCGACCGACGGGCGGCTGATCCGGCCGTCCGACGAGCCGACCTCGGCCAAGCTGAGTTTCGAGTGGGTGGACGCCCAATACGAGGCCCTCGCCCGAAACGTCGATCTGCGGCGCCAGCGGTGGACCGTCAAGCAGGCCGAACTCGAGCTGATCTCCGCGAAGAACTACCTCTTGCCCCGGCTCGACGCGGTGGGGCGATATCAATGGCTCGGGCTGGGCGACGATCTGTGGGACACGAAGCGTCAGGGCGTCTTTCCCAGCGCGGCCAGCGTATCCAATAGCGCGATGGAGTCGCTCACCGGCGGCGATTTCCAACAGTGGCAATACGGGCTGGAGTTCAGCATGCCGCTGGGCTTCCGCAAGGAAATGGCCGGCGTCCGCCACGCCCAGTTGAACCTGGTCCGCGAGAAGACGTTGCTCAAGGAGCAAGAACTCGAGGTGTCGCACCAGTTGACCTCGGCCATCCGCGACCTCCAGAAGGGGATCGTCCAGATGCAGACGAACTACAACCGCTGCATCGCCGCCAAGACCGAGGTCCAGGCCGTCCAGACGTCGTGGGAAACCGGCGCCATCACGCTCAACGTCCTCTTGGACGCCCAACGCCGGTTGGCCGAGGCGGAAATCGAGTACTTCCGTTCCGTGATCCAGTACAACCTGGCAATCGTCGACATCCACTACCGCAAGGGCTCTCTCCTGGAGTATAATGGAATCTACTTGGCCGAGGGTCCGTGGCCGGGCAAGGCGTACTTCGACGCGCGCCGCCGCGCCCGGGCGCGGGACGCCGCCATGTTCCTCGACTACGGCTTCACCCAGCCGAAGGTCCTCAGCCGCGGCGCCTACCAGCAGCACGCCGGCCGGGCCGACGGCGCGATCGCGCCGGACATGCCGCCGATCGAGGAGGAATCGTCGCCCGAGTTAATCCCGACGCCCGCTCCGGAGAGGCCCAAGGCGACCAAGGATGAAGACGTCTCCTCGGGGCAAGGATCGCGGCCGGGGGCGCACGTGGTCGGTCGGCCGCGCGGCAAGGTCGCCGCGACGACCCCGGCAGCCGGCACGGCCGCCGGACGACTGGCCGCGCGATTGACGCAGTCGAAACGGCAGCCGGACGAGACAACCTGGAACCGCGGGACCGGACGGGGCGGCGCGGCGTCGGGCGTTCGCGCGGCCAGCTTCGAGGAGGTCGGCCAGCCGACCCCGGCCGCGCGATCCCGCCCGAGCGACCACACGGCGGACACGCCCGATGAACCTGACCCGACTCCAACGCCTGCTCAAGCTGCTCGGCCTGCTTCAGGGTGGAAGAGCGTACAACGCTGAGGCCCTGGCCGAGGCGTGCGGGGTCAGCCGGCGGACGGTCTTTCGCGATCTCGAGGCCCTGCGGGCGGCGGATCTGCTCCTGTTGTACGACGAGGACCAGCGGCGTTATTGTCTGCCGGGGGCGCACTTCCTTCCACCCACCAATTTCACGCCCGAGGAAGCCCTGGCCCTGATCGTCCTGTGCCACGAGATGGGCCGGGGGGAGATGCCGTTTTTGGCCCCGGCCCGCTCGGCGGCGCTCAAGTTGGAAGGCGCCCTGCCGGCGCGGCTGCGCGAGCAGCTCCACGCCACGATCGACGCCGTGCGGATCTCGCTGCCGCCGGCCAATCCGCTGCGGGGGCAGCAGCCCGTGTTCGACCAACTGGTCGAGGCGGCCGGACGGCGCCGCTGCGTGAGGATCCGCTACGTCGCCCCACTCGACGACGGCGAGATCTCCACCCGGCTGAGCCCCTACCGCGTCTTCTTCAGCCGGCGAAGCTGGTACGTGATCGGCCGTTCGTCGCTGCACCGCGGCACGAGGACGTTCAACGTGGGCCGCATCCTGTCGCTCGTGCCGCTGGAGGATACGTACGCGATTCCCCGCGGCTTCTCCGTCGAGCGGCATCTCCGCAACGCCTGGCACCTCATCCCCGAGCCCGGACCGGACCAGGATGTCGTGATCCGCTTCCAAAAGAAGGTGGCGCGGAACGTGGCCGAGGTGCAGTGGCACAAGACCCAGCGCGTCGAGTTCAACACCGACGGCACGCTCGATTTTCGCGTCACGGTGTCGGGCGTGCACGAGATTTCGTGGTGGGTGCTCGGCTACGGCGACCAGGCCGAGGTGCTCCACCCGCCCGAGCTGCGCCGCATCGTTGCCGCGCACGCCGCCCGCATGACCCGCCTCTACCGCGGCGGAAACCCCGCTGGCCCCGTGCGGGACGATTGACTTCAAACCGTTCGGCCTTGTCTCCTCCACACGTCCATCGCCGCGGCCGTTGCGGCGGCGGCGACAATTCGCCCCGGGCCGTTGCCCAGGGCAATGCAATCGCGATGAAGCAGAGAGCCAACGCGGCAAAAAGGCATCGATACGTCTTCATGGTCGAGCCAACCGACCTCAGGCGACGACGAGAGCCAATGGCCGGCCAGTGCCGCCGCGTCCGGCGGCGCGCCCACCCGGTAGTCCCGGCCGCCGGTCTCTGGTAGAATCAGTCGTTGTTCGGGCTTCGCCGGCGTCGGAGGAAACGGCGTCGGCCAGCCCTTCCGTTGCCATCGCGAGAGGGGGAGTTATGACGCCGGATGAAGAACTGGAACAACTCGATGCCCAACTCGAGCAGTTGCAGCGCGACCACCCAAACGTGCCCGGGGTTCTCCAACTGACGGACACCTGCTTGCGAGGATGCACGAAGTGGAAGTGGGAGCAGCACGGGTGGACCCCCGGTGACGGGGAAGCGTGTGGAATCATGAATGGAGACGACAAAGCGCGGCGGAAGGCGCTCCTGTCGGTCCTGAAAGCGCACATGATTCACAAGGTTGAGTTTGTTCCCGATTTGGACGTGCTGAAGGTCGTGCCGGATCCATCCGCGTCAGAATGAACGCCCTCCTCCGCATCTTCGGCGCCGGTCCGCTCGGCGTCGTGCTGAGCATTGCGTCGCTGGGGCTGGCGATTCTCGTTCGAGACCGCTACCCCACGGGCGCGCTCGGACTGCCCGCGACGCTGCGGTATGGCGTGCTTGTCTGCGCAGAGCTCGGGGCAATCACCGCCGCCGTGTGGTCGTTCCGGTCGCTTCCGGTGGCGAAGCGGGGTCGCGGGCTGTGTACGGAGGGCGCGTACCGCTGGGTCCGCCATCCGCTTTACGCGTCATTCATCACGATCGGCGCCCCGGGCCTGGCCGTCTTCCTCGACCATTGGGCCTTCCTCGTCTGGGTCGTCGTCCTTCACGCCCTGTGGCACGCGGTCATCCCGCTGGAAGAGCGCCTCATGCTGGCCCAATTCGGCGACGAATACCGCGCCTACGCCCGGCACACGGGCCGGTTCGTCCCGCGTTTAAGCGGCCGGCGAGGCTAGGGCGCGTCTTCGCGAAATCGTGGTGGGCACCATGCCCACGCTTGCGTGGCCATGCAGGGCATTTGTCGGGAAAAACATGCCCACGGCGAGCGTGGGCATGGCACCCAAGAAGCTACGCCTATCCGCGATATGCTCTAGTGGCTCGTCGCTTCCACAAGGCGATCCAACACATCCATTAACCCCGCGCGGGTTCGCGCAAGGTAGTCCTCGCGACCGACCATCTCCCGCGGACTCTGGATGAAGGGGCCAGGAACGAATTCCTCCGCGCCGTTGCCGACCATCGCGGCGATGCTCGCTTCCGAATACTCCAGATGGAACTGTATCGCCAGGACGCGGTCGCCGTATAAGAACGCCTGATTCGCGCAGGCCTGGCTTCCGGCCAGCCGCGCCGCCCCGGCGGGCAGGTCGAACGTGTCGCCGTGCCAGTGAAACGCGACGAATTCGTCCGGCAGACTAGCGAAAACTCGCGATGCGCGGCCCGCCGGCGTAAGCGCGACGGGAAACCAGCCGATCTCCTTGAAGGGATTCGCCCTGATCTCCGCGCCGAGCGCCCGGGCGACCAGTTGCGCCCCCAGGCAGATGCCCAGCACGACCTTCCCCCGCTCGATCGCCTGGGCGATGAACCGCTTCTCCTCGACCAGCCAAGGGTGCTCGTCGTGCTGGTCCACGTTCATGGGTCCGCCCAGCACGACCAGCACGTCCAGCGCGTCCACCGCCGGCGGCGCCTCGCCGTCGAACAGCCGCGTGCCGGCAATCGCGTGCCCCCGCCCGCCGGCCCACACGGCGACATTGGCCAGGTCCTCGAAGGGGACGTGTTGAAAAAAATGGAGGTGCATGGCGCGACAGGGGACAACAATTCACTTGGGGTCAGCTTTGGCACGTGCGCCGCCAAAAGGCGTGATGTCGGTGCGGCTTTGCCGCAAGATTTTCTAAGGCATGGCTCCGGTGTCCAATGGGCACGGACACGCGCCGAGCCAGTCTCCGTCCCTTTGCACACTCCATGATATGAGCGATCGCTGTCCCGTCACAAGCACCATTGGACACCGGAGTCATGCCTCCCAAAATCCCGGGGGCCAGGGGGCAGAGCCCCCCGCGCATTCTTGAATCGGATGAGCCAGATCTCACTTCTTCGCCACGAACGCCTCGGCGAACATCGTCGTATCCACGTCGGCGGGCACGGTCCGCCCGGTGGCGAAGCTGAACAGAAGCGCGGTGAACACGGTGCCGGCTGCGCTGCTTACCGCCGAGGCCAGCACGAACACGATCGCGGCGAAGCCAAACGCGACGGCGGCCGCCACGGGCGAGCCGGACATCATGCCGAGCACGGCCAGGCCGACCGCCACGAGGTACAGCGGCAGGAGGACCACCAGGCCGACCAGTCCCAGGGAAAAATTGCCCACCAGGGCGGTGCCCCACGTGGATTTCAGCGTGCCCAGCGAGCGGCGTACGGCCTCGACCGGCCCGACGCCCTCCAGCACGATGGCCGGGATGACGAAGAAGGTCATCGCGGTCCAGGCGGTGCCCAACAGTCCGGCGATCAGCTCGCCCGCCCGCTTGTTGCTGTTCTCGATTGCCCTGAGCGCCACGCCCACCAGCGCGGAGACCAACGCCCAGCCGGTGATCTGCGGAAGCCGCCGCGCGGCCACGGCCAACCCCGATTGAATCGTGGGCTGCTCGCCGTTAAGGACCTGCATGACGCAGGCGATCAGGGCGGAGTTGAAGAACACGATGACGAAGTAGTTGCAGAAGTAGAAGCAGAACAGGGTAATGTACATGCCGACGTCCGCCGGCGCTCCGCCCTGTTGTTGGGCGTTGTCGAGCCACTGGCCCAGCTCGCCGGTTGCCCAAAGCGGCACGAGGAAGCTGGCCACAACCACGGCGGCCGCCGCCGTCGACAAGAGCGGAAAGACGATCAGTTGCTTGTTGTTCCAAAGGACCTTGTAGCTGGTGGTGGCGAATTGCCAACTGCGGCCGAAGCTCTCGAACATCGTCGTGCCTCCGAATGGGAAGGAAGCGGGCCGGGAATCTCCGCACGCGGGCCGAAATCGAGCCGGGGGATGACCCCCCACCCTAACACGTCCTGCCGTGTGCGTCAAGCTGGGAGACTCCCGACCCCCTCCAACGCCATCCGTCGAGCGCCTTGGACTTCAGCACGGTCGGCTCCGTCTCTTCACTGCGCCGATGGCAGCGGCCGCCGCGGCGCCGATCGCGACCAGCGCAAGCGCCGACGGCTCGGGCACGGCGAGCACGCCGAAATGGAACGTCGTCGCCGGGCTCGTGACGGGCACGTCCGGCGCGGCGGCAAGATAGGTCGTCGCCTGGAACGTCAGCTCGTACACGCCGGGCGCCGTGAAGCCCCAGTTCACGTGCGAGTGGCCGTGGGCGACGTCCAGAAAGAAGCGATTGCCCTCGGCGGGCGGCTCGGCCGTGGACATCCAAACCGTGAGCCCTGCGTCCTCGTCAAACGTCCAAAGCGAGAACGCCCCCGGCGCCGCGCCGCCGAGACCGGCGACGGACACGAGGTCGATCTCGATCCATGCCTCGGGCTCCTCGCCCCCCTCGCCGCCGGATTCATCGTGATGGTGCAGCGCCTCCAGACGGGAGTCGGCCGGCGTCCACGGGGCCAGGGCCTCCTTGTCCCCGTCGGTCATGCCGCGCAGGTTGAACCCGAAGAAGGGCGTGGCCGGCTTGAGCGTCTGCGGCACGACGTAAACCGTCTGTCCGGACGACGTCCCCAACCAGGCGTGGAACTCCGGCGCAAAGGCATCGGCCGCCGTGGCCGTGTTCTCGTTCAGGTAGAACAACGCCTCGTGCGCCGGCACGTCCACCGGCGGCTCCGTCTGCCCATCCACGGCCTTGAGGTCCCACTGACCATTGACATAGGGAACCCCTACGCCGCCGTGGTCGGTGATGAGGTGCGGCGGCATCGACAACTCGCCGCAGGCGGACGCCCAAGGCAGTGCGATCGCGACAAACGAAAGAGCCAACGCGACAACAAAGCACCGATACGTCTTCATGGTTGAAATCCCCGTGTTGATGTGTGTTTGATGTGGCTTGTCAAAAAAAACGGAAATAAGAAACACGTGCTCGCGCGGACGGGCGTTCATCGTCTCGCGCCGTTGCGGTGCGCACGCCGTCGCGCGCAGAGGAACGATACAACCAACGCGCCGGCGGTTGCGAAGGCGCCGATCCCTGGCTCGGGCACGCTGGACGTTGGACCCTCGCCGAGGGACCAGTGGGCGGCCAGTACGGCCAGGTCCAGGTCGTCCACCGTCCGGTCGTTGTTGAAGTCGCCCTCGAGCCAACCGATCTCGGGCGACGACGAGAGCCAGTGCGCCGCAAGCGCCCCCGCGTCCGAGGGACCGACCTCGTCGTCCAGATTCGCGTCTCCCGGAAAGGGCCGCTCGACGCCAAAGACGAACGTGACCACGTCGCTGCCGATCGGGTTGGTCATGCCCGCGCCCAGATACGCCCTGGCCTCGAGATCGACCTCATAGAGTCCCGGGGCCGTGAAGCCCCAGGACAGATGGGCGTGGCCGCCGGGGATCATGTAGTAGAAGTTCCCGTCGGGCAGTGCGGCGGCCGTCGACATCCAGGCCGTTTTCGCGCCGGACCCGCTGGTTTCCCAAAGGGCGAAGTCGCCCGGCGCCGCCGGGTTGTTCGCCGGATCGGCATCGCCGTCGTACCCGCGAACGGCCACGAGGGCCACCTGAATGTAGGCAAACGGAATCGTGATCCGTGCGTCATTGGGTAGCCAACTAGCCAAACTGTCGCACCCACGCGCGGCCAGACCCAGATAAAGCTCGCCCGGCCGGCTGTTTTGCTCGGCGATCCAGATCGTCTGGCCCGGCGCGGCGCCGATCCAGGGCTCGTAGGCGTCGCGGACCGTCCGCGTCCGTTCGTTGAGATGAAGAATGGCCTGGTTGGCCTCCATCGGGCCGTCGTCCGCGGCGTTGACGTGCAGGTTCCACGCGCCGCCGGAGTAGGGCACCTCGAGGTCGACGTGCTGATCGTCGACGACGACCAGCGGCGAGTCGAGCGTTACCGCCAGCGCGGGCGGCCGCAACGCGGCCACAAAGCAGGCGAGCGTCATGGTAAGAAGAACACGCATAGCAGGATTCCTTGTTTGGACAGAGTTTTTAAGAAATGGCGACCGCCGCCCGTGGTTGCGGTTTAGGGTACCGGGGGTGGCGGGGGCGGGTTGGGCAGGGCGAAGTTGTAGCCCCCCGCGGTCCAACGCCCCAACTCCTCGGCCGAGATCGTCTCCACGTGGCCGTCCACGTACAGGAAGTTGGCGGTGCCGGCGTGGCGATCCGGGCAGATGTCCTGTTGGACCCGCTCCCACTCCTTGCCCGGCTTGGCGAACCAGAGCCGGGAGTGCGTGTGATCGCCCTGCAGCGACGTGCCCATCTCGTCGGCGCTCTCGAACATCAGGATCGTCTTCGACGTCGCCTGGCACGCGTCCAACGTGAGGCACTCGTCGTCGCCCTCGACGCAGAGGTACTCGTTGAGGACGTAGCTCGTGCCGAAGTCGGCAAGCCGTTTTTCGCCCTGCGGGTCGTCCGGACAGATGCGGATCTCGTCGACGTTCTCCAGATAGGGCGCCAGGGTGAACACCCAGGCGCGTCGCATCTCGGCGATGCCCAAGCTGTGGGTGGACTCGGGGAAGCGGTTTCCGTGGAGGTCCGCCCAACGGAGCACGCCGACGCCAAGCTGGCGCATGTTGTTCTTGCACTGGGCAGACCGGGCCGCCTCCCGCGCCGCCTGCACGGCCGGCAACAACAGCGCCAGGAGCACCCCGATAATGGCAATCACAACCAGCAGTTCCACGAGCGTGAAGCCCTCGCCGCGTCGTGCGTTCATGGTTTGCCGTCCTCACTGAAAGGGAACCGGGCCCAACGAGCCACGGTCACACAACCTCAATCGCACCATCGGCCGGGTGCCGGGCGCCATGCCCACGCTTGCCGTGGGCATGTCGGCACGACGCGCGCGGGCGCCACTGCTGGCTTGCCCAGCGGTGTTCATCCAGCGCGCCCAGCGCAACGCGCGCACGCCGACCGCCGGAGAGCGTCAACGATGCCGAACGATCCTAGGAAACGATCGTCTGTGGCGCGGGAGGCGCCCGCGGCTGAAACGAGGCCGCGTCGGCGGCGAGATGGAGATCCCGCTCGAAGACGGCGCAGGGCGCGCACAAGAGAGACTCGGCGACGTCGAACGCGAAAACGTCGCTGGTGTACTTTTGGCTTTGGAACCGCACGAAGGGGCACGCGTCGGTCGCGTGGCCCATCGCGTCCGCGGCGAGGAAGCGCGGGCCGTCCGGCACGCTGCCCGACTCGTGTTGGGAAGGATCGGCCCCGCAATGCCCCGGGCAGGAACACCGCGAATGCGGCCCGAAATGGCCCTCGGGCGCGTCGCAGGGGCACCGCGCGAGGTCGTGCAGCCAGGGTCCGCACGGCGTGACGGCCACGTAGGCGACCAGCAGCGCGCCGGCCACCGCCCGCTGCGTCCGCGACAATGCCGCCCGTCTGATGAACCCACGATTGGCCATGGTGACCCGATCCGCTGACACACGAACACCGCCTCGGAAGGGGGCTGTCCGCGCGTACCCCGAGCAAGAAACACGGCTGATTATACCCATTATGCGGGCGGGGGTCAAGCAATCAGGCCCGATTCACCGCCGCGTAGCGAAGGCCGCACAGGACGCAGAGTTCCAGGCAGACGACGCCCGACCAGCCGATCGCCTCCCCGAGGATTCCTGGGCCGATCAGTACGTGCACCAGAGCAGCGATCAGAAAGAGTGCCGCGGCCGCCAGAATAAGCGCAAGGGCCGCCCTCGCGTATCGTCGGGCCGTGGGATTGACCGGCGGCGCGCCGAACGCCTCCGCCGCGTCCAGCCGCCGCTCCGTCATGCCGGTGAAGAGATCGGCGAGCATGGTCAGGAGGAAGTGGGGCATGGGGAAATCCGCCGCCAATGATACAACGAGTGCCAGCCCATTCGCAGTTTCGCAAACATTGTCGAGCGCAGACGCTACCACTGCCAGAACTTGCTATCTGACGTTGCCCTCACGACCTGGGCGACCACGATCATCCACGCGAGAAACGTTGACGGGACGGCGACTATTCGAAGCCAGAGCGATTCGATTCGAAGCGGCAGATAGACGGCCACGGCCGTCACTGCGTAGGGTATCAGGACGGACGGCTGGCCGATCCATACGATGGGCAGCCATGCCATCGCCCGAAAGGTCTTCTCGAAGCCCACGAACTCCCCGTGGCCAATCCAATACCCGCAGCAGAACCCCAGAAGCATCGCCGAAAGGATGATGAGGAACCAGGCCACAACCGACTGGAGGGCACCCGCAAACATGTCAAATGGATAGGAATCGTTCCGCCCCATGGCGAGTTCGCCCACGTGGATCGTGTGACCGCAGCGTTATCGGTCCGACAGATATCCCAACGCTCAAGTACTGCGTACCATCACCCGCATTCTCGCTGCGAGGCTCCGTGTTGTCAACGTTGATGCGTCGCGAGGACGGCTGCGAGCGAGTCGTACGTGTCTCCCGAAAGGCCACGGGCGTTGCCGCAATCCAAAACCCCTCACCCCCGGCCCCTCTCCCGCTCGCAGGAGAGGGGAGGTTTTGCACGTCCACGGCAAAGTCGGACGGGATGCCCGGCGCTGGCAGAGCCAGTGGCACTCAGAACGGCACTGGCAAAGCCAGTGGCACTCGGCGACAGCCTCATCCTTGACCCCCAGGGACATCCGGGACAAAATTGGGGCGTTATTTTTGTCCAGCCGGAAGGCCAGAGCCCCATGAACGACACGGAAGCGATCGACGCCTTGCTCGAGGGGCTCAATCCGCGGCAGCGCGAGGCGGTTACGCATGGGCGGGGGCCGCTGCTGGTCGTGGCGGGGGCGGGCACGGGCAAAACGGCCACGCTCGTGCACCGCGTCGCCTGGCTCATCGCCCAGGGCGTCGATCCGGCGCGGATCCTCCTCCTCACGTTCACCCGACGCGCCGCCGCCGAGATGCTCCGCCGCGTGGACGGGGTCCTCCGCCGGGCCGAGCGGCTCGGCGGAGCGCCCAAGACGTCGCGCGTCTGGGGCGGCACGTTCCACGCCGTGGCCACGCGCCTCCTGCGCCGATTCGGCAAGTCCCTTGGCCTGCCCGAAGGATTCTCGATCCACGACCGCACCGACTCGGAGGACCTGCTGCACGTGGTCCGTTCCTCTCTGGGATTCGACAAGCTGGATCGGCGTTTTCCCAAGAAGGGAACCTGCATGGCCCTCTACAGCCGGTGCGTCAACAGCCAGGCGAAGCTCGCCGACGTGCTCGCGCGGCATTTCCCCTGGTGCCGCGAGTGGGACGCCCAGCTCAAGCAACTCTTCGACGCCTACGTCGATCGCAAGGAGTCGCTCGGCGTATTGGACTACGACGATCTTCTGCTCTTCTGGCACGCCCTGGTGTCCGACGAGGCGGCCGGCCGGACCGTCCGCGGGCTGTTCGACTGCGTGCTGGTCGACGAGTATCAGGATACGAACCGGTTGCAGGCGGAAATCCTCCATCGGCTCGTGCCCGACGGGAAGGGGCTCACCGTGGTGGGCGACGACGCGCAGTCGATCTATTCGTTTCGCGCGGCCACCGTGCGCAACATCCTCGATCTGCCGAAGCAATACCCAGACCTCGCGGTGCTCACGCTCGAGCAGAACTACCGCGGCACGGAGCCGATCCTCGCGGCGACCAACGGCGTGATCGGCCTGGCGTCGGAGCGCTACGCCAAGAACCTGTGGTCCACCCGCGGCCAGGGCGAGCGCCCCGCCCTGGTCACCTGCGAGGACGAGGACGATCAGACGCGGTACGCCATCGAGCGGATTCTCGAGCACCGCGAGGCGGGCATCGACCTGCGGCGCCAGGCGGTGTTGTTCCGCGCGTCGCATCACAGCATGACGCTTGAAGCCGAACTCGCCCGGCGGAACATCCCGTTCCACAAATACGGCGGGCTGAAATTCGTCGAGACCGCGCACGTGAAGGACCTTTTGGCATTCCTTCGATTGGCCGAGAACCCGCGGGACATCGTGGCCGGCATGAGAATCCTGCCCTTGCTGCCGGGCATCGGGCCGGGCCGCGCCCGGACGCTGGTCGAGATGGTGGCCGCCGCGGGCGGACGGTTCGACCCCTGGCGCGCGTGGTGCCCGCCCGAGGCATGCCGGGGCGCGTGGCCGGCGCTGATGTCGCTGTTGGAGGGTCTGTTCGCGGCCAAGGAGAGCTTGCCGGCCCAGGTCCACCGGGTCCGCGAATTCTACGCGCCGATCCTGGCCGAGCGTTACGACAACGCCGCCGCGCGGGGGCGCGATTTGGAGCAGCTCGAGCAGATCGCCGCGCGCTACCGCGACCGCCAGACGATGCTCACCGAGCTGGCGCTCGATCCGCCCTCGTCCACCCAGGATCTCGCCGGGCCACCTGAGTTGGATGACGACTATCTCGTCCTGAGCACGATCCATTCGGCCAAGGGGCTGGAGTGGGACGCCGTCTACGTGCTGCACGCCGCCGACGGGAACATCCCCTCGGACCTGGCCACCGGCTCGCCCGAGGAGATTGAAGAGGAGCGACGGCTCTTTTACGTGGCCCTCACTCGGGCGAAGTCGTGGCTGTACGTGTTGTGCCCTTTGCGCTACTACCACTTCTCCGGCGGCCGCGGCGACAGGCACGGCTACGCGCAGCGAACGCGGTTTTTACCCGAGAGCGTCGTGCCGCTGTTTCGCCAGGTGGTTCCCACGCGCGAGGCCGCCGGCGCGGACGACCCATCGGCGCTCCGCACGCCTCTGACCAGCCGCGCCGTCCGCCGCCAGACGAAAGACCTCTGGTAGGCGCTATGGAGTGCGGCGACTCGTCGCCACCTTCTCTCCGTTGCCGCGTCGTGTGTCACTGGCTCCGCCAGTGCGTGTAGGTCAGGCTGTGCCTGACAACGCCGCGTGTCGTGTGCCACTGGCTCCGCCAGTGCGCGGCCACGTGGATTCGTCGGGATCGGTGATCCGCCGCATCGACGGGCTTCTGAAACGGGGCACTGGCGGAGCCAGTGGCACACGAGCGCGCTACCTCGCACTGGCGGAGCCAGTGGCACGCGAGCGCCTGAAATGGGCACTGGCGGAGCCAGTGGCACGCGAGCGCTACCCGACTTTCGGGCCCCTGCTCCGGAGTGCGTCCGGTATGACTGACAAGGGTGCGTCGGGCATCGACCGCCGACGTAGAATTCATGTAGGAGAGAAATCTGGAGGAGAAGACAAGCCAACTGCTCATACACGAAGGAGGCGGATCATGTCCACCATGCTCAAAACGCCCAAGGAGTCGATGACGCCCCAGCGGGAGAACGAATCCTTTGACCCCGAGTTCAACGAATCCAACAGCGCTCCGTCGAGCCCGGACCGGCTTCGCGCGGACCGGATGATCGTCACGTGGACGATGGTCGGGCTGGTAGCGGTGATCGCCCTGCTGATTTGGCTGGCCGCGATCTCGCCGCCCCCGGCGAACGCGCCGTACCTGATCATGCCGTAGCGCGCCCGCGTGGAGCGCGGCGACCCGTCGCCGCTTTTTTGGCGGGACGTGCGGGTCGGGCCATGCCTGGCCACGCCGCACATCGCTCGCGCCGGTGTGCCACTGGCTCCGCCAGTGTTGAACGTGGGGGAACGTAAACGCCGGGAGGCGTTCACCATGGAGAACTGCCGCCACCGCGCACTGGCAAAGCCAGTGGCACGCGGCGGGGCGCCGTTACCTGTCGCCGGCCAGACGCGCCGCCAGCAATAGCGCGCCGTGGACGACCACGGCCTCGCCCAACGCGGCCGGCACGATCTCGAACGTGTCGGAGTAGGCGGGAAAGACGTAGCGGTTGACGTACTTGCGGACCGGCCCGAGGAACACGTCCTCGCCAGCCAGCGACACGCCGCCGCCGAGCACCACCACGTTCGGCGCGGCGATCGTGATCACCTGGGCCACCGCCCAACCGAACACCCGGGCGGCGCGGTCGAAGACCTCGCGGGCCAGGCCGTTGCCGTGCCGGGCCGCCTCGGCCAGCATCCGGGTGTCGAGCCGATCGGGGTCGCCCTCGCAACGCGTCAGCAGGTCCGCCGCGTCGCGCTCCTCGGCATCCTCCCGCTCGATCAGACGCTGGCGAACCGCCTCGGGATCGCGGGTGGTAATGCCGTCGATCGAGAAATGGGAGTCCGGGTCGGCAAGCCGGGCCTGCACGGCGGCGGTGATGGCCCAGCCGCTGGCCAACGACTCGACGGTCTGATCGGGCCGATCCGCCTGCAAGCCCGGCCGGAGGTGGCCCGGCTCCACGGCCATGCCTATCCCGCCGCGATACAACTCGCCGTCGATCACCAACGACCCGCCGATGCCGCTGCCGACGTTGGTGTAGAAGACGACTCGTTTGCCGAAGCCGGCGCCCAGCAGGGCCTCGGCCAGGCCGGCGGCGTCCGAGTCGTTGGAGAGGACAACCGGCAGGCCAAACGTCTCGCGGCACCAGCCGGCCAGATCAAAGTCGGTCCAGCCGTCCACCTGATGGCTGGTCACCACGCGTCCGGCGGTCGCGTCCACCGGTCCTCCGAATCCCACGCCCACCGCGCGGACCGCGTGGCGCGCCAACAGGGCCCGGCCCGCCTCGGCAAGCTGGTCGCGGATTGGCCCCGCGCCCCTCTCGGGCGCGACGTCCAGGCGAATCAGTTCCGCCAAGTGCCGATCCCGCGCCGAACCGACGCCCAGTTGCAGCTTCGTGCCGCCGATCTCGATGCCGAGGAACATGCAGGCGTCTCCGTCGCAATCAGCACGTGGGACTCATCATCCCGTCGAATTCATCATCCCATCGAATTCGTCATCCCGTCGAATTCGTCATCCCGTCGAATTCGTCATCCTGAGCGAAGCGAAGGATCTCGTTTGCCCCGAGGCAGGCCAGATCCTTCGCTTCGCTCAGGCTGACGGCTTTTGACCACGTAGATGGAGTCGCGAGATCCTTCGCTTCGCTCAGGATGACGACCGTCTTATTGTTTCGCATCCGGGGTGGCGGTGATTTGCTCGCGCTCGGCGTCGGTGAAGCGGGACTCGGCGGCCGGGCCGGGGGCCCAGCAGTTCTCCAGCTTGCTGGGGCGGGGCGCTTCGACGGGGATCAGCAGGATCTCGCGGCCGTCCGCGTCGCGCTCGATCCGCCCGCCCGCCCGCTCGACCGCCTGCCGGGCGAGCTTCTGGCAGACCTCGACCAGGGCGGGAAACGAGTAGGCCGTGTGGCTGAAGACGCCCTTCGTGTCGAGCGCCTCGGTGAATTTCGACGGCAGGCCCCCGCGCCCGAGCACGGTGCCCAGCACGCCGCCAGCATTGGACGGATTGCAGTCCGAGTCCTGTCCGCATCGGGTCGAGATGATGATCGTCCGATCCATGTCGCCTTGACCGTAGAGCAGACCCATCACGATGTACGCGCCGTTGATCTTCGCGTCGATATTGAAATCGCTCGCCGGACCGGAGCAGGAGAACCGGCGGTAGTCCGGATTGCGATGGTACTTCTCGTCGATCTTCTTCCAGGCGGCCTGCCAGTCGTCGGGATACTCGGCGTGCCAGGCGATCACGTCGCGGACCATGCCGGCGTACTGGCTTTCCGCGGGAATGCAGGCCAATCCGGCCTCGACGATCTTGGCGGGGTCCTTTTCAAAGAACGCCGCGGCGTACATGCCGCCGACGAATTGTCCGGCGTACAGGCCGTCGCCGTAGTTCATCAAACGGCCAAATGTTTCGCCCAGCGCGATGGCCACGTTGGGCATGCCCGGGGCAATCAGGCCGGAGAAATCGGCCTCGATTTGGTAGTCGATGTCGTCGGCGTGTTTGTTGAATTTCGGATGTCCCGAGTCGGGCGGGGCAATGCCCGCGCGGAGGTTCGCGCGGCCCGCGTCGTTGGCGTGCCAGAGCGGATAGCCGCTATTGGCGAAGTCGATTCCGGCCTGCCGGATGGAAACGTCCAACCCGTGCTGCTCCATCGAACGGAGAAACGTCATCTCGACGTAGATGTCGTCCTGGTGGAACTGATTGATCATCTCGGGTTTCCACTCGGGCATACGGTCCTCGGGGATGATCTTGCCGACGAATTGGAACTCGGTTGGCCCGCCCCAGCCGACGCCGGCCATCTGGCCGAGCCAGCCGCCGGCCATCTTGTCGACGTAGTCGTCCATGGCCAGCCGGCGCATCTCGGCGGCGCCCGCGGCGGCGATGGCGACGTTCACGACACATGCGCACGCGAGGACGTGGAACAGCGTCTGTCTGGATTGCATGGTGGGGCTCCTGGTGAGCAGAGGGTGGAAAGCAACAATGACGAAGAACCGGTCGGCTCCTCCTCGGAGAGGGGGCGCCTCCGACAGCCCCCCATTCTACCGCATCCGGACGGGCCTGATCCAGCGGCCCTCGGCGATGGCACGCGCGTGTGCCACTGGCTTTGCCAGTGCCGCAAAGATGGGGGCTTCCGTGCTGGCCGAGCCAGTGGGCACTCGGATCCAAGGGGTTGCGCGAGCATGGACGCGCCGTCCGTTGTTACCCTGCCCGCTACCGCTGCCTCCAATCCTCCGGCACGTAGAGCATCCGGCCGCAGGAGCGGCAAACCAGAGGCTTGGGCACGGTCAGGAGCAGGGCGGCGATGGCGTTCAGAGGCACCTTCTGATTGCAGCCGCCGCAGTATTCGCCGACCACGGGGGCCAGCGCCTCCTGGCCAAACGCCTGGACCGCCCGGTTGTACAAAGGCCGGAAATCGTCGGGCAGCGCCGATTCGGCCTCCTTGAGATTGCCCTGGGCCACGGCCAGATCATCGCGGATCGACGGCGCCTCGGCCTCGACCTGGCGGGCGACCTTCTCGCGCTCGGCCTGGGCCTTGGCCAGCGTTTGTTTCGCCTCGTCGATCTGCGCGGCGAAGCCGTCGAGCCGCTCGAGCCCCTCGAGAATCTCATCGGATAGCACGCTGTTGGCCATCTCCGCCGCGGCGATCTGGTCCTTCAGGGCTTGATACTCGCGGTTGCTGCTGGCCGTGTTGAGCTGCACCCGCAGCTTGGCGACCTTCTCCTCGCCGCCCTTGAGCTGCGACTGTTTGGCGTCGGAGGCCATCCGGGCTTTTTTGGCCTCTTCCTGCAGTCGGGCGAGGTTCGCCTCGCACCGGGCCACGTTGGCCTCGTGGGCGCGGACCACCTGCGGACCGCGCCGAAGCCGGCCCTCCAAATCGGTCACCTGGCCGTGCACGCGATGCAAGGCCCTGAGCGTTTCCGTAACGGCGTTCGTTTGCGACGACATGTTTCTTCCAAGGGTGTCAAACGTAAAGGGGTGTGATCCAAATCCTATCCCGGCGCGCGGCAGGTACTCCCACAGTCATCCTGAGCGCAGCGAAGGATCTCGTTGGCCAGGAGGCACAGAGATGCTTCGCTTCGCTCAGCATGACGAGTGTGTTGGGCGCGGGCGCCAACCGCGCATGAAAAAGGCCGCCGACCCGGGGGATCAGCGGCCTGACGGTTCGCGTCAGCCGGCCACGCGCTCCGGCTCCCAAAAGCTTTCGAGCTGTTTGCTCCGCACGGGATGCTGGAGTTTGTGCACGGCCTTGGATTCGATCTGCCGCACCCGCTCGCGCGTGACCTTGAAGATCCGGCCGACCTCCTCCAGGGTGTACGTGTACCCGTCGCCCAGACCGTATCGCAAGCGGATAATCTCCCGCTCGCGATAGGTGAGCGTTTTGAGCAGACCATCGATTCGGGCACGCAGCAGGGCATTGTCGGCCGCGCGTTGGGGGCGCGGAATCCCGTTGTCCTCAATGAACTCCCCGAAGCAGCTATCCTCACTCTCCCCAACAGGGCGGTCCAGGCTCACCGGCTGTTTGCCGATGTTGAGCACCCGGCGGGTTTCCTCGAGGCTCAGGCAGGCCGCTTCGGCCGTCTCTTCTGTTGTCGGTTCTCGCCCGAGTTCTTGCAAGAGCTTCTTGGACGTGTTTTTTAATTTGCCCAGAATGTCGATCATGTGGACGGGAATCCGAATGGTTCGGGCCTGGTCGGCAATGGCCCGGGTGATCGCCTGGCGGATCCACCACGTGGCGTACGTCGAGAATTTATACCCCCGGCGATACTCATATTTGTCCACCGCCCGCATCAGGCCCGTATTCCCCTCCTGGATCAGATCCAGGAAGCTCAACCCCCGATTGCGGTATTTCTTGGCGATCGACACCACCAGGCGGAGATTCCCACCGGAGAGTTGCCGCTTCACCACCTCGTAGTCGCGGTACTCGGTTTTCATCCGCTCGCACCGCCGCCGGAGGCTCCTGGGGCTCTCCTGGGCGAGGATCATCAATTCGCGAAGCTCCCGGCGGAGGCTCCTTCGCCGCGCCCCGGCGTCGGGTCCGTCCTCCAACGTCCGCAATTGACGCCGGATCTCTTCCATGCGGTCGGCCGTCTCTTCAATCTGGCGCATCATGGCCTGGACCCGCCGGGTTCGCAGGCTGAGTTCCTCGGCGAGCACGAGCGTCTTACGGCGGCGGCGGATGAACCGTTTGCGGAGTCGCGCGCGATCCTCGGCCGACGTGCGGAGGGCCACCAACCGAAGAAAATCGCGGTGGCTTTGGTCGATCAGGTGCTCGAGCGTCTTCAAATTCACCGGCATACGGCGCTGGATCTGCTCCTTGGTAAGCCGCTCGGTGAGCGAAACCTTGATCGTCCGGTCGAAGGGCATGGCGCCGTGGTGCACCTTGTGCAGCGTGCTGACCGTGGCCCTTAGCGCCATCTGGCATCCCAGCACGGTGCGGCGGAACCGCTTTCGCGTGACCTCGATCTTTTTGGCCAGCGAGATCTCTTCCTCCCGCGCGAGCAACGGGATCTCGGCCATCTGCGTCAGATAGAGCCGGATCGGGTCGTTGCTCCACTTGGTCAGGTCGTCCGGATCGCGAAGCCGGATTTCCGGGCCCTCGGGCAACTGCGCGGCGGCGCGTTCGCCGTCCAGGGCGGCTTGCGGGTCGTCGAAGAACTCCGGCTCCGGCGGCTCGGACAACAGCGGGATGTTCCGCTCATCCAGCGCGATGAGGAGGCTGTCGAGCTTGTCCGGGTCCACGGCCTCGTCGGGCAAAAAATGGGTAACGTCGTCGTAGGTGAGATAACCTTGCGCCTTGCCCTTGGCGATCAGATCGTGCAGGTCCTTGTCGAAATGGTCCACCTTTTCGCTCCTTTCGCGCCCTCCTGGCGCGTCTGGGTGGAGAGGAAGGATCGGCGGGCCGCGCAAACGGCGGGAACGGCCGCGATCCACCCGCGCATGGTCCTACCCGTCCGTGGGTTCGGAAATGCCATGCCGGGCACGCAACTGCGCCATCATCTTCTCGATCAGGTCGGTTTTCTGGCTCTCGTCCAAGCCCTGGGCTTTAAGCGCTGCGAGTTGAGCGGGCAGTTGCCGGTCGGTCTGTCTCCGGCGGTGTCGTGCGATGAGTTCCTCCAATAGGGCCTCGGGATGGGTCAATTCGTTCACGCGGCTTGATTCGCTCATCGAGACCAGCAGGCTTTTCATGGCCGGCTCGTCATATTCCAACAGAAGCCGATCCAGGCCGGGTTCGTCGCCTTCGTCGGCCAACCGGCAACACGCTTCGTAGATCCGCCGGCACGGGGCCAGCGCGAAATCCTCCAAGGAAAACGCCTCTCGCGCCGCCGGCAGGAGCGCCGGATGCGCCAGCACGAGTTCCACCACGTGGCATTCCCACGGCGACGCCGCGGCGAGCGCCTCCAGGCGAATGGGCGTCTCCTCCTCGGCCGCCGCGGGCTCGGCCGGGCCGCGATAGACCGGCGCCGAGCGCCGGCGCAACTGCCCCAGCCGTCGGCGGACGTCCGCCTCGGGCACGCCGAAGTCGCGCGCGAGCCGGGCGAGGACCTTCGCCTCGCGAAACTTCGTTTCGCCCTCGCCGGCCGGGGCCTTCGCCACAATCGACAGGATTTTTTCCAATGCCTGGCTCGCGCCGTGTACGTCGCCCGCAAGATCCACGCCCCGCGTGGCCGAGCGAATTGCGTGCTCCAGCGCGTCCACCGACTCGTTTTCCACCAGCGCGCGGAAGGCGTCGGCGCCGTGCTCGCGCAGGTAATCGCAGGGGTCCGCGCCCGAGGGCAGCGTAAGAATCCGCAGATCGACCTGTTGGGCGATGAACAGCTCGAGCACCTCGTTCGCGCGGCGCTGTCCGGCTTCGTCGCCGTCGAGCACCAGCACGACACGATCGGCATACCGGCGGAGGATCCGCACGTGCGCGGGTCCCAGCGCCGTGCCCAGCACCGCCACGGCGTCCTCGAATCCGTGCTGATGCGCCATGATGCAGTCGGTGTAGCCTTCCATCACCAGCGCCGTGCGGCCGCGGCGGATGGCGTCCTTGGCCAGGTCCAGGCCGTAAAGAAGATGGCTCTTGGCGAACAGCGGCGTCTCGGGCGAGTTGACGTATTTGGCGGGGCTGGTCGTGCCCAGCTCCGGCAGCACGCGCCCGCCCAGCCCCACGGGCCGGCCCTGGGCGTCATGGATCGAAAAGAGCACCCGGCCGCGGAACCGGTCGTAGCGCGTGCCGTCGTCGCGGACGGCGAGGATGCCGATGGCCTCGAGCACCTTCGCCCGGGCCGCGCTGCCCTCGGCTTGCTCAAGGATCCAGTTCGCCCTATCTGGCGCGAACCCGAGGCGGAATTTCGCGATGCTCTCGTCGGTGATGCCCCGCTCGCTCAGGTATCGCCGGGCGGGCTCGGCCTCGGGAGCGTCCAGCAGGCAGCGGTGATATTGCGCTTCGGCCCAGGCCATGGCGCGCAGCAGCGTAGGCTTGTCCAGCGGCTCGGGCTGGCCCGGCTGGGCCGCGGCGCCGTCGCCCGTGGGCGCGGCCGTCCGGCGGCGGGGGGCCAGCTCGATGCCCGCCCGCTCGGCGAGCATTTCCAGCGCCTCGCGGAACTCGACGCCTTCGATCTTCATGACGAAGCTGAAGACGTCGCCGCCGACGTCGCAGACCCAGCACTTCCACGACTGGCGCTCGGGATTGATCTGAAGGCTAGGGCGGGTGTCGTCGTGCCAGGGGCAAAGCGCGACGTAGCCGCGGCCCTTGCGCTGGATCTGGAGATAGTGCCCAACCAGGTCGACGATGTCGGTCGCCTGGCGAATCTGTTCCTTCGCCTCTAGCGACAGATGTCCCGACACCGCCCGCTCCTGCGTGGCCGGATGAGTGACTTCCATATCACAATCCGAGAGGAATCGGCAATTCCCTTTGCCGCACGGCCCGTGGCCAGCCTCGCTGGGCCAGCAAGCCGATGATTATATGCCTAGCGGGCAAGGGGGTCAACTCCGCGAGAATGCCGCCAATGGGGTATCTACTCCGCACGCCTACGCCACGTCCTCGACCGCCTCGTCGGGGGGGGATCCGGTGGCGGCGTGGGGGCGGACGATGATGCCGTCTTCGTGCAATTGGCCAAGATGGCGGTGGGCGATACGGCAGTGGACGGTCACGCGGGAGTCGTCGTATTGCTTCGAGAAGACTTCGCCGTGGGCGGCCAGAAACGCCATGAGCCGGCCGTTCTCGACGCCCATTTCGACGTCCACCTCGGCGAACCCCCGGCTGAGCGCCTCGCTCACGGCCACGGCCAGCGCCGCCATGCCCCGGCCCGAGCGAGCACTAATAGACACGGCGTTGGGATAGCGACCCGCCAGAACGTCGAGCCGGGTGCGGTCGGGCAGGGCGTCCACCTTGTTGAGCACCAACAGCGTGTCCTTCTTCTGGATGCCAATCTCCTCGATCACCCGATAGGCCGCGCTGATCTGTTCGAACGCGGCCGGATTGCTCGCGTCGGCCACGTGCAGGAGCAAGTCCGCTTGCCGGGCTTCCTCCAGCGTGGCCTTGAAACTCTCAATCAAGTGGTGCGGCAGATCGCGGATGAAACCCACGGTATCGCTAAGCAGCACCGGCCCCCAGCCGGGAAGCTGCCACCGTCGCGTGCGGGTGTCCAGCGTGGCAAAAAGCGCGTCCTCGACGAACACGTCCGCGTCGGTAAGCGCGTTCATTAGCGTGCTCTTGCCGGCGTTCGTGTAGCCCACCAGCGAGACGGTCATCCGCTCGCGCCGCGCGGCCACCTCGCGTTGCTTGCGGCGTTCGATGACCGCCAGCTCGCGGCGGAGGTCGCGGATTCGCCGCGCGGCCAGGCGGCGGTCCACCTCCAACTGCTGCTCGCCGGGACCGCGCAAGCCGACGCCGCCCTGTTGTTGACGCGACAGGTGTGTCCACATCCGCTTCAGCCGGGGCAGGGCATATTCGAGCTGCGCCAGTTCCACGGCCAGCCGCGCCTGGTGCGTTTGCGCGCGGCTGGCGAAGATGTCGAGAATCAACTCCGTCCGGTCGAGCACCTTCACCTCGAGGGCCTTTTCAAGGTTGCGCGTTTGGGCGGGCGAGAGATCGTTATCGAAGATGACGAGGTTCGCGCCGGAGAACTCGACCAGCCGGCGCAACTCGTCGATCTTGCCGTGGCCCAGGTACGTGCCGGCCACGGGCTGCGCGCGGCGCTGGGTCAGTTGCCCCACCACTTCGACGCCCGCCGCCTCGGCCAGCCCGGCCAACTCCTCCAGCGGCCGCTCGCGCGGGGGGCCATCCGGGGCCACCATGGCCACGAGCACGGCCGATTCGGCCTGGTCGTCCTCGTCGCGATACATATGGCTCACGTCAAACAAATCCTCCCGGGGGTGTGGCGGATTCGGTCTCTATAGCAATTCTACGTGATATGGGGGACAGGGGGCGAGGGGCTCGGGGCTCGGGGCTCGGGGTTCGGGGATTTGAAATCTTGGATTTGAGATGTGGAGCCCGCTTGCGGCTTCGCAAGCCTGCGCTCATCCAAAGACCTGCTCTGACGCATTCTGGTTCGCTCATCTCTTCCCAACGGCCGGATATCCTTAAAACGGCGTATACGATACGACGAAGGCGGTCAACAGCATGGCCAGGAGCGTGCCGAAGCCGAACAGGAGCCACGTCACGACCGGCGAGCGGAGGCCGAACCAGCTCAGGTAGCCGTCGATGACGTGGCCTGCGCAGTACCACAGATTTGCCATGATTGCGCCCATCACCAACGTGCCGAGCCGAGGCCGCTGGCCCCACTTGGCCCACGCCAGCCCGCCCGCCAGCGCGACAACCACGGCCAGAATCGCGTTGTACAGAATGCGGAGCTTCTCCCACGCGACCATGACGCGTCCCACCCGGGCGTAGCGGGCCTCGGCCGGATCGGACGGCTCGATCTCGCCCGCCGCGCCCAGTGGCGGCTGGTACGGATTGGCCGAACTGACCTCGGTGAGATTCATGGTATCGCACCCGGAGGCTGTGTCTCACGCGACGGGGAGTCGATTCGACAAATGCCACTCGCCGGAAGTCCGAACGCGCCGTTGCGAAGCCGCAAGCGGCCGCCAATCGCAAATCTCAAATCCCAAGTCCCGCTTCACGCCTCGTCTCCCGCCCAAAGGTGACAGTAGCTCTCGTATCGCCGTTCGTCGAGCCGGCCGTCGGCCACGGCGTCCTTCACGGCGCAGTGCGATTCGTGGGTGTGGGTGCAGTCGGGGAATCGGCAGTGGTTCACGTAGGGGCGCAGATCGCGGAAGAAGCCGGCGACCTCCTCGGGGATCACGTCCCAAAGCTGGAATTGCCGGATGCCCGGTGTATCGACGACGTAGCCCCCGCCGGCCAAGGGCAGAAGTCTGGCGGTCGTCGTCGTATGGCGTCCCTTTTCGGTTTCGGCGCTCACGGCGGACACGCGAAGCTGGAGTGTCGGATCGACGCGGTTGAGGAGCGACGACTTGCCCACGCCGCTTTGTCCGGCAACGACGCTGGCCCGGCCGCGCAGGAGCCGCGCGAACCGCTCCATGCCAAAGCCCGTCTCGGCGCTGACCAGGAGCACCTGGTAGCCCATCTGGCTGTACGTGCCCACCAGCGGCGCGAGGCCGGCCGGCTCGACCAGATCGATCTTGTTGATGCAGACGACGGGGCGAATCCGGGCCTTCTCGGCCGTGATGAGCAGGCGGTCGATCAAATTGGGTTTCAGCCGCGGCTCGGCGGCGCTGGCGACGATGAGCACCTGATCGACGTTGGTGACGATCACCTGTTGCCGCCCGCGGCTCGTGCGGCAGATGCTCCCGCGGCGCGGCTCCACCCGCTCGATGAGGCCCTCTCGCGTGGCGTCATCGGCGCTCGTGACGGGCCGGAAGAAAACGCGGTCGCCGACGGTGACGACGTGGCGCTGCTCGGTGCTGAGGGTCTTGAGAAGCCGGCGGGTGGCGCACTGGTAGATCTCGCCGCCTTCGGTCTCGACGTGGCTCAGAAGGCCGTGTACGGCGAGGACTCGCCCGGGCCGGCAGGCCGCCTCGTCCACGTCCAGTTGCACGCCCAGGCCCGGCTCGTCGCCCTCGTCGGACAGGGTGCCCCGCACGGTAAGCTGCCGGGTGAGGTCGCCCTTGCCGCTGATCCGCTCGGCCTGGGGCGACTCGTCCACGTCACCCGCGGCCTTGGGGTCGAACTGCCCGGTCCAGTCGGTCTTGCGGGTTCGCGGCGTCCGGTTCTTGCGGAATCGGGCGCGAAGCTGCTGGCGTTTCTTCTTCCCCATTTAGGAAACCGCTCGGGTGAAAATCACCCATCGAGGCAAAAGCACCAATGACCAAGTGCCAACGACCAAGGAATGACGAAAGTGCGAATGACCAAGCACCCATGACCAATGCTCGGCGCACTGCTGGTCATTGGTACTTGGTCATTGGTCATTCATTTGCTCACAGCGCCTGATTGCGTTTGCGCAACTGATCGGGCTCGTCGTTGGTGATGTCGTAGCGGATGCCGCCCTCGTGCAGGGGCTTGGGCTGATTCGTCTTGGCCGCGCGGGGTTCCTTGGTCAATCCCGCCCGCTCCAGAAGCGACTGCTTGAAAATCTCCACGTTCGCCTGCGAAGGCGGCGGAGGCCCCACCGCGCCGAGCTCGACCGGCGAATAGCGGACTTCGTACTTGTGCTTTGCGACGGAGAGGATGTCGCCCGGGTCGAGACGCTGGTCCGTCACCCGGACGCCGTTCACCTTCACGCCGTTGCGGCTGTTCTTGTCGCGGACGTACCAGTAGCCGCCGTTGACGGTCAACTGGCAATGGTGCGCCGAGACATTCGAAAACCGCAGAACAATGTCGCAGCTCTCGCGTCGCCCCACCAGGAGATCGGTTTTCAACAGGGGGATCGGGTCACCTCCGCCCTGGGGGATCAGCTCGCCGTAGGTCATGGTCGTGTGTTGAGGCGGATTCCGAGGAACCCTATCATCTGGAGGTGACTTGCCCTATTCGCGCTCGGTCCGCTGGGGACCACTGACACGGTTCATTTTAGAAGGGGCCCCCATTGGCGTCAACGCCCTCGCACCCCCCTGAGGCTGGACCAGCCTGGCGAATCGCCGGGTTCCGCTACTACCCGTTGCGTTTTTATTATAACCGGCACTTCGGCCGGCCTGTATGGAAAGTCAGCATCGACGCCAGTTTCGGATGTCCCAACCGCGACGGCACGCTGGGTACATTGGGGTGCGTGTTCTGCGACCCGGCCGCCTTCAGCCCGAGCCGCCGCTTCGCCGCCGAGCCCCTCGCCCGGCAGATCGACCGCGGCCTGGAACGGATTCGCCGCCGCCGGCCCGATATTAACCGGGCGATCGCGTACTTCCAGCCCGGCACGAACACCTACGCCCCGGTGGCGCGCCTTCGGGCGGTGTACGAGGAAGCGTTGGCCCATCCGGCCGTCGTGGGTCTGGCCGTGGGCACGCGGCCCGACTGTTTGGGCGACGACGTGCTCGATCTCCTGGCCGACGTCTCACGGCGAACCTGGCTCGGCGTCGAGATCGGCCTGCAGTCCATCCATGACCGGTCGCTGGCGTGGATGCGTCGCGGACACGGGTACAACGCGTTCGTCGACGCCGTGCGGCGGGGCCACGCCCGAGGGCTGCGTCTGGGGGCGCACGTCATCCTGGGCCTTCCCGGCGAAACCCGCGACGACATGCTCGCCACGGCCGATGCGTTGGTGGAATTGGGTATCGCCTCGGTCAAGCTCCATCAGCTTTACGCCGTCCGCGATACGCCGCTTGCCCAGGCGGTGGCCGCCGGCGAGGTCCGCCTCTTGGACCTCGACGAATTCGTCGCGTGCGCGGTCGAGTTCCTCGAACACCTTGGGCCCGACTGCGTCATCGACCGGCTCCTGGGCGACGCGCCGGCGGAGTACCTGATCGGTCCCGACTGGTGCCGCGACAAGCCCCGGGCCCTGGCGGCCATCGAGAACGAATTGGCCCGCCGCGACACCTGGCAAGGCCGCTCGCGTGCCACTGGCTCCGCCGGTGCTTGAACCGCCGAGAAACCTCGACCCCCGTCCACGAGATCCTTCGCTCCGCTCAGGATGACTCCGTGTTCTCCGTGTCTCCGTGGTGAATTCCTTCCCATCTATGCCAACTCGATCGGACGGCCGACAACGTGGAAGGCGGCCTCGGGGGCGCGGGCTTCGGGGGCGAGGCGCCGGCCCTGCCACCACCAGGCGCCGATCTGCAGCGAGCCGATCTTGCCCAACCCGGTCTTCACGCCGCGAAGCTCGACGTCGTTGGTCCGGCACAGCGCGACGCGCCGGTTGTCCGTCGCGCAGAAGAAGTAGTCGCGGCGCATCGGGCTCTGGTCGCCCATCGAGGCGTCGACCGGCAGCCACGGACCATTGGGCCGCATGAACTCCGCCCAGCAGTGCCAGCCGTCTTCCTCGTCGCCCCAAAAGCCGCTTACGATCCGCGCCGGAACGCCCGCAGCGCGGCAAATCGCCACCCAAAGCGCGCTGTACTCGCCGCACTCGCCCTGGCCGTGCTCCAGGCAATAGACCGCGCCGCGGAAGTCGTCGAGCTCCCGGTATGCGACGTGGTCGAGCACCCAGTCGTAGGCCGCGCGGGCGATCTCGACCGGCGAGCGATCCCGACCGCGGCACTCCTTGGCGATCTCGCGGATCCGCCGGTCGGTCGTTTCGACGAGCGTCGCCGCCCGGGTGTGGTGGCGGTACATCGCGTCCTTCTTGTACTCGCGGACGGTGTATTGCGCCAGCGCCGCCCGATCGGGCGCGGTCCGCCGGCACGTGACGCGGTAACGCACCTCGAGATCAAGCGAGCTCAGACGCCCCGGCAGGCGGTTGGTGACGAAGAGCCGGGCCACGCGGGCCAGGCCGGTGCTGTCGGATACGATCGGCACTCTCGGCTCGGTCACGACGTCGTGGACGATCTGCCGCGGGTCGTCCCGCGGCACGGGGATCCACAGCTCCGCCGCGTCGGCCTCGGCGTCCGCCAGATCGAGCGACGCCCGATGGCGGATCGCGAAGCTCCGGGCGTCCACGTACTTGACGAGATCCGACGACGGATCCTGGGCGAAGGCGTTTTGGCGCGAACCGGCGGCCGCGGCCAAGGCCAACGCAAGCATCTCTCGACGGTTGAAGCGGGGCATTGTCGTAATGTGCTTCATTGCGAAGCCGCGAGCGGCTGTTGCATGTCCCTAGTCCCAGCGGAGCACGGCGCCGGTGTCGGCGCTGGTGGCCATGCTGGCGTATTTGGCCAGCCAACCGCTCGGATAGCGCGGCGGGCGCGGCTGCCATCGCTTGCGCCGCGCGGCCAGCTCCTCGTCGGACAGACGCACGGAAAGCGTGTGCCCGGGGATGTCAACGTCGATCACGTCGCCGGGCTCCAAAAGGCCGATGGGGCCGCCGGCGGCGGCCTCGGGGCTGACGTGCCCGATGCAGGCGCCGGCCGTGCCGCCGGAGAACCGCCCGTCGGTAATCAGGGCCACCGAATCGCCCAGCCCCACGCCCTGGATGGCCGAGGTGGGCGCGAGCATTTCCTGCATGCCGGGTCCGCCCTTGGGGCCTTCATGGCGGATGACCACGACGTCGCCCGGCTGGACGCGGCCGCCAACGATGCCCTCGTAGGCCTCGGTCTCCGCCTCGAAGATCACCGCCGGCCCGGAGTGGCGCATCATCTCCGGCCGAACGCCGGCGGCCTTCACCACGGCGCCCCGCGGGGCCAGGTTGCCGTAAAGGATGACCAGCCCGCCCTCGGGACTGTACGCCTTGTCCACCTCGCGGATGCAGTCGGCCGGATCGAAGCCGAGGTCTTTGGGTGAAAGATCGCGGATGGACTTGGCCGAGCTGGGCACGCTCAGACCCTCGTTGTTGCGCACGCCCCGGGGCCGGACGGCGGCCATCCGCAGGGCGTCGTCGCACGCCTTGGGATCGCGCACGTCAAAGGCGTCGATGTTGTCGCTCAACGTCGCGCCGGTGACGGTGGGGCAATCGAGGTTCAAAAGGCCCGGCCGTCCGCGGCGAAGCGCTCCAAGGATCGTGTGGATCCCGCCGGCGTTGTGCACGTCCTCGACGTGGTAGTGATGACTGGGGGCGACCTTGCAGAGCGTCGGCGTTTTCTTGCTCAGTTCGTTGATCCGGGCCATGTCGTACTCGACGCCGGCCTCGCGGGCCACCGCCAGCATGTGCAACACGGTGTTCGTGCTGCCGCCCATGGCCATGTCGAGGATCATCGCGTTGTCGACGGAGTCTTGCGTGACGATCTGGCGAGGCAAGACGCCCGCCGCCTCGCCGCGCTTCTCAAAGGCCAGGACCATCTCGACCACCCGCCGGGCCGCGCGGCGAAACAGGTGTCTTCGCTCCTCGCTGGTGGCCAGGAGCGTTCCGTTGCACGGCAGGGCCATGCCCAGCGCCTCGCAAAGGCAGTTCATGCTATTGGCCGTGAACATGCCGGAGCACGAGCCGCACGTCGGACAGCCGATCTGCTCCAGGGCGAGCAATTCCTCGGCGGAGATCTTGTTGTTCCGCCGGGCGGCCGCGCCGGCGAAGACGCTGATCAGATCGACCGTGCGTCCGTCGTCGGTGCGGCCGGCTTCCATCGGCCCGCCGCTGACGAACACGGTGGGCACGTTGCACCGCACGGACGCCATGAGCATGCCCGGCACGATCTTGTCGCAGTTGGGAATGCAAACCATCCCGTCGAAGCAGTGGGCCTCGAGCATGGTCTGCACGGCGTCGGCTATCAACTCGCGGCTGGGGAGCGAATACTTCATGCCGGCATGGCCCATGGCGATGCCGTCGTCCACGCCGATCGTGTTGAACACGAAAGGCACGCCGCCGGCCTCGCGGACGCACTGCTTGACGAACTCGCCAACCTTGTCCAGATGGACGTGACCCGGGATGATGTCCGTGTAGCTGTTGCACACGGCGATGAACGGCTTGCCGAAATCGTCCTCGCCGACGCCCGTGGCCCGCAGTAGACTTCGATGGGGGGCACGGGCATCGCCCTTTTTGATGATGTCGGATCGCATGGGAGGGCTCCTGTTCGACCAATGGACGTTCAGACCGTCATTCTATGATAGCCCAGGATGGGGAGCCAGCGGTTCGGGGATACCGCCGCCTTCGCGACGCGAGCGACCCGCTAATAGTCCTCCTTGGTGATGGACGGTATCATGGATACGTATCAGCAAGTGGGAAAGGGCGTGGAGGGGTTCAACGTAGCACATCCTTCAACCGGGACGTTGTGGGTGCCATGCTTGCTAAGCGAGCGCAACGAGACAGCAAGCATGAGTTTCACCCGGTCATGCCCACGACAAGCGTGGGCATGGCACCCATTTCCCTCACCCTTCGCGGGATCTGCTCTACTTTGTCGGAATTACTGTACGAATGTCAATGAGATCCTTCGCTGCGCTCAGGATGACTCCTCGCGCGGATGGGGACTTGTCGACATCTTCAAAATCAAGACAGTTGATCATGCCCTCCGAACCCCTCATTCAGCCGCGGTTTCTGTTCCGGTTTTCGGCGCCGTGCCGGTATCGGGACCCGTTGTGGACGCCGCGGGGGGCGCCGCTGGGCGAGGACTACCGGTTGCCGAGTTTCGTCGAGCTGGACCAACGGGCGGCCGGGCCGGACGTGCGGGCCGCGTGGAGCGAGGCGGGGCTCGTGTTTCGCGCGATCGTGACTGGCAAGAAGCAGGCCGTCTGGTGCCGCGCGGGCCGGCCCGAGGAAAGCGACGGTCTCCAGGTCTGGATCGACACCCGCAACGTGCAGAACGTCCACCGCGCGGGACGGTTTTGCCATCGGCTCTTTTATCTGCCGGGCGGGCAGGGGCGCGACTATCTGTCGCCGTCGGCCGGCGTGCTGCCGATCAACCGCGCCCGGCAACCCCACGGGCCGATCCAGCCCGAGACGCTCGAAGTCCGCAGCCGGCATCATCCGGACGGCTACGAGTTGGAAGCCCTCGTGCCGGCGGCGGCCCTGACCGGTTTCGACCCGGCCGAACACGCCGCCTTGGGCTTCACCTACGCCCTCGTCGATCGCGAGCGCGGCGAGACGACCTTCGGGCCGGGGCGTCCGCTGCCCTATCAAGAAGACCCGAGTCTTTGGGCGACGCTCGAGCTCGTGCGCGATTGAGTGCGGCCGTCACTGCTGAGCGAAGCGAAGAACCTCAATGTGGCTGTTGTCAACGAGATCCTTCGCTGCGCTCAGAGAGCTTGTGATCTTTTTGATTCATCCGGCGGAAGGGTGCGCTGCCACAAGTCGTGATGCCGGTGCGGCTCGCGCCGCGGGATTTTTTAGGGCATGGCTCCGGTGTCCAATGGGCACGGAAGCAACACGGCCGCCGTGTGCCATTGGACACCGGAGTCATGCCTGTGAAAATCCCGGGGGCTCGGGGGCAGAGCCCCCGCGCGCTCTTATGTCGGATGAACCTCAATTTGAGGAAGTGCGCCTCATGGCCACGCAAGCGTGGCCATGGCACCCTCACACCCTTGCGCGGTCATTGCGCGGCGGCAATCACGCCGAGAATGACCGCCGCGCCGACGGCGACGGCGGCAACAACCAGGGCCACTTTGGCCCAGGAGGTCGGCGCGGAGCCGGTCGCCCGGCCGGTCTGGCCGTTCACCAGAAAGCGGTACGCGCGGTCGCCGTAGCGATAGGCCATGACCCAGATGGGCAGCAGAACCGGCTCGCCCGAGAGAGCTTCGATCCGTACGTTGACGTGGACGTTTCGCGCCCGAGCGGGCACGTAGCTCGCCTGGCACGCGGTGGCCTCTTGTTGTTCGATTCCCGCCCGGGCCAACGGCCGGGCGTACTTGCGCGGCACGGCGAATTGCTCGACCGTGACGTTGTCCAGATCGACCTGGTCGGGGGCGACGCCGGCGGCGAGGTCAAACGGGCAAAGGGCCGACGTCTCGGCCGGCGCGAGCACGCCGCTTGCCCCGACCAACAAGCCCGCGTAGTTCCCCCGATGCTCGCCCGACATCGGATACCAGTCGCCCCGGGCGCCGGAGGGCGTGTCGCTCGTGTCGGCGGTCCAATAGGTGTGCGTCGTGGCGTCGAAAACCCAATAGGGTACGTAGACCGGGGTCATCTTAACGACGGCCGCCCGCTCGGAAAGATCGCCCGGCCGGAAGAACCCCCGGCCCAGCCAGCGCCGCATCGTGGCGACCGCCTGCTCGCGCTCGACGGCGAAGGGCACGACCCGGCGCGGGGCGAGAATCTTGGCGTCCTTCCGCTGGCGCAGATCGACCGATCCGCAGAAGGGACAGCGGAGGCTGCCCGCCTGGGCGTCGAAACTCATCGACGCGCCGCAGCCGGCGCACTCAAAGTTGTGCGTGGCGAGCCGGGACGTGTCGGCCGGGCCGACGCCGTCCGCCCGCGCCGGCGCTTCCGTGCCGCAGTTGGCGCAGAAGAGATCCTCCTCGTCCAGAAGACTTTGGCACACCGAACATTTGGTCAGGACATCGGCCATCGCTCGCCTGTCAACGGGGCTGCGTGGGATTCAGTGCCACGCTCCCTGGCCCAGACCGTCATGCTGAGCGAAGCGAAGCATCTCCGTTCATCCACACAACACGAACGAGATCCTTCGCTGCGCTCAGGATGACGCGCCAGCCTGGGATGACGTGCCAACGCAGCACGAGGCGCCAGCGCGGCATGACGCGTCGGAGACGGAAGCCGGGACAACCCCTCCATCATCCTCCCGCCGAGCGCCGGGTCAAGCCCCCTCGGTGGCCAAGAGGCGGTCGATCGTTGGGCCGTGCAGCTTGATCGGGGTCGAGCGGGGCCGGGGGACGCTCCACGTCGCGGCCAGTTGAAGCTGTCGCCAATCCTGGAGTTCCCGCGTCGCGCGGGCCGACGACCCGCCCGCGACGGCCGGATCGCCGTACTGCTGGGCCAGCGCCCGATCGGTCGCCGCGGCCGCCGGCGCGTCGGTCGGCGCGTCGGCCGGCGCGGTCGGCGCCGCCAGAGCCGCGCGGTCGGCCAGCGGCGAAAGCCGGCGCAAGGCAACGCCGACGACCATCCGCCGCGGCCCGATAAATCGCGCGTCCGGCGCGGCGACCGGCTGTTCGGCTGGCTCTTCCGTGACGGTGGGTTCGGTCGCGGGCGGGTCGGTCACGTCGGCGATCGGCTCCGAGGCCGGCGGGTCGGTCGACGTCGCGTCGGACGACGGCGGCGCGGTCGGCGGCTCGTGCCAGTTGGCCGCCATCACGGCAAGGTCCAGATCGTCCACGTGCCCGTCGCCGTTGAAGTCGCCGTCCGTCCACGTGACGTTGCCGCTGGCGAGCCAATGCGCGGCCAGCACCGCGGCATCGGCGCGGTCCACCCAACCGTCGAGCGTGATGTCGCCCGGGCCCGGCGTGATCGCGCTGGTGGCGCCGGGTGTTGGCGTGCCGGCGGCCCAGTTGGCCGCGTCGGTGGCCCATTGCATGACCGACACGCGCTGGAGCGAGCCGCCCTGCCCGTCGGCGGCGATGGCCCAAGGCGATGCGTCGTCGTAGCCCACCCGATCTTCCAGGATCCAGGGCGTGATTTCCGGCTGGCCCAGCGGCGGTTCGTCCGGTCGCTCCAGCCGCACCACCTCGCCGCCGTTGTCGAGCTTGCCGGTATAGGGTCCGGAAAAAGTGACCGTTCCCGACGGCGCGTAATGGCTCAGGAAGGCGGCCATCTTGGCTTCCTCGATCGGATCGGGCCCGCTGGGATCGAACCGCACGATCACGCGGGTGGACCGCGGGGCGATCGTCTCGCCGGCGCCGAACACGTAGTCGATCCCGCCGCTTAGCCGCCAACCCTCCAGCGAGATGATCGAATTGGTCCAGTTGTGGATCTCGATGTATTCGAGGTCGTCGGCCCCGACCATCGTTCCGGGATTGTACTGGATTTCGCTGATGACGACCGGCCCGATGTACGGCCCCGCGTTTTCCGTGCCCAGCGTGCGCCACTTCATGGGATACACATTGGCGTAGGCCGTGGCGTCGGGCCAGAGGCCGAACGAGACGCCGTTGGCCGCCGCGCCGAAGTCCATGTGGTCGGCGAACCGCAGCACCGTGCCCTGCGCGTCCACCTCGACGAGCCAGACGTCGTCGCCCTCGGCGCTGTTGAGGGCGAAATCATCGGGGTCGACGCCGAGCGAGGCGTTGAAGTCGCTCTCGTCGAACGTGATGTACTGACCCGGGGCAAGCCACGTGTCGGCGGGAATCTGGAACTTCAGAAGGTCGTTGAGCGTGTCGCTCAAATACCACCCGCCAATGTTGATCGGCGCGCCGGAGACGTTGACCAGTTCGATCGCGTCGGAAAGCGGCAAGTCGGTGTGGGTGAGCACTTCGTTGACGAGCACCTTGGGCGCCTCGGGGACGGCGCCGGGGGTACCTCCGACGGGGATGCTGCCGCGCCAACTGCCCGCGTCGGCCGGATCGCCCGCGAAGTCCCATAGCTCGATCGTGCCGCCCATTCCGTTGGCGCGGCCGGGCCAGGCGCCCGCGTTGTTGTACTTGAACTCGACGACCGTGCTGCCCGTGGCGTCGTCCAGCGTGATCGTCTCGCCGCCGTTGTCCAACGAGCTGTCCGCGGCGAAAGGTCCCACGACGGTCATGCCCGCCGTGTTGTAGCGGATGGCGAAGGCCGTGGGATTCTTGGCCACGATGATCCGTGAACCCGCGCCGAGGCTTGCCGCGCCGAACGTGTATTGGATGCCCGACGTGAAGGAGACGCCCGAAAGCGCCAGCGACTGGCTGCCCGTGTTGACCAGTTCGATGAACTCGAAGTCGCCGGCGGTGAGGGCGGGATTGACGGCCAGCTCGGCGGCGGTCGGGGCGAGGGGATTGTAGTTGACCTCGGAAATCCGCAACGCCAACTGGGCCGGCGACGGATTGCCCGGGTAGGCGATCTCTTCAACCAGCGCGCCGTCCGCGCCCCGCAGCGTGAGCGTTTCGCCGAGACTCGACAGGTGGCCGTCATAGTCGCCCACCACGAGAAGCTGTTGCCCGCCGCGTGGGCCGGTGGTCCGCAGGCGAAACGCGGCGATGTCGGGCGAGACGTAGATCGATCCGCCCGCGGGAATGACCGTGCCGGGCTTGAACGTGAGCTCCACGCCGCCCGTGATCGTCCAGCCGGAGACGTCCACCGCGACGCTGTTGGGGTTGGTGAGTTGGATGTACTCCTGGTCCTGGTTGCCCGAGGCCGGCGCGAACTCGATCGTGCCGAAATGGATCGTGGGATTGCCCACCTGCGCGGCGGGAATGCCGGCATAGTCGGGGTACGTGGTCTGCGTGCCGTGGTGCGTGTACAGATGGGTGCGGCGAACCGCGAGATACTGCGTCTTGATGACGTTGATGGCGTACTCGAACGTCTGGTTCTCGCCGTAGGGATTGCCCCACTTGGCCCGGTCCAGGGCCACGTCGGACGCCATCTTCGTGTACAATTCGTTGATTCGCTGCTCGAAGAGGAGCTCACCCGAGGGCGTGCCGGGCGGCTGAAGCAGCTCGTCCATCAGGGTCCGCAGCCGCCGCAGGTACATCTGCTCGATCACCGGGTTGTCGTGGATCGCGTCGATCAGGCGGTTCCACAGGCCGTCGTACTTTTTGTGCTCCTCGTCGCCAAAATCGGGATGGCTGTAGGGGTCGTCGTCGGCCCAAATGCCATCGGAGAGCACCCCGCCGCCGGCGCCGTAATTCCGCCCCCACGTCAGGTCCAGGTCCCACGGCAAAAACTGCCACAGGCCGGTGCCCTCGGTGTCGCGGTAGAGATAGTAGTTCTTCTGGACGTGGTCGTTGTCGTGGATGAGCACCCGGGCAACGATGTGGTTGATCACGGCCGGAATGTCCACGTTGTCGAACAAATACGTGTTCCGGTTGGCGTTCGAGGGGCTCACGCCGTTGACCAGGGCCTGCAAGTCGCTCATGTCCTCGTCGAGCCGGGTTTGCTTGACCGCGCCGGAGGTGCTCTCCAACTGGTTGAACATCTTGTACAGCGCGCCGTCCTCGTCCAGGCCGTTTTGCTCGAGAAACTCCTCGTCCACCTGTTGGACGAAAACCGCCACGCTGTGGAAGAGGCCGTTTTGCTGAACGCGCAAGGGGAAGGCCTCGCCGTACGCCGCGCCGGCGTCGCGGAACACCTCGGCGGAGAGCACCTGCCGGATGTAGGCCTTATCGCTGTAGGTGCTATTGAGATTGAACTCCTCGACGCGGGGCTGGCCCTCGGCGTACTTGAATCGCTGGTCGGGGCCGAAGTCGAACTTGTAGTTGCGCTTGACCCAGTCGGCCGACGTGTTGCCGCGGCGGCGGACGAACACGTTGTCGTAGAACTCGCCCAGATAGAACAGCGACGCCCGCGTGCCCGCGTCCGTCCTCGCGGCGTTCGGATCCTGCACGAACCAATAGAGGACGTCGAGATGGGTCGCGCGATACGCGGGGTCTTGATTGAAGGTGTCGTCGGGCACCACCGTGCCGAAGTACTCCGCCGACTGGTTTTGGCCCGTGCGGACGTCGAATAGCGGCGCCCGCGAGAGAATGCCGATCGCGTCGGTGGCCGCGACGCGCCAGCGGACCATGTCGCCGGGGCCGTAGGCGCTGTCGGGGATGACCGCGGTGAAGATGCCGTCGTCGGCCGCCGCGTCCGCGCCCAGCCCATTGTCGAGCATGACCAGGGCCACTTCGCTCGCGTAGTCGATGCGGTAGTAGAGCGTCACGTCGTCCAGGCCGTTGCCCACCTCGGCGACCGTGGCGTGGATGACGAGGTCCTCGTCGTCGGCCGGCGGCGTGGGATTCTCCGTCACGTCGGAGATCGCCGGGCCGGACGGCACGTTGACCGCGCCGGGCGTGGCCGTGGTCATGAAGACGTTGTGCTCGACCGAAAGACCCGTCATCTCGCGGCCCACGAGAATCGCCTGGAGCAGCGAATCCGTGCTGCTGCTGCCGTAATTGAGCAACTGGATGGCCACAACGTTGGTCCCGGCCACGAGGTAGTTGCGATAGGCCAACACGTCGAACTCGACGTATTGAATCGCGTCGGGATCGTGGTGGACCGCGTCGGCGGCGGAGTTCCAAACGGGCGAGGCCGGCGCCCGATCCGCGGCGATCTTCTGCCCGTTGAGATACGCGACAAACCCGTCGTCGTAACGGACGTGCAGCTTGAAGCTGTCCATCGCGGGCACGTCGTCCAGCGTGAACGTGTAGCGGACGTACAAGGTCTGGTTGGGCACCGGCAGCGTGTCCGTGGGATTGGTGTCGGTGACGATGTACGGCGCGAAGTCGTCGCCGCTCGTCTCGTAGCCAATGCCCATGTAGCCGGACGACCAGCTCGCGTCGTTGAACGTCCTTCCGTTCCAGTTGGCCACGGCGGCGGTCGGCGTCAGGTACTTGATCGCCCCGTTCTCGGGCATCATGAGCGACTCGTTGACGAACTGAACGATCCCGTACGAGACGTTGGACGATTGCTCGGGATACTCGTCGTACTCGTGGATCGGCGTCTCGGTCGGGTCGGTCAGGGCAAGATACTCGCCGCCGGCGCTGAGCGAAAAGTTCGTGTGCAGGTGGCCGCCCGCGTCCACGTAGTCGTCCGTCGGCTGGTTCGACGCGAACACGACCAGATACTCGCCGGGATCAAGCACGCACTGCGGATCGTCGGGAAACGCCCACTTGTCCAGATTGCCGTCGTTGTCGGTCAGGTGCCAGCCGGCCAGGTCGATCGTCTCGTCGGTGGGATTAAAGACCTCGATCCAGTCGCTGTAGTTGCCGTCGCCGTCGGCGTGGGCGCTGGTGTTCGACGCCATGAACTCGGAGATCAGCGGCGTCGCCCACAGGGCCAGCATCTGCCGGCCTTCGAGCGGCTCGAACGCCGGCCGCCGCGTTCGCCGGCCTCGGGCCACCCCGCGACCGAGAGCCGTAAACCGAGGGGCCTTGCGCCGACGGGGAATTCTGTGCAGCACGGGCGGGACTCCTGAATTCTGGGGGGCAAAAAAGCGAACCCAGCCAGCGGCCGTCGAGAACGTCCAGCACGACGGGACAATAGTTAGGGTATCCGGATTGTTAGGGGAATGCAAATTATGCGACCGAATATAATTACTATGGGGTATTCTTTTAACCACTATGTAGGGTGCATGCTTGCACGCACCGGTTCCAGGGATGTTTCTAAGAGCCAATTCGTGCGTACAAGCACGCACCCAAGGGGGCTGCCAAATTGGCATGACCGGGAGAGGACCTCGGGCCGGGCGGACTGCAACATTCCCGGATTGCCCCGCCCAAGTGTTTTGATGGGATGCACTTGCGACCCGAGTCCCCTATTGGTACGCCGGTTGCAGAACAAGGGTCCCCAAACGCGACCGGCTGCCAAGGTGGTGTGCCGGGGGCCGTTTTCGCCAGACAAGTGCCACCCGAAGCGAGGGTATCCGTCCCCGTCGGGTGGATCCGTATCCTCGCCAGCAACAGGAGGAATCCGCTGTGGCAAAACAGATGGTCTTTGAGGACGAAGCCAGGCAACCCCTGGCCGCCGGAGTGGCCAAGCTCGCCCGCGCCGTGCGGAGCACCCTGGGGCCCCGGGGGCGCAACGCCGTGCTCGACAAGGGCTGGGGCGCCCCCAAGGTGACCAAGGACGGCGTGACCGTGGCCGAGGACGTCAGCCTGGACGATCCCTACGAGAATCTGGGCGCCCAGTTGGTCAAGGAAGCGGCCAGCAAGACCAACGACGTCGCCGGCGACGGCACCACCACCGCGACCGTCCTGGCCGAGGCGATCCACAAGGAAGGCCTTCGGATGATTGCCGCCGGGGCCGACCCGATGTCCTTGGCTCGCGGCGTACAAAAGGCCGTCGCCGCGGTGATCGAGTCGGTCCGCAAGATGGCCGTGCCCGTGGACGCGAAAAGCAAGAAGGAAATCCAACAGGTCGCCACGATCGCCGGCAACAACGACCCGTCGATCGGCAACGTCCTGGCCGAGGCGTTCATCAAGGTCGGCAAGGACGGCGTCATCACCGTCGAGGAAGGCCGCCAGGCGGAGACCACCGTCGAGGTGGTCGAGGGCATGCAGTTCGACCGCGGCTATCTCTCGCCCCACTTCGTCACCGACGAAGAGCATCAGACGTGCGAGCTGGACGACTGCCTCGTGCTAGTACATGAGGAAAAGATTTCCAACGCGAAGAACCTGGTGCCCCTGCTGGAGGCCGTGAGCAAGGGCGGCCGGCCCCTTTTGATCATTGCCGAGGACGTCGAGGGCGAAGCCCTGGCCACGCTCGTGGTTAACAAGATGCGGGGCATTCTCAACGTGTGCGCCGTGAAGGCCCCCGGCTACGGCGACCGTCGCAAAGCCATGCTCGGCGACATCGCCACCGTGACGGGTGGCCAGGCCATCTTCAAGGACCTGGGCGTGTCGCTCGATTCGATCAAGCTCTCCGACCTGGGCAAGGCCAAAAAGATCCGCGTGACGTCCAATGAGACGATCGTCATCAAGGGCGCCGGGGCCAAGGCGGCCATCGACGGCCGGGCCGATCAGATCCGCCGCGAGATCGAGGCGACCGAGAGCGACTACGACCGCGAGAAGCTGCAAGAGCGGCTGGCCAAGCTGGCCGGCGGCGTGGCCCAGATCAATTGCGGCGCGGCCACCGAGACGGAAATGAAGGAGCGCAAGGGCCTCCTGGAGGACGCCCGCGCGGCCACGCAGGCGGCCCTGGAAGAAGGCATCGTCCCCGGCGGCGGCGTCGCGCTCTTGCGGAGCGAGAAAGCCCTGAAAAAGCTGGATCTCGAAGGCGACGAAGCCCTGGGCGCGCGGATCGTCGCCAAGGTGCTCGACGCGCCGCTCCGCGCGATCGCCAACAACGCCGGCCAGGACGGCGCCGTGGTGGTCAACCGCGTCCGCGCGATGAAGGGCAAAAACGACGGCTACGACGCCGAGAAGGACGCGTACTGCGACCTCGTCGCGGCGGGCATCATCGACCCGGCCAAAGTGGTCCGCACCGCCCTGCAAAACGCCGCGAGCGTGGCGACGCTCTTGCTGACCACGTCCTGCCTGGTGACCGACGTGCCCAAGGAAGAGAAGACGCCGGCCGGCCCTCCGGGCGGTCCCGGTGGCATGGGCGGCATGGGAGGAATGGGCGGCGGCATGGGTGGCATGGGTGGCATGGGAGACATGGACTTCTGATGCGCCGCGTGCCCAGCAAGTCGCTTGCGGCTTCGCAACGAAACACACCGACACAAACAGAATACTCAATCCAACAACGACTTTTTCGAGGTACCCGACTATGAAGAATATCAAGTTGCGACCCCTGGACGATCGGATCGTGGTCGAGCCGGTCGAGGCGGAGGAGATGACGGCGGGCGGGATCGTGCTGCCCGACACGGCCAAGGAGAAGCCCCAGCGCGGCACCGTCCTGGCCGTGGGTCCCGGCAAGCTGCTCGATAGCGGCCAGCGGGGCGCCGTGTCCGTTTCCGTGGGCGACGAAGTGATCTACGGCAAGTACGCGGGCAGCGACTTCGAGGTGGAAGGCCGCGAAGTGAAGATCCTCCGCGAGAACGACATCCTAGCCAAGATCGTCAAGTAGCCCATGCCATTCCCCGCGGCGGGCGCTTGCGGCGCGAGCGCCCGCCGCGACACCCAAACCATCAGCAATTGAGGGACCGCCATCGTGGCCAAACAGTTACTTTTTGAAGACAGCGCCCGGCAACGCATGCTCCGCGGCGTGAACCAGTTGGCCGACGTCGTCGCCGTGACGATGGGCCCGACCGGCCGGAACGTCATCCTCAACAAGTCCTTCGGCGGCCCCACCGTCACCAAGGACGGCGTCACCGTCAGCAAGGAAATCGAGCTGGAGGACCGGTTTGAGAACATGGGGGCGAAGCTCGTCAACGAGGTCGCCTCGAAAACCTCCGACGTGGCCGGCGACGGCACCACGACCGCGACCGTGCTGGCCCGGGCGATCTTCCGCGAGGGTCTGCGCAACGTCACCGCCGGCTCCAATTCCGCCGCCGTCCGGCGCGGCATCGAAAAGGCCGTCGACGCCGCCGTGGCCCAACTTGGCTCCATGGCCAAGGCCCTCACGACCAAAGAGGAAGTGGCCAACGTCGGCGCGATCAGCGCGAACAACGACCGGGCCATCGGCGACCTGCTGGCCGAGGCCATGGAAAAAGTCGGCCGCGACGGCGTTATCACCGTCGAGGAAGGCAAGACCGCCGAGACCACGTACGAAGTGGTCGAGGGCATGCAGTTCGACCGCGGCTATCTCTCGCCCTACTTCATCAATCGGCCGACCGAGATGGACTGCCAGCTCGAGGACGCCTACATCCTGATCCACGAGAAGAAAATCACGAACCTCCGCGACCTGATCCCGCTTCTGGAGAAAGTCGCCCAAAAGGCCAAGCCGCTTCTGATCATCGCCGAGGACGTCGAGGGCGAAGCCCTCACGGCCCTGGTGGTCAACAAGCTCCGCGGCGTGCTCAACGTCGCCGCGGTCAAGGCCCCCGGCTTCGGCGACCGCCGCAAGGCCATGCTCGGCGACATCGCCACGCTCACCGCGGGCACGCTCATCAGCGAAGACCTGGGCATGAAGCTCGAGAACGTCACGCTGGGCCACCTGGGCCGAGCCAAGCAGATCACGATCGACAAGGACGCGACCACCCTCGTCGAAGGCGCCGGCAAGACGGCCGACATCAAGGCCCGCATCAATCAGCTTCGCGAGCAGATCGAATCGACCGACAGCGACTACGACCGCGAGAAGCTGCAAGAGCGGCTGGCCAAGCTCAGCGGCGGCGTGGCCGTGGTTTCCGTCGGCGCGGCGACCGAGGCGGAGATGAAGCAGACGAAAGCCCGGGTGGAGGACGCCCTGCACGCGACCCGCGCGGCGGCCGAGGAAGGCATTCTCCCCGGCGGCGGCGTGGCCCTGCTCCGCTGCGCCGAAGCGGTCGAGAAGGTCCGCGGCTCCGCCCGCGGCGACGAAAAGGTCGGCGTGGACATCGTCCTTCAGGCCCTGCCGGCCCCGTTGCGGCAGATCGCCGACAACTCGGGCGTGGACGGCTCCGTGGTGGCCGACGAGGTGCTGCACAAGTCGACCAACGTGGGCTACGACGCGAACTCGGGCCAATACGTCGACATGTTCAAGGCCGGGATCATCGACCCCTTGAAGGTGGTGCGGACCGCCCTGGAAAACGCGGCCAGCATCGCCGGATTGATGTTGACGACGGAGACGCTGGTCACGGATCTCGAGGCCGACGACAAGAAACGCCAGCGCGTGGAAGGCAGCGTCCGGTAAGCGGCCTTCCGCCGGATAAGCCAGCGCGACGCACCCCGGGCCACCCCACCACGCGGGGTGGCCCGTTGCTTCGCGCGGGAAGGTATATTTGAAAGATCATCCCGCTTTTGAAGTAGGGGGGAAGAAGGAACCGCGGATGAACACAAATGAACGCGGATGACGATGAGAGGGAAGGCGCCTTGTTGGGAGGTAAGCGCGCCGTGTGCCACTGGCTTTGCCAGTGCTGACGTGACACGGAAGAAGCCCCACTGGCAGAGCCAGTGGTACACGGCGACCGAGCTATCCTCCTTCGACCCAAAAACCGTTATCCGCGCGTATCCGCGTTCATCCGCGTTCATCCGCGGTTCCCTTTTGACGACTTAGCGGGATGAGTCGGTTCGCGCGATCGTCGGCTAGGCTTGGTTGTTGCATGCCCGTCAAACGCGACTATTACGAAGTGCTGGGGGTGTCGCGCGGGGCGTCCGACGATGAGATCGCCGACCGCTATCGCGATCTGGCGATGAAACACCATCCCGACCGCAACCCCGGCGACCCCGACGCGGCCGACAAATTCAAGGAAGCAGCCGAAGCGTTCGACGTGTTGAGCCACCGAGAAAAGCGGGCGCGCTACGACCGCTATGGCCATGCGGGCGTGGAGGGCGCCGGCGGGGCCACCCACTTCCGCGATCCGGCCGACATCTTCGCCGCGTTCGGCGACATCTTCGGCGACTTGTTCGGCGGGCGGATGGGCGGACGGCACCGCGTCCACCGGGGCGCCGACGTCCGCTGCCAGGTGACCGTTACCCTGCAGGAAGCCGCCCGCGGCACGACAAAAACGATCCACTTCCGCCGTCATCGCGCATGCGGCACGTGCCGGGGAACCGGTGCCCGGCCGGGCACGCAGCCCGAGACTTGCCGGTACTGCGGCGGGGCGGGCCGGATCGTCCAATCCACCGGCATTTTTTCGATGCAGACAACCTGCCCGGCCTGCAAGGGCGCCGGCACCACGATCAAGGACCCGTGCCGCGCGTGCCAGGGCACGGGCTTCGTCCGCGACGACGTCCGACGCGAGGTGAACATTCCCGCGGGCGTGGACGACAATACGCGGCTGCGCCTTACCGGCGAGGGCGAGCCGAGCCCCGACGGCGGCCCGCCCGGCGATTGCTACTGCTTCATCGCGGTGGCCGAACATCCGCTGTTCCAGCGCGACGGTCGCCACCTTATATGCCAGGTGCCGGTCGGCTATTCGCAGGCGGCGCTGGGCGCCACGATCGACGTGCCCACGCTCGACGGCACGAGGCCGCTGGAGATTCCGGCGGGCACGCAGCCGGGCGCGGTGTTCACGATGCCGGGCCTGGGGATGCCCAGCACGCGCGGCAGTCGGCGCGGCGACCTGTTGGTGCAGATTGCCGTCGAGGTTCCCACGCAGCTCGGCGCCGAGCACGAGCTGCTTCTGCGCAAGCTGGCCGAACTGGAACGCGTCGACGTGACGCCGCGCCGGAAGAGCTTCTTTGAAAAGCTCAAAGAGTGTTTTGTGCCGGACAACCGCTCGGAGGACGTGGAGGATTGATCATGGCTCACAAAGAACCCCTCGACCCGCGCAAGAAGAAACCCGACACCCCGCCGGCCGACAATCCGCCGAACGCGGACGCGCCGCCGGCCGAACCTCAAGGCGCTCCGGAAGACGGGGCGCCCGAGGCCCAAGGCATCGACGAGATCCTGGCCGAGGAAGACTTCGCCGAGATGGCGGCGCTGAAGTCCGAATTGGAGGACGCCAAGGACCGGGCGCTGCGGTTGGCGGCGGAGATGGAGAACTACCGCAAGCGGGTTGCCCGCCAGGTGGAGGAAGAGCGCCGCTTCGCCCACGTGCCCTTGTTCCGCGACTTGCTACCCGTGGCCGACAACCTGGGCCGGGCCATCGAGGCCGCCGAGAAGAATTCCAGCGGGGCGGGATTGCTGGAAGGGGTCAAACTCGTACTCCAGCAGCTTTGCGCGGTTTTCGAGAAGTATGATTGTCGGGAGATCGAGGCCCTGCACGCCCCGTTCGATCCAAACCTGCACCAGGCCGTCTCCCAGCAGCCCAGCGGCGAGTTTCCGCCCGGCACGGTCATTCAGGTGGTTCAGGCGGGCTTCCAGGCGCACGACCGCGTGGTCCGCCCGAGCCAGGTGATCGTCTCGGCCGCGCCGCCGGAGGAAACGAGCGAAAACGAGGAATAGAATCGCCATGCCGACCTACGATTACGTCTGTGACGCGTGCGAGCACGCCTTCGAGCATTTCCAGTCGATCAAGGACGAGCCGCTGAAGAAATGCCCCGAGTGCGGCCGGCGGAAGCTCCGCCGACTGATCGGGCCCGGCGCCGCGGTGGTGTTCAAGGGTTCGGGCTTCTATCAGACGGACTACCGCAGCGAGTCCTACAAGAAGGGCGCCGAGGCCGCCAAGAAGACCGCCGGCGAGTCCGGCGCCAAAGACACCAACGGCGGCAAGAAGCCCGAAACCACGAACGCCTCGAAGGAGTCGTAAGGCTTCATGACCTATCTTGTGGGAACCGACGAAGCGGGCTACGGGCCCAACCTGGGTCCGCTCGTGGTTTCCGCCTCGGTCTGGCACGTGCCCGACGGGTTTGACCCGGAGGGGCTCTACGCGGCGCTGGCCGACGCCGTTGCCCCGTCGGCCGGCGAAGCCTCGGCCAGGCGCGTGGCCATCGCCGACTCGAAAAAGCTCTACTCGCCCGGCGGCGGGTTGCGCCACCTCGAGCGAGGGCTGCTCGTCGCCATGCGGCTTCTCGGCAAGCCGGCCGCTCATGCGAGAGAGCTATTCGACGCGCTCGATCCCGCCTCCGCCCCCGAGCGCGACGAGTTGCCGTGGCACGCGGATCGTGACGAAGCGATTCCCATCGACGCGAAGCCCGACGAAATCGCCGAGTTGGTGGCGCACGTGCGGCGGGCGCTCGACGCGGCGGGCGTGCGGCTCGTCGATCTACGAAGCCGGGCGGTCTTTCCCGCGGCGTTCAATCGGCTGGTAACCCGATTCGATTCCAAGGGCCATGCGCTCTCGCACGTCACCCTCTCGCTTTTGGCCGATGCGCTCGCGCGGCTGCCCGATGGACCGGTCCGCGCCGTGTGCGACAAACACGGCGGGCGGGACCGCTACGGGCCGCTTCTGGCGGAGCATTTCCCGGACGCCCTGTCCGAAGTCCACCAGGAAAGCCGCGCGGTGAGCCGGTATCGCGTCGGTCCGCGGGAACGCCGCGCGGACCTGGCCTTCCAGGCCAAGGGCGAAACCTGGCTGCCGGCCGCGCTGGCCTCGATGGCGTCGAAGTACTTGCGCGAGCTGTCGATGCGGGCGTTCAACGCCTTCTGGCGGGGGCGGATTGAGGGCCTTCGCCCCACCGCCGGCTACCCCCAGGACGCCCGGCGATTCCGCGCCGACATCGCCGCCGCGCGGGCCGAGCTGGCTATTGCGGACGACCTTCTTTGGAGAATACGATAATAGGGTACTGGCGCGCCGATCGGGCGCGATGCGCTCGCCGTCATGCCGAGCGAAGCGAAGCATCTCATCTCGCGCGAGGCGAACGAGATCCTTCGCCGCGCTCAGGATGACGGAGCGGCTGAAGTGACGGCCAGGTCAGGATGACGTGTGAACCACGGGATGGATTCTTGCTTCGTGAGGAGACACCCCGATGATCCTGTACATCACGCGTCACGCTTGGGCAGGCCGGTTCGGCGATCCCGATTGGCCGGATGATTTCGAGCGCCCGCTCACGAACAAGGGCCAGGCGCGGTTTGCCGAGGTTGTGTTGCGGCTGGTCGAGCGAGGCTACGCACCAGAGATCGTGGCCACGAGCCCCGTGGTCCGCTGCCGCCAAACGGCCGAGATAATCGTCGACGGCCTACCGCACCGGCCGGATCGGGTCGAGCTGGACGAACTCAAGCCAGGCAGCGATCTCGAGGGGCTCTTGCGTTGGACCGCGGCGCAGGCGGGCGAGCATCGTTCCGTGGCCTGGGTCGGCCACGCCCCCGACGTCGGCCGGTTGACTGCCTCGCTGATCGGCCAGCCCGGCGGCTGGATCCGCTTCGCCAAAGCCGCAACCGCCGCCATCCGCTTCTACGACGCTCCCGAACCCGGCGCCGGCGAGCTGAACTGGCTCGTAACCGCGAAGATGTTGGGGTGCTGAGCCGCGGCATCAGGGATAAGCTCCGGGGAGCCCTCGATCTTATCCATGCTGCCAAAATTGGCTTTATCCCACAAAATTCGCATTTCCCCATGGTGTTATGGGAGTGGCCATCGCGCCGAATGGGGGATTGGTTCCGAATTCATCATTCCGGCCGAGTTCGCCGGCGATGCGGACGATATAATTTGAGGGGGAACTCGCCGCGCCGGACGCGGCCGTGCTCCCGCTGTCCTTTCGTCCAGACCAGGCTGGGAAAATCTCGCCCGGGAGGAATGGAAATCATGAAACGATCGACCATCGCGGCAACAGTGATCCTTTGGGGACTCCTGGGGATGTCGGACGCCCTGGCTCAAGGACCGGTGGGCAGCTACCACCACCGACCGTACTCGCCCTATCAGCCGTCTCGCCCGACGATGAGCCCCTGGTTCGGTCTGTACAACACCAATCGCGGTCCCCTGCCGAACTACTACAACTACGTTGTGCCCCGGCAGCAGCTTGAGCGAACGCTCCGTCAACAGGAAGACGCCATTCGCCAACAGAACGTCGAGTACCAAAGCCTCCAGCGGGACGTGTCGCGGTTTGAACGAGCGGCCGCCGCCCGGCCAACGGGGGCGTCCAGCAGGTTCTTCGAATACCGCGATCGCTTCCAGAACCAGCGGCTGTTCTTCGGCACGCGGTAGAGCGGCCGTCTCACCGTGGTGCTGGCGGGGGCGTCGGGATAGCCTCCGGGGCCAGGGTGGGCGCGGCCGGCGGGACTAGTTCAGGCCAGGACTCCTCGGGCGCGGGGCCGGGAACGACCTCCGGAGCAATGGGCGGGGCCGGCGTCGGCCCGGGCAGCGACGGCATCACCGCCGAGCGGTAGTCCGGCCGATAGAGATAACCGGTTGGGCTCCGCCACACCGTGACGGGCGGGGCAACCAGGACGGGCTGAGGGTAGACCGGTACGACGGGCGTCACTGGCACGGCCACCGGGTATGCCCAGCGGCGCTCGATCCGGGCCGCGCGGCGGGCCACCCCGCGCGGGACCGCGACGACGGGCACCGCCGGCGCAACCACAACCGGCGCCGGCACCGCCACCACGCGTGCCCGCACCACCGCCACCGGATGTCCTCCCTCGGCGGGCAGCGCCTGGACGACCACGGCCGCCAACGCCAACCCCGCCACGACGCGGATTCGAGTCCGTGGGAACATTTCAAAGTCCTCCTCGTCCTTGCCAGTCCTCCGAATCGAACAACACAGTAAAACTCTAACCTCCGAACGGCCAGAGGCAAGTCGGCCCAGCGAGAAGGTCAGAGCCAGATCGCGCCACGTCGCGGCGAGAAACACTGAAGACGGCCCCCTATCCCTCCGGAAGAGGGCAAGGATGAGGGCGATGGCGGTGGAACACTTCTCTCGTCGTCCCCGTGGGTTCTCCAAACCCGCGCCCCCGACCCCTCTGGCAAAGGAGAGGGGAGGCATGGGGGGGCCGGCCGTCCTCGACTTGATGCGCGTGCCAAGACACTGCGGGGCCCTATCCATTAGGGGGTAGATTCCATCCCGTCTGACGCCGCCCTTCGTACAGCGCCAGGGCTACCGCGACCGACAGATTCAGGCTTCGGGCCCGCGGGTGGATGGGGATGCGGAGGCGCCGGTCCGCGTGGGCTGCCAGCAACGACGCCGGCAATCCCCGCGATTCTGCCCCGAACACCAACACGTCGCCGGCGCTCAGCGAGACCTCGGCCAGCGCGCACGGGGCGGTCTTCGAGAAGAGCCAAAACCGCCGGCCGGCCAACCGCCCTTCGAGCGTCTCGAAGTCGTCGACCGCTTCCCAGTCGAGATGTTGCCAGTAGTCCAAGCCGGCGCGGCGAAGGCGGCGGTCGTCGATCTGGAACCCCAGGGGCCGAACCAGCCAGAGTTTGGCTCCCAGGGCGACGCACGTGCGCCCGACGCTGCCGGTGTTGTAGGCGATCTCCGGATGGTAAAGGACGACGTGGAACATGGACGTGGGCCGCCGAAACGAGCCATTTCTCCACCGCGCCGCGGTTGGCATCCCCTTCGGCTTACGATAATATGGGGCCTGTTGGAGTAGAAGAGGGCTTCGATAGGTTATCCAACGGAAGATCGATCATGCCGGAAGCATCCCACGCCTCGTATCGGCAGGCATTGGAGTTTGCCGAGCGCCAGGTGGCGGCACTGGTGGCGAACCACCCGGACTTCTTCCCCATGTACACCGTCGGCGGCAAATGGCATCACGGCGGCGAGTCGTGGACCGATTGGACCGGCGGATTCCTCGTGGGAATGATGTGGGCGTTCGACGATGGGTCGGGCAACCCCGAGTGGCGCGCTCGGGCAGAGCACTACTGCCGGCTGCTCGAGCTCCGCCAGGTGGACCGCAACGTCCACGACTTGGGATTCCTCTTTCTGAATTCCTACTGGCCCTGGTACCAGCGCACCGGCGACGAGGCCGCCAAGGCCGTGCTCATCCAGGCAGGACGGACGCTGAGCAAGCGATTTATCGAGACGGGCAAATACCTCTGCTCGTTTGTCGGACTGGATTCGCTCTTCGTCGACATCATGATGAACGTGCCGCTTCTGCTCGTGGCGGCCGATCTGGCCGGCGACGAATCGCTCCGCAACGTCGCGCTTGCGCATTGCCGCACCACGCGCGACCGGCTCGTCCGCGCCGACGGCTCCACCGCCCACGAGGGCCTATTCAACCTGCTGACCGGCGAGTTCCTCCGTCAGAGCACGCATCAAGGGCTCAGCGCCGAGAGCACCTGGGCGCGGGGGTTGGCCTGGTCGATGTACGGGTTCACGCAGGTCTACGAACTGACCGGCATGGACGAATTCCTCAAGGTCGCCCAGCGCAACGCCGAGTATTGGCTGGCTCACCTGCCGGAGGACAAGGTCCCCTATTGGGATTTCAACGCGGATCTGTCCCAGCCGCCGCCCTGGGGCGCGATGAAGGACAGCTCGGCCGGCGCGATCGCCGCGTCGGCCCTGTTGGACCTGGCCCGGCAGGCGGAATCGCCGGACAACTCCGTGGTTTACCACAACGCCGCGTTGGCGACGCTCGACGCCCTGTTGGACCCCAAGTATCTGGCCGTCGACACGCCCGGCTGGGAGGGCGTCTTGAAGCACGGCGTCTACCACACGAAGCGGGACCTCGGCGTCGACGAGTCGGTCATCTGGGGCGATTTCTTCTTCGTCGAAGCGCTGACGAAGGTGATCTGATGCAGCTGGACGGCAAGGTGGCGCTGGTCACGGGCGGCACGAAGGGGATCGGCGCGGCCGCGGCCGTCGCCCTGGCTCGGGGTGGCGCGGACGTGGCCATCAACGGGCGGCACGACGACCCCTCGGCCCGCGAAACCCTCGGGCGGATTGAATCGCTCGGCCGGCGCGGCATTCTCGTCGTGGCCGACGTGGGCCGCCCGGACGAGGCCACGCGGTGTGTCCGCGAGACGGCCGAGCGGCTCGGGCCGGTCGACGTTCTGGTCCATTCGGCCGGCGGCAGCATCCTCGGTGGGCTGCTCGACGTGTCGCCCGAGGCCTGGCACGAAGCCTTCGACGTCCACGTCCACGCCGTGTACTATCTCGCCCGCGCGGCCGTGCCCGCTATGAAGACCCGGCGCGAAGGCGCCATTATTCTCGTCTCGTCGGTGGCGGGCCTGCGCGGGTTGCCGTCGTTGTTGGCCTATCAGACCGTCAAGGGCGCGATCCCGCAACTGGCCCGCGGTTTGGCTCGCGAGCTGGCCGACGACAACATCCGCGTCAATGCCGTGGCGCCGGGCGTCATCGCCACGCGGTTTCACGCGGGCCTCTCGCCCGAGCGGCGGCAATACAACGTCGATCACCGCATTCCGCTCCACCGCGAGGGCACGGCCGACGAAGTCGCCTCCCTCATTGTCGAGCTGGCCACGAACGACTACATCACCGGCGAAACCCTCGTCATCGACGGCGGGTTGACCATGCGGATCGCGTAGACTACAGGGATCTGCGAGAAAGGGGGTGTTCGGATGCCGTGGACGGTCAACGGGATCGGCACGATGTACTACGGGAAGCAACGGCTGGAGCGCCACGAGGGCGTCTGCGGCAACTGCAGTCAGCACGTACAGCTTGAATCGTATTCGACCCGTCTTTGGGGCGTTTTCGTCTTCATTCCCGTGATCCCGCTGGGCCGGAAGAAGATCCTGGACGACTGCCCACGGTGCCGCCGACACCGCGTGATGCCGCTGCGCCAGTGGCAGCGACTCGAAGAGGAGGCCACTCGCAAGGCGATGCAGCGAGCCGAGGCGGAGTCGGACAGTCCGGAGGCGGCTCTGGAAATGCTCGGCACCTTGGTCGCGTTCGGGCGGCACAACGAGGCGGATCAACTGGCCGAGGCGCTCGCCCAGCGATTCGCCGACAACGCGGACCTTCAAATCGTTCTGGGCGAATCGTACGCCCAGCGGGGCCGCGGCGAGCAGGCCCACGCACGCTTCACCCGGGCTCTGGAACTGGCGCCGGACAGTGAGGTTGCGCGGCGGGCCGTGAGCATTGGGCTGATCGAACGCGGAGAGCTGGATCGGGCACGCGCGATGCTGGCGTCCACCGAGTCGTTGGGGCCGCTCCTGGAGCCGGCCGTCCACGCCCTCCTGGCCGACCGATACCAGGCCGTCGGCGACCACGAAAACGCCCTGGCGATCTACGAGTCCGTCTTGCAGGCACATCCCGACGCGAGACGCGATCGGGCATTGGCCCGGCGGGTGCGGGCATCGCAGAGAGCCCTGGGGCGAACGGAATCGCTGGTGCCTCGCGACACGCGCATACGAAACGCGGTCGCCGTCGTTGCCGCCGCAATCGCCCTGTTGGCCGGCGGCGCGTTTGTTTATTCGTCGTACTCGAGCCGCCACCAGACGCTCTTCGTGCTCAATGCCCTGCCGGTTTCAGCCGACATCACGATCGACGGCGACGATTTCGGCAGCGTGCAACCGCGTGCGACCATGAAGATCTCGCTTGCGGAAGGCTCCCACCAAGCCGCGATCCGCTACGGCGATGGAAAAGAAGAGACTGTCGACTTCGCGGTGGAAAATGGCCCCATCGAGCGATTCACGGGAAAGACGGCTTTCGTCCTGAACGTGGCCGGCGCGGCGGACGTGCTCTGGCAGGAGATCGTCTACCGGGCGGTCCCGCGACCCGGCGAGGGGAGCCACCGCATCTATCACAGCCAGAAGTTCGTAGCCATTCGCGACATCGACTACGCCTTCGCAAAAGCGCCCCACGAGATCGATCGGGGTTCCAAGCAGAGCGTTACCAAGACGATGCTCACGATGCTCGATACGGCGCCCGCCGAGACTCTCGGGCTTTTTCCAGAGGGAACCGCCATACCGGAGATGTTGGAGTACGCCGAGACCCACCTGCGGCTCGATCCGGAGGATCGGTCGCTGTTGGAGTCCTACTGCACGTTGGCAGTCTACTCGGGCGAGCAGGATCGGTGCCGAGCGTTCCTGGAAAGCGGATTCGATTGGCGTCCCATTCACGTCGAATGGCACTGCTACTATCAATACCTGGCCACGAATGTTGTGGACGAGGCCACGCTGACGGCGCGCTACGACCGCCTCGTGGACGAGTGTCCCAAGAGCGCCGAGGCGATGTACTTACGCGGGCGGATGGAGCCCGACGCGGACAAGAGTATCGACTACTGCCGGCGTGCCATCGAAGTGGACCCGAAGTTCGCCTACGCGCATCACTCTCTCGCGTATTGTCTGGCGGCCCGGGGTGATTTCAAAGCGGCTCGACCGTGGGCCGAGACGGCTCATCGGTTGGCCCCTGAGGTCTTGGTAATATCTCGCCTCTGGCGAGAGGTTCTTCTGGGACTCGAGGAATACTCGCTGCTGGAGCAAGAACTCCGCGAGGCGTTGGCCAACAACCTGCACGACTACAAGTTGCAGCACGCCCTGGAGTTGCAGTACGCCCTGCTGACCGTGCTCGTGGGCCAAGGACACCTGCGCCGCGCCGAGGAGGCCCATCGGGTGTTTGCCGAGGCCGCCGAGGCGGCGCCCCAGGCCGTTGTGGGCAGCCAATTGATGTTGAAGTACCTCAAGGCCGACTTTGAAGGTTATCAAGCGTCCACCGCCCAAGTGACCCCGCCCACGGACGCCAACGCGGCACGGTTGATCGGGTGTATCGAGTTGGGTCAGTTAGACCAGGCCGAAGAGATCCTTAGTGCAGATCTCACGCCCTTCCCCTCCGTGTATACGTTGCTTCTAAGCCACGCGTGGCTGCAGCGGGGTAACCGCGATAAGGCAGACAAGCTCTGGCGCGAAGCCCTCGATCAGATGCACGGGGAACTGGGTCAGGAACGCCGCCTGGTCGCGGCCCTGGCGACCGACGGCGGCCCGCCGCTTGAGCAACTCGACACGATCGTTGGCCAGCGCGAGACGCTCGCACCGGCACTCGTCGCGTTGGCCGGCCGGTATCCCGCGCATCGCAAGGCGTATCTCGAGCGGGCGCGCCGGCTGAATCTACCGGGGCCATTCCCCTACCATTTCCTGCGACGGGCGATCGCGGAGATGGAGACGCAGTGACCCTACGGGCCGGTTGGGACGTTGATGTCCTCGAACAGGGCCTCGACAAACCCGTCCGGCTCGAACAGGGCCAGGTCGTCTGCTTTTTCGCCAACGCCGACGTATTTCACGGGCAGGCCGACCTGGCCGCGGATGGCCACCACGACGCCGCCTTTGGCCGTGCCGTCGAGCTTGGCCAGGATGATGCCCGTGCAGTGGACGGCCTCGGTAAAGTACTTCGCCTGCGAGATGCCGTTCTGGCCGGTGGTCGCGTCGAGGACGAGGACCACTTCGTGGGGCGCGTCGGGGATCTGTTTGCCCAATACGCGATGGATCTTGGTCAACTGCTGCATGAGGTTTTGCTGCGTCTGGAGCCGGCCGGCGGTGTCCACGATGCACACGTCGGCGCCGATTTCCAGGGCCTTGGCCACGGCCTGATGGGCGACGCTGGCCGGATCGCCGCCGGGCACGCCGGTGACGATCGTCGCGCCGAGCCGCTGGGCCCAGATGGTCAACTGCTCGACCGCCGCGGCGCGGAACGTGTCCGCCGCGCCGAGCACGACCGTTTTGCCTTGGCCCAGGAGCATCTGACCGAGCTTGGCAATGGACGTCGTCTTGCCGCAGCCGTTCACGCCACAGACCATGATGACGGTGGGTCCGCTGGGGGCGAAGGCGAGGGGCTCGGCGGGCTGGGCCAGCAGGGCCTTGAGCTTGACCTTGATCGTTCCCACGACGTCTTCCATCCGCACGACGCGGCCCCGGTAGGTCGCGCGGACCTCGCCGATCGTGTCCCGCGCCGCTTGCACGCCCATGTCCGTCTTGATAAGCGTCGCGAAAAGGCCGTCCAAAAACGCCTCGTCCACGAGCTGCCCGTCCGACTTGAACAGATCGCGGATGTCGGTCTTGAGCAGATTCGTGGTCTTTTTCAGACCTTGCTTGAATTTGTCGAAAAGTCCCATGGGAGGATCCGCGGAAGGAAGGTTGCGAAGCCGCGAGCGGCTTGTAAGGTCGGAATTCGGAGGTCGGAAGTGTCTGCAATCGGCAATGCACAACCGTCTACTACCCGCTCGCCTCGCGCTGGCGGATCAGCCGATCGAGCACGCCGTTGACGAACTGGGGGCTTTGGGCGGCGCCGAATCGCTTGGCCAGCTCGATGGCTTCGTCGATGGCCACGGCGGCGGGCGTTTCGCTCAAAAGAATCTCGTACGCGCCCAGCCGCAGCACGCACCGGTCCGTGACGGCCATGCGCTCCAGCGTCCAGTTTTCGGCCGACGCGGCGATTGCCTCGTCCAGCTCGCGCCGATTTTTGCGAACGCCCGCCACGAGCCCCCGGGCGAACTCCACCGCGTCCTCATCGACCAGGCGTCTCTGGATCCACTGGTCGCCGACGGCCGGATTGCCGCCGGGATTCAGATCGTCCTGATACAGGACCTGAATCGCGGCCTCGCGGGCATTGCGGCGTCGGGGCATGGGGTCGGCTCTTCCATCTCCCCTCTCCCGCTTGCGGGAGAGGGGTCGGGGGTGAGGGAGTTACCCTGGCAACTGCCGCAACAGGTCAATCATCTCCAGCGCCGCCTCGGCGCACTCGCTGCCCTTGTTGCCCACGCGGCTGTCGGGCTGGTCCTTGCCGGGCGTGCCGCGGGCGCCGCCGGACCGGGCAATCGCCTGCTCGAGCGTGTTGCACGTGAGCACGCCAAAGATCACCGGCAGTCCGTGCCGGACGCCCAGGTCCATCAGGGCCAGGCTGACCGCGCGGTTGATGTGCGCGTCGTGCGTCGTCTCGCCGCGGATCACCGCCCCGAGGCATATCACCGCGGCGTATTGGCCGCTGGTGACCAGGTGGCTCGCCGCAGCGGGAATCTCGAACGCGCCAGGCACCCAGGCGACGTCGATCTGGTCGTCGGCCACGCCCCGCTCGGCCAGCGTCGCCAACGCGCCGTGCAACAAACCCGACGTGATCGTCTCGTTGAATCGCGAGACGACCACGGCGATGCGTCCGTCCGGTCGTGTGGGCTTTCCTTCGTACGTGTTCACTTCAGGTTCATGCTCATCAGGAATTCGGCGTTCGTCTTGGTCTTGGCCAACCGGGTCACCAGCAACTCCATTGCCTCGGGCGGGTTCATTTCGTGCAGCACGCGGCGCAGGACGCACACGCGGCGGTGCTCCTCCGGGTCCATGAGCATCTCCTCGCGCCGGGTCCCGCTGCCGCTGATGTCGATGGCCGGCCAGATCCGCCGGTCGACCAGGCGGCGATCCAGCACGATCTCCAGGTTGCCCGTGCCCTTGAACTCCTCGAAAATCACCTGGTCCATCTTGCTGCCCGTGTCCACCAGGGCGGTGCCGATGATGGTGAGCGAGCCGCCTTCCTCGACCTTTCGGGCGGAGCCGAAGAATCGTTTGGGGCGTTGCAGGGCGTTGGCGTCGACGCCGCCGGAGAGCAGCTTGCCCGACTGGGGACATTCCGAGTTCCACGCCCTGGCCAAGCGCGTGATCGAATCGAGGAAGATCAGCACGTCCGTGCCGAATTCGACCATCCGCTTGGCCTTTTCGAGGACCATGTCGGCGACCTGGATGTGCCGCGAGGCGGGCTCGTCGAACGTGGAGCTGATGACCTCGCAGTTGGCGCCCTTCACCTGCCGCTCCATGTCGGTCACTTCCTCGGGCCGTTCGTCGATCAGGAGCATGAAGACGTACAGGTTGGGAAAGTTGGCCAGCGCGGCCTTGGCCATTTTTTGCAGCAGGATGGTCTTGCCTGCCCGCGGAGGGCTGACAATGAGCCCCCGCTGCCCAAATCCGACCGGCACGATCAGATCGACGACTCGGGTCTCGATATCCGCCGGGTCGTGCTCCATGATGACCCGCTGGTCCGGGTGCAACGGCGTCAGATCGTCGAAGAAGACCTTCTGCGCGAGCATGTTGGGATCCTGGTAGTTGATCGCCTCGACGCGCAGCAGGGCGAAATAGCGCTCGTTTTCCTTCGGCGGGCGGATTTGGCCAGAGACGGTCGCCCCCGTGCGCAGCCCGAAGCGGCGGATCTGGCTGGGCGAGACATAGATGTCGTCCGGGCAGGAGAGGTAGTGGTAGTCGGGGCTGCGGAGGAATCCAAATCCGTCGGGCAGGATCTCCAGCGTCCCCTCGCCGTACATCAACCCGTTGAGCTTCACCCGCTCCTTCAGGATCCGGAAGATCAGGTCCTGGCGTTTGACTCCCTGGAAGTCGTTGAGGTTTTGGCGCCGGGCTTCTTCAATCAGCTCGGGCATCGACAGCCGCTGCAGCGCGGCGACGTTGGTGTCTTCCGACTGCCGGAGCTGCTCGAGCACTTCGTCGGCGGCCTGCTTGCCCCGGTCGCGTTCGACGGCCAGCTCCTCGGCCAGCGAGAGGGGCTCGTCGCCGCCGCCCCGCGACCGGGAGTCGTCCGATCGACGCCGGAACGTTCGTTCCGGCGGGCCAGGCCGGAAATCGGGGTCCTTGGATGCCATGATCTTGCTCCTCGAGACGGATGAGACTTGTTCGCGGGCACGCGGAAGGCGCCACGGTGGGAAGGGTGAAAAAGGGATCGGGATAGTTCCGCGCCGCCCGGCCGCGGATCGGTCGGGCCGCGCACGGCGCCGCCAGGGCGGGCGCGTCGAAGGGAGAGGGATCAACCGACGAGGGTGTGCCAGACGTGCTCGATCTGAGCCTTCGTCCATTCCGGCGAATCGGAATTATCTATTATCACATCGGCGCGTCGGCGCTTTGAATCCAACGTTTTCTGCGCGGCCTCACGAGCCGCAAAACCCTCCTCGCTCCAACCGCGCGACCTCGCCCGCGAAAGCCTCTTCTGCCGCGGCGCGTCGACAAAAACCAACGTATCGCAAAGTCGGTCCCAGCCGGCCTCGAGCAGAAGCGCCGCGTCGAGCACGGCGACGGTCTTGCCCTCGGCCACCAGCGATTGAATGCGTTGCTCAATCGCCTGGCCGATGGCCGGATGGGTCAACTGTTCCAGGTATTCTCGTTCCGTGCGCGCCTCGGGCGTGGCGGCGAAGACGATCTTGGCTAGCTTCGCCCGGTCGATGCGACCGTCCGGCCCCAAGATGCCCTCTCCCCAGCGCCGTCGCGCTGCCTCTTCTGTTTCCGCCAAACGCAACACGTCGTGCCCGGCGCGGTCCGCATCGAGCAGACCCGCGCCCAATTCGACCAACGCCTGGGCCACCAGGCTCTTCCCGCTGGCCACGCCGCCAAGGATTCCGACGACGCGCAGGCGGCATTTCGCGCCGTCGCGGCGGCCGGAACCCGTTCGGCTCGACGGCGGTCTCTTCTTGCCCCCGGGATGACGATCTTCTCGTTCTTCCAAGGATCCGCCCCGCGCGCCATCACGACACGGCTTCGGCATCCGCCCAATTCGGCCCGACTTTCACATCGACCTTCAACGGCACGCTCAACGGCTCGACGCCGGCCATTTCCTCGGCGACCAACCGGCCCAGCGGCGACTGCCCTTCGGGCGGGACCTCGAAGATCAGTTCGTCGTGGATCTGAAGAAGTATTCGCGCCGGCGCATCCTCGCGCGCTAAACGCGCATGGATGGCGATCATGGCTTGCTTGATCAGATCCGCCGCCGAACCTTGGATCACCGTGTTGACGGCGGTTCGCTCGGCCAAGTTCCGTTGTCGCCCGGCATCCGCGCGGACCCCGCGGATGGCCCTTCGGCGACCCAAGATGGTACTAACATACCCAGTTTGACGGCATTCCGCCAGTACCCGGCGCAAAAAACCCTCGATTCCCGGGTACCGCTCGAAGTAAGCATCGATAAACGCCGCCGCCGCATCCTTCTCGATCCCCAACTGCCGGGCCAACCCAAACGGGCTCTGGCCGTACACCACCCCGAAGTTGACCGCCTTGGCCTCGCGGCGCATCGCGGGCGTTACCTCTTCCAGGGGGACATGGTGGACCTCCGCCGCCACCCGGGCGTGGATGTCCTCGTCCCGGGCGAAGGCCGCCCGAAGCTGCTCGTCGCCGGAGAAATGGGCCAGCACCCGCAGCTCGATCTGGGAGTAGTCGACCGCCAGGAGCAGCCAGCCCGGCTCGCCCGGCACGAACGCCGAGCGGATGTCGCGTCCCTCGGCCGTGCGGACGGGGATGTTTTGCAGATTCGGATCGCTGGAGCTGAGCCGGCCCGTGGCCGTGACCACCTGGTTGAACGAGGCATGCACCCGGCCGGTCTCCGGAAAGATCATCTCCGGCAGCGCGTCGACGTACGTGCTCTTGAGCTTCGCGTATTGCCGGTACTCGCCGATCTTGGCCGGCAAGGGGTGCAGCGGGGCCAGCTCGGCCAGCACGTCGGCGTCGGTGCTCGGCCCCGTCTTCGTCTTCTTGACCACCGGCAGCTTCAATTCCTTAAACAGGATCTCCTGGAGCTGCTTGGGCGAGGCGATATTCAGCGGCCGCCCGGCCAGCTCGTGGATCTCCGCCTCAAGCGCTTCGACGCGCCGGCCGTAGCGCTCGCTCAGCTCGGCCAGGCGCCGCCGATCGACCGTGATCCCGTTGAACTCCAATTCGACCAGCACGTCGACCAGCGGCATTTCAACCTCGGTGAAAAGCCGTTCGAGGCCCTCCTCGGCCAGCCGCCGGGCGAGGATCGGCCGCAGCCGCCACGGCAAAAGCGCGTCCTCCGCGGCGTAGTCGCACACGGCCGCGATGGACACCTCGTCCATCCGCTTCTGGTCCTTGCCGCGGCCGATGAGCTCGGTGATCTTGATCGTCGTGTGGTTCAGGTAGCGCTGGGCCAGGTCGTCGAGATTGTGGTTCCGCTCGCCCGCGTCCAAAAGGTAGCTGGCCACCATCGTGTCGAAGGCCGCGCCCGCCAGCCGAATGCCCGCCGCACGCAGCACGATCATGTCGTACTTCAGATTCTGGCCGATCTTCTCGACGTGGGGATCCTCCAGCACCGGCCGCAACGCGGCCAGCGTCGCCTCGGGCTCCAGCCGCGGCTCGCCCCGCGGCCCGCGGACCGGCAAATACCACGCTTCGTCGTCGTTCCAGGCGAACGAGCAGCCGACGATCTTGGCCCAACGCGGCCACAGGTGCGTCGTCTCCGTGTCGAGCGAGACGCACTTCTGCTCGCGGAGTTGGTCGAGAAACGCGGCGAACTTGTCGGGGGCGTCAACGAGGTGGTACGTCGGGCCGGATAACGGTTCTGAAGGGGACAGTCCCATTTTCGTGGAACGAAAATGGGGACAGTCCCCAGGGTGAAAATCGGGACTGTCTCCGGTCAGCTTGTCCCCGAAAAGCTTGTTGGCGAGGGTCTCGAACTGGGTGCGGAGGCTGCGGAAACCGAGTTCATCGAACAGCGCGAGCACGGTCTGGCGGTCGGCCTGGCCCACCTGCCCGCCGCGCCAGTCGATGGGCACGTCCACGTCGTCCTTCAGCCGGACCAGCTCGCGGCTCAACAGGGCGGACGCGCGGCCTTCGAGCAGATTTTGCCGCCGCTTCGCGCCGGAAACCTCGCCCGCGTGGTCGAACACGGCGTCGAGCGTGCCGTAGCGGGCTAAAAGCTCCTGGGCCGCCTTCGGGCCAATCAGCGGAATGCCCGGCACGTTGTCCACCGAGTCGCCCACCAGGGCCTGAAAATCCACGACCTGCTCGGGCCGAATCCCCCACGCGGCCGCGAGCGCCTCGGCGTCGAACACCTCGTCGCGCCGGATGTTGTACAGCTTCACCCGATCCGTGATCAACTGGCGGCAGTCCTTGTCGCTGGTCACCACGAAGCACTGGCCCTCGCGCTGGTCGACCAGCCGGGCCATCGTCGCCATCACGTCGTCCGCCTCGAACCGCGCGAGTCCCAACGCCGGAATTCCCAGGGCCGCCAGCGCGCGGTAGATGAGCGGAAACTGCGGGACCAGGTCCTCGGGCATTTCCGCCCGATGGATCTTGTATTGGTCGTACATCGCGTGCCGAAATGTCCCGCCCGGCAGGTCCACCGCGCAGAAGAGGTAGTCCGGCTTCCGCTTTTCCAGAAGCGCGAACAAGTCGCGGACGAAGCCGTACACCGCCTGAACCGGTTGGCCCGCCGGGCTGGTCATCTCCGGCAGGGCGTGAAACACTTGATGGACCAGCGAGTGCGTGTCCACGACGTACACGGTTTTGTCCCGGAGCGTGTCCGGCGGGGGACTGGCCGTCGTGCAAACGGAGAGCGCCTCGACCGCCGCAGCCGGGCGGGGCCGAGCCGCCGGCGGCGACCCCGCTTCCATACCGGGCAGGAGCTTCTGGGCGGAACGCTTGGGCATGGCGGGTGGGCCAAGGACGAATCGGACGAGCCGGCCGCGCGGGGAGGCTCCCCACGCGGGACCGGTTCATCCTAGAAGGGCCGCCCAGGGTGTCAAGGATCCGCGCCGATGCGACCGGCACGCTCCTTTGGGAGAGGTCGGCAACCAGGCCCCTCTCCCGCGGGTGGGAGAGGGGAGGATGCGGGAACGCCTGGCACTGGGAGGCTGGCGGGGCGGGCAGCCCCGGCCCTCAACCCCCGTCCCCCGCCCCTCCAATTCTGGGGGTTTTCGTTGACAGCCTTTTGGGGTCTATCTAGAATCAATGTTTAGGGTGTTAGCACAGTCTGTGCAGCACGATCCGGTCTCATGCTCTCCTCGCCCGGCGCACCCGGCGGAGACAATTGAGAAGAGGCAATTCTCACCCGATGCACAAGCCGGGGTGACCCCCGCGGCACGGATCCCGGCTTGAAAGGAGCGGTTGACTCATGGCGCGCGAAAACCAAGGGCTGCAATACGCCCTGATCGCCTTCGTCCTGCTGACGATCATCCTGGGGGTGACCACCTTCATCTTCTTCCGCCAGTATCAGCAGATGACCATCAAGGCGGACGCCAACGAGACCGAGGCCAAACGGCAGGAAGGCATTGCGCGGCTGGCGATGGCCGACGCCGAGAATCTCAAGACGATGATGGGCTTCGCTCCCGGCGACTCCTTGGACACGATCCAAGCGGAATTCAACAAGGACATGCTCGCCTACGCGGGCGACTATCCGGAGGACCGGTTCTACCATCGGGCGATCGCCCGGCTGGGCAAGGACCTCGCGGACGCGCGGAAGTCGCTCAACAACGAACTGGCGACGGTCAAGGATCTCAAGAGCAAGCTCGTCGAGCTCAACGCCGTCACGGAAAAGCGGATCGAGCCCTTCAAGGTTAGCGCGGACCGCGCGGCCAAGGAGAAGGACGCGGAAGCCGCGAGATTCGCCACGGACCGCGACCGCATGAAGACCGACATGACCCAGCTTGACAAGGACCTCAAACAAACGCGACAGGACTTCAACGCGCAAAACACGGAGCTGAAGACCGAAATAACCTCGCTCGGGACCGATCTAAAAGAGGCCCTTGACGCGTTGGCCACCCGCAACAAGATCATTCAGGACATCACTGATCCGAACCCCGACAGGTTCCTGGGCGAGGTCCGTTGGGTGAATCAGCAGCAGCGTCTGGTGTGGATCAATCTGGGCGAAGCGGATGCGCTGCCCCCGCAAACGACGTTTGGCGTGTTTCCCGCCGGCGCCCACGACATGGCGGAGACCGACCAGAAAGCAAAGATCGAGGTCACCCGGATCCTCGGCGCGCATCTGGCCGAGGCCCGGATCCTGGAAGACCGGCTGACCGAGCCGATCCTCCGCGGCGACAAGCTCTTCACGGCCGTCTGGACGATCGGCGAGAAGCGCCACTTCGCCTTGGCCGGCATATTCGATCTGGACAACAACGGCCAGAGCGATCGGGACCTCCTGCAAACCCTCATCGAGAGCAACGGCGGCGCGGTCGACGCGAAGCAGGACGCCAACGGCGTCCGTCAGGGGGCGCTTGACGCCAACACGCGGTATCTCATCCTGGGCGAGCGCCCCGGCGAGACGGCCAGCGAAGAGGAGCACAAGGACTACCTCGACATCTGCAACGCCGCCAAGAAGCTCAAGATCGAAACCATCGCGGTCGAGACGTTCCTGGACCGGATGGGCTGGGCCAATCAGGTGCGGGTGCTCACCTACGGTCGGGGCGGCGGTCGTTCGTTCCCGGTTCCGCCGGACCCCGTGCCGCGCGTGTCGGGCAACAAGATCAGCGATCTGTTCAAACCCCGCGAACCCCCGCGCTCCAGCGGCGGCAGCACGTTCTAGTCCCGGACGCGCGTGTGCCACTGGCTGTGCCAGTGCGGAAATCCGCGCGCTCCTCAGCACTGGCGTAGCCAGTGGCACTCTACGCAGGGAATAGCCACCCCATCAGGTCCGACGTGCCCAGAGCCGTGGGGCTGCCCAACGCCTCGCCGGCGGCGAAGCCGGCCGCCATGCCCTGCTGCCGGGCGAAGACGCGGAAGCGTTCGATCATTTCGGGTCGGTGGGCAAACTGGCTCTCGTAGCAGGCGATCGCCGCGATCTTTTTCTCCAACGCGTCGCCGATGTCGAACACCAGCGCGTTGGCCGGCGCCGGCGCAAGCCCGCCGAACACCAGATAGTACCACAACAGCCGCGAGACGCGATGGGGCGCAAGCCCCCCGAATTGATCCTCCCACTTCACCAGGCGCGACGAGAAGACCGCGGCCTCGGTCAGAATCGCGGCCTGCCGATGGTCGGGCGAGGCCATGGGCGTGCCCTCGCCAAGCCCCAGCACGAGCCGCGGACGCCATCGCCGCAGCTCGGTGGCGAGCTTCGCGCGGCCCTCGAAGGTGTCGAAGAGCCGTCGGTTAGGCAAATCCAGCGTGATCCGGAACGCGGCGCCGAGCACGTCCGCCGCCCGGCGGGCTTCCTCCAGCCGGATTTCGACGCCGGCGGAGCCCGGCGTGGGTTCTCCGTCCGTCAGGTCGATGATCCCCACACGATAACCCTGTTGGACGAGCCGGGCCAACGTGCCGCCGCAGCCGATCTCCACGTCGTCCGGATGCGCCCCCACGGCGATCACGTCGACGGGGACGGGATGGATGTCTGTCATGGCGCAAGTCAACTCGAAGCGGGTCGCGACGCGCCTGGACGCCGCTGCTGGCTCGCCCAGACGTCGGCCTGGCTCGGTAAGCTTATCCAACCATGCACGGCGGGGCAAGTCGGCCGTGGCGTCCCATGGCTACTGGCTGGGGGGCAGGGCAACGCCGCCGCCGGTCCTGTCCGCGTCGTTATGTTCGCCAACCGCGGGCAACTCGACGCGGACGTGGACGCCTTTGCCGGGCGCGCTCTCGATGACCACCCGGCCTCCCAGCGATCGGGCCCGCTCGTGAATGATCCGAAGGCCGAGGCGGCGTTTGGTGACGGTCCGCGGGTCGAAACCGACGCCCCAGTCGCGCGCTTCGAGGACAACGCCGCCCTCTTTCTGACGGAGCTCGACGCGGATCTTCTCGCTCTGGCTGTGCCGCCGGGCGTTGGTTAAGGCTTCTTGAACGATCCGGAAGACCGCGTTCTCCATCGAGGCGGGCATCCGGCCGGCGGGCACGTCGTGCTCGAACTCGATCCGCGGACCGCCGCCCCGCCGTCCCTCGCAAACGAGGTAGTCCACGGCCGCCACGATCCCGGATTCGTCCAAGATGGGAGGACGCAGGCTGGCGATCAGCCCTCGCGTATGCTCAACGCTCTTGGTCAGAAGCTCGACGCCGGCGGCGAACACCGCCCACCCTTCGTCCGGATTGCGTTTGAGCAGCTCGCGAAAAGCCTGGAGGCGCAGCAGGGCGCCGGTGAGATCCTGGGCAAGCCCGTCGTGGATCTCGTAGGCCAGCAACTGCCGCTCCTGCTCGTGCGCGGCCAGGAGTTCGCGCAACAGCCGCCGCTCGTCACAGCCGTCCTGCCCCCAATGCCAACCCGTCGGCTCCGATTCGCCCATCGATCCCTGTCCCGAAAACGACGCAACGGAAGACATGCGAACAACCAAAAATTCATTATACAGCGGATAGGGATCCGAGGCCAACCCATACACGGGGAAAGGGCGATCCCCCCGCTTTCCGCCGTCGATGCGGCGATACGTCCTCCTGGCTTGCCCACCGGGACCGTCGCGATTCACGTCGAGCGCGGGGAAGGATCTCCTTGGCGCGGCACGAGTTAAGGATTTTCGTCCCGCTTGCGAGCGAGCAGGCGACCGAAAAGACCGCGGCGTCCGTGCCCAGGTTGCGCCACGTCGCCGCGCCACCCCGCGGAGGATGGCGCGAAGACCGTCCGGTGACGCGATGTGCCATAACACCTCTGGACAATCCGCCTGTTCAGAGAATGAATTTGCTCAGATCGTCGTCCTGCGAGACGCGATCCAGCCGCTGCCGGACGTATGCGGCGTTGATGGCCACCCGACCCATCTTCATGTCGGGCGCCTCGAAGCTGATTTCCTCGAGCAGCCGCTCCAGGATGGTGTAAAGCCGGCGGGCGCCGATGTTTTGCGTCGTGCGGTTGACGTCGTAGGCGTAACCGGCCAGCGCGTCGATCGCCTCGGCGTCGAACTCCAACGAAACGCCTTCGGTTCCCAGCAGGGCCTCGTACTGCTTGGTGAGCGCGCCTTTGGGCTCCGTGAGAATCCGCACGAAATCCTGCTTCGAGAGATCCGAGAGTTCGACGCGGATCGGGAACCGGCCCTGCAGCTCCGGCATGAGGTCGCTCGGCTTGCTGCGGTGAAACGCCCCGGCCGCGATGAAAAGAATGTGGTCCGTCTGGACGTGGCCGTATCGCGTCTGCACCGTGGTGCCCTCGACGATCGGCAACAGGTCGCGCTGCACGCCCTGACGCGACACGTCCGCGCCGTGGGTCTGCTCGCTGGCCACGACCTTGTCGAGTTCGTCGACGAAGATGATGCCCGTGTTCTCGGCCAACTCGATCGCCGCGGTCTGGACCTTCTCCTGGTTGATGAGGCTCTCGCATTCGCGCTCGAAGAGAACCCGGCGGGCTTCGGCAACGGACATCTCCCGCCGACTGGTGGTTTTGGGCAGGATCTTCTCGAACATACCCTGCAGATCCAGGTCCATTTGCTCCATGCCCACGCCGGTAAGCATCATCGGCATGGCCTTCTGCTCCGTGGTCACCTCGACGCGGCGCTGGTCCATCTCGCCGGTGGTCAGCATGGCGCGGATCTTCGCGCGGTTGCGCTCGTAGCGCTCGGCGGAATCGGGGCTGTCGGCCGAGGCGTCAAAGGCCGGTGGCATGGGCATCAAGAGATCGACCAGGCGGTCTTCCACCCGCCGGCGGGCTTCCTCCTCGACGTTCTTGAGCTCCTGCTGGCGGACCAGACCGATGGCGTTTTCCACCAGGTCGCGGATCATGCTCTCCACGTCGCGGCCGTAATAGCCCACCTCGGTGTACTTTGTCGCCTCGACCTTGATAAAGGGCGCGCCGGTGAGCTTGGCCAGCCGTCGGGCAATCTCGGTCTTGCCCACGCCGGTGGGCCCGATCATCAGGATGTTCTTCGGCGCAACCTCCTGCCGCATGTCCTCGGGCAGTTGCTGGCGGCGCCAGCGGTTGCGCACGGCGATGGCCACGGCCCGCTTGGCCTCGTCCTGGGCCACGATGTGCCGCTCCAGTTCCGCGACAATCTCTCGAGGGGTCAGGTCTCGCACGACAAGGTCTCCACCGCAATGCTGCAATTCGTGTAGATGTCGATGCCGGCCGCGATCTCCAGGGAAGTCCGGACAATCTCGTCCGCGGCAAGCGTGGAATGCTTCATGAGCGCCCTGGCGGCCGCCACGGCGTAGTTGCCCCCCGATCCGATCCCCAGCACGTCGTCGGTCGGCTGAATCACGTCGCCGTTGCCGGTCAGAAGGAGCGTGGTCCGGGCATCCACCACGGCCATGAGCGCCTCGAGCCGCCGCAGCGACCGGTCCGTCCGCCAATCCTTCGCCAACTCGATGGCCGCGCGGGGGACGTTCTCCGGATGGTCCTTGAGCTTGGCCTCGAAGCGTTCCAGCAGGGCGAAGGCGTCGGCGGTGGCCCCGGCGAAACCCACCAGGACGCGGCCGTCGGCCAACTGCCGTATCTTCGTGGCGTCGGCCTTCATCACGGACGTGCCGACGGTCACCTGCCCGTCGCCCCCCATGGCCACCGTCCCTCGATGGCGAACGGTGAGAATGGTCGTCGAGTGGGTTTTCATGTTTGCCTACCCGATAGAATGCCCAACAAGGCAAGGGCCAACGCGCAAACCGCTAATATGGCGAAAACCCCGCCCGGAAACCAGGGGCTCCACCGTGGGAGGGGATACCCTCCACCTTGTCCCGTTGCGGGAATACCGCCCGCAGTCCGACGCGAACCAGAAAGTGTTGAATGAGGAAATTGGGGGAAAGCGACAAAATAGGGCCATCGACATCCCCCCTGGTTGAGTAAATAGGAAAAACCAGTTGCATAGGCGGCTGGGATGGTTTAGCGTGTTTGGTTAGTTTGACGGCCACACGATGAGTTCGCCGTTACAATGTGACTGACGTCTGCCGGCCCTGTTTGAATAGGCCTTTGAGCCATCTGGTCTCTCGACCCAGAGGAGGATTCGACCATGCGAAGAATCACGGTGATCGGTGTTGCTTTGGTTGGGCTGGTGTTGACCGTGCCCCAGGAGGTCTTGGCCTGCAAGTTGCTCGACAACCTGTTTGGCCGCTGCGCGGCGCGGCGTTGTTGCGTGCCTTGCCAGCCTGCTTGTTGCGAGCCGGCTTGTTGCGAGCCGGCTTGTTGCGAGCCGGCTTGTTGCGAGCCGGCCGCGGACAAGGCGGCGCCCGTGGCCGACGAGCCCGCGAGCCCGTCTCCGTCCGATCCGACGGTGGAGACGCCCGCCGAGCCGCCGTCGGCCGAGGCGAAACCGGCCGAGCCGGCCGCCCCACCCGCCCCACCCGCGCCGCCTGCGCCCCCCGCGCCGGAACCCGCCCCGTCGGCGGAATCACCCGCGCTGCCGCAGCCCGAGGCGAAGCCGGAGACAGTGATCGAGTTGCCCGCGCCGCCGACGGAGCCGGCCGCGCCGGAGACCCCGGTGACCGAAGAGCCGGCTGCCGCGCCGCCCGCGGTGACGCTGCCGGGTGCGCCGGCGGAGCCCCCCGCGCCCGCGCCGGAGGCGACGCAGCCGGACGAGCCGAAACCCGAGGAGCCGCAGCCGCCCGCGATGCCCGTGCCAGAGACTCCCTCCCCGGCCACGCCGCCCGCGCCGGAGCTGCCCGCGCCTCCTTTGATCGAGCCGCCGGCGGAAAAGCCTGCCGATTTGCCGGCGGACGAGCCACCCACCGACAAGGACAAGCCGGCGGGCGAATTCGCGGATCCCTTTTCGATGAACGATGGGGGCCTGCGGATCTGGACCGATGCGACCGGGCAGTACCGGCTCGAGGCGCGGCTCGTGGGCGTGGTCGGGCGGACCGTCCGGCTTCAGCGACCGGACGGACGGTTCATCCGCATCGAACTCGGCCAACTCTCCGCCGCCGACCGGCGTCTCGTCCACGGCTTGGCCGTGAACGGTTAAATCGCTTCCACGATACGTTCAGCGCATGAGGCGCCATGCCCACGCTCGTCGTGGGCATGTTTGTATGAGCTGAACTGAGCACCACTGGCTCTGCCAGTGCCCGGCGATGTCGTAATGCATGCACTGGCGAAGGCCGTGGCATGCTCGGCTCGGTGGGAGACTCGCCCTCCCGGCGATGCCGCCCGGGCGCCGGCATGGCACTTCTTGGCCCGGACTTGCCCCGCCGCGGGCGAGGCGGTATGGTATCGGGCATGGACCCTTCCGATGTCTTGCCGCGAAGCCCCGAGTTGATGTCGGCCGGCAATTCGGCCCTGCTCGTGGTCGACGTCCAGGAAAAGCTCGTCGGGGCGATCGCCGATCACCGCCGGGTCGTCTGGAACATCCGCCGCCTGGTGGACGGCGCGGCGGCCCTGGGCGTTCGCGTCGTCGGGACGGAGCAATACCCCAAGGGCCTGGGGTCCACGGTGGACGAGCTGGCCGAGCGGCTCGGGCCGCTGCCCGAGAAGCTCTCTTTCAGTTGCGGCGGTTGTCCAGGCGTTTTTGCCCCACTCCGCGAGGCCGGGATTGGCAATATCCTCGTCGTCGGCATCGAGGCGCACGTGTGCGTTCTGCAGACCGTGCTGGATCTGCTCGCCGACGGTTGGCGGGTGTTCGTGGCGGTCGACGCGGTCGGATCGCGCTACGAGATCGACTGCCGCACGGCCCTCGGCCGCATGGAATCCTCCGGCGCCGTGCTGACCACAACCGAAACCACGCTGTTCGAGTGGTGCGAGCGGGCCGGAACCGACGTTTTTCGCCAGATCAGCAAGCTCGCGCGAGAAACGGGGCCGTGATCTACCTTTCCTCCCGCACGCTGAATTCGAGCTTCCAGCGGCGGTCGGTTTGGGTGCTCGCGCACCAGAGCTCGAACACGCCCAGCTCGGTGATCCGCGAGAGAAACCGCACCGGTACGTAGGGCTCGTCGATCGACTCGTCCGCCGGCAGGGTCATTTCCAGAGGATCCGTTTCGGCGATCTCGTCGTCGCGCCACGCGGCCAGCACGTCGCCGGGCCGGTCCTGCTTGCGGACCGAGGAGCTGAAGAACCGAAATTTCGCCGGCTCGCCCACCACCAGGCCCACCTCGCTCGAGGGCACTTCCGTCTCGGTGCCTTCCTCCATTCCAATCGGCACGACGCAATGCGCCCGAAGCGGCCGCGGGGCGCCGGGCACGGCGGGACCCGACGTCTCGATCCCGACGTAGTACGCCCTGGCCGTCCCGCCGCGGATCCGCATCCCGCCCGATTGCTTAATCCAGCCGTAGCACGCCGCCCCCAGCGCCACGGCACGATCCAGATCCGGCTGCGTCTCGAGCGGCCTCGGGGCGGCCTGCGGAAACCACTCGCCGAGCACTTCCAGAAGCCGCTCGCGCAGCCGCTGGGCTTTGAACGCGCCGCCGTTGAAGAGGACCCAATTGGGCCGGGCCGGCTCGCCCGGCGCGGCGCCGTGGCGGCTTAAGAACGCGGCCAAGTGGCGCGTCACGGCCGTGTCCGCCTCGAAGGGCAGTCCGATTTCCCGAAAACCGGACGCCCGGCCCCGCGCGGGCCGATCGCCCAGGGCGCACCGCGGAAAGAATCCTTCAACCAGCAGCTCGGCCACGGGGCCGCGCTCGACGTCAACGGACACCGTGCCGCCGATCAGCTTGCTGCCGCGGCCCAGCACGGCGACGGGGTGCGTCTCGGGCCCGTCGGGCGCGAGAAGCGACTCCTTGGCGTTGCGGCAGGCGTGCCACAGGGCAACCGACTGCCACGGATCGAGCCGCGTGCCGGCCTCGGCGAACCGCCCGGCCACGTGATGCGCCAGTGCCAGGTCCATGTTGTCTCCGCCGACCAAGAGATGGTCGCCCACGGCGCGGCGCACCAGAACCAGCTCCCCGTGCTCTTCGGCCACGGCCAGGAGTGTAAGATCCGTGGTGCCTCCGCCCACGTCGCAAACCAGGAGCACGTCGCCCAGCGCGAGCTTGCGTCGCCAGGCGTCGCCCATTGACGCCAGCCAGGCGTAGACGGCCGCCTGGGGTTCTTCGATCAGGACCATGTCGTCCGGCAGCCCGGCGGCCAGCGCGGCCTCGCGGGTGAGTTCGCGGGCGGCGGCGTCGAACGAGGCGGGCACGGTCAAGACGACCTTCCGCGCGGCAAGCAGGGCGTCGGGATGCGCCGCGTCCCACGAGGACGCCAGGTGCGAAAGAAAGTGCGTCGTCGCCTCGACGGGCGAGATCCGCTCGACGGAATCCGGCGCGCCCCAGGGCAGGATTGCCGCCCGACGATCCACCCGGCTGTGGCACAGCCACGACTTGGCCGCGCCGACGGTTCTCTCGGGCGCGTCGGCGGCCCGACGCCGGGCCAACTCGCCCACTGCGTATCGCCGGTCGGCGGCCCAGGGCAGATCGAGCGCCCCGCCCAACTCGTGCTTGCCGGCCAGATAGGCAAACGACGGCAGGGCGTCGCGCGACTCAACCGTGCCGGGGGCCACGAGTTGCGGAATCGCAACGCACTCGGGCCGCGCCGCGTCGCCCTCAAGCCGCGCGCAAGCCAACACGCTGTTGGTCGTGCCCAAGTCGATTCCGATGACGAATTGCGCGTCCATGGTTGCCGACGTTCCTTGTTGCGAAGCCGCAAGCGGCTCATTGGCCGTGCGGCAACAATTTGTTGGAGGCCACCCTAGCCCTCGCCCGGAGGGAGAGGGGACGGCACGATTTCAACCTCGGCCGGGGCGACAACGTCGGCGGCGGCGGGCGTGCCCGACCAAGTGGGCAGCTCACACCGGGTCGCCTTCCATCCATGATGGACGACCGTGCCGCGCAGCGGCGGCTCGCCCGACACCTGCCCGGTCAGGCGGTAACACCCCGGGTCGAAGCCCGTCGGAATCTCCACGGACGCTCCTTCCGCCTCGGCCACGAGCGGCGTCAGAGCGAACATGCGGTCGATTACCTTGGCACAATGGCGATGCACGTCGCGGGCCGCGGCGCCGATCTGGGCGTCGCCGTAGCCTTCGAGCGATTCCTGGACAAAGTCGACGAAGCGGGCCTCCCGCTGCAATGCCGCGAGAAACACGATCGCCTCACTGGCGCGCCGCTGGCCGGGCGGCTTCGGGACTGCCGGCGCGGGCTTGGCCGATTCAACGGGAGGGCCCGTCGCGCCGCCGGCCAGCAGACGTTCCGCCCGCCGGGCAAACTCGCCGTCCAACAGGGCGCGGAAGAACGCGCGAATCGCCGTCCACAATCGCATATCGCACCTCGATATCAGTCGCGCCACGTTGCGTGTGGCGTCCGGGGCGCCATGCCCACGCTTGTCGTGGGCATGTTGTGTAGGCGAAATACGCCGCATGGCCACGCGAGCGTGGCCATGGCACCCATAAGGTTAATGGGAATCCACGGCGTTCATTACAGCAGACCCGAACAAACCCCGTCAACCCGTTGCGCGAGGGGATGCGTCCAGCGGGAAGAGCTTGGGCGTGGGAATCTTCCGGCCAAAGATCGGGCCGTGCAGCCGGCGGATCGAGTGGAAATCGAGCCGGAGGAAGGCGTAAAGCGCCTCCGGGGGGGCCAGCGCGAGCCACTCCCGGGCGAGTCGCCGGGCCACCGCGTCGTGGTCGCCGGCGGGGCCATGGGCGAAAAATCGCCCTCCGTGGCGGCGGATGTCCCCGTTGAACTTGGGGTTGATGTGCCAAAGCTCGTGCGTGATCGTGGCCAGCTTCTCGTCGAACGTGCGCTCGAGAAACCGCGGGAGGTAGAAACCGAGGATGTAGAGCATCTCGCGGCCGGACTCGTCCACGAGGCGCTGCGAGGCCCAGCGCTGGCCGCCGCGGAGCACGTATTCCCGCCCACCGGAAAAACGCATCGGCGTGAGTGTGGCAAACAGACCGTGTTCCGTGGCGCGCCGGGTTTGGCAAAAGCTGATCGCGACGCGCGACATATCCACGTAGCGCAGCGCCGCCACGCGATCGGTCACGTCCTCGCAGAGGCGCCGCATGTGGAGGGTGAAATCGAAGCCCGCCGGCGGCGTCGATGGTTGCCGGGATCGTGCCATCCGTGCATCGAGCCTCCTTCGGGACCGTGGGGCTTGAGTGCCACTGGCTTTGCCAGTGCCCTGAGAACGTATTTGGAAATTGGGTGCCACTGCTGGCTTGTCCAGCAGTGCCGGCGAATCCTGGAGGAGAAAATCGCGGATTCCGGGGGTGCCACTGCTGGACAAGCCAGCAGTGGCGCCCCCGTGGCGGCCGAAACGCATTTCCAAACACGCTCCGAGAGACAGGGAACGTCGCCCTGGCGGAGCCAGGGGCACAACACGCGCAGCGCCCACGCCTCACTCCAGGTCAACCACTGCACCAGCGCGGCTACTCGGCCGCGGCGGGTTCGGGCGCGTCTTCGAAGGCGGGCTTGGGGGCGGCGCGGCGTTTGCGGTCGTTGCGGCCGACGAATTCGAGGATGGCCCGCTGGCCCGCATCGCCGAGCCGCGGCTGAGCCAACTGCAAGATCCGGGTGTACCCGCCGGGACGGTCGACGAACCGCGGGGCGATTTCCTCGAAAAGGACCCGCACGGCCTGCTTGTCGCCCAGCAGACGGATGGCTCGGCGACGGGCCGCCACGACCGGGGCAACCGCCTGGTTCCACTGCTGCCAGTCCTCGCTCTGGCGCCACGCCCGCCACGCTTCGGTATGACGCTCGGCCGAGGTCTCCAGCGCGTCGGCTGCTTCTTTATGGGTCATGGCGCGGCAGGCGAGCGAGACGCAATGCTCGACCAGGGGGCGAACCTCCTTGGCCTTTTGCAGGGTGGTGATAATCCGTCCCTTGACGGCCGGCGCGTTGGGCTCGTCCTCGGCGTCGCGCTCGGTCAGGATCAGCGCGCTGGCCAAGTTGCGCAACAGCGCCCGCTGGTGTTTCGGGTTCCGGCCGAACTTGCGGCCCTTGTTTCGGTGACGCATCGCTTGGGTGTCTCGAAAGTGGGAGTTGTTTTTTGGACGAAATCGCGGCGGTTGGTTCAGAGCAGCCGCGACATCGCCGAGGGAAGTCGCATCCCCAGGTGCAGCCCGATCGAGGCCAACTTCTCCCGAATCTCCATGAGCGTGGTTTCGCCAAAGTTGCGGACCTCGAGAAGCTGGTCTTCCGAGTGGGTGACCAGGTCGCGAACAGTATGGATGTTTTCCGATTCGAGGCAGTTGCTCGCGCGGACGGAAAGATCCAACTCAGCCAGGGGCATGGCCAGCTTGGCTTCCGTGGCCGGATCGATCCCGGCCGGTCCCGCCGGGCGGGCTTCGGAAAAGATCCGCGGCCCCAACTCCTGGTACTGCACGAACGGGTTGAGGTGCTTGCGGAGGATTTTAGCCGCCTCGACCAGGGCCAACTCGGGCGTGATCGACCCGTTGGTCCAGATCTCCATCGTGAGTTTGTCGTAGTTCGTCTTCTGGCCGACGCGGGTCTCCTCGACCTCGTAGCGGACGCGGACGACCGGGCTGAACGCGGCGTCCACCGGGATCGTTCCGATTTCCTGCGTGATGCCGGCGCTATCCGTCGCGGGAACGTATCCCCGGCCGTTCTCGACCACCATCTCGACCAAAAACGGCACGTCGTCGGTCAGCGTCGCGATCACGTGGTCCTTGTTGATCACGTCCACCACGCCGTCGGTGACGACGTCGGCGCCGGTGACCGCGCCGCGGGCGCTCTTGTCGATCCGGACCACGCGGGTTTGCTCCGAATGGTTCTGAACGACCAGCGCCTTGATGTTCAGGATGATGTCCGTGACGTCCTCGACCACGCCGGGGACCGTCGTGAACTCGTGCTGCGCCCCGTGCAGCCGGACCTGGGTCACGGCGCTGCCTTCCAGGCTGGAGAGCATGACCCGGCGCAGGCTGTTGCCGACCGTCGCGCCGAACCCGCGTTCGAACGGCTCCGCGACGAACTTGCCATAGGTGCTCGTCAAGGTGGATCCGTCACACGTCACCTGGCTGGGCAGTTCAAGTCCGCGCCATCGAATTCGCATGGGATTCCTCCGGTCCAAAACGGCCTTGCCCGACTACTTCGAGCAGAGTTCCACAATCAACTGGGCCTGAACGGGGATCGACACGTCTTGAGCCTCGGGAAGCCGCAGCACGTGGCCCTCCGGCTTGTCTCCCTCGACCAGGGCGAGGAAGTCGGGCACGTCGCGATGGTGTTCGGCCAGGTTGTTCTTGACTTGTTCGAGGCTCTTGGGCCGATTCTTCACGCGGATGACGTCGCCGGGCCGAGTCAGATAGCTGGGGATGTCCACGCGGCGCCCGTTGACCGTGATGTGTCCATGGCAGACGATTTGCCGCGCCTCCGCCCGCGACTGGCCGAACCCAAGCCGGTGGACCACGTTGTCCAGACGGCGTTCCAGCAGGCTCATGAACACCTCGCCCGTGTTCCCCTTGGTCCGCTCGGCCAGACGGAAGTACTTGCGGAATTGCGCTTCGAGCACGCCGTAGTACCGCTTCACCTTTTGCTTCTCGCGCAGGTGCACGGCGTAATCCGTCATCTTGCCGCGGCGGAAGGTCTGAGAACCAGGCGGGTTCTCGCGGCGCTCCGCGGCGCATTTGGGCGAATCGCACCGCGCCCCCTTGAGGAACAGCTTCGTTCCCTCGCGGCGGCACAAGCGGCAACTAGGTCCAAGGTTTCGGGCCATCCTCGTCTAAGCTCCAGGCAGAAACGTGAGCGTTGGAATCGCAATCGGCCGCGCCGGACCGGACGTCAGACGCGGCGGCGTTTTTTCGGCCGGCATCCGTTGTGCGGCAGGGGAGTCACGTCCTCGATCGACTTGATGGTCAAGCCCGCGGCCTGAAGCGCCGTAATCGCGCTTTCCCGGCCGCTTCCCGGACCCTTGACGCGAACGTCCACCTCTTTCATGCCGAATTTCACGGCCTTTTCGGCCGCCTGCTGCGCGGCCAACTGGCCGGCGAACGGCGTGCTCTTGCGGCTCCCCTTGAAACCGCTGGTGCCCGCGGTCGACCAGCAAAGGGCGTCCCCCTTCGTGTCGGTGATCGTGACCGTTGTATTGTTGAAGCTCGCCTTGATATGCGCGATCCCCACGGTCACGCTGCGACGAGCCTTGCGACGCTTTGACGGCTTGACTTTTCCCACCGCTTGGGTCTCTCCTGACGTGTGACAAAGGTTCGGTCGATCGGCCGGACTAACGGAGGTCCTTGACGCCCTTCTTGCCGGCGACGGTCTTCTTGGGACCCTTTCGGGTGCGGGCGTTGGTGCGGGTGCGTTGTCCGCGAACGGGCAGGCCCCGGCGGTGCCGCAAGCCTCGATAACAGCCGATGTCGCGAAGCCGCGCGATGTTCTGGCTCACCGCCCGGCGGAGCTGGCCCTCGACCGTGTAGTCCTTGTCCAACAGCGCGGCCAGCCGGACCAGCTCATCCTCGCGGAGCTCGCGCGCCCGCGCCTGGGGGTTCACGCCCCCGTCGTGGCACAGTTGACGCGCGGTCTTCGGCCCCACGCCGTACAGATACGTCAGGGCAACGACCGTGGGCTTGTCGTTCGGAATGTCAACACCCAATAGACGCGGCATTCTGTTTGCTCCCAAAAAGCCCGGTCCCGCCTGGAAGGCCACCCCAATCGCGCCACCAGCACGCCCCCGCGAAGCCGGGGGATCTACCCCTGTCGTTGCTTATGGCGGGGATTGCTGCACACGACGAAAATGACGCCGCGGCGACGGACGATCTTGCAGTTTTCGCAGATGCGTTTAACGCTGGCACGGACTTTCATGGCTTGGCCCGTTCCCGTTTGTCCAGAGTAGCAAAGCGTTTCAGTATAAGCCCAAATGAGGCGGTAGCTCAAGCCCCGGGGAGAATTTTTTCTCCCCCCAAAGGCGTGCGACCGGCCGGCGCGCGGCAACCCTCCCCCCAGGATGAATGATCCGACCCTTTCCCCGATCCGCCTATCCTTGCCCGTCAGGCCCGGCTGTCAACACGGACGGACCCGATTCCGTGATCGCAATGGTGTGTTCGAAGTGGGCGCTGGGCTGGCCGTCCGCCGTCACCTGGGTCCACTGGTCCGGCGCCGTGCGGACCCGCTTCGTGCCCATATTCACCATGGGCTCGACCGCGATCACCAGGCCCGGAACCAGGCGGAATCCGCCCGTCCGCCGCAATTGGGGACTGGCGTAGTTCGGCACCTGCGGGTCTTCGTGCATTTGGCGACCGATCCCGTGGCCGACAAACGCCTCGACCACGGAGAACCCACGGCTCTTGACGTACTCCTCCATTTGGGTGGCAACCTCGCTCCAAAGCGAGCACTTGCCAATCTGTTCGATGGCCAAGTCCAGGACGCCGCGCGTGACGTCCAGGAGTCGCTGGACCTCGGGGTCCACCTTGCCGATTGGATAGGTCACCGCCGCGTCGCCGCACCAACCGGCTAGCCGGCATCCTGTGTCCAGGCTCAAAATGTCTCCCTCGCGGAGGACCCGATTGCCGGGGATCCCATGGACGACCTCCTCGTTGACGGACGTGCAGGTGACCGCCGGAAACGGGACCGCGCCGGGGACGCCCTTGAAAAGGGCCTCCGCGCCCTGCTCCTCGAAAAACGTTTCGACCGCAGCGTCGATCTGGCCGGTGGTCACGCCGGGGGCAAGCATCGCGGCGGCCAATTGCTGGGCCTGCCACACCAACTGGCCGGCCTTGCGCATGAGGCCGATTTCCCGGGCTGACCTGAGAACCTCCACGCCTTCGGTGCTCCTTTTCCCTCCCTCTCGCGGCGGCGAACCAATTGTCTCACCCAACTCCATCCCGTTCTCGCGACCATCATCCCGAGCGAAGCGAAGGATCTCGTCGGCGAGTGAAAGAGATCCTTCGCTTTGCCCAGGATGACCGCACTGGCAAAGCCAGTGGCACTCGCGCTTTGCCCAGGATGACCGCGGTGGCGCTCACGCTTCGCTCCGGATGAAACGGCACGGGCAGAACCAGTAGTGGCAGGCACTTCAGGGTTACCCGTTCAGCGGGCCAACGGGTCCAGCACCGTCGTCACGCGGTCAAAAATCTCCTCCACGGCGCCCAGGCCGTCCACCGACTCCAGGAGGCCCTTGCCCGTGTAGTAGGCCAACAATGGCTCGGTCTGCTGGCGGTAGGCCACGAGCCGTTGGCGGATCACCTGGGGCGTGTCGTCCGCCCGCCCGCGGCCGGCCAGGCGGTTGAACAGTTCGTCCTCGGGCACGCGCAGCTCGAGCACCACGTCCAGCGGAGTGCCCGTCTCGGCCAACATCCGGTCGAGCGCTTCGGCCTGGGCGATGGTACGGGGGAACCCATCCAACAGGTATCCACCCTGGCAATCCGGTTCCGCCAGCCGCTGGCGGATGATGTCGATGATGATTTCGTCGGGCACGAGCTGGCCGGTGGACATGTACTCGTCGGCCTTCTTGCCCACCTCGGTCTTGGCGTCACGGGCCGCGCGGAGCATGTCGCCGGTGGACAGGTGGGCGAGGCGGTATTTCTCGATGAGTCGAGCCGCTTGGGTGCCCTTGCCGGCCCCGGGAGGCCCGATGAAAACCATCCGCATGGTTGCGCTCCTACTCCAGCAGGCCCTTGTAGTTCCGCATGACCAGGTGGCTGTCGACCTTTTGGACCAGGTCGAAGGCGACGCTCACGGCGATGAGCAGCCCGGTGCCGCCGTAGAAACTCGCGATGCCGTAGTCGATCTTCATCCAGGTGGCTACCACGGTCGGGATGATCGCCACGAGCGCCAGGAAGCCCGAGCCCACGTAGGTGATGCGGACCATGACGCGTTCGAGGTAATCGGCCGTCCGTTTGCCGGGGCGATAGCCGGGGATGAACGTGCCGTAGTTTTTCAGGTTGTCGGCCATGTCCTTGGGGTTGAACGTGATGGCCGTCCAGAAGTAGCAGAAGAAGTAGATCAGCACGATGTAAAGCATGTTGTAGATATAGCCGTCGCCGCGGTGGAAAACCTCGGCCGCCTCGTTCCAGAATCGGCTCAGACTGCCCAACGAGCCGAAGAGGACCTGCGGGAACAACAGGAGGCTGCTGGCGAAGATGATCGGCATGACGCCGGCCTGATTCACGCGCAAGGGCAGGTACTGCCGGTTGCCACCGAAGACGCGACGGCCGCGGACGTGTTTGGCGCTTTGGGTGGGGATGCGGCGCTGGCCCTGCGTGATGAGAACCACGCCCGCCACCACGCTGACAAAGAGAATGGCCAACACGACGAGCTTTTCGGGGCCCACCTGGCCGCTCGTGCTTCCCAACTCCACCCCGGAGGTGAACAGGGGCTTGACCAACTGGAAGCCGGCCATGGGCATGCGGGCGAGGATGCCGGCCATGATGAGCAGGCTGATGCCGTTGCCGATGCCGTATTCGTCGATCTGTTCGCCCAGCCACATGAGAAACGCGGTGCCGGCCGTCATGGTGAGCACCGCGGTGAGTTGCCAGCCGAAGGTCCAGTACTCGGGCCGAATCATCGCCGGGCCCTGGCTGGTGGGCTGGGCCATCAATCGGAGGATGAACCAGCTCTGCCCGATGCAAAGGACAATCGTGGCGTAGCGGGTGTATTCGTTAATCTTCTTCCGGCCGCTTTCGCCCTCCTTTTGCAGCCGCTCGAGCGGCCCCCAGACGCTCGCGAGGAGTTGGAAGATAATCGAGGCGGAGATATAGGGCATGATGCCCAGGCCGAAGATCGTCGCCTGGTCCAGATTGCTCGCGCTGAAGATGGCCACCTGCTCGGCGAGGGCGCCCAGGCCGCCGGACTGCTGCTGCCAGAACGACTTCAGCGCCTCCTGATTGACGATCGGCAGGGGGATTTGCCAACCGACGCGGTAGACCGCCAGGAGGAAGAGCGTCAGGAGGATCTTCCTTCGCAGCTCGGGGATCGTGAAGATAACGCGAAACTTTTCCCACATGGTTCGATCCGCTCCTTGGAGATACTCCGCGCGGGAGTGCGCGAGCAAGGCAATCGCTGCGCGAACTCAACCCGTCGCCCGAGGCCACCGCGGCGCCGAGGGCGCAATAAAGGCGGTCGCGCGGTTGTGCCCGTCGGCTCAGCCCGGCCCGGCAACGCCGGTGGAAACGGTTCCCTTCTTCTGGTTTTTGACTACGGGAGCCTTGCCGGGCAGGACGACGACTTCCCCACCCGCCTGCTCGATTTTTGCCAAGGCCGACTTGCTGAATCGGTGAGCGGCCACCTTGAGTTTTTTCGACAGCTCGCCGTCGCCGAGCACCTTGAGCACGTCGTAGCGGTGCTTGGCGATGCTTTTTTCCTTGAGGGTTTCGGGCGTGACCTCGTCGCCCGCGGCGAAAATCGCGTCGAGTTGTCCGACGTTGACCGTGGCGACCGACAAGGCGAAGCGGTTGTGGAAGCCGCGTTTGGGGATGCGGCGCACCAGGGGCATCTGGCCGCCTTCGAACGTGGGATGCACGCTGAAGCCCGCCCGGCTCCGCTGGCCCTTGTGCCCGCGCCCACACGTCTTTCCGTGGCCCGAGCCGGTTCCCCGTCCGACGCGTTTGCGCGACTTGTGTTTCTGGATTCCGCGATGGACGTCGTTGAGATTCATGTGAGCGAGACTCCTCGCAGCCGTTCCACTTCACCCGAGGCGCGAAGCTGCGTAAGCGCGCCGATTGTCGCCTTGACCAGATTGGTCGCGTTGTTGGAGCCGAAGCTCTTCGTGAGGATGTCGCGGATCCCGCAGGCTTCGCACACGGCGCGGACCGCGGCGCCGGCGATCACGCCGGTGCCGGGGCCGGCGGGCACGAGCACGACGCGGGCGGCGCCGAAGCGCCCCTTCACCTCGTGGGGAATGGTCGAGCCGGTCATGGCCACCGTGACCAGGGAGCGGGAGCCGTCCTTGATCGCCTTCTCGACCGCCGGCGGGACCTCGTTGGCCTTGCCGTAACCCCAGCCGACGTTGCCCTTGCCGTCGCCGACGACGACCAGGGCCGTGAAGCTAAAACGCCGGCCGCCCTTGACCACGGCGGCGCACCGCCGGATCTTGACGACCTTGTCGATCAGTTCCCCACGCGTGGATTCTTCAGCCATGGCATTGCATAGTGGCTAGTGGAAAGTGTCGCTTTGCCGACCGGGCAAAGCTCACTGGGCTTTCGGGGCCTTCGGTTTCGCGGCGCCCTTCTTCTTTTCTTTCTCTTTCGGTTTCTCGACGACGACGGGCTCGGGGGCCTTGGCGCCCAGGTCCAGGCCCGCGTCGCGGGCCGCGTCGGCCAGCGCGGCCACGCGGCCGTGGTACTTGTACTCCCGCCGGTCGAACGCCGCCTGTGTGACGCCGGCCGCCAGCGCCCGCTGGGCGATCACCTGGCCGACGACTTGCGCGGCCGCCTTGTTCCCGCCGTAGCCGACCTTCTCGCGGACGTCCTTGTCCAGCGTGCTCGCGACGGCCACCGTGCGGCCGTTCTGGTCGTCGATGAGCTGGGCGTACACGTGCTTATGGCTGCGGAAGACGCTCAGCCGGAGGCGGACGGAGTCCCGCTTGATCCGGTTGCGGACGCGCCAGCCGCGGCGCTTGCGTTGTCGACCAATTACGATTTCGTGTTTCACGGTATGCCTCTCCCGGCAACCCCTTTCGCAGGGCGACTATTTTGCCATGGCCTTGCCTTGCTTGCGCCGCACGACCTCGCCAAAGTAGCGAATGCCCTTGCCTTTGTATGGCTCGGGCTTGCGCAGCGCCCGCGTCTCCGCGGCGAACTGGCCGACCAATTGCTTATCGATTCCCCGGATGACGACGTGCTGCTGGTCGGGGCAAGTCACGGTGATTCCAGGCGGAATGGGTTTGTGCAGCTCGTTGGCGTAGCCAATCCGAAGCTCGAGCTGGTTGTGCTGCACCGCCGCGATGTATCCAACGCCGATCAATTCGAGCCGCTTCTCATATCCCTGCGAGACGCCGACAACCATGTTGTGGATGATCGCCCGGGTCAGCCCGTGCAACGCGCGGCTCAACCGCTCGTCATCCTGCCGGGCGCAGGCGATTTTCTTGGTCGCGTCGTCGTAGGCGACCGCGATTTCGGGGCGATGTTGCCACTGGAGCGTGCCCAGCGGGCCTTCGACGTGGACCGTGCCTTCGGCGATGCTCACTTTGACGCCGCTGGGCACGTCGATGGGCTTGTTTCCGATCCGCGACATGACAGATTCCCTTGTTGGGGCGGGTTATTCGTTGGGCGCGCGTGACTACCAGATTTCGCAGAGCACCTCGCCGCCGAGCTTGCGTTGGCGGGCTTCCCGGTCGCTGATCACGCCGCGGCTGGTGCTGATGATGGTGATTCCCTGGCCTCCGAGGACGGGCTTGAGCCTGGTCGCGCCGCTGTAGACGCGGCGGCCCGGCTTGCTCACCCGGCGCACGTGCCGGATGACCCGCTCCCCGTTGGGGCCGTACTTCAGGAAGACGCGCAAGTGGTCGCACGGCTTGCCCGACACTTCCTCCCAATCCCAAATGTAGCCCTCGCGTTTGAGCACCTCGGCCAGGCCGCGTTTGACCTTGGAGAGGGGCATGTCCACGTGGGGCCTTTCGACGCGCACCGCGTTGCGGATGCGGGTCAACATGTCGGCGATGGGGTCAGTCATCATGATAAATCGGGTCCCTTTACCAACTCGCCTTCTTCACGCCGGGAATCAATCCCTCATCCGCCAGGTTGCGGAAACAGATCCGGCATATCCCGAACTTCCGATACACCGCCCGCGAGCGGCCGCATAGCCGGCAGCGCCGTTCGAGCCGGGTCGAATACTTCGGCGTGCGAAGCGCCTTGGCGATCCTCCCTTTGCTTGCCATCCCGTCTGGTTCCCTTCGGTTTTCAAATAAAGCGGGTTCGTTCTCGGTCTGGTCGTTTGGGCTCCGCCGGACGCGAGGTTCCTTCGGGTCAGTTCTTCGACGCGCCGCGCTCGGCGTCCGCCGAACGGAAGGGCATCCCGAACTTCTGCAATAGCAGCCGCGCCTCGTCGTTGTTCGTCGCGTTGGTGACGATCGTGATGTTCATCCCCTGCGTGCGCGTGTACTTGTCCGGGTTCAGCTCGGGGAAAACCAACTGTTCGGTCAGCCCCAGGCTGTAGTTGCCGCGTCCGTCGAACGCGTTCGGATTGAGTCCGCGGAAGTCGCGCACCCGCGGCAGGGCCAGCGAGATGAGCCGATCCAGGAACTCGTACATCCGCTGGCCCCGAAGCGTCGCCTTGCAGCCGACGTTCATGCCCTCGCGAAGGCGGAAGCCGGCGATGGACTTGCGGGCTTTGGTGACGACGGGCTTCTGACCGACGATCAGGCGCAGGGCATCCACCGCCTCGTCCAGACACTTCTTGTCGTGGATCGCGGCGCCCACGCCCATGTTCACGATGATCTTCTTCAGGCGTGGCAGCGACATCCGGTTCTTCCGGCCCAGCTCCTTGGCCAGGGCGGGAAGAATCGTCTCGTTGTACCGGTCTCGCAGTCGAGGGTTCATGGCGGTCCTGTGCCGTGGCGGCTTTTACTTCTTGGCGTATCGGGCCCGGGGCGGCGCTATCGCGCCATTTTCGGCGCCGCACTTCTTGCAGAAACGCTGCTTGCTGCCGTCGTCGAGGTAGCGGGCGCCCGTCCGCGCGGCCTTGCCGCACGCCCGGCACACCAAAAGAACGTTCGAGATCCGCACGGGCATTTCCCGCGAGAGACGACCGCCCTGGGGGTTGCGCTGGCTGCGGCGGACGTGTTTGTACACGCGGTTGACGCCCTCGACGGTGACCTTGCCGGTGGCATGGTCCACCTTGAGCACCTTCCCCCGAGCGCCCCGGTCGTCGCCCGCGATTACTTCCACCGTGTCGTTCACTTTGACGTGCATCAGACCACCTCGCTGGCGAGGCTGACGATTTTCATGAAGTTCCGTTCCCGCAGCTCGCGGGCAACCGCGCCGAAGATGCGCGTGCCGCGAGGATTCTTGTCGTTGTCGATTACCACGGCCGCGTTCGTGTCGAAGCGGACGTAGCTGCCGTCGGGGCGCCGGGTGGGCTGCTTGCACCGGACGATCACCGCCTTGACGACCGCCCCCTTCTTGAAGTCGCTTCCGGGAATCACGCTCTTCACGCTGCACACGACGATGTCGCCCAGGTTGGCGAAGCGCCGCCGCGATCCTCCCAGCACTTTGATGCACATCAACTCGCGGGCACCGGTGTTGTCGGCCACGGCGAGTCGCGTTTGCATTTGAATCATGGTTACCACCCAAGTCGCAAGACGTCTGTTTCTTGCCTGTCGGAGGGCGCCGCGCGTCCCTAGACGGCCTCGTCCTCGCCCCCTTCGCCTTCGCCCTTGCCGCCGTGGCGGGCCTTGTCGGCCGCGCGCATCGCCGCCAGGTCGATCACGTGGCCCTTGGCCACCACCCGAACCAACTCCCAACGCTTCTTCTTCGAGCGGGGCCGGCTCTCCACGATCTCGACCATGTCCCCCAGGCTCGACTCGTTGTTCTCATCGTGGACAAAGCAGATCGTCCGCCGGCGAATGTACTTGCCGTACTTCGCGTGCCGCACCAGCCGGGGTATCTCCACGCGGCGGGTTTTGGCCATCTTGTCGCTCGTGACAACGCCTTGGGCAACGTTCTTGGGCATGTTCGCTATCCTTCCAAGCCGGTTCGGCGCCGCGCTCCGGACTAGCCGGCGGCCTTCGCCGCTCTCGCTCGCTCGTTTTGTATCGTCTTGATCCGCGCAATCAACCGCCGCGTCTTGCGCAGCTCGCTGGGTGAATCCAGCCGCTCCGTTTGCGCCTGGATCCGACGCCGGAATAGCTGTTCCCGCGCCTCCTTGAGCGACAACGCCAGGTGCTCATCGCTCATGTCGCGCAGCTCGGTCGCCTTAGTCATGATCTACTCCACTCTCAAACGACGCGCCTTACACGACGCGACGGCGAATCATGCGAACGCGGACGGGCATCTTGTGGGCCAATCGGGCGAAACAAATCCGCGCGGCCTCTTCCGTGACTCCGCCAATCTCGTACAAAACCGTCCCCGGCTTCACCGTCGCGGCCCAATACTCCGGCTCTCCCTTGCCCTTTCCCATGCGGGTTTCCAGCGGGATGGACGTGACGGAGCGGTGGGGGAACACGCGGATGTACAGCCGCCCCTCCGTGCGCAGATACTGCTGCGCCGCGATACGGCCGGCTTCGATCGTCGCCGCGCTCACCCAACCGCCTTCGGTGGATTGCAACCCGAAATCGCCAAAGACAACGTGGTGACCCCGCGTCGCCTCACCTTTTATACGTCCTCTTTGGCTTTTTCGATGCTTGACCCGTTTGGGCATCAACGCCATCGGTCTCGTCCTCGCTGTACATGCCTTGGTTGATCCACACCTGCACGCCGATGTGTCCTTGGGCGATCTTGGCTTCGGTGAAGCCGTAGTCGATCTTCGCCCTCAGCGTCGACAGGGGAATCGAACCGGCGATCTGTTTCTCGCGGCGGGCCATTTCCGCGCCGCCCAGCCGGCCGGCCAACTGGATCTTGATCCCCTTGGCGCCGGCGTCCATCGTTTGCTCCAAGGCCCGCTTCATCGTCCGTCGGAAGCCAGCCCGCTTCACCAATTGCTCGGCAATGTCTTCGGCCACCAACTGGGCAACCAGCTCCGGCCGCGTGATTTCCTCGATCTTGATGTTGATCCGCCGGCCGGTCTTCTGCTGAAGCTCGTTCTGCAGCTCCTCGACCCGCTCGCCCTTGCGGCCGATCAGGATACCCGGCCGCGCCGAAAACAGGATCACCTTCACCTCGTCCCGCGTGCGCTCGATCTCCACCTTGGCGATGGTCGGATACATCGGCTTGCCGAACCGATCCTTTCGCTTCTTGACGAAGGCGCGGATCTTCGTGTCTTCCACCAGAAGGGCCGCGAATTCCTGCTTCGAGGCGTACCAGCGGCTCTTCCAGCCGGTCATCACGCCCGTGCGGAATCCGGTCGGTTTGACTTTCTGACCCATGCTGTATCACTCTCCTATTCCAACGCCACCCGGATATGCGACATCCGCCGCTTCACCACCGAGGCCATCCCTCGCGCCTTGGGCCGCATCCGCCGGAACATGGGTCCCCCGTCCACCCGAACGTCGACCACCATCAGGTTCTTCAGGTTCGACGCCCGGCGGTCCTCGGCGTTCGCCAGGGCGCTGCGGAGCACCTTCTCCAGCAGCCGAGCGCCGCGCTGCGGTTGGTACTTCAAAATCTCCAGGGCCTCGTCGGCAAACTGCCCCCGGATCAGGTTCGCCAGCAGCCGCGCTTTTTGCGGGCTGATGCGGGCGAAACGATGAATTGCTTCGTATGCCATGCCGAGTCCCTCAACACGTCGCTTCGCGCGGGGCGACCGGAAGCCTCGAACCCGCCGGCCCTTCCCGTCCCACGCCCATTATCCCGTCACCATTACCGCTTGCCCTTGCCGCCGTGACCGCGAAACGTCCGCGTCGGGGCGAACTCGCCCAACTTGTGGCCCACCATCTCTTCGGTCACGAAGACCTTCATGTGGATCTTCCCGTTGTGGACCAGGAACGTGTGGCCCACGAACTCGGGAATGACCGTGCACGCCCGGGCCCACGTCTTGATCGGCTCTTTCGTCCCCGCCGCGTTCTGCCGCTCCACCTTGCCGAAGAGCTTCGGATCGACGAACGGGCCCTTTTTCAACGACCTTCCCATGGGGATGACTTCCCGGATTCTCTCGGTTTCACTTCGACAGTTTCAGCAATCCGTACCGCCGCGAACGACGCCGGCGGACGATCGCGCGGTTGGAGGGCTTGTGCTTCTTGCGGGTGGAACCGCCCTTGGTGGGCTTGCCCGTCGGACTGACCGGATTGCGGCCGCCCTTGGTGCGTCCTTCGCCGCCGCCGTGCGGATGGTCGTGCGGGTTCATGGCGGTGCCGCGGACGTGGGGCCGGCGGCCCATCCACCGCTTGCGCCCCGCCTTGCCCAGGTTCACCATGCCGTGGTCCGCGTTGCCGATCTTGCCCATCGTCGCGCGGCACTTGGCCGGCACGCGGCGGATCTCGCCGCTGGGCAGCGTGATCTGCGCCCACCCGGCGTCGCGGGCCACGAGCGTCGCGCTGGCGCCGGCGCTGCGGCACAGGACGGCCCCGCGACCCGGCAAAAGCTCGATGTTATGCACGCTGGCCCCCAGAGGGATCGCCGAGAGCGGCAGGCAATTGCCCACCGCCGGCGGCGCCTCGGCGCCGCTGAGCACCTCCGTGCCCACCGTCAGTCCGTCCGGGGCCAGAATGTACCGCTTCTCGCCGTCCACGTAGTGCAGCAGGGCGATCCGCGCGGTGCGGTTCGGATCGTATTCGATCGAGAACACGCGGGCGGGGATCCCGTCCTTGTTGCGGCGGAAGTCGATCTGGCGATACAGCCGCTTGTGACCGCCGCCGCGATGGCGCGACGTGATGAAGCCCTGATTGTTTCGCCCGCCCGTGCGACGCTTGATCCGCGTGAGCTTCTTCTCCGGCTTCACCCCGGGGGTAAGCTCGGCGAAATCGCTCACGCTCGCGCCGCGTCGGCCCGGCGTAACCGGCTTGTATTTGCGAATACCCATGATCGGCTCTCAGTTCTTCGTTCCCGGCCGCGCATCCATTAGAAGAAGTCAATCCGATGTTCTTCGTCGAGCGTGACGATGGCCTTCTTCCAGCTCTTGGTGACTCCCTTGCGGAAGCGGGTCCGGCGGGCCTTGCCCTTGCGGGTTTGCGTGTTCACCCGAACCACCTTCACGTCGAAAAGCGCTTCGACCGCCTTGCGGATGTCTTCTTTGCCGGCCAGTTGGTTCACTTCGAACGCGTAAGCGTTGCACCGCTCCGCTTTGTGATAACCCTTCTCGGTCACCAGCGGACGGAGGATGATCTGGTGCGGTTCCAGCTCGAGACGCGTCTTCGTTATATCTTGCGGCATGGACGGTGTGCTCCTTGCGTCAGGACGCCTGCTTGGCCGCGACCTTCTCGCGGAAGGCGTCCAAGGCGGCTTTGGTCATCAGGAGCCGCTTCGGGCGAAGCACCTCCAAAGCGTTAAGGTCGGAAACCGGCAACACGAGCACGTCGGCCAGGTTGCGGATGCTCTTGTAGACGTTGACGTCGTAGCCCGCGACGGCCACCAGGAGCGTCTGTCCGTCGATCTTCAGGGCCTTCAGGATCGTCGCCATGTCACGCGTCTTGGGCGCGGCGAAGGGCAGATCGTCGATCAGCATCACCTCGCCGTCGGCGATCCGCGAGGCGACGGCCATCCGCGTGGCCATCCGCACGGCCTTTTTGGGCAGCCGGTACGACCAGTCGCGCGGGCGGCGAGGGAAGGCGCGGCCGCCGCCGCGGCGGATGTTGCTCCGCCGGGAGCCGGCCCGGGCGTTGCCCGTGCCCTTCTGCCGATACATCTTCCGCGTCGAGCCGGCTACTTCCGATCGGTTTTTGTTCTTCGCCGACCCTTGGCGCAGATTCGCCTGGTACATCACCACGACGTCGTGCATCAACTGTTTGCTGATGCGCGGCGCCAACTCGGCTGGGTCGATGTCGTACGTGCCGACTTTCGCGCCCGTTCGATCGTAGACAGGAAGGCTTACCATCGCTTCGACGTCTTTATGTTGTCTGAAATGACGCAAGGGCGTCCCGAACCGCTTCCGGGCGCCCTCTAGCCGAGTTTATTGGTCTGGGAGACGATCACGTACCCGCCGTTTGGGCCAGGCACGGCGCCGCGGATCAGCAGGAGATTATTCTCCAGGTCCACGCGGACCACCTTGAGGTTCCTCGCCGTGCACCGCGCGCCGCCGTAGCGGCCGGCCATCTTCCGGCCCTTGAGCACGCGGCTGGGCGTGGCGCTCGAGCCGGTGCCGCCGATGTGGCGATGGCATTTTTTCACGCCGTGCGTGGCGCGCTGGCCGCTGAAGTTGTGCCGCTTCATGGGGCCAGCCGTGCCGCGGCCCTTGCTCGTGCCCACCACGTCGACCGACGCCGTCTCGGTGAACACGTCCACGCGGAGTTCCTGGCCGACCTCGACCCCGTCGATCGACCCGCGCAGCTCGCGCACGAACCGTTTCGGCTCGCACCCCGCCTTAACGACGCTGGGGGCGCCGGCCGCATTGCGGCGTTTTTGACGCTTGCTGTCCAGAAGGGCGACGTGGCCGCGCACGCTGCGGGAAGCAAGGCGACGGGGCTTGTCGAGATAGCCCAACTGAACCGCCTCGTACCCGTCGCGCTCGACGGTCTTCACCTGCAGCACGTGGCAGGGGCCCGCCTGAATCACCGTGACCGGGATGACCGCGCCCGACTCGTTGTAGATTTGGGTCATCCCGACCTTGCGGCCGAGTAGTCCAGTACTCATCGCAATTCGCCTTGCTTCGCGTCGCCCGCGGGAACTACCGTCTCGATTGAGACGGGTTTACCCGCTGGGCTTCCGTTACATGGAAGTTTCCCGAAAGTTGCCCTGCCACACGGCCGCGGGGCGCCCCCGGGCCTTATCGGCTGGTCGCCTTGATCTTAATGTCCACGCCCGCCGGCAGGCTCAGCTTGTTGAGCGCCTCGATCGTTTTCGCCGTCGCCTGGATGATGTCGATCAGGCGCTTGTGCGTGCGGATCTCGAACTGCTGACGGGATTTCTTATCCACATGGGGACTGGAAAGGACGGTGTACCGTTCAATCCGGGTGGGTAGCGGAATGGGGCCATGGACGACCGACCCCGTCCGCTTGGCCGTGTCCGTGATCTCCATCGCACTTTGGTCCAAGACCGCGTGGTCGTAGGCCTCCATGCGGATGCGGATGATCTCAGTCGGTTGACTAACCACGGTCGCCCTCCGGGGTAACCCAGTCCCATGTTGCCAAAGACACATCCACCGTCAGGGTGGAAAACTTCACATAGTATCGCCCCGTCCCCCCGATGTCAACGCCCCGGCGGACAAAATCCCGACTCCGGCCAGGATTCCCCGGAGCACAACACCCCAAACTCACCCCCGTCCCCGCAGACACTCAGAGACCAGCCTACGACCCGGAGACGCACAGGTCCGCTATTCATCGGTCAGACCGGCCATGCGGCACTACCTGCCGCATATGTTGCCGAGGAACCTGAATCTAGCTGTCGCCTCACCGGTCGCAACACTTGCTGGAAGTCGATAGTCGCTGCAAGGCCACCTACTAGAGGGTCAAGGATCTCTAGTGTTGCCGGAAATCCGTAGTAATAGGGGGTGGCTAATTAGTTGATAAGTTGGGGGCCGAATCGGTAGTTTCTGGGAATTGTGTGGGTGATCGCGCTGCGTGGTGCGGCGTCGAATCATGCGGACAATTCGCCAAGGAGTCTATTGGAGTGTGCCAGATGGATAAACGATTCGCGGTGATTTCGTTTCTGCTGCTCGCCGCCGCGCTGCCTTGCTGTCAGCTTCTGGCAGCCGAGACGTTCGAGCCTGCGTCGATGTCAGCCGAGGAGTTCAGCCGACTCTCGAAGGTGGATCAACGCGATCTGCTTGTCAGAGTGTTTCGGCAGCGGCTGGAACACGCAAGGAATCTTGAGTATAGCGTGGACCTGTCCATAAGGTTTTCTTTGAATACCGTGATGGAAAACGCGGCGAGGCGCGAGGCGAGGGACCGTTTACCGAGGGAATGAGAGTCGTCGATGCGATTCAGGGAGTGCATTACCTCGCGGATGCCAAAGGAAACCCAGCCGGCAAGATCGAGCCCTTGGTGAATTCCCGGCCGGTGAAGAAGTCCGAGTGACCGGATGATCTGCGCGGTGCCGCCTCAATTCGTCTCCACGGCGTCGCCGCGCCGGAGAGGTAGCTCGACACGCACGCGAGACCCCTTTCCGGGGGATGTGTCGATGGAGACGTTGCCCTTGAGGAGCTTCGCCCGTTCGCGGATGCCTTGCAGGCCGAACCGGTCGGGGGCCACCTGCTCGGGCACGAAGCCAACGCCCCAGTCCTCGACCTCCACCCAGACACGCTGGGCGTCGGATCGCAAGGCCACGCGGACCTGCGGGCTGCGGCTGTGGCGGCAGGCGTTGTGCAGCGACTCCTGCACGATCCGGAACACCGCCGTCTCCACCAGCGGGTCCCACGGCGCTTCGTGGATCTCGTGAGAGAACTCGATGTCGGGCTCTTCGCGAGCCTGGGCTTCCTCAACGAGGTACGCCAGGGCCGCCGCGATGCCGCCCGACTCGTCGAGTATCGGCGGCCGCAGCCCGCTGATGAGCCGCCGCGCCTCGCGGATTCCGTCCTCCAAGAGCGCGAGCGCCTCCTGGTACGCCTGCTGGGCCTCGGCGGGAGCGGCCTGGATGAAGGATCGGATTGCTTCAAGCCGCATTTGCGCGCCGGTAAGCTGCTGGGCAAGCCCGTCGTGGATCTCGCAGGCAAAAAGCCTCCGTTCGCGCTCCTGCAAATCGAGCATGTCGCCGAGCAATCGCTGCTCCTCGCGAAGAGACTGCTCAGCCCGTCTTTGCTCGGTGACGTCGTCGCAGATGATGAGCGTGGCTGACGGCGCGCCGGGCTCAACGACGGGAACCAACCGGCAGTCGCACCATTCGCCGTAGACCGTGCGGGTCAAAACCCTCTGGATTTCGCCGGTCTCAAATGCGCGACGCAGGGCATCCGCACACTGCTGCCTGTCTTCCGGGGCGATGTGGGTGAAGCCGACCGATTGGCGGAGTTCCTCCTGGCGCGGCCCGAGGCGGGGATTGTTGCTGAAGAGGATCCGAGCCTCGGGATCGACGACAAGGACGAAATCAGAGAGGTTGTCGAGCAACCGGCAGTACTGGGTCTGGGACGTCCGCAGCGCCGCCTCCGCGCGTCGCCGCGCATCGTCGGCCGTTTCCAACTCCCTGATGCGGCGTCGCAGTTGCTCGATTTCCTCGTTCGTCTGTTCGTGGTTCATGCGGAGCCGTCAGTCCATCGAGGTTGGGATATCGGTGGGTGCAGGAGGATTGCCGCGGGCGCCGCTGCGACAGACTCAGGCGGGAACAAGACAATTGCTAAGAGCCTTTACCAGAACCCTTGTCCGTTTGATACGTCGTCCTGAGCGCAGCGAAGGATCTCGTTGGCGTTGCATGAATTGAGATACTTCGCTGCGCTCAGCATGACGGTTTTGGCCGGGCTCTGGAATAGGCTCTAAGTATACCGTTCAGAGCAGCGAGTCTCCACGGCCCGGGCGACGGAATTCCCGCAAGATTTCGCGGGAAATGATGAGTTGCCCACGAAGAATTGCCCGCGACGTGCGTCGAAGGGGACAGTCCCCTTTTCGCTGGCACAAGAATGGGGCAGTCCCTCATCGCGGAGGTCTACATGAACGATTCCAGCACGCCGGGAGGCGCGGGACCGTAGGTAGAGGGTTCCATCGAACAGGTGGCTCGCCCCTGGCTCAGGCCGCGCATCGCGCTGGAATAGCCGAACAGCTCGGACAGGGGCGCCTGGGCTTCGATCACGGTATTGCGTCCGCGGTTGTGCGTGTGGGTGATGATCGCGCGGCGCTTCTGGAGGTCGCTTACGAAATCGCCCAAATACTCCTCCGGGGTCATGATTTCCAGGTGCATGATCGGTTCGAGCAGGACGATGCCGGCCTCGCGGAGGGCCGTGTTGTAGGCGTCGGAGGCGGCCACGCGGAAGGCGACGTCGTTGGATTCGCCCTCGCGGAAGCGGCCGCCGCGGACGGTCAGCCGGACGTTCATCAAGGGGAACCCCAACTGGCCACCCCCCTCTGCCTCCTGCCGAAGGGTTTCCACGGCTGCGGCCAAAAGGGGCGCGGGCAGGGCGTCGCCGCAGCCGACCGCGACGGTGATGGGGCGGCAACCCTCGAACGGCTCGATCTGGACGTCCAATTCGGCGAAGAGCGTCTGTCCTCCCACGCTGCGGTGGCACGTGCCCGTCGCCTGAACCGATCCCTTGATCGTCTCGCGGTAGCTGACGCGCGGATGGTGGACGCGGACGTTGAGCTTGAATTCGCGCAGGAGCCGGTGTTTGATCACCTCGAGGTGCAGTTCGCCCATGCCGCTGATGAGCGTTTGGCCCGTCTCGACGCTTTCGACGGCGTGAAACGTCGGATCCTGCCGCTTCATCATTTCCAGGACGTCGGCCAGCTTCTTCCGTTCGGTCGAGCTCTCCGGTTCGATGGCCATCGAGATGACCGTTTCGGGAAAGACGATGGATTCGAGGAGGATCGGGTGTTTCGGGTCGCAGAGGGTGTCGCCCGTCACGGAGTGCCGCAGGCCGACCACGCCGACGATGTCGCCGACCGACACCGAGTCGATCTGGGTGCGTCGGTCCGCCTGGATCTGCCAGAGCTGCGGGACGTTCTCTTTTTTGTCCTTTCCCGCGTTGAGCACGCGGGAGTTGGCTTTCATTTGCCCCGAGTAGACGCGGACGTAGTGCAGGTCGCCGTGTCGGTCGGCTTGGATCTTGAAGACCAGCCCGCAAAAGGGCTCGTCCAGATCGGGCTTGCGCAGCAGCTTCGCTTCCGTTTTGCACTGGGGATCCACGCCCTCGACCGGCGGCATGTCCCGCGGGCTGGGGAGGTATCGGGCGACTCCGTCCAGCAGCGGCTGCACTCCGATGCCATCCAGGGCCGACCCGCAGAAAACCGGCACGATCATGTCGTGCAGCGTGGCCTGGCGCAAAACGCAATGGATCAGATCTTCGGGAACTTGCTCCTCGGCCAGCAGGCACGCGGTCAACTCGTCGCTAAACAGGGACAATTGATCGAGCATCTGCGATCGCCACAGGCCCGCCTCGTCGCGAAGCGTCTCGGGCACGGGCTCGGCCTGGACGACGGCGCCTTGGCTTTCGGTCGTGAATACGAGCAGCTTCATGGCCACCAGGTCGATCACGCCGCGGAAGGCGTCGCGGACGTGGGGGGGACCCGCGCCCACGGGCAGCGTCACCGCGATGGGCCGGGCGTCCAGCCGCTGCTCGATCTCGTTGAACGTCGCGAGAAAATCCACCCCTTCGCGATCCATCTTGTTGATGAACGCCAATCGGGGGACGTGGTATTTATCGGCCTGGCGCCAGACGGTCTCGCTTTGGGCCTCGACGCCCTCGCGGGCGCTGAAGACGACCACGCCGCCGTCGAGCACGCGGAGACTCCGCTCCACCTCGGCCGTGAAATCGACGTGGCCCGGCGTGTCGATCAGGTTGACGCGAACGTCCTTGTACGGGAAGGTGACGCAGGCCGACTGGATCGTGATGCCGCGTTGTTGCTCCTCCGGGTCGAAGTCGGTGACCGTGGTGCCCTTGTCCACCTCGCCGACCTTGTGGCTGAAGCCGCAGTAGAAGAGCATCCGCTCGGTCAGGGTGGTCTTGCCGGCGTCGATGTGGGCGATGATGCCGATGTTGCGGAGCTTGGTCGGTTCGACGGCCATGTCCGAGGTTCCCCTCGTTTCGGGCGCAAAAAACGACGCCGAGCCGGGAGACACGCGATCCGGCGCGGCGTCGGGATGGATTGGGTTTCCATTACCACGCGAAGTGGGCGAATGCCCGGTTGGCCTCGGCCATGCGGTGGACGTTTTCGCGCCGGGTCATGGCCGTGCCTTCGCGGTTGTAGGCGGCCATCAGTTCGGTGGCCAGCTTCTCGGCCGTGGGCCGGCCCTTCTTCTCGCGGATCGCCATGAGCACCCAGCGGATCGCCAGGGACTGCTGCCGGGCTTTGTTCACCTGCATGGGCACCTGGTACGACGCCCCGCCGACGCGCTTCGAGCGGACCTCGATGTTTGGCTTGATGTTTTCGATGGCCTGGGTAAAGACCTCGATCGGCGCGACGTCGTGGATCTTCTTGGCAACCAGATCCAAGGCGTCGTAGAAGGCTCGCTGCGCCGCGCTCTTCTTGCCGTCCCACATCAGGCAGTTGATAAACTTGCTTGCCAACAACGATCCGCACTTCGGATCGGGTCTGAGCTGCTTTCGGCTGGCCGTGATGCGACCCATAACGTGATTCCTATGCCAAGAAAGGGATGACTACGACGAGATTTTCGCGCCGTAGCGGCTGCGCGACTGCTTGCGACCTTGCACGGCCAACGTGTCCAACGCCCCGCGGACGACCTGATAGCGGACGCCCGGCAGGTCGCGGATGCGCCCGCCGCGGACCAGCACGATCGAGTGCTCCTGCAGGCTGTGCCCCTCGCCAGGAATGTAGACGGTGACTTCCTTGCCGTTGGAAAGCCGCACGCGGGTGATCTTCCGCAGCGCGGAATTCGGCTTCTTGGGCGTCATCGTCTTGACCTGGAGACAAACCCCTCGTTTCTGGGGACATTGATCCAGCACCGGCGACTTACTGAGCTTCCGGGGCGTCTTGCGCCGCTTGCGGACGAGCTGATTGATGGTCGGCATTGCGAAACCCCATTGCGGGGCCAATAGGCCATGGTTATCGAAAACTATTTATTGTGGGGGAATCGTCCCGGTTGTCAAGTGCCTCGGGTCGGGAAGCGGCTACTCGTCGGAGGCCGGTTTTGTGTGTGGGCCTTCAAAAAGGCTGTCCAGACTGGTCGGCACATCCTCCGAAGTGGGGGTTTGCCCTGCCGATGAAGACGGCGAAACGCTGCCCCCATCGCCTCCCACCGATGCGTTGGGCACGTCCAGCAGCGGGAAGGAGGGGCGGGGATGCGCCTCTCGGGTGGCCGCGAGCAGGTCGAGGGCTTGCGGCTGGATGCGGACTTCCGCCTTTTGGAGCGTCTGGAAGCCCGTGCCCGCCGGGATCAAGTGGCCAAGCGTCACGTTCTCCTTCAGGCCAACGAGGTTGTCCACCTTGCCGGCCAGCGCGGCTTCGGTGAGCACCTTGGTCGTCTCCTGGAAACTCGCGGCCGACAAAAAGCTGGAGCTTTGCACCGCGGCCTTGGTGATGCCCAGCAGTTGGGTGCTGGCCGTGGCGGGCTCGGGGCGTTTCGCCTTGGCCGGCTCGCCGCCAAGGGCTTCGATCTGCGCGTTGGCTTGCTCGAAGGCGTCCTTGGGCACGATCGCGCCGACGGCGAATTCGCTGTCGCCCTTCTCGGCGACCTTCACGCAGTTTTCCAGCTCGCGGTTGGCCTGGCGGAACTCGAACCGGTCCATGACGCTGCCGGGAAGGAGCCCGGTGTCGCCGACCGACTCGACGAGCACCTTGCGGAGCATCTGGGCAACGATGATCTCGATGTGCTTGTCGTCGATGTCCACGCGTTGTGAACGGTACACGTTTTGGATTTCGCGGACGAGGTAGTGCTGGACGGCTTCCTCGCCGGAGATCCGCAGGATGTCGTGGGGGACGAGCGGCCCATCCACCAGCGCCTCGCCGGCCCGGACGAACTCGCCCGCGTGCACGCGGAGGTGCTTGCCGTGCGAGACGAGGTGTTCGCGTTCGATGCCGGTTTCGCTGCGGACGATGATGGTCCGTTTGCCGCGGCGCTTCTCGCCGAGCAGCTCGACCGAGCCGTCGATCTCCGCGATGATGGCGGGCTCCTTGGGTTTGCGGGCCTCGAAGATTTCGGTGACGCGGGGAAGGCCGCCGGTGATGTCTTGCGTACCCGCCACGTCGCGGGGCGTCTTGGCCAAAAGCGTGCCGGCGACGACCTCGTCACCCTCGTTCACCTCGATGTGGGCCTTTTCGGGCAGGTAGTAGAAGTCGAGGATCTTGCCCGTCTCGTCCTCGATGACCACCTGCGGATGCAAATCGCCCTTGTGTTCCATGACGAGGCGGCGGGCGTGTCCGCTGGGGTCTTTTTCGACGCGCATCGTCTCGCCTTCGATGACGTCTTCGTAGCGGACGTGGCCGCCGACCTCGGCAAGGATGGGGATGCTGTGCGGGTCCCAGTGGCACAGGACGGCGCCGGGTTCGACCGCCTGGTTTTCCTCGACGGTCAGTTGGGCCCCGGCGGGAATCTCGTATTGTTCGAGCTCGCGGCCGCGGGCGTCCAGGATGACGATTTCGCCGTTTCGCGTCAGGACGAGCTGTTCGCCGGCGGCGTTGCGGACGACCTTCAGCCGGGTGAACTGGACGACGCCGGCCTTCTTGGCGCGGATTTCGCTTTCCTCGACGGCGCGGGCGGCGATGCCGCCGATGTGGAAGGTCCGCATCGTCAACTGCGTGCCCGGCTCGCCGATGCTCTGCGCGGCGATGATTCCCACCGCCATGCCCTGCTCGACCAACGAGCCGGTCGAGAGGTCCATGCCGTAGCAGCAGGCGCAGATGCCCAACGAGGCGTCGCACGTCATGGGGCTGCGGACCTGGATCTTTTCCAGGCCGAGGTCCTCGATCTTCTCGCCGATCTGTCGGGTGATAAGCTCGTTTTCGCGGACAATCACCTCGTCGGTGATGGGGTTGACAATGTTGGCCCGGCTCACGCGACCGTAGACCGAATCGGCCAGCCGGACCTCGACCTTTTCGCCGCGATAGATGACGCCTTTGGTAATGCCCTGCGTGGTCCCGCAATCGTGCATGGTGACGACGACGTTTTGGGCCACGTCGGCGAGCTTGCGGGTAAGGTAGCCGGAGTCGGCCGTTTTGAGGGCGGTGTCGGCCAAGCCCTTGCGGGCGCCGTGGGTCGAGCTGAAGTACTCCAGGACGTTGAGCCCTTCGCGGAAGTTGGCCTTGATCGGCGTTTCGATGATCTTGCCCGACGGCTTCGCCATCAAACCGCGCATGCCGGCCAACTGGCGGATCTGTTCGACGCCGCCTCGCGCGCCGGAGTGCGCCATGAGGAAGATCGGGTTGACGTAGCCCGGCCAGCGGCGGTCGTTCTCCAAAACCGACATCATTTCCGTGGTAATGCGTTCGCGGGCGTGGGTCCAGGCGTCGAGGACCTGGTTGTAACGCTCGCCCTCGGTGATGACGCCCTTCTGGTAGAGCTTCAGAATGCGCAGCACGGCCTTCTCGGCGTTGCCGACGATCTTCGACTTGGTGGGCGGGGTGATCAGATCGTCGGTCGAGAAGGACAGACCGCTTCGGGTGCTCTCGCGGAACCCGAGCTGATTCATCGTGTCCAACAGATCGATCGTCGCCCGGCGGCCGAGGATCGCGTGGCAGTCGGAGATCACGCCGGCCAAATCGCCGCTGCGCATGGGGGAATTGTAGAACGGCATGCCCGCCGGCAGCATCTCGTTAAACAAAATGCGGCCCACCGTCGTGTCCAAGAGACGCCCCGGGGCGGGCGCGCGATGGCTCTTCACCGGTCGTCCGGCGGGCAGACGCACCTTGATTTGCGCGTGGGTATCGACCACGCCGAGCGAATAGGCCAAATGAACCTCGGCGGGCGAGGAGAAGATCATGCCTTCGCCCTTGCGGTCCGTCAGCGATTGCGTGAGGTAGTAGCAGCCCATCACGACGTCCTGCGAGGGACTGATGATCGGCGCGCCGTTGGCGGGGCTGAAGATGTTGTTGGTCGACATCAACAGCGTGTGCGCCTCGACCTGCGCCTCCAGCGACAGGGGTAGGTGCACCGCCATCTGGTCGCCGTCGAAGTCGGCGTTGAAGCCCTTGCACACCAGAGGATGGAGTTTGATCGCGTTTCCCTCGACCAGGATCGGCTCGAAGGCCTGGATGCCCATGCGGTGAAGCGTCGGCGCCCGGTTCAGCAGAACGGGCCGGTTGTAGATCACCTCCTCGAGGATGTCCCAGACCTCCTCGTCCTTCCGCTCGAGCATCTTCTTGGCGCTCTTGATCGTGTCGGCGTGGCCGAGCTCCTTGAGCCGCCGGATGATGAACGGCTGGTACAGTTCCAGGGCGATCTTCTTGGGCAGGCCGCACTGGTGCAGCCGTAGGCTGGGGCCAACGACGATCACGCTTCGGGCGGAGTAGTCGACGCGCTTGCCCAGCAGGTTCTCCCGGAAACGCCCCTGCTTGCCTTTGATCATGTCCGTAAGCGACTTCAAGGGCCGGTTGCTGCTACCCAGCACCGGACGCTTGCAGCGGTTGTTGTCGAACAGGGCGTCGACCGACTGTTGGAGCATCCGCTTCTCGTTGCGGATAATCACCTCGGGCGCGTTGAGGTCCACCAGCTTTTTGAGGCGGTTGTTGCGGTTGATGATCCGGCGGTACAGGTCGTTCAGGTCGCTCGTGGCGAAGTTGCCGGAATCCAGAAGCACCAGCGGGCGGAGGTCCGGCGGGATGACGGGGATGACGTCCAGGACCATCCACTCGGGTCGGTTGTCGCTGTCGCGGATCGCCTCGACGATCTTCAGACGGTTGATGAGGTCCTTCTTCTTCTGCTTCGAGCCCGTCTCGACCAGATCGACGCGCAGCTCCTTCGAAAGCTCCACCAGATCGAGCGCGGTCAGCAGCTTGCGGACGGCCTCGGCGCCCATGTCGGCCTTGAACGAGCCTTCGGGATACTGCTCGCGCGCGGCGCGGTACTCTTCTTCCGTCAGAAGCTGCTGGAGCTTCAGCGGCGTGTCGCCCGGGTCGGTCACGACGTAGTCCTGGAAGTAGATCACCTTCTCCAGGCTCGTCGTCTTCATGGCCAAAAGCGTGCCCAGGCGGCTGGGCATGGCCTTGAAGAACCAGATGTGGACCACCGGCGCGGCCAACTCGATGTGGCCCATCCGCTTGCGCCGGACGCGGCTATGCGTGATCTTCACGCCGCAGCGGTCGCAGATCATCCCCTTGTATTTCATTCCGCGGTACTTGCCGCAGGAACACTCCCAGTCCTTCTCCGGTCCGAAGATCCGCTCGCAAAACAGGCCGTCTTTCTCCGGCCGGTAGGTCCGGTAGTTGATCGTCTCGGGCTTCTTGACCTCGCCGAACGACCAGCTACGGATGTCGTGCGGCCGGGCGAGACTGATCTTGACCGACGCGTAGTCGTTAATCCGATCGTAAGTCGATTCGCCAATGCTCACGGTTGGCACTCCTTGTATCGGAGAGGGGTATGCGATCAGATGTTCGTGGCTGCTAGGCGCGGCCCTTTTCCAACTGCATGTTCAGGCCGAGTCCGCGGATTTCGTTGGTCAACACGTCGAAGCTGGCCGGGGTGCCGGCTTCGAGCGTGTTCTCGCCCTTGACCATCGACTCGTAAATCTTCGTGCGGCCTTCCACGTCGTCGCTCTTGACGGTCAGGAGCTCTTGCAGGATGTAGGCCGCGCCGTAGGCCTCGAGCGCCCAGACTTCCATTTCCCCGAAGCGCTGGCCGCCGAAACGCGCCTTGCCGCCCAGCGGCTGCTGGGTGATGAGCGAGTAGGGGCCGGTGCTGCGGGCGTGGACCTTGTCGTCCACCAGGTGATGGAGCTTGAGCATGTAGATGTAGCCCACCGTCGATTCCTGCTCGAACGGCTCGCCGGTCCGCCCGTCGCGGAGGCGAATTTTCCCGTGCTCCGGCAGATCGGCTTCCTTGAGGGCTCCATGGATGGCTTCCTCGTCCGCCCCGTCGAACACCGGCGTGAGGGCCTGAAATCCCAGCGCGGCGGCGGCCCAGCCCAGGTGCGTCTCGAGAATCTGGCCCACGTTCATGCGGCTCGGCACGCCCAGGGGGTTCAGGAGGATCTGCACGGGTGTTCCGTCGGGCAGATAGGGCATGTCCTCGCGGGGGAGGATCTTGGCGATCACGCCCTTGTTGCCGTGCCGGCCCGCCATCTTGTCGCCGACCGAGATCACCCGCTTCGCCGAAATGTACACCTTGACCATTTGCAGCACGCCGCTGCGGAGTTCGTCGCCGCGCTTCATGGAGTTCAGCCGTCGGTCGCGGGCGTCGATGGCCGCTTCGACGGCCGGCCAGGAATTCTTGAAGATCTTCTCGACGTCGCTTTTGCGTTGCGGGCTGCGGATGTCGAGATTGGCCAGGCGGAACTGGTGCGCCTGCTCGGCGACGTAGCGGTGCTCCTGGCCTTCGACAAGGGGATTGCCGTCCTCGTCGGTCAGCTTGCGTCCCAGAACGCCCTCGATCTGCTTGACCAGGTCGCCGAACGTGGCGGCGATTTTGGCGTTGCCCTCGGCTTCGGCTTGCTTGAGCGATTCCTCGAACGCCTTGCGCTCGTCCTCGGAGAGGCTCATGCGGCGGGAGAACTTTTGCGTGTCGATGACGATGCCTTCGATGCCGGAGGGGACTTCGAGCGAGTCGTTCTTGACGTCCTCGCCGGCGCGGCCGAAGATGGCGTGCAGCAGCTTTTCCTCGGGCGTGAGTTCCGTTTTCGACTTGGGCGAGACCTTGCCCACCAGGATGTCGCCCGGCCGCACGAACGTGCCGACGCGGATGATGCCGTTTTCGTCCAGGTTGCGCAGGGCTTTTTCGCTGACGTTGGGGATGTCGCGGGTGAATTCCTCGCGGCCGAGCTTGGTTTCGCGGATTTCGATGTCGAATTCCTCGATGTGGATCGAGGTGTAGGTGTCGTTCTCGACCAGCTCCTCGCTGATGATGATGGCGTCCTCGAAGTTAAAGCCGTCCCAGGCCATGAAGGCGGCCAGCACGTTGCGTCCCAGGGCCAGCTCGCCGTGGTACGTGCCGGCCCCGTCGGCGATGACCTGGCCCTTTTCGACCTTCTGGCCGACCGAGATGATCGGTTTCTGGTTCTGGCAGGTTCGTTCGTTAAGGCCGACGAATTTGCGCAGTTCGTAGACGTCCGGGCCGATCTCGATGCGCTTGGCGTCGACGTGGGTGACCGTGCCCTTGCGGCGGGCGCGGACCAACATGCTCGAGTTCACGGCGGTGTCGCGTTCCATGCCCGTGGCCACCAGCGGCGGCTCGGACACCAAAAGCGGCACGGCCTGGCGCTGCATGTTCGAGCCCATCAGGGCCCGGTTCGCGTCGTCGTGCTCCAAAAACGGGATCAAGCCGGCCGACACGCCGATCATCTGGCTCGGCGCGACGTCGATGTATTGGATCTGGTTGACGGGCACCATGGAAAAGTCGCCGTGATGCCGGGCGATGAGCGTGTCGCCGACGAGCTTGTCGTTCTCCAGCGGCGCGTCGGCCGGCGCGAGGTACGCCTCGTGCTCCTGATCCGCCCGAAGCCATTCGATCTCGTCGGCCAGTTTGCCGTTCTTCACCTTTCGATAGGGCGCGACCAGGAATCCGTATTCGTCGACGCCGGCGTAAATGGCCAGACTGGAGATCAAGCCGATGTTCGTGCCTTCCGGGGTCTCGATGGGGCAAATGCGGCCGTAGTGCGAGGTATGCACGTCGCGGACCTCGAAGCCCGCCCGCTTGCGGTTCAAGCCGCCCGGCCCGAGCGCCGAAAGACGCCGCTCGTGCGTGAGCATGGAGAGCGGATTGGTCTGGTCCACCACTTGCGAGAGCTCGCCGCGTCCGAAGAAGTATTCGATCGCCGCCGAGATGCTCTTGGGATTGACGAGGCTGCGGGGCGTCATGTCCTCGATGTCCTTGAGGCTCATCCGCTCCTGCACGGTGCGGCGGAGCTTCAGGAATCCCTTGCGCAGCTCGTCGCAGGCCAACTCGTCGATCGTGCGCAAGCGGCGGTTGCCCAAGTGGTCGATGTCGTCCACCTCGGCTTCCGGATCGTCGCCGCGCAGCCGCAGGAGGTACTTCATCGCCGCGATGAGGTCCTCGGGCCGCAGGGTCATTTCGTCCTCGGACACGTTCAAGCCGAGCTTCCGGTTGATGCGGAATCGTCCAACGCGCCCAAGTCGGTAACGGTTTGTGTCGTAGAACTTCTCGTGGAACAGGGCCTTGGCCTTCTCCAACTGCGGCGGGTTGCCGGGCCGGAGACGCTGGTAGATCCGCAACAGCGCCTCTTCGTGGCTGGCCGTGTTGTCCTCGGCCAGGGTGTTCAGCAGAAGCGGGTTCTTCTGCGGCTCCATGACCTCGACTTCCTTGAGGCCCGACGCGCAGATCGTCTCGGCGGCGCCTTTGCTGATCTTTTGGCCGCACTCGACGATGATCTCGCCCGCCCGCTCGCTTCCGGCCGGATGGACGACGTCGGCCACGGCGAGCTTGCCTTCGACCTTCGCGACGCTTCGGCCGTCGACGATCTTCTCCTTGGCGGTGTCGTAGAACACGCGCAGCAAGTCGGCGTTCTGGCCGTACTTGGGGTCCATCGCCCGCAGGAGCGTCATCACCGAGAACTTGCCGCTTTGATCGATGCGGACGGAGAGCCCTTCCTTGCGGGTGACGTTCAGCTCGATCCAGCTTCCGCGTTCGGGAATGATGCGGCAACTGTGCAGCCGGCGATCCACGCCTTCGGTGTCGGCGACGAAGTCGATGCCGGGGCTGCGGTGCAACTGGCTGACGACGACGCGCTCGGCCCCGTTGATGATGAACTCGCCGCCGCCGAGCATGATCGGGATGTCGCCCAGGTAGACCTCTTCCTCGACGGGCTGCTCCTTGGTCAGGCGGAGCCAGACCTTGAAGGGGCGACCGTAGGTGAGGCGGAGCTGCCGGCATTCATCCGGCTCGTAGCGCGGTTTGCCCAACTCGTAGCGGAGGTATTCCAACCGCAGCGACTTGTCGTAGCTTTCGACCGGGAAGATCTCGCGCAGCACGCCCTCGATGCCCATGTCCTTGCGCTTCTCCGGCGGCACGTCGAATTGGAGGAAGCGGTCGTAGCTGACGGTTTGGATCTCGGTCAGATCGGGCGTGATATGGGGAGGTCGACGGCTGCCGAACGTGCGAACCTCGGTGGGCTGAAGTCGTCGGAATGCGGTGGTGGCCATGGACAGACACCCTCCTGTCGCGAATCGTTGGGATGCCAAACACCCGCGACGGCCGGGCAGGGCGCGTGCGCACCCCCACCCCAGCCGCCGAAACCCGTCAGAATCCCGGGGTACTCAATAGGCTGAACAACTGCTGCGCACGCACGATTCCTTTTCGCCTCGGCGAAAGTGCAGTTGGGGAAAGAGAGCGGTGTTCCACGGGGACGCAACGGATCCCAAGCAGCCCAAGGGCTACTTGATCGACACCGTCGCTCCGGCCTCTTCCAGCTCTTTCTTGAGCTTCTCGGCATCCTCCTTGCTGATGCCTTCCTTGACCTTGGCGGGCACGCCCTCGACCAGGTCCTTGGCCTCCTTGAGGCCCAGGCCCGTCGCGGCGCGGACCACCTTGATCACGCCGATCTTCTTGTCGCCGAATCCCTCCAGGACCACGTCGAACTCGGTCTTCTCCTCGACCGCCGCGCCGGCGCCGCCGTCGGCCGGACCGGCCGCCATGACGATCGCCCCGCCGGAGGCCGCCTTGATTCCGTGAACCTCTTCCAGATAGTCGCTCAGCTCCTTCGCCTCCTTGAGCGTCAGCGTGGAGATCTCGTCGCCAAGCTTCTTGGTCGCCGCGGTGAACTCGCGGACTGCTGCGTCTGTCGACATCGGGCTACTTGTCCTTTCTCATCTCTCGAAGCACGGCGATCCGGACCCTCGGCCGCGCCGCATGAACACACTGTCGGGTCGTTGATTCGTTAAGCCGAGGGACGTCCCCGGCTTGGATTGCTCGCTTATCTCAGGGTACCCCGTCCACCTCGTCCTCGCCTTCTCCCTTGGCCTTCTCGGCAATCTGGCTGGCCAGCGCGCCGCCTGGCCCAAGCAGTTGCGCCGCCAAGGTCGCCCCCGGACCGAGGATCTGGCCCACCAGCAGGCCCAATTGCTCCTCGCGGCTGGGCCACTTGCTGACCTCCATTACCTCCTTGGGCGAGAGTTTCTCGCCGTCCATGACGCCGCCTCGGATCGCGAACGCCGCGTACTGCTTGTCCTCGGCCAGCCGGGCAACCTCCTTGGCCAGGCTGACGACGTCCTCGCTTCCCCAGCAGACGGCGGCCGTCCCGTCCAGGCCGTCGAACATCGGCGCCAGGGGCGTGCCCGCCGCCGCGCGCGCCGCCAGGCTGTTCTTCACCACCATGAGGCGGATCGCCTTCGACTCGAGATCGCCTCGAAGCCGCCAGGTCGCGTTCGCGTCCAGCCCGACCACGTTGACGACCATCGCGTCGTGGATCCCCTCGAAACGGCGTTTCAATTCGCCGGTCACCAGCTCTTTGACGTACTTACTCATAACCAGCGCCTTCACTCGCGGCGTCGGGCCGCGGACTGTCGGTAGACGTTTGGGGGCGACCCCTTGCCCTCGGCTCACGCGGCCACGCGGACGCTTGGGCTCATGGTCGCCGCGATGGCGATTCCCTTGACGTATTGTCCCCGCACGGCGGCGGGCTTCATGTTCATCACGCGGTCGATAAACGCCCGAAGGTTCTCCACCAGCTTGCCCGCGTCAAAACTCAACCGTCCGACCAGGGCGTGGACGTTGCCGGCCGAGTCGTTGCGGAACTCGACCTTGCCGGCCTTGTACTCCTTGACCGTCGCGCCGACGTCGGGCGTCACCGTTCCCGCCCGAGGCGAGGGCATCAGCCCGCGGGGACCCAGCACGCGCCCCAGCGGTCCGACAATGCCCATCATGTCGGGCGACGCGATGCACACGTCGAAATCGGTCCAGCCACCCTTGATCTTCTCGGCCAGGTCCGCGTCGCCGACGACGTCGGCCCCCGCTTCGCGGGCTTCGTCGGCCTTGTTGCCCTTGGCGAAGACCACGATGCGAAGCGTCCGCCCGATGCCGTGTGGCAAGACGATCGAGCCGCGGACGAGCTGGTCGGCCTGCTTCGCGTCGATCCCCAGCCGCATGTGGATCTCGACCGATTGGTCGAACTTCGTCGTGTTGAATTGCTTCAACAGGGCGACGGCCTCCTCCAGTGGCAGCAGGGTCTTGCCCAGCGCCTTCTCGGCCATTGCCTTGTATCGTTTCGATGGTTTTGCCATGCTCCGCGATCTCTCCGTCAGGACTCGACGACTTCCAGGCCCATGCTCCGGGCGGTTCCCTCGACCAACCGCCGGGCGTGCTCGACATTCCGCGCGTTGATGTCGGCCATCTTCCGCTTCACGATCTCGTCGATCTGGGTCATCGACACCTTGCCGACCTTTTCGCGGTTCGGCACGGCCGAGCCCTTGGCGATGCCCGCGGCCTGCTTCAATAGCGCCGCCGCGGGCGGACTCTTCGTCACGAACTCGAACGAACGATCGTTGTACACGCGGACCACGACCGGGATCGGCATGCCGCCCGCGTCCTTCGTCCGTTCGTTGAATTGCTGGACGAACTGCCCGAGGTTGATCCCGAACCGCCCCAGCGACGTGCCCACCGGAGGGGCCGGCGTGGCCTGGCCGCCAGGCACCTGAAACTTCACTTCGCCCGCGAGTTGTTTTGCCATGACTGCCTACAGCGCCTCGATCTGCCAGTATTCCAATTCGACGGGCGTGCTCCGCCCGAAAATGTTAATCATCACGATCACGCGCCCGCTGGCCGCGTCGATCGACTCCACCTCTCCCTCGAAGTTCTCGAAGGTTCCCTCGTTGATTTTCACCCGGTCGCCCTGGCTGAAGGCGATTTGCAGCCGCGGCGCCGAGCTGGTCTTCTCTTCCTGGGTCAGAACGATCCGCGACACCTCGTGCGGCAACATGGGCGTGGGATGCCCCGCCGCGCCGGTGAAGTCGCCGATACCCGGCGTCTCCCGCACCAGGAACCACGTGTCCTCGTTGATCTCCATCTGCACGACCAGATAGCCGGGGTATAGCTTGCGCTTGAGGACCCTTCTCTTGCCGCCTTTGACTTCGGTCACCTTTTCGATCGGAACGATCACGTCGCCAAAAAACCGCCCCAGCCCGGCGATCGCCACGCGGCGCTGAAGCCCCTCGCGGATCGACTCCTCGCGGTTGCTTTGCACCTTGAGGATGTACCACTGCATGTTCTCCGACTTGGGCTCCTCGACGACGTCCTCTTTCTTCTCTTCCTTTCCCTTCTTTTCTTCCTTCTCTTCCTCCCCCCCCTCTTTCTTCGCCCTGGCACGCCGGCCAGCCGGCTTCTCCTTTTTCAAGGCCGCCAAGCCCTCCGCGGGCGCAGGTTCCGCATCCGGCTCGGCCTCGGCCGGCGTTTCCGGCTCCTCCGCCGACGCCACCAGTTCCTCCGCGGGGGCCACCCCGGGCAACGCCTCGTCCGTGACCGCCTCCGCCTCCCCGGGGCTCTCCGCTTCCGACGATCCTCCTTCGCCCAGGAGCGGCTCGGGCGATTCGGCCGGGACCGGCTCGACGGCGGGCTCTAACTCTCCTTGCGGCTCGGGCGACCCCGCGGCCACGTCCTCGTCCGCAGGGCGCGGCGCGACCGTTTCCCCGGCGCCTTGCTCTCCGGTGTCCTGCAACGGCGAGTCAATCCCCTCTCGCCGCGCCTCGTCGGTTGGCGGGCAGTCCGGCACGGCCGGTTCGTCGGTCGGCTTGAAAGTCTCGTCGGTCACACCTGACTCTCCCGTCCACGCGCGGACCGCATCGGCGGCCGCGGCCCACTCGCGTCGCCGCAGTGTTACCCAATAATACCCAGTCTCGTGAACAGCAAGACCCAGATGTTGTCGAAGAGGAACAGGACGGCGGCCAAGGCGATGATGGTGACCAAGACTACGGACGACCCGCGGAACAATTCGTGTCGCGTGGGCCAGGAGACCTTGTTCATCTCGGCTTCCACGGCAATGAGGAAGTCGGCGAAGGCCGGCAGGTTCACCAGCCGGTAGGCCGTCCACACCCCAGCCACCAACAGCAGGCCCGGCAGCCCGTACTGAAGCAGGTGGCCGTGGTTGTCCAACGTCACGCTCAATCTGTACAGTCCGAGCGCGACGGCCAACGCCACGGCGGCGAAGGTCACCTGCCGGACAATGCGCCCTTGGCTTCGTTTATAGAGGCCCGTCCGGAACAGTTCCTGGAAGAACGCGTTCACTGAAGCGGCTCTCCCGCGCGGTCCGCACGCGGCGCGTGCGGACGGTTCAAAAAAGGTTCACGCCGACCAAAGGGAAAATGGCAGGGGCGGAGGGACTCGAACTCTCAACCGCTGGTTTTGGAGACCAGTGCTCTACCACTTGAGCTACACCCCTGCGCCACGCCGAAAGCCCATCGGGCGGACACCGATCGACGCCACGTCTACTTCAGGATCTTCGTGACCACGCCCGAACCCACGGTTCGGCCGCCTTCGCGGATGGCGAAACGGACGTTCTCGTCCATCGCGATCGGCGCAATCAATTCAATGCCCAGTTTGACGTTGTCGCCGGGCATGCACATTTCGGCGTCGCCCAACAGGTTGGCCGATCCGGTCACGTCCGTCGTGCGGAAGTAGAACTGCGGGCGGTAGCCGCTGAAGAACGGCGTGTGACGCCCGCCCTCGTCCTTCGACAGGACGTAGACCTCGGCCTCGAACTGGGTGTGCGGCGTGATCGACCCGGGCTTGGCAAGGACCTGTCCGCGCTCGATTTCCTCGCGCTTGACGCCGCGCAGCAGGCAGCCGACGTTATCGCCCGCCTGGCCCGAATCCAGCGTCTTGTTGAACATCTCCACGCCCGTGCAGGTCGTCTTGCGCGGTTCGCGCGACAGTCCGACGATCTCCACTTCGTCGCCCACCTTGACCAGACCGCGCTCGATACGACCCGTCGCCACGGTCCCGCGGCCTTCGATCGAAAACACGTCCTCGATGGCCATCAGGAAGGGCTTGTCCACTTCGCGCATCGGCTCGGGAATGTACGCGTCGATGGCGTCCATCAACTCGCCGATGCACTTCGTCTTCTCGGGGTCCTTTGGATTGTTGTACGCCGAGAGCGAATCGCCGTGAATGACGGGAATCTCGTCGCCGGGGAAACCGTACTCCGTCAACAACTCGCGAACCTCAAGCTCCACCAACTCGAGAAGCTCGGGATCGTCGACCAGGTCCACCTTGTTGAGGAAGACAACCAGACGGGGGACGTTCACCTGCCGAGCCAACAGAACGTGCTCGCGGGTCTGCGGCATCGGGCCGTCGGCCGCGGACACGACCAGGATGGCCCCGTCCATCTGGGCGGCGCCCGTGATCATATTCTTGATGAAGTCGGCGTGACCCGGGCAGTCGATGTGGGCGTAGTGACGGTTGTCCGTCTGATACTCCACGTGCGCGACGGCGATGGTCACCGTCTTCGTCGCGTCGCGGACGGTACCGCCCTTGGCGATGTCGGCGTACGACTTGAACTTGGCAAAACCCTTCTCTTGCTGAACGGCCAAAATCGCGCCGGTCAACGTGGTCTTGCCGTGGTCAATGTGGCCAATCGTGCCCACATTGACGTGGGGTTTGTTTCGCTGAAATACTTCCTTGGCCATGCTAACTCCCTAGGCTGAGTCAATACGGGTAGGTTGTTGAAATGACGTTGTACGAAAAAAGGAGAGACTGTCCCAAAACCACCCAAGAGCTGCTGATGGGATTCGGACCCATGACCTCGTCCTTACCAAGGACGCGCTCTTCCGGCTGAGCTACAGCAGCCGACCCTTTCCTTCCCGCCGCTTGTGCGCAGCCTCTTTCAAGCGGGTGAAGGGAATCGAACCCTCGTCGTCAGCTTGGAAGGCTGTCGCTCTACCATTGAGCTACACCCGCAATTCGCTCGTCGCAATAAACATGATCGTTGGCGCCAGAGGGGCAAGTGGGGGGTGCAGGATTCGAACCTGCGAAGGCGTTGCCATCAGATTTACAGTCTGACCCCTTTGACCGCTCGGGAAACCCCCCAGAACCGATTCGTGAATCCGTGGTTTCTCACCCACAACGCCGGCCACGCCGGACCGGACGCGTTTCTCGGGCTGCCCGACCGTCCCTGCCCGGTTCCCCACCAGCCCGAAAAACCAAGGGGTTTCCGTTACGAGCTAGCGGAGGGACTTGAACCCACAACCTGCTGATTACAAATCAGCTGCTCTGCCAATTGAGCTACGC
>JAFGDS010000091.1 GCA_016931995.1 Pirellulales bacterium
AAAAAGTGCTTCCTTCGGCTTTGGGTGCCATGCCCACGCTTGCGTGGGCATGTTTTCGCGCATTTTCGAGGTTTCACATGCCCACGCTTGCCGTGGGCATGGCGCCCTGCGACTTTTTCAACAGGCTGCTAGCCGACCTCGCCGCGAAAACACAAGACGGCGTCCAGCGTCAACCCCAGGGCGTAGTGCTGCGCCAGGCCGGACAAGAGCGAGCGGGTGCGGTAGGCAATCAGACCCCAAAGGATGCCGCCCAGGATCGCGGCGAAGGTCTCCGCGGCGGGCTTGCCCAGGTGCAAGAGCGTCGAGGCGAGCACCTGCACGAGCAGCGCGTTGGCCGGTCCCAGCCGGACGCGCAGCCCAAATTGCATAAACCCCCGAAAATGAAACTCCCAGCCCATGTAAAACAGCAAGTAGCATGCCGCGTGCAGCGCGAACATGCGGCCGGCGCTGGGATTGATCGGGTACTCCGCCGCGAGGGCCGGATCGCGGGCGCTGAGAAACCCGCCCAGGACGAACAGGGGTATAAGCAGCGCCGCCGTGCGGAGCGTCCGTACTCGGTCCCCCCAGCCGACGCCGTAATCGGCCAGCCGTTCTCGGAACACCCACTTCACGATCAGCGCCGGCGCGACGCCCAAGAGCACGAAGCAGGCGAGCATCGAGTAGACCGCCCCGGTCGCCGCCGGATCGTTCCACCAGACAAACCGCTCCCGCAGATGCGCGGCGTAAAACGCCGGCGAGCCGTAGTATTTCCACGTAACCATCAAAACGCAAGAACCCAGCAAGATGAGCGTCGCCTTGCGTTGCGGACCGCGCAGGGCGTCCACAACCTGTCGTAGGGCACTCTCGCCCATCGTCCCGTCTCCCATTCGTGTGCCACGGGCTCCGCCAGTGCTCGACATTCGTGTGCCACTGGCTCCGCCAGTGCTCGAATCACGGCCCTACACGGCACGGGCACAGCCAGTGGCACTCAGGACGACGGAGCCACCCCGGTTCCTTGGCGTTCCCGCAGTCGCACGAGCCACGCGTAGGTCCGGCGAACGCTTTCGGCAAGCGGCGTGGGTTGGTAGCCGAGTTCCCGCCGGGCCTTCTCCGACGTGTACGCCCAATCCACGAGAAACGTGCGGACCCAGCCCGGCGTGATCCGCGGATGGACGCCGAACCACTCGGCCCGCTTTTCCTGAAGCCACGCGAACGCCAGGGGACTGAAGCCCAGAACCGGAATCTGGAAATGCCGCCGGCCGCTCACCCGGTCGATTGTCCGGAAGAATTCGGCGAGCGTGGCGTTGTCGCCGCCAAGGATGTAGCGCTGGCCGATCCGTCCGCGTTCCATGGCCAGCACGTGGCCCTCGGCCACGTCGTCCACCAAGACGTAGTTGCCGACGTTCGCGCCGCGGTTGAGCAGCACGGGCACGCGCCCCCGGTCGTAGTCGTCGATGAGCCGAGCCAGGGCGTTGCCCTCCGTGAGGTGGCCGGGGCCAAACACCCGCGTCGGGTTCACGATCACCACCGGCAAATCCTGCTCGACCCGCCGCAGGGCCTCGCGCTCCGCCCGCAGCTTGCTCTCTTCGTAGGTGGTCAGGCAGCGCTCGGTGATGCGCGGCGTGGACTCGTCGCCGATCTCGCCCGGGCGCGTGGGCCCCAGCGTCACGATGGACGAGGTCCACACGATCCGCTCGGCGCCGGCCGCCACGGCCGCGTCGAAGACGTTGTGCATCCCGCCGACGTTCAGCTCGAAGTAGGTCTCGCGCCGCGGGGCCCAATTTTTGGCGTACGCGGCCAGATGGAAGACGTAGCGGCAGCCCCGAGCGGCCCGCGCCAGCGCCGCGGCGTCGGTGATGTCGCCGCGGACCAGCTCGACCCGCGGATCCGCAAGCGGCCCTCCGCCGGGCGCGTCGAAACCCGGCGGCGGCTTCGGGACCGCCCCGCGCGACAGCGCCCGGACCTTATGCCCGCGCTGGATCAGGACCTCGACCAGGCGGGTTCCAATGAAGCCCGTGGCGCCGGTTACCAAAACCGTCGAATCCGGTTCCATGTGCCCTATTCCGCCCCGGCGACGCCGCGCCGGGACCGCTCCTTACAGCTTGACGATCATGCATTGCGTGGTGGGTAATTCGATCACCTCTTCCGGTTTGTCGGCCAGAAACTCGGTGAACGCCTGCTTGACGCCCGCCAAGATAGAGTAGTCGTGCGACAGCATGATGCCTCCGGCGATCATGCGGGGATAGAAGTACTCCAGGCAACTGAGCGTGCTCTCGTAGAGATCGACGTCGAAATGGACGAACGAGAAACGGTCGTCCGAGACGTTTTGGGCGGACTGGGGGAAGAGCCCTTGATGGAAGTGGACGTTGGGAAATCCCTCCAGGTACGCCCGGACCGATTCGACACTGCAGGCGAACTGCTTCTGGCGATGGACGCCACGGTCCGGCCGGCTCGATTCGGGCAGGCCGGAAAACGTGTCGAACAGGTGCAGCGGCACGTCGCCCTTGATCTCGCAGATCATCCGCGCGGTGCTGCCCTCGTACACGCCCACCTCGGCCATCGCGCCGGGTCGGGCCCGCTGTGCCCGCGCGAGGGAATACACCATGTACGCCTCGAACGCCGTGACCAGCGACCGCCGACGGCGGCGGATCCGCCGGATCAACTGCGGCACGCCGTCCTCCTTGTGGCTCGACAGGGCCAGAAGCTGCACGCTGGAGACCAGCCCGATCCCCCACCGCTCCAAACATCCGCCGCCCGTGAGCTTCTGTAAACGCCGACTTTTAAGCCACATGATAGGGAGTCCTTCTTGAGTTTCCGTCGTCGTGAACGGCCCTTTGGGGCGCTGCGATTAGTTGCCGCTTTTGATCCTTGTAGCACGGCAGCCCTCGGCTGGGAACGATCGGCCAACACAGCCGAGGGCAGCCGTTTCAGGCATACGCTGGAGACTCTCTCGGAACGCCATCATGGCCTATTCGTCATCCTGAGCGCAGCGAAGGATCTCCTTGGTCTACAATCACTTCAGATACTTCGCTTCGCTCGGCATGACGTGTTAATCGGGGTTCTGGGACAAGTCTCGTGGAAGGTCATTCCAACCGCCGCTGCTCCTCCGCCGAGATTCTTGCCGGAACGGGTAGCTTGATTGTGAACTGCGTCCCGCGCCCCGGCTCGCTCTGGACGGAGATCCGGCCTCCGTGCGCCTCGACGATCTTCCGCGCGGTGGGTAACCCCAGGCCCGTGCCACCGCTTTTCGTCGAAAAAAACGCGTCGAATATCTGCGCCCGCGTGGCCTCGTCCATCCCACGGCCCGTGTCGATCAGATCCAACGCGACGCCGTCGGCCGTGGCATACGTCCGGGCGACAATCTGCCCCCCGGGCGAGACCGCCTCTTGGGCGTTGAGCACCAGGTTCAACAGGGCGCTGTAAAACGCCTCGCGGTCCAACAACACGGTTGGCAGATCGGCGGCCAAGTAGGCCACCAGCTCGATCCCCGCCTCCTGAGCCTTGGGTCGGAAGAAGTCCAGCACGCGGTTGACCTGATCGTTCAGACTGCTCGGCTCCAAACGTGGTTTGTGGACCTTTGTGTAGTGGAGGAAGTTGTCCAGAAGATCCTGCAACCGCTGGCACTCCCGCTGCACCACCTCCACCTTGCGCAGACTTCGCCGGGCTTGGGGCGTCTCGGCCTCTCCAAAATCCTCCGCCAGAAGCTCCATGTTTAGACGGATCGTCGAAAGCGGATTTTTGATCTCGTGGGCAAGCGCCCCCGCCAGTCGGGCGATCTCCGTATATTGATCGACCAGCTTCTGGTTCAGGTCGGTTTGTCGCGCGTCAGGCTCAGGCATGACCATGGATGGGGCGGACTTCCCGAATCCCCGCGCCAGCGAGAATGGGACCGTCCCCTTTGCCGTGCTCGAAAACTCGTCTCCGGCCGACGCCCCCGCAAACAACCCACTCTACAGGGTGCCATGACGCGAGTCAAGGAGCGGCTCCCACCGGGCGTGGCCCACCGTGTAGCCCAGCCGCCCTCGGCTGGGGTAACGCGCTGGCCCACTCATTTGGAGGATGCGCCGTGAGCCGCTATAATTGACGGTCCCAGTTCGGGGCGCCCGCGCGAACTTCTTGCATCAGAGAAACGCCAATGCGGCGACGAGTCGCCGCACTCCAAAGCAGGAGAACACCCATGAACGGACCGCGCAGGCTTGTCTCCAGTCCCGTAGGGTGCGTGCTTGCACGCGCCCAATGGCCTTCCGACAACTTCCTTTGGTGGCGCAAGCGCGCCCCCCGTTGAAATCGAGGATGCGATCCATGCGAACGATCCCGCTCCTTGCAGCCCTTTGTTCCGCCATGGCCGCGCCGGCCGGCGCGGCCGATTGGCCGACGTATCGGGCGGACGCCGCGCGCACCGGGTACACCGAGGAGCCGTTGCCGGCGCGGCTCGCCGCGGCGTGGGAGTATCACGCGCCGCACCCGCCGGAGTCGGCGTGGCCCCATCGGGACCGTTTGACCTACGACCGCGCGTACCAGCCCGTGATCGCCGGCGGCCGGGTATTCTTCGGCAGCTCGTCGGACGACGCCGTCCGCGCGTTGGACGCCGCGTCCGGCCGGACGCTCTGGTCCTTCCTCGCCGACGCTCCCGTGCGGCTCGCGCCGGTGGCGTGGCGCGATCGCGTCTTCGCGGTCAGCGACGACGGGCATCTCTATTGTCTGAACGCCGAGGACGGCCGGCTTCTTTGGAAGCTCCGCGGCGGGCCGCGCGACGAGATGCTGCTGGGCAACGATCGCATGATCTCGCGGTGGCCCGCCCGGGGCGGACCGGTGATTCTGGACGACACGCTTTACTTCGCCGCGGGCCTCTGGCCCAGCGAGGGCATCTTCCTCCGCGCGGTCGATCCCGAAAGCGGCAAGGTCCTCTGGTCCAACGACACGTCCGGCTCGATCGAAATGAACCAGCCGCACCCCACCGCCCGGGCGGTGAGCGGGCTGTCGGCCCAAGGCCATCTCGTGGCCGCCGGCGACACGCTCCTCGTGCCCACCGGCCGCGCCGTGCCGGCCGCGTTGGACCGCGCGGACGGACGTTTCCGCTATTTCCACCTTCAGGCCAACCGCGCGCTGGGCGGCTCCGAAGTCGTGGCGTTCGACGGCCGGTTTGCCAACCGCGGGCCGCTTTTCGCGATGGACACCGGCAAGCTGGTCCTGGACGCGGGCCCCGGCGCGACCCAGCCCGGCGAAATGGTGGTGGTCCACCCGCGGTGGGTCGTCCACAACGTGCCCGGCAAGCCCGGCACGCTCGTCGGCCGGCCCCGCGACACGCTCGTCGTGCCCAAGGAAACGGTCGATCGCAAGGGCAAAAAACAAACCATCCAGGTGCTCGCTCCGCCGACCTGGACGACCGCGCTGTCCATCGGGCCCGTCCACGGTTTGATCGTCGCCGGCGACCGGATCATCGCCGGTGGCGAGGGCAAGATCTGTCTGGTGGAGGTCGCCACCGGCAAGGAACTTGGGGCAACCGCCGTGCCCGGCACGGTTTACGCGCTGGCCGCGGCCGACGGCCGGCTCGTGGCTTCTACCGACCGGGGCGCGATCGTTTGCTTCGACGGCGCCCGGCATCGCGGTCCCCTGGTTCACAAGCCCCAACCCGCGACGGCCGCCTCCGGCGCCGACTCACCCGAGGCCAAGGCCGCCGATGCCATTGTTCGCGAGACGGGCGTGCGCGAGGGCTACTGCCTCGATCTGGGTTGCGGCGACGGCCGGCTCGCGCTCGAGCTGGCCCGGCGCGCCAAGCTACGCATCTACGCCGTCGATCCCGATCCACGAAACGTCGAGAAGGCGCGGGACCTGTTCGTCCGCGAGGGACTCCAAGGCGTCCGCGTCGTGGTTCACCAGGCCGATCCGAAGTCGATTCCGTACGCCGACTATTTCGCCGATCTGGTTGTCTCCGGCCGATCCGTGTCCGATCCGGCTTGGTTGGCCGAGGATTCGGGCGATCTCCGCTGGGCGCGGCCGTTCGGCGGCATGACGTGTCTTGGCCCGCCCAATGCGATGCGCAAGGCCGCGCGCGGGCCGCTTGAGGGCGTGGCGTCCTGGACCCACCAATACGCCGACCCGGCCAACACGCTCTGCGCCAACGACGCGCAATTGCACGGCCCGCTGGCCATGCTCTGGTTTCGCGACACGGATCTGTTCATGCCGAACCGCCACGGACGCGGCCCCGCGCCGCTGGTTGACCGCGGACGGATGTTCGTCGAAGGCGTTGACGCGCTACGCGCCATCGACGCGTACAACGGCCGGACCCTCTGGGAGGTGGCCATGCCCGGCATCCTGCTGGCCTACCATCAGGAGCATCTGATGGGCACGGCGGGCACGGGCAGCAACGTCTGCCTGGGCGGCGACCGCGTCTTCGTCCACAACGGCAAGAAGTGCCTCGCGCTGGACGCCGCCACCGGCCGCACGCTGGCCGAAATCCAGACGCCGACCGCCGCCGACGGCAAACCCGGCACGTGGGGCTTCCTCGCCTTCCACGACGGCATCCTCTTCGGCTCGCTGGCCAACACCGAACACCTGGTGACGTATCGGTTCCTGAGATCCGACATGGGCCAGCTCTACACCGAGTCGCGGGCGCTGTTCGCCGCCGATCCAGACACGGGCAAGATCCTCTGGACCCACCCGGCGGAGCATTCCCTCCGCCACAACGCGATCGCCATCGGCGCCGGCCGCGTCCACCTGATCGACCGACCCCTGGCCCGGGGCGACGAGCCGCAGCCCAAGACACAAGACGCGAAAGGCAAGCAGAAGCCACCGCACGAGCCCGGCCGGATCGTTGCCCTGGACGCCAAGACCGGCAAGCTCGTCTGGCAGTCGCCGCCGACGGCGTTTGGCACCATGCTCGTCTTGAGCTGCCCTCACGACGTGCTCTTGGAGTGCTATCAGGCCACGCGATTCCGTCTCGATTCGGAGGTCGGCGGCCGCATGGCCGCCCATCGCGCTTCGACCGGCGAGCCGCTTTGGGACGCGAAGGCCAGCTACGAGTCGCGGCCCCTGGTCAACGACCGCACGATCTACGCCCAGCCCGGTGCGTGGGACCTGCTCTCCGGCAAGAAGCTCCCGTTCCAGTTCGCGCGCTCTTACGGGTGCGGCATCCTCGCCGGCTCGACCCGGATGCTTGTCTTCCGCTCGGCCACCATCGGCTACTTCGATCTGGAGGGCGACAAGGCCCTGCGCAACTACGGCGGGATCCGCCCCGGTTGCTGGATCAACGCCGTGCCGGCCGGCGGACTCGTGCTCATGGCCGACGCGGCCAGTTGGTGCACGTGCAGCTACCTTAACCAGGCGACCATCGCCCTGCAGCCGCGGTAGCCACGGAGTTAGGTAGGGCGCGCTTGCGCGCACCAATCGGTCTCATCGGGTGCGTGCAAGCACGCACCCTACGGGCCTGACGGCCCGTATCCCCTCCGGTAGAGGGGGTATTCAGGGCGTCGTGCGCCCTTGCATCGCGGCGGGTGTCTGCCATACTTGACCGGCTGCACCGATCCCGGAATACCCATGACCATTACTATAAGGAATCCGCCATGTTCGAACAATTCCTCCAGACCGTCCGGACCGTGTTCGAGTCGGCCCAGAAGGAGGGTCGGCTGATCTATAACCCCGACGACGACCGGCTGCGCGTTCTGGCGGAATCGCAGCCGGGCATCGTGGTGACGAAGTACGGCAATCTCGTCGCCGAATCCGAGCCCATGTCGCGGGCGGCCATGTTCACCCGCAACAACGTGGACACGCCTTTCGGCGAGGACGAACAGCGGTTGCTCGACGCGGCCGTCGCCCGCAGCGCCGCCGAGGAGCTGCTGGCCATCGACGTTTCGGTCGGCGACGGGAGCGAAGGCGTGACCGCTCGGCTGATCGTCCCGCGGCGCTACGCCCACGTGGCCTACGCCGGGCGGAAGCTGTTCAAGGCCACGGTGGCGAAGGACCCGACGTATCAAGTGCTCATGTTCTTCGACGACGCCTTCGAGGCGAACCGCGGCAAACCGCTTCCCCAGAAGGACATCACCATCCGCAACGCCCATTCGCCCCAGGGCCGGCTCGTCAAGATCGTCCGCGACACGAACTACTTCGGCGAATGGAAAAAGGGCGTCTTCGCGGGCGAGGACTACCGCTCGAAGCTGGCGGGCGACGCCATTTTCCTCCACGCCGGCTGCCGCAAGGACACGCTGGAAACCTCGCACGGCCCCTACCAGACCAGCTTCTCGCTCTTTGTCGCCCTGAGCGCCAACGGCAAGACAAGCACCACGTGCAAGGTGCTCGCCCGCAAGGGCCACGAACGCTCCTGGCTCATCCAGGACGACGGCGGCATCCTGCACCGCGACGGATCGTTCCGCGGGTTCGAGGCCGGCGGCCTGTTCGTCAAGACCGACGGACTCAATCCCAGCGATCAGATCGAAGCCTACTACGGCTCGCTCAAACGAAGCACGTTTCTCGAAAACGTCCACGTCGAGCCCGACGGAACCTTCGACTTCTTCAACCTGGAGCGGACGTCCAACGGCCGCGCGGTGATCGAGCGGCGCGACTTCATGCACGCGGGCAACAACATCAATGCCCCGCGCGTGGATAACTTTTTCATCATCACCCGCGGAAAGATCATCCCCGCCGTGGCCAAGCTCTCCCACGAGCAGGCGGCCGCGTTCATGGTGCTGGGCCAGTCGATGGAATCGTCGGCCGGCGACCCCACGCAAGCCGGCAAGATCAAGAACGTCTTCTTCTACGATCCCTTCCTCGCCGGCGACCGCGCCGAGCACGCCAACCTTTTCTACGACATTCTCAAGGAAAACCCCCACATCAACTGCTTCCTGCTCAACACCGGCTGGGTCGGCGAGGGGAACACGTTCCGCGACATCCGGCTGGGCGACACGATGGGCATCCTCGACTCCGTGTTCCGCGGCGGCCTGGAGGACTGGGACATGTCGGACAAGACCGGCCTGATGGTCCCGCGGTCCGTCCGCTCCGTCGATTCGATCCTGCTGCGCCCCGAACGGCTGTTCAACACCGCCGCGTTCGAGCGCGAGCAGCGCGAGTTGGACCACCAACGCGCCGAATTCATTGACCGCTTCCCCGGCCTGAATCCCGCCATCAAGGCGGTGTTCCAGCGGTAGCGTTGGCTGGCGGCAGGTTCAGAGATTCCGACCGTTTGGGTCAAGTGGTCGGAAGACCGAGGGATTTCAGAAGTTCCAGGGATCTTTCTTCATTGCCATCGCCGCACTTTGGCCCTTTCTTCCGCCGGAGACGCGCAACGGCGTCGTGGTGGTCGGAACCGGAATCGCGGAACGCGTCGTAGGTGGCGGCGAGTTCAAGCACAACCGTCGGCGCATCATCGAGGAGCTTGATCGTGTCCTGAAACGTAGCGATCTCGGGCAAGGCAAGAGCAATTGGATCCTTGGCCGACAAAACGTAATACTGTTTGCCTTCCAACGACACCTCGATCGTCTCCCCAACCATGCCGAACGATTCTAGTAGGCAGATGTCGGCCTGAAGGCCTTCGCTATACGGTCCGTAGAAATGGATCGTGTAGCTGTAATCCGTAGGGAAATCAAGACGCTGAAGGAGCTTGACCTCCTTTTGAAGTCGGGTGCGGCCGTAAATTCTGCGGCCAGGATGCGCCGCGATTAAGCCCGCGATCAAACGGTAATTCTCCGTGCCCATGAGTTACTCCTTTTCCAGCAGGGGTTCCGCTTGCCTGCGGATTTCATCTCGCACGTCGGCCGGGTAGTAGTATCGCACCAAGGTGTACTTCTTGGTGAGTTGTTTGACGCTTTCTGATTGTTGACTAAGTTCAACCTGTCCGCTGCCCAATGCCTCGACGTAGATCTGCGTGGCGGGCTTCTCCGCGTCGGGATCGTACGGCTTATAGGCGGTGTCGCTCGGAGCGTCGTCCTTAAAGGCAAAGTCCACTTCGAATTTGGCGGCCGCGATGAGTTCCTTCGCTCTGTTCGTAAACTCGACTACTCGGGGTGTCCTGCCCCAGTCGGAATTGGAATTCTCGTTGTTGCGGGTTAGTATAACCCGAAGCGAAGGAGGATTCCATGAGTGGCAAGGA
>JAFGDS010000092.1 GCA_016931995.1 Pirellulales bacterium
GCGCGTCATTCCGAGCGCGGCGCGTCATTCCGAGCGCGGCGCGTCATTCTGAGCGCAGCGAAGAATCTCCTTAACGCTCGCGGACGCGAGATCCTTCGCTGCGCTCAGGACGACGATCGATGCGCGCGGTCTATCCTGTGGCACAGCCGCCCTCGGCTGTGTTGGCTGATTTTCACGGCCGAGGCGGCCGTGCCACGCGAGGGCCCTCACCCCGTCCCCTCTCCCGCGTCGCGGGAGAGGGGAGGTTTTGTCAATCGCCCGCGCGGCGGATCTCGCCCAACGGATCGAGCGTCACCTTGCGGGCATTAAGAGTGTTGGCATTGGCAGTGTACTTTCGGTATTCCTTCTTCTTCCTGGCATCTGTGTGTTCGGCAAACACCATCTGTAGCGAAGTTGAAGGAACCGTTTTGAAAACGAGGAGCTTCTCCTCACCCTTCCAGTTGGCCAGGACCATCTCGCCGCGCGACAGGGACATGATGAACTTCGCCTCCGGCCGCTTGGGATGCGTTCGTTGGATTACCCGCTCCTTCCGTTTTACTCGGGCCGCCGCCTCGAGCATCGAGATCGGTACGGCCTCTCGCTTCGTTTTGCCCTTCGCCGTAAACTCGAAAATACATACGTGGTGATTTTTGCCGGGTTTGACACACACTTCGCCTGGCGCGCCATTGCGAATCGATCGAATCGTGCCATCTTTCTTCTCAACGCGGACTTTTTTGATTGGTACTCCGGAACACATCCTCAAATTCGCCAAGGCCTTGGCCAAAGCCGCTCTCCATTTAGGACCTCCTGTCGTGCCGCGACCGAATTTTACCCCGTGCTCCCGCAACCGCTCGACGACGATCCGCTTGATCCCCGCGTCGCGGATGCCGTCGATCTCGTTGGGGGAGAGCGATTCCACCGGCTTCCGGGCGACCCAAACGCCCTCGGTTTCCGTTTTGCCGTAGAACGTCTCCTCGTGCAACTTGCCGCTCGTCTTGCGCGACGCGCGGTGGGAGACCTTGATGTCGCGGACGATCCGCGCAACGTCGTCGCGCAAGGAAAGCCACGGATCGACGACCAGCTCGCCGGTTGCTTCGGTCCCACCCTGTGCATGGATGCGGGAAAGCTCCTGCAGCCGCTTCCGGCTGGTCAGGGCGAGCACGATGGCGTCGATCACGTGGTGGCGGTGGTCCGCCCGATTCTTCTCGCCATCGCGGAGCTTGCCTTGCTCCTGCCAGGCGGGGCTGTCGGGCAGTTCGGCCAGGACCGTGTCGAGCCCCCAACCGTGCCGCAGCTCGGCCGTGAGCTGGCCCTTCAGGCCCAGCACGTGATGGGGCGCCTCGAACAGACACCGCAGATACTCCCCGGCGAGCCGCGCGATATACCGCGTGTCGTTGAGCTGACGCGAGATGAAATCGTCCAGTTCGACCGTCTTCTGCGTGAACCGGCGATACTTGCCGTACGGCATACGCCCATCGCGCATCAGGGCGCTTGCCCGCACGCAAATCGCCTCGTATCGCTCCGGCTGGCCGTGGGCGAGCCACTCGTAGGGCGTCCGGTCCGACTTGTCGGCGTTCGCCTTGCGGAAGCAGACCACCAAGTTGTTCTGCGAATCGTCCAACGACTTCGACCGCGGCAGAATGTGGTCCACGTCGACCTCACCGCCAAAAAGCTGCGCGAAGCTGATCGACTTGGCCGGGTGCGAATACATGCACTCCTGCTTCTGATCTTCCCAGAGAAGGTAACGGTTGATGTTGTCGCGGGTGACCGGCTGCCCATAGTCGCGCAGCGCCTGGGCAGCGGCCGCGCGCCGGGCCTCCCGCTCGCGTTGCTCGGCGATCCGGTCCTGGTACTTCCGGTACGCCTCCGTTCCCCTGCGGGGGCGCGTCTTCACGTCGCGGCCCATCTCGACGTGCACCGCGCTGGGCCGGCCGTGCTTGCGCAAGATGGCGTTGACCACCTTGCGCAGCTCGACGAGCGTCCGACGCACCACGGGGTTGGGTAGGTCGCCGATCGGGCAGTCGCGCACGCGCTGCGGGTTGGGCAGCTTGTCGAACAGCCGTCGCCGCAGCTCGTCGCGACGCAGATACCCCGCCGCGTGCAGGGCGCTTCGCTCCGTGTCGCTCTCGGCTTGATAGACCAGGCCCTTCTCCATGTGTGGAAGCAGCTTGTCGATCGCCTTCAGGCTCAAATTGGCATACCCGTCGGGCAAGTCCGCCTCGACGGCCGCCTTGGCCTGCGCGTCCGTCATGCCGAACTCGTCCACCAGCCGACGCTGGAGGGCCGCGTCGTCCTGCTGGTTGTCGATCAAGAGCCGCACGATGGCGTTCTTTTCCTCTTCGGGTCGGTCGTGCCACTTTTTGCCGGTGGCCGTGGCCAATCGGACGTCGACCACCAGGCCCAAGAGATAGGGTCGCTTGCCCTTTTCGAGATTAAACCGGATGCTCTCCAGGAACCCAAGTGCCTTGCGGATCTGGTCGAACGTCATCTTCTCGGTCTGACCTAGCTTGTCCAGCAAGAGCGCGCGTTGCTCGTCGTCGAGCGGCCGGGGCTCCGTCCGCGCGCCCAGATCGACGTACCGCAGGTTGTTCACCTCCTGCAACAGCCGAAACCGCTGCGCCCGCCGGTCGGCCCTGGGACATCGCTTCTGCTTGGGCTCGAGTTCGCACTGGCCGACGACCGACCGGGGCCAGAACATGGGCCGCTGAAAGAAGATGAGCCCGTGCAGGCCAAACTCCTCCAGCGGCGAGCGGCCCGCCTTGCGCGGCGCCGGCCGGGCCGGATACGTCCGCTTGCCTTGGTCGCCGTATTTGAGGGCGTCGGTCAGCAGGTCGGCGTGGCCCAGCGCGCGCTGCGCCTGCCAGATGGCCTCGAACTCCGCCTCGTACATGGCGCGCCGCGTGTGGCGCCGGCGGAGGTGGTCGTCCTCGCCGCGTTTCTTGTGGTCCAACCGGCGCGACTTCTCGCCGAGCCATTGGCCGAGCGTCTTGCAGCCGCTTTGCTGGATGCTGGCTTCGATCTGGCTGATTTCCGCCAGCATACCCTTGAGCTCCGCGTCGCCGCGGTCCTTCTTCTTATTGGATTGAAACCCTCGCCGCTGGGCCAGATGGTAGAACACCCGGCCAAGCTCATGCGGCGCGAGCTTCTCCGAGAGCGCCCGGGCGCGGAGTTGATACGGATCGGCGTCCCGCAGGGCCTTCAATGCCTCGGGCTCCTCGGGCCACAGCCCGGCCTCGACCAACGCTTCGCGCACGAGGGCCTTGCGCCGGCGGCGGCGTTGGATCTGCCGTCGCATCCCCCGGGCGACCCGCCGGCCCTCGGTGGGCGAGACCTCCTTGGCCGTGTCGAACTGATCCACCCCCTCCGGAAACACGCGAACGCCCGCGTCGACGATCGTTTGGTTGTCCTCGTCAATCAGCGCCCATCCGATGGAGTTTGGGCCGAGATCGAGCCCAAGTGTAAGTCCCGCCATGATTTGCCCTCGCTCTGAAGAGGCCGATACCCCACCATGGAGAGATGGCCGGAACTTTGCGATCCGGTCGCTTGACGTCGTTGTATCGGATTGGTAAGGTGATGACTAGTGTAACCGATCCCAGCCTGCGGCTTTTCGCAACAACAACGACGAAACATTCGCAGGCACTGCTCCGCGGAGCAGCCGGCCGTCTCTCACGGGGCGGCCTTTTTTGTTGGCCGGTTGACGCGCCCGGCCGCGAGGGTTCAGGATAGGGGGCGCGCGTGCCGCGCGCCTGCCGTTGGTTTGCCGCAACGGGCTTCGCCCGGGCCGTCCCGCCTCAAACCGCAAGGAGATTCCTCGCCATGACGCGATTGTCTGTTCTTGTTGTTGGTTTTGTTCTTGCCGCGCCGGCGGCGGTTGGCCTGGCCCCGGCGGCCGAGCCGATCGGCGTGACGATCCACGCGGACCAGAAGCGGCCCGAGGCCAATCCGTTTCTCTACGGTCAGTTCATCGAACATTTGGGCCGGTGCGTCTACGGGGGCATTTGGGCCGAGATGCTCGAGGACCGGAAGTTCTTCTTCCCGATCGCGAAGGATTACGCGCCGTATACGGGCTTGGTGGATTCGCGGTTTCCCGTGGTGGGGGCGTCGCCCTGGGAGATCCTGGGTGATCCGGAGGGCGTGCGCATGGCGACCGACGCGCCGTTTGTCGGCCGGCACGCGCCGGAAATCGCGCCCGGGGCGGGCATCCGGCAGCGCGACTTGGGCGTGGTCGATCGGAAGCAGTACGTGGGTTACATTTGGCTCGCGGCCGCGGGCAACGAGGCGAGTTCGGTGGACGTGACGCTCGCGTGGGGCGACGACGACGGCGCGCGGCGGACGCGGACGCTTTCGGCCGCGCCGGGCGAATACCGGAAGCACGCCTTGTCGTTTACCGCCGGGGCCGGGACGGACAAGGCGACGCTCGAAATCCGGGTAACCGCCGGCGGGGCGGCGCGGGTGGGCACGCTCTCGCTCATGCCGGCCGACAACGTCCGCGGCATGAGGGCGGACACGCTCGCGGTGCTGAAACAACTGGATTCGCCGATGTATCGGTGGCCCGGCGGTAATTTCGTCAGCGGCTACGACTGGCGCGACGGGCTCGGCCCTCGCGACCGTCGGGCGCCGCGGCGCAATCCCGCCTGGACGGGCGTGGAGCACAACGACTTCGGCATCGACGAGTTCCTGGATTTCTGCCGCGAGTTGAAGACGGAGCCGTTGATCGCCGTGAACACGGGCTTCGGCGACGCATTCTCCGCCGCGCAAGAAGTGGAATACTGCAACGCGCCGGCCGACACGATCGGCGGCTCGTGGCGGGCAAAAAACGGCCACCCAGAGCCCTACGCCGTGCGCTACTGGTGCGTCGGCAACGAGATGTTTGGCCCCTGGCAGTTGGGGTTCATGCAACTGAGCCACTACACGCAAAAGCACAACCTGGTCGCCGAGGCCATGCGCGGGGTCGATCCGACGGTGAAGCTCATCGGCGTGGGTTGCCTGGGCGGGAGAAACCCCAGGCACGATCCGGACGAGAAGCGCGGTTGGTCCCGCGCGATGCTCGAGCAGTGCGGCGGCGCGATGGACTACATCTCGGAGCACTTTTACGTGGGCGAGCGGAAGGACAATCCCGTCGAGCACGCGCAACGTATGGTGAACGAAATCCGCCAGCGGGCGGAGGGACACCGCAAGCTCCAGGCCGAGTTGAAGCAGTTGGGCGGTCGCGTCATTCCCATCGCCATGGATGAATGGAACTACTGGTACCATCCCTATGAATATGGCGAAGCCGGTTGCGTGTATCAGTTGCGCGACGCGCTGGGCGTGGCGGCGGGCTTGCACGAGTATCTCCGCAACACGGACGTTATCGAGATGGCCCATTACGCGCAGACGGTAAACGTCCTCGGCTGCGTGAAGACGACCAGGACCGAGGCATTTCTCTCGACGACGGCCCTGCCGTTGCTGCTGTACCGCCGGCAGTTCGGCGCGACGCCGGTCGTCGTGTCGGGCGACCACGGCGCGGCGGCGCTGGACGTCGCCGCCGCCTTGACGGCGGACGGGCGCGCACTGACCGTGGGCGTGGTCAATCCCAACGGCGAGGAGAAGACGATCGAGTTGGCGGTCGAGGCCGTCGGCGTCGCGGACCGCGCTCGATTGTGGCGGATCGCGGGCCCCGATCCGGGCGCGTTCAACGCCCCGGGAAAGCAAGCGGTTGCGATCGCGGGGCCGGAGGAGGCGCCGTTCGACGGAACGCTAAGCGTGCCGGCGTACAGCGTGAGTCTCTATCGGGTTCCGTTGAAGTAGACGGCGCCCCCAATGACTTCGGCGCGGGAGTGTGTGCCACTGGCTCCGCCCGTGTCGCGTGATGCGGTGTCCTTCGCACTGGCGGAGCCAGTGGCACACACGGAAGTGACGGCAAAACGCGAGTGGATCGACGCCTAGCGCACGGCGCCGAATCGGAGTGCGCGGCGGGTTTGGGCACTGGCGGCCCCGTGGCCGGCGGCGGCGAGCACGGCCCAGGCGGGCGCGGCGAGCGAGACGGCCGATCGCGCGTCGATCCATCCCAAAACGGCCGCGCCGGCGGGGACGATTGCCCAGCAGCCGACCAGCCGCCAGAACGGCGCGGCGTGGTGGCCCTGGCGAACTCCCGCGACGATGGCCACGATCGCCAAAGGCGACCACGGGAACAGCGCGACGGCGAGACGCCGGCCGAGCAGGGCCAGCGTGTCGGCGGGATCGCGGACGGCGGCGAGCCACGTCGAAGGATCGAGGGCGGGCGCGTCGCCGCCGAGCCAGCCGCGTTGGCATGCCCACCACCGCGCGGCCAAGGCGACCGCCAGCAGGATTGTCCCGGCGGAGAGCGCGAACCGTCCCAGCCCGCGGGTGTCCTGCCCGACCAGGAGATACGCCAGGCACACCAGCCAGACGGTGGCCGGTTCGCCGGGTCCTCGCGCCACAAGCCAGATGCCGAGTATCGCAAATGCCCCCGCCCGCGCGATGCGCCGCGGGTCGCAGGCGAGCCGTCCGGGTACGCGGGCACGGGCAAAAAGGCCAATCGCCGCGGCGGCCGAGGCGCAGATCCAAGGATCGAGCAAGCCCAAAAGGCCGCCGGCGCCCAGCGACATCGCTAGGCCGGCCGCCAGGCCAAGCCCACCGCCGAGCCAACGGGCCGCGAGGGCCGCGGTCGCCCAGGCGGCGAGCCACGCGCCCAGCATATCGACCAGTGCCGGCGGGTCCGGTCCATGCGGCGTTCTTGCGGCGAGTCCAACCGCCAGAGCCGCGCCGCCCAGCACGGCGACCGCCGGCCACGGAAGCCGCAAGGGCACGTCGCCGCCGGCGAGCATCCGGCGATAGACGGGTACTCTGGAGGGGGATGACTGGGCGCGTGGCCCCGTGGTCAGGGAGGTGGTTGCCATGGGGCGGATTTTAGCGTTCCGCCCGGCGTGGGCCGAGATCAATCCGGTCCGAGGAGCCACCCGATCCGCCGAATGCGGCTTGCCCCGGGGCGATTCGGCGGAGTATCCTTTGGTGACAAGGGTTTCCGCCGTGGCCGGCTTGCCCCATCTCCAGAGGGGGTTAGTGGAGTCATGCACGGCATGCCGTGACGGGGGCAAGGTGCGCAATACGATGTGGGCGACATGTAGACCCCTGGCCTTCGGTGTCGTTTGGGCGAGTCTGGTTCTTTTGACTGCGCCGGCGCGCGCGGCCGACCCGGCGCCGCCGCCTGCCCAGCGGCCGGCGATCGACGCGCTCGTCGCGGAGTTGGGCGATCCGGACTACGAGGTCCGCCAGCGGGCGCAGGCGGAGCTGGCCCGGCTGGGCTTCGCGGCGTTCGACGCGCTGGCGGCGGCGCGGGATCACGAGGACCTGGAGATTGCCTCGCGGGCGAAGTATCTGCTGCGGCTCATGCAGGTGCATCTGATCGACAAGGACGATCCGCCGGAAGTGGTCGAGTGCCTGCGGAACTTCCGGCTCGTTCCGTTGGGCGAGCAGCTGGCGCGGATGGCGAGGCTGGCGAAGCTGCCCGAGGACAAGGGCATCGCCGCGCTGTGCCGGTTGACTCGTTTCGAGGATTCGGAGATTCTCTCGAAGCACGCGGCGGTTGCGATTATCGCCGCGCATTCGCCGCGGAACCCGCCCAGCGAGGCGTTGGCCAAGCGTCTGCGTTTGGATTTGGCCACGTGCCGGCGCGAGGCGGCTGGATGGCTCCGCGTCTTGGCGCAATTCCACGATGCCCCGCGCGAGGCGATGGCGGCGTGGACGGCGCTTACGGACAAGGAGCAGGCCGCCCTGGCCCGCGGCGATCCGCAAACCGATCCGCGGATTGTCGCGGCGCTGGCGGATCAGCAGCTTCATTGGGCGTGCAAGCTGGCGGCGGCCGATCCGGCGGCGGTGGCGCGGGCGATTCGCGCGGTATTGGCGCCCCGGGTGGATCTGGCGGCGATGCTCTCGCCGCACGTGGATTGGATCGTCCAACGCCGGCTTTGGGAGGCGCTCAAGACGGATCCGGCCGACTTCGCCCAACGGTTGTTGCGCAATCCGTGGGCGACGCTCTACGCCGCGGCGCAGGCGTACGAGTTGGCCGGCGAGACCGCGCTGGCCGAGGCAACCGCCACCCGCGCGCTGGCGATGGATCTGGCGGACGTGAAGACCCGGGCGATCGTCCACTTCCAGATGGCGTTCGCGTTGCAGCGGGAAGGGCTCTTCCGCTGGGCGGAGCGCGAGTACCGCCGCGTCATGGACTTGGCCGTGACGAGCAACCCCCTGCGCAACGAAGCCTATTACTATCTTGCCCAAATGCTGCACGACCAAGCCGACGAGCTGCGCGCGGCGAAGGTGATGGCCGAGCTGGTCGAAGCGTTGAAAAAAGAAGGCGCCGCCGCCACGGCCGCCCGCACCCTGGCCGAGGCCGCGGCGCAGCGGGACTACCTGTACGCCTGCCATTTTGCCGGGGGCAAGGATCCGGCCAAGCACCGGCGCTATCTCGAGGAAGCGCTGGCGGCCGATCCGACGAACGTCGAGGTCCTCATCGCCTGCTATCATCTTCCAGACCAGACGCCGGAGTTTCACAAGCAAATTGTCCAGCGCATCGACCAGGTCGTCCAGCTAACGCGGCAGGAAATCGAGCGGATGCCAACGCAGGCGTCGCCGTGCAACCAGCTTGCGTGGCTCGTCGCCAACACCGAAGGCGACCTGGACGAGGCGCTGCGCGCGTCGCGGCGGTCGATCGAGATCCAGCCGCAAAGCGCCGGCTGTCTGGACACGCTTGCCCGCTGTTACTTCGCCAAGGGCGATTACGCCGCCGCGGTGAAAACCCAGATCGAGGCGGCGCAGCTCGATCCACACAGCGGGCAAATCGTCAAGCAACTCGCGTTGTTCCGGAAGAAATACCAGGAGAAGTTCGGCAAGCCGGCGCCGGAACCCAACCCAAAGAAGATGCCGGCTCCGGGCGCGAACCTCATCCCGAGCGAGCCGGACGAATCGTCCGGCGCGTCCGGATGGGACGAGTTTGGATTCGGCGATCCCTTTGAACAGTAGTTCGTTGCTGGTGGTTCACGCCCACGTTTGCGCGTGCGAAGCGGCACGCGGCTTAATGGCAATGCCCGCGCTGGTGGTCGAAAACGTGACGAAGGAGTTTTCCACGCGGGCCGAGCCGCTGGTGGTGCTGCGGGGCGTGTCGCTGTCGCTGGAGCCGGGGCAGAACGTGGCGGTGGTGGGGCCCAGCGGGTCGGGCAAGAGCACGCTGTTGAACGTGCTGGGCACGCTCGAGCCACCCAGCGCGGGGCGCGTGGCGATCGATGGGCAGGACGTCGCGGCGCTGAACGAGGCCGCTTTGGCCGCGCTTCGGGCCAGGAAGATCGGCTTCGTTTTCCAGGACCATCACCTGCTCCCGCAGTGCTCCGTCCTGGAAAACGTTCTCGTGCCGACGTTGGCCGCGGGGCGGACCACGCCGGACGACGTCCAGCGCGCTCGGGAGCTGCTGGATCGCGTGGGGCTCGGCCGGCGGCTCGAACACCGGCCCGCGGAACTCTCCGGCGGCGAGCGGCAGCGGGCGGCATTGGCGCGGGCGCTGATGAATCGGCCCCGGCTCGTTCTGGCGGACGAGCCGACCGGTAATCTCGACCGTGCGACGGGCCAGCGCGTGGGAGAACTCCTGTTGGAACTTCAGCGGCAGTCGGAGGCGATGCTCGTCGTGGTGACGCACAGTGCCCAACTGGCCGCGATGATGAACCGGCGGCTCGCGCTGGACGAGGGACGCCTTCGCGAGGACGCCCAGATCCCATGAACGTCGCCCGACTCGTCGTCGCCTCGTTGGTCCACCACTGGCGGACGAATCTTGCCGTGGCGGCGGCCGTGGCGGCGGCCGTCGCCGTGTTGACCGGCGCGTTGGTCGTGGGCGACTCGATGCGCGCTAGCCTCCGCCGGTTGGCGATCGCGCGGCTGGGGCGGATCGACCACGCCCTGGTCGTTGATCGCTTCTTCCTGGCGGAACTGGCCGACGAACTGGCGCGACAACCGGGCTTTGACGAGCGATTCTCCGACGCCGTTCCGGTCGTCCTCCTGCGGGCGAGCCTTTCGCGCGCCGGCGCCGCGGGGCAGGCGCGGCGCGTGGGGCGAGTGAATGTGATTGGGTGCGACGACCGGTTCGGCCCACTCGGCCCAATTGAAGAAATTGAAGGGGACGGTCCCCTTTTCGCTGGCGCGAAAATCGTGACAGCCCCCGGGGCGGCGGAGCCGTCGGGTCGGTGGGTGGTGCTCAACCGGCCGCTGGCCGACGCGTTGGGGGCCGCCGTGGGCGACGTCGTGGTGCTGCACCTTGCGCGGCCCGAGGAGATCCCGGCCGACAGTCCGCTGGGACGGAAGAACGATACGCTGCGCAGCGCCCGGCTCACGGTCGAGGCAATCGTGCCTGGCGAGGGGCTGGGCGGCTTCGCCCTGCGCAGCGCGCAGCAGACGCCGCGCAACGCGTTCCTTGACCGCGAGGCGTTGGCGGAGTTGCTCGGCCAGCCCGGCCGGGCCAACGCGATTCTCGTGGCGGAGCGAACCGAAGGGGACAGTCCCCTTTTCGCGGACGCGAAAATCGGGACCGTCCCCGGGGCGGTCGAACGGCTTGAGACAATGCTTCATCCGCGACCCACCGACTACGGGTTGCGGATCGAAAAGACGCCCCTCGGCTACGTCAACGTCACGTCCGACCGGCTGCTCCTGGAGCCGCGAAGCGAGACGGCAATCGAGGAGGCGCTCGGCTCGCGGCGGGTGCGGCCGGCGTTGGCGTACTTGGCCAACACGATTGCCCGCGGCCAGCGCGAGATTCCCTATTCCACCGTCGCGGGCGTCGACTTCGACGCGGCGGCGCCGCTGGGGCCGCTGCGCGACGCGGCGGGAAAACCGATCGGACCGCTGGCGAAGGACGAAGTCGTCTTAAACCAGTGGGCGGCCGAACAGTTGCAGGCCAAGGTGGGCGATGAAATCCGTATTGCCTATTTCGAACCGGAAACCACGCACGGGACGCTGCGGGAGCGATCGGTCGCGCTGCGGCTGGCGGCGATCGCGCCCCTGACCGGCGCGGCGGCCGATCCGGCGCTGGTTCCAAGCGTCGCCGGCGTGACCGACCAGCTCACCATGGCCGACTGGGACCCGCCGTTTCCCTTCGACGCGGGCCGGATCCGACCCGACGACGAAGCCTATTGGGAAGAGCACCGCGCGACGCCCAAGGCGTTCGTCTCGCTGGCGACCGGTCGGCGGCTTTGGGCGAGCCGTTTCGGGCGGACGACGTCGCTGCGGGTTGCGCCGAAGGACGAAGCAGACGCCAAGACGCTCGCGCGAATCGAGTTGGATCCCCGCGCCATGGGTTTCGTGTTCCAGCCGGTCAAACAGCAAGCCCTCGAGGCGTCGTCCGGCGCGACGCCCTTTGGCGTGCTCTTTCTCGCGATGAGCTTTTTCCTGGTCGCCTCGGCGGTAATGCTTGTGGCGATACTTTTCCGTTTGGGCGTGCAGAGCCGGGCGGCGGAGATTGGCCTGCTCTTGGCGTTGGGTTTCCGAACGGGGCGAATCGCCCGACTACTCCTGGCCGAGGGGCTCGCGGTGGCGGCGCTGGGGAGTCTGGTGGGCGTGTTGTTGGCCCTGGGTTACGCGGGGTTGATGGTCGGAGGGCTGCGAACCTGGTGGCTCGCGGCCGTGGGAACGCCTTTCGTGCGTCTGGATGCCGCGCCGGCGAGTCTGCTGGCGGGCTTGACGCTGGGACTGGCCGCGGCCGCGACGGCGATTGCGGCGTCGGCCTGGCGGCTGGGGTTTGCGTCTCCCCGCCGGCTGTTGGCGGGCGAATGCGAGCCCGCGCCGGTTGCGGGCCAATCTCCGCGCAAACGGCGGTACGATCGTTGGGTTGGGCTGCTCTTGACCGCGGCAGCCGTGGGCGCGTCGCTGACGGCGATGGCAAGCCCGCGGTACGAGGCCGGGGCTTTCTTTGGCGCGGCGGCGCTGGTGTTGGCGGCGTTGGTGACGTTCGTGCGCGGGTGGTTGGTCCGCGGGGCGGCGGGCAGGGCGATTGCGCCGGGCCGCGGCAACCTCCTCCGGCTGGCTGCTCGCAATGCGGCCCGCAATCCCGGCCGCAGCAGCCTGTCGATCGGCCTGGTGGCCTCGGCGTGTTTCCTGATCGTGGCGATGAGCGCGTTTCATATCGACCCGACGGACCGGCCGCCGCGGCGGGCCAGCGGCGACGGCGGCTTCGCGCTGGTGGCCGAGTCGGATCAGCCGATCTATCAGGACCTGAACACCCTCGAGGGCCGCCGCGCGCTGGGGTTCTCGGACGAAGACGAAGCGATTCTTGAGGGTTGCGCGGTTTACTCGTTTCGCGTGCGCTCGGGCGACGACGCGAGCTGCCTCAATCTGTACCAAGCTCGGCAACCGAGGGTGCTCGGCGTCGGCGAGCGGCTCATCGCCCGGGGCGGATTCGCCTGGGCCGCGGCGGCCGATGCGAAGAACCCATGGACGGCGTTGGAAACAGGCGCTGGCCGCGAGGGAGAAGGCCCGCCCGTGCCGGTCGTGATGGACAAGAACACGGCCAACTACGCGCTGCACCTGTGGCGCGGGCTTGGCGAGGGGTACACGCTGCCGTTGGCTGCGGGACCGGGCGTGCCGATGACAGTGGCCGGCCTCTTGGACAACAGTCTGATGCAGGGCGACCTGTTGATCGCCGAAAACGAATTCCTCGGGCTCTTTCCCGACCAAAGCGGCTGTCGGTTCTTTCTGATCGAGGCCCCGCCCGAGCGAGCCGAGGCCGCGCGGGCGGCGCTCGAACGGACGTTGGGCGACTACGGATTCTCGGCCGAGCCGTCGGGCGAGCGTCTGGCCGACTTCCTCGCCGTGCAGAACACGTATCTGGCCACGTTCCGAAGTCTGGGCGGGTTGGGGTTGCTGTTGGGCACGTTTGGCCTGGCCGCCGTCCAGGTCCGCAATGTGCTGGCCCGACGGCGCGAGTTGGCGCTCTTGCGCGCGGTGGGGCTCGGCCGCCGGGCGATCGGGGGGCTGGTCGCCGCGGAGAACGCCGTGCTCTTGGTCGCTGGCCTCGTCTGCGGCGCGGTGGCCGCGCTGGTGGCGCTCGTGCCGCACCTGTTGGCCGGCGGCGCGACGATTCCGTGGGCGTCGCTGGCCGGCACGCTCGGGCTCGTCCTCCTGGTCGGTCTGATCGCGAGCCTGGCGGCGGTGCGGGCGGCCGTCGGCGCGCCGCTCGTGGCGGCGCTGCGCGAGGAATAAAGCCCAGCAAGGTGGAACCGATCTTCCACCCTGCTGGGCTGGCGTCGTGCCCTTTGCGCGAGGTGCGGGTCGCGCGAGGGCGCCAGTATGGCGTCAGACGCGTCGTCGCCGAAGCATTGCGCCGGCGGCGGCCAAAGCGAGCAGCAGCGTCCAGGTGGCCGGCTCGGGCACGGCGGCGCCGGCGGGCGCGGGCGACCAGTTGGCCGAGAGGATCGCCAGATCGAGGTCGTCCACCCAGCCGTCGCTGTTGAAGTCGCCAACGTTCGGGCCACCGGCGATTTCGAGCAGCCAGTTGGCGGCGAGGATGGCCGCGTCATCCCCATCCACGTTGCCGTCGTTGTCCGCGTCGCCGGGTCCGGCGGGCATCAGAGGCGCGTCGGCCAGGGCGAGAATCTGGAAGAAATTCGAGATGCCTTCGGCGGGCTCGCCCTCCTCGCGACCCGCGCCGCCGAAGACGTACGTTCCCGCGTCGAGCCACGCCCCGTAGACGGAGGAGTAATGGGGCGCGGAGGTAGCGCTGCTACGGTCGGCGGCGCTGATCTGGAGCCTCGTGTCGGTGAAGGTCCCTGGCGCGGCGAAAGCGTCAACGATGGCGTCCACCCAGGCCTGCGGGTTCACCGCGCGGTCGTCGATGGTGAGCATGGCGAAGACGCGCGAGAGAAACGTCACGGAGTATTCCACGTCCGGCGCGGCGCGATCATCGTTGAACGTGCGGACGTATTCGGCTCCGCGCAGGGGCTCGTCGACGATGTCGAGGACGGTGTTTCGGTCCGAGTAGGCTTGGCCGCCCAATTGCAGGCCGAAATCGGAGGAGGGCACGACGCCGGAGGAGCCGTCGAAGGGTCCGATGGGGAGCCTGTTTCCTTCGGCTCCACCGCCGCGGGTGACGGAGCCGATCAAGGTGGGGGTCGGGGGCGCGACCGGCTCGCGATAGACGACGCCGTCGATCTGGGCGCGATAGCTCCCAAAGGTGTCGAGGTAGACGTGGGCGTTTCCGTTGGAGTCGGCGACCGCGTCGCCTAGGGGAATGCGGTACAGCGCGCCGCCACCCAGCGCGAAGACGGCCCGGCGACCGTAGTCTCCCAACGCGTCGTATCCCGGCGGGAAAACCGAGTCGAAGCCGGCCGACAGCCCATAGGCGAGGGGGTCGTCGCGTTTTCCGAAGATGATGGCGTCGAAGCCGTACGTTTGGTACGGGGTCAAACCGGAGATGGTCATGTCCATCATGCCCAGCGTGTGATCCTTGCTGTCGGCGACGTTGCCATTGACGGTGACGGAGCTATCGCTCGTGTCGGGGAAACCCCAGCCGGCGGCGGCGTTGGTCGTGTTTCCTTCGGGCAGATCGGCGTCGATCAACTCGATGAAGGTCTCGCCGGGGAAAAGCCACAAGTCGGACGGCAGGGTCACCGCGGCGGCGCCGCGCGGCGCGCCCAGGGCGGCTGCGGCGATGGCGGCGAAAAGAAAGAGGCATTGTGAAGCGCGGCTCATCGGATGAGGTCTCCAAAAAGAGGGGTTGGATTGAGAGTGGTTTGTCTATCGTTTGTTAGTACGTTTCCGAGGCGTTCATGCGCATTCCATCGGCGCGGTTGGCCAACGCGCTGTGAACGGACGCCTCGATCGCGAAGGGCATGCCGTGGACCGACCCGTCGCAAAAGAGCATCTGGAAAACGCCCGCATGCGCGCTGCCGAACGCGCGATCGTCCTGAACGCCGGGTTGATCTTGTTTGGGCGCCGCGTAGGCGGTTCGGAACGTGTCGTTGTTGAAACCCACGTAGCAGATCTCCCGATCGCCCGGGTCGGTGCCCGTCTCGTAGGCGTCGGGGTTGAGGTATTTCTCGCCGACGAGATACGTCTGGCTCGCTCCATCGGAAACGTCGTCGATCGTGATCGCGCTGCGCAGGAAGCAGACGCCGGTCAGGTGGTCCGTGTTGGGCCAGGGCCAGAGGGGATTGTCGCCGTCCACGAGGCGTTCGGGGGTGTCGTCGAAGAACTGCGTGGTGGACTGGTCGCCGGCGCAGGCGGCGTAGTCGGATCGGAACGACATGCTCACGATCATGTGTCCGTTGAAGCCCGCCGTGCAGTAGTTGCTGTGTGTGTCCGGAAACGCTTTGGCGGGCCGGCGCGAAGGGCACACGAAACCAGGCACGGGCATCGCGCAACGCGTCGCCAGCGCCGCGCCGCGGGCGTTTCCGCTCAGACCCTCGCCCATCGTCCGGACGTTCGACAGCTCCATGTAGTCGAGGATGTTGAACAGCCATCCGCCGGGCTGTTTCTCGTCGGTGCCCCGCTCCGGCTCGCCGATCCAATACAGCCCCCAGCCGCCCGAGGGAAATCGCCGATGCGCGTTGTGGTGCGAGAGGATCGCGAGGCCCATCTGGCGGAGGTGATTGCCGCACTGGATCCGCCGCGCGGTTTCGCGAGCGGCCTGGACGGCCGGCAGCAAGAGCGCGATCAGCACGCCGATGATCGCGATGACCACGAGCAACTCCACCAGCGTGAAGCCGCGATGACAACGTTTGGCTGCGTCTAACATGATGGCAAGATCAAGGTCATTGGAGAGGGGTCTACTTCCGCGCCGGCGGCGGTTGCGGCAGGACGGCGATGACGTAATGGGAATAGCGGTTCGGGGAGCGGGGAACGCCGCCAAAAGCGTACGTGATCGGCTTGCCCGCGGCATTCGTGGTGGGCACGGTCATGCCGAACGCGCAAAAGAGGTGGTCGGCGCCGTCCGGAGTGTCGTCGACGAGGACCCGATAGCCGGTGTCGAAGAAACTGCCCGGACGGGCGAATGCCAACGCAATCCGATCCACGAAGGCTTGCCGCTCGGCGGCGGCTTTCGCCGCGCGATCGTCCAAAAGAACCATGGCGAAGACCTCGCCGCGGTTGGTTGGAAACGTGACGTCGTACCTGTGGCTCGGGTCGTACTTGTCGGAGTTGAACGTCCGGACGTAATCGGCGCCGACGAGGGGTTCGTCGATGTTCCGAACGACGTAGAGCCGGTCCGAGTAGAACATCGCGCCGGGGCGAAGTCCCCAAGCATCGGAAGGCAGCGGGGGCGTTCGACCGTCGAAGGGACCGATCGGAGCGCGGTTGTTGCCGCGGCCGTCGCGCCGGACGACCGACGCGATCAGCCGGTCGATGGGCGGGCCCCGCGGACGCGGGATTTCCGGGGGGAGGCGCAAGACGAACTCGTCGGACGACGCGGAGATCGCCTCGACGCGCGGCGTCTGGTCCACGGCCGCGTGAATCCGGGCGGCCTCGCCGGCAACCAATTGCCGAAGGGGCGTGGCCGGCGCGCCGGCAGGCACCGCCGGCGAGACCTCGATCTTGCCGCCGAAAACGTGCGCCTCGGCGACTTGGTCGGACGCCACCCGGACGCCAAAATTCGTGCCCAGGTCCACCACTTTCGCCGTGGGCGTGTCGATCGCGAAGCCGTGCGCGCTGGGGGGCACGGTGGCCGACAACCGGCCCATGCGGAGCCGGCCCGCGTTGCGGCCGAGAACGTCCAGCGTCGTTTGCCCCTCCAGGATCACGCGCGCGCCGTCGGCGAACGCGACCTCGACCACGCCGCGCGCAAGCGAGATCGTCTCGCCCGCGGCCAGCGCGCTTCCCACGGCGAGCGGAGTGGACGAATCGCCGAGCGTCCCGCTGGAATCGAGCGTGCGGGCGATCGTGGCCGCGTGCGACGTCTGCCACGCCACGCGCGCCTCGCGCGGCGTCTGCCAGAACAGGCCGAACGCCAACACGACCAGCACCAGACCCGGCAGGCCAATCGCCACCAGAAGCGAGAAGACGCTCGATTTCGATAGGAACGAAACACCCTGCTGGAAGCACTCGCCCAGGAATCCCAGAACGGCCGAGCCACCCGACGACGCTGGCTCTTGGATGGACTGCGCCGCCGCGCATTCGTGCATCTTGTCCCAGTGCAGTCCGGCAAACAGGTGCATGTACTGCGCGTAGATCCACGCCGCCTCGCGGCTGCCCTCGATCAGCGCGCGAAGCTCGGCCATCTCCGCCTCGTCGGCCTGCTCGTGGTAGACCGCCTGCGTCAGCGCGCGGACGCGGGCGTCTTTTTCCGACGGGAGCGAATTGCTCATGGAGTGCCCTCCGCGGCGGTGGCCTTGCGGATGCAGTCGAACAGCGTGTCGTGAATCCGCGTGAGCGCCTTGTAAACGGCCGCCACGCTGCGCCCCACTTGTTGGGCCACGGTCTTGGGCGGCGCGCCCTGCTGATAGCGGCGGTCGATCAGGTCGCGGTCGCGAGGGTGCAGCTTTTCCAAACAACCGGCCAAGGCGTCGCGCTGGGCGTCGAGCTGCTTCGTTCCGCTGAGCACGACGTGATCGACCATCTCCAGCGCCTCGGACGTGCACAGGAGCGTCCGGTGCTGTCGCAACTGCTGAAAACTGCGGACCTTGTTGAAGGCCACCCGATACGCCCAGGCCCGGAATTCGGTGCCTGGGACGAATTGGTCGAACTTCATCCAGAGCGTCATGCTCACGTCCTGGAAGAGCTCCTCGGCGTCGGCGCGATTGGCCACCAACGACAGAATGTAGGCGTAGACCTGCTGCCCGTGGGTCGTCCACAGCCGCACATAGTCGGTCGTCTTGCCTGGATCGTTCATGGAGCACCCACCCAACCGATAGCATCCCCGCCTATGGTTAAATTTGACGAACCTGCAGATTTTGGAGGGTCGCCGGACACAAACCGGCTAGGTCTGACGAGGAGACTCGCGGGGATTCTAGGCGCAATCGATTGCAGAGAAAAGAGTTGCGCCGTAGGAGAGGGGTGATGGCCGCGTGGTTCCACAAGGCCGCTGGCGGCTTCGCGGCCAAAAGACCGTCGCCCTGGAGCTTTGCCAAAGAGCTATCGGCCAGGCATTGGGCCAGGCAACGCAGCGACACGCGCCGTCAGAACGGGAACGACTATGTCCAAGTCAATGCCAACCGATAGTGGTAGTACCATAAACCCGACGGAAGGGTAATTCAGGCGAGACGTCGCAGTTGGAGGGGGGCAAGCCTGGTCTCCTTTGCAGAATGGAGAAAATACGCCGGTTAAGACATAAGACTATTTAGACAAGGTTCGGCTTTGGACGTCGTACGGCCAGCGCATCCACGCGTATATCCTGGCGTTGACATCCAACTTCGCGGACGCCGACGAGATCCACCAGGAGGTCGGAATGACGCAAGGCACATCGGCCGTTCGTCGCGGCCGACAGTCGATGGAGCTCGGGTCGAGGCGCCCATTCGACACGCGAGGGGGGATTCGCCCCATCGTCATCGAGTCATCCCCCTCGGCGCATCGGCGCGGCCTACATGTTAAAATGGGGCGTGATCCCGCCCTGTCCGTGGTTGCCACGCTGGCAGATTGTAGCCCCCCCGTCTCTCACCCGAAAGGAATTGACCGTGCGAATCCCGATCGTCGCATTCGTTTGCCTTGTCGCCGCGCCTTGTGGACTGGTTACCCACTCCTGGGCGGCCGAGCCGGCCGCTCCAACCGAACTCCTAAAACCGCTCGTCGAGATGGGCAAGTCCATCAAGGTCTACGACCCCAACGTCGGCGAGGATCCAGACAAGGAATGGTACATCAACGACCATTGTCTTATCCACGGGCCGAAGGGTCAGTGGCATCTGTTCGGCATTACTGGCGTCATGCCGATCAAGCCGACCAAGGAACGCCTGTTTGCCCACGCCACGGCCAAGACGCTCCTGCAACAGCCCTGGGACAAGCAGCCCCATGCGCTCGCCTACGCGCCCGAGGCCCCGTGGCGCGAGCGTCATCTTTGGGCGCCGCACGTCGTCGAACGCGACGGGACGTACTACATGCTCTACTGCGCGGGCGACGAGGACAACTCGAAATACAAGCTCCACCTGGCCACGTCGAAGGACTGCCGCGCCTGGACCCGGCACCCGGCCAATCCGATCGTCGTCGACGGTTTCGACGCCCGCGACCCCTTCGTCACCCAATGGGGCGACAAATGGGTCATGTACTACACCGCCACGACCAAGCCGGAAGGGGGCAATCACTGCGTGGCCTACGTCACCAGCGACGACCTGATCCACTGGGGTAATCGCGGCGTGGCTTTCGTCGATCCGAGCGAAGGCAAGTGGGGCGGCCCGTGCGAGTCGCCGCAGGTTGTCCGCCGTGGGGACCGCTACTATCTATTCCTCGGCCCGCGCGACGGCAATCGGATCGAGTACATCGGCACCGACGTCTACGTCAGCCGCGATCCGTATCATTGGAGGATCGAGGATCGGGTCGGCCACCTGCCCGCCCACGCGCCCGAAGTGGTCCGCGACACGGACGGAAAGTGGTACATCAGCGACTGCGGCTGGGGCCGTCGCGGCGTCTTCCTCGCTCCGCTCGTCTGGAACGATGGGCTGGAGGATCCCCAAACGAATATCGCCGTGCCCAAGTCCCCGGCCGGCGGGGAATAACCTCGCGCCCGCGGATGGAAAAAACCGGGGTGAAGCCGTCGGTTGACGCCGATTGCGGAGCGATCGGACGCCGCCTGCGAAACATCGGATCTCTAGAGTTCTTTGTCGCTGGACCCGCCAAGCAGTCGGATGACGTTGCCGGCGATCGGGGGTTTGGCGTGGAAGGCGTCGAGTTGCAGGCCGCGCACGTCGTCGCAGACCAGCGCCGGGCGGTGCTCCGGATGCTCGTAGTCGAGGCGCACGTTGTCGAAACGGACGTTGCGGGCGTGCCGGCAGTAAAACCCGTAGGCGGGCAGGGGGCCGAACATCTTGTATTCGGGATACTGGCGTTCCTGCTCGGGCACGTGGCGGTCGATGAGGTCCCGCTCGCCGCCGCCGGCGAACGTGATGCGGATGTTTTCGAGCGTCACATCCTCGACGGGATGACCGGGCACGCCGGCGATGGCGCAGCCGATCTGGTCGGCGCCGCGGGCGATCACGTTGCTGATGATCACGCCGCGCAAGCGGCCCACGCCCGGACGGGCGGGGGCCGGCTCCTTGCTGGATTCGTCGGCACGTCGTTTAGCCTCGTCCTGAAGGTACGGCCGCGCCCGATTTCCCAGGCGGATGAAGATCGCGTTGCCGACGTTATTCATGGTGACGTTCGACACCACGACGCGTTGGAGCGTGCCGCCGTCCACGGTTTCCAACGCGATACCGCTTAATCGCGTGTCGTGGATCACGCAGTTGTTGATCGTGATATCCTCGAACCCGCCGGTCGATTCCGTGCCGCATTTCAGGGCGTTGCACCGGCTGTGCAGCGTGCAATTGGTCACCGTCACGCGCCGGCAGGGACGGGGCGACGTGCTCTTGAGCACGATGCAGTCGTCAATGCTGCGGATGTCGCAATTCGCCACGCGGACGCGATCGCAACTGTCGATGTCGATGCCGTCGTTGTTGCCGTTTGCCAGGCTGTCGATCGTAACCCCGTCGATGGCGACGTTGTCGCAAGCCAGGTAGTGTTGCACCCACATGGCCGAGTTCCGCAGGGTGACGTCCTTGACGCTCACGTTGCGGCATTCGATCATCCGGATCAGATAGGGCCGCCTCTTGAAGGGTTTATTCTTGAAGACCTCGTGGCTCCCCTGCCCATCAATCGCGCCGTGCCCGACGATGGCGACGTCGTGGACGTTCTCGCCGTAAAGGAGCGACTTGTCCACGTAGTTGACGTCGGTGTAGGAACGGAAGGCGGGCGTTTGGGGGGGATAGTCCGCAAGATCGGTGCTTCCCAAGAGCACGGCGCCCGCGTCGAGATGCCAGGTGACGCGATCACGCAGGAAGAGGGTCCCGGTCAGATAGGTTCCGGGGGGAAAGAAGACGGTCCCGCCGCCCTTGGCCGCGCAGGTATCAATCGCCTTCTGCAGGGCCGCCGTGTTGAGCGTCGCGCCGTCGCCGACGGCGCCGAAGTCGGTCACGCAATACGCCCCCGGTGGAGCAGTGGCCACGGCGGGGACGCCCTGGAGCGAGAGAGACAGACACGCGACGAATTTTGCGAGATACGCGGATCGAGCGATTGCGGAAATACGCATGGCAAGTCTCCTTCTTTTTCCGTCGAGACGCGCGCCGCGACGCCCGTGGGCCGCTTGCGGTTTCGCAATACAACACGCTGGGACAGACTGTGGGAAAGGCATGGCTTGTGCGGCGCGCGTGGTTTAAAAATACGTCCGGGCGTGGTATGCCGAGGGCTGCGGCGCGTAGGGTTTCGGCTTGGCGTCGGAGTCGGGTTGGGTGAAGACAAAGACGGCCTGGCCCGCGTAGGGTTGGTACACGATCAGCTCCTGCCGGGCGTCGCCGCGGAGGTCCACCGCGATGGCCTGCGGGGCCAGGGCCTGCTTGCTCGCGCCGCTACCCAACCGGGCGACGACGTGCTTGTCCAGGCTGCCCAGGTTGGCCACCGTGTGGCCCCGACCGTCCACCAGCCGCCGATCCACGGGCACCCACAGGGCCGACGTATCGGGGCTGGTCCAATGGACGGCCACGGGGAAGTCGGGATAGGCGTGCAACTCCCCTTCGTGTTGGAAGCGGGCGATCTCGCCGCCGTCGGTTCCCGAGAGCGTGAGAAAATCGCCGATGTGCCCGCTACGAAGGACGATCACTTCCGTGCCCGGCCTGTCGGGCAGGAAGTCGCCGGTCCAAACGGCCTGGCCGTGCGGCACGTCCTCGCGGCTCTTTTTCCAGAGCGTGTCACCTCGCGCGGAGAGACAATACATCGGTCCCTTTTGGCAGATGCTCACGAGCACTTCTCGGCCGGGTGAATCGGCCAGATCAGCCACGGCGGTGCAATCGGCGTGGATGCCGAAATCGCGTTGCCAAAGGATCTTGCCGCCCTGGCCCAGCGCCGTCTCGCCGAGGACGACCTCCTCGCGGCCGTCGCCGTCCAAGTCGGCCACCGTGGGGATGTGGCCCATTGCCGTGGGCCGCATCTCGTGACGCCAAAGCACGTTCAGTTGCGAGTCGAGCCCGACGGCATGCGTGGGGATCGTGTTGCTCGCTTCATACTTCAGCACGATGGTCGGCGGCGCATCGGCGCCGTCCAGGTGGACGATCAAGGCCATGGGCACGGGCCGCCAACCGCGAAATCCCTCGGGCTTGCGAACCGACATGTCCAGCGGAGACGGGATCCGCCGTCTCACCTTTCCCGTCTTGCCCTCCAGGAGCACGAGCCACGGCTTGTCTTCTTCCCATAGCTCGGCGAGGGCTTCCGCGCGGCCGTCGCCGTCCACGTCCACCACGGAGGCGATCCCGCGGCAGGTCGGCTCCCGCCCGACGCCCGACACGCCGGTACGCGGAGTCTCGCTTCCCACCTCCCAGAGTTTTTTGCCCTCCAGGTTCACGGCGATCAGTCGGGCGGGGGTCGTGTAGGGTCCCATCTGCGAGAGCAGGAAATCCACGTTGCCATCCCCATCCAGGTCGCCTGGCGAAACGAACGACCCTCGCCACGCCGCTAGGTCGATCTCCTTCCAGAGCTTCATCGCCGGCGGCGGAGTCGGGGCCTTGGCAGCCGGCCCGTCCGACGCCGTCGCGGCACTCCAGATTTGATCCCGCTGGCGCCACGCGCGGAGAAACAGTTCCTGTTCGTACTGGGCAAGCACCTCGTCTTTTGAATCCACGAGGAGCAGCTTGACGGTGACAACCTCCGCGGCGTCAGGCACGGCGGAGATGTCCACCTCGGCAACGCGCCGGGCGTCGGACGCTGGAACCACCGCGGGCACGGCGCCTCCGGCCAAGGGCTTGCCGGCGTCGCGGATCTCCCAATGAAGTTGGGCGTTCTCAACCGGCCGCGGCAGGTCGTTGGCCAGCCATAGTTCCATGGCCTTGCCCTGGTTCGTGATCTCCAAAAGCGGCACGAGCGGCTGGTTCACCTGGGCCATGGCGAAGTACGCCTTCTTCGGGCAGCAGTCGTGGCTGACGATCGACTTGGGCCAACTGGCCGGCAGGACGTCGATGAAGTGGAAGTGGAAGTAGCCGGCGATTCGCCGCGGGGACAGCCGCCACGCCTTGGTTACCTCCGTGCAGGCGTCCGCCTGATACGTCTGGCTCGCCTCGATGTATTGGCCCAGATTCGCCGGGCGCCGGCCGCGAAAGCCCGTGATCTGCGGGCGGCTGGCCTTCTCGACCTGCACGTGGCCCCAAAGGGTGTCGGCCTCTGGCGGGGGCGTCTTCTTGAAGTGCGCGGGGTAGTGGCGGGCCATCGTGTCGTAGCCGTCGAGGGCCTCGACGCCGTATTCGCCAACAAGGATCATTCGCCCGGGCGGGAGCCGCTTCGAGAGATTCCATATCTCGCCGGGCATCGCGTACCATCCGCGATACGCGTGGAAATTGTCGATCACGCGGGCCCACTGCTCATCGGGCAGATCGTAGCCGGTTGTGCCTTCGTACGGTTGAGGGTTGCCGCCGTGGGGATGCCCGCTGATCGGCGCGATGATCCGATCGGGATCAAACGCCAAAGCCGCGCGGATCACGTCCGTGGGGTCGAAGCGGCACTCGTTCGCGAAGGAGAGCACCACCACGCCGGGATTGTTGTAACACGCGCGGGCAAGGGTCGTGCCGGTTTGCGTCATTTGGGCCGACGCCGCCGGGGCGGTCAGGTTGCGGCCGCCGCCCTGGTCCTGCTCCGACATGATGCCCAGCCGGTCCATGAGTTCCCGGACCTCGGGCCCGCAGACGTGCTGGCACGAACGGACCGCGTTGAAATGCGCCGCTTTGAGCATCAGGAGCACGTCGAGGAGCTGGTCGGTCTGCCCCCAATAGGCCAGCTCGTTGAGTCCGTTGACGCTGGTGCCCCGCAGAAAGATCGGCCGACCGTTCAAGAGCAGCGTCCCTTCCTGGAGTCCCTCGCGAGGGTTCTGCGGCGAGACCATCGCCAGCGAGCGATAGCCGAACAGGGCGTCCTTGCCGTCGACTGTCTCGCCAGCACGCTCGATCGTGACCCGGCAGCGGTAGAGGTTCGGCGCGTCCGGGGACCAGAGCATCGCCTCGGGCACGTCGATCGTGACGGCCTGCTCGCTTGGGCCGGCCGGAAGTGCGCACGTTCGTTCGGCGAGATACGGCTGGCCCTCGAAGTTCTCGGGCAGCACTTCAACGGCGAGCGTCGCCTCGCAAGGCGCCGCGGCGCGGACTTCCACCCGGGCGATGGTTTTGCCCCGCTCGGGATAGCCGCGGACGAACACCTCTTCGATGTAGGGATCGCCGGTTGTCTCAAGGTAGACGTCGCGGTGGATCCCGTAGCCGCTGCCCACAAGGACGTCGTTGCCGCGGTGTCCGGGCACGCTTTGCGCGGCGCCCGGCGTGTATCGTTGCCGGGCGGCCGGCGCGAGGGTGAAGAGCGACCAGAAGGCGACCGGTTCGCCGTATTTCGGACCGTCGATCACGCGCACCGCCAGGACGTTCCGCTCGGCCAAAAGCGGCGTCACGTCGATCTGGAACGGCTCGTAATAGCCGCGATGGGCACCGAGATACTGGCCGTTGAGCCACACCTGGGCCTCCCAATCCACGCCCTCGAAGACGAGCACGGCCCGCTTGCCGTCGGCCGTCGGCGCGGCGGGGAATTGCGCGCGGTACCACGCGATGCAACTGACCGCCTCGCGCGGGCCGACCGCTTCGTAGCGCCACTCGGGCAGATCGACCGCCTCCCATGCCGAGTCGTCGAAGTCCGGGGCAAACCACGCCGGCGGCTCCGGCACGGTCCCGTCGGTGGCGCGGCGGACCTCGAAGCGCGACCGCCACGCCGGACCGATCGCCTGCCGCGACCGCGCGGCCAAGGGCGCCGGGAAGCTCCGCAGGTAGGGGGCGTACGTCTTGTGGAGCGCGGCCATCGCCGTGCGCAGCTCGTCGGCGTTGCGCGGCGCCTCGCCCGGGGCCGCGGTGGGCAAACCCAGGAACACCATCAAGCTCAGCCAGGCCGTGGTAGAGCCGAGGCTTTTCGTGGGCAGGGAGTCTTTACGCATGGGGACGCGACCTCCAGGGATCGACCGGTGCGGGTGGAAGACGACTCGGGTGGGCGCCACGGGCTTTGCCGGTGCGTTGGGGCACCGAGAATTCAGCCAGTGGCATGCACGGCGTCACTTGCTGGGAATATCGTACACGAATTCGATGGGGTCGGAATCGGGGGTAACGGTCAATTCGATGCCGCTTCGAGCAGGCGATTGGTATTTCGCGGGCACGTAGGACTTGCCGGTGTCCTCCATGTCCTTGATGTCCTCACCGCAAATCACCATGGCTCGATACGTACCGGGCATCAGGCCGTCACCCTCGGCGAACGTCGTGAGGACGAACTCCCCCTCCTTGTCGAAGAACCCCTTGCCGGGTCGTTTGGGAAAGCCGGCGGCCGGCTCGGTACACGTGAAGATGATCATGCCGGGTTTGGGCCAAGCGCCGCCATCGAGCGTGATGCGGCCGTGGACGGGCACGGTTTCCGGGTTGCCCGAGCCGCAACCGCCAATCGCCGCGCACGCACAAAGCCCCGCGAACGCGCGACCCCACCGCGTCAAACCAGCCATAGGGCTCACTCCTGGTTGGGCACCAACTCTCCGCCGTCGCGCGTGCCCATGGCGTTGTACAGCCGGTAGTCAATCGACTCCAGAAAGAAGCGGATGCTACAATCCCCTATCGCGAAGTTCGCGCCGCCGGGATGGAGGCTCTTGTACCCCATCGTGTGCTGCCATCGCGCCAGGCCGCCGCTGCCGACGGAATCGATGCCGTCGTCGCTCATCATATTGTTGATCGGGATGTGCGTTGGGCAAAGCGGAAAGTTGTGCCCGTAGGCCGAGTTGAACACGCTGTGGGCGGGCAGCGTCTCTCCCAGCATGATCGTCTGGCTCAGCCCATCGGTGACCTCCGCGAACGTGATCGCGATAGCCACGCGGCCGAACATGCCGGGAAACTCGCCGACGCGATCGCCATTCCAGCCGGAGCCGAAATTCCAGCCCTGGCAGCAGTAGCTCGGATAGCCCGCGTCGCAGTACACGCACGGCGGGCAGCACGGGTCGCGGTCGTGCGCCGGCCCCAGACATGGCGCGTACCACAACCCGTGGCAACGCACGGGATTTTGGGTCGTCGACTGCGCGCGGTTCTCGAGGATGGGGGTTTCCGATTGCGGGTCGCTGGGGCAGGTGAGCGTGGGGATCGGCGTGGTCGCGGGCACCTGGTTGGCCGGGTGCAGCACGCTCAGATCGAACCGGAACAGGTTGAAGACGTTCTGTTGACCAAGAAACGGGAGCACAAGCGAGATGGCCGTCCCGTTCTTTACGGTATTCGTGTATTCAGACCCGTAGGGGAGCGAGCCGTGGGCCGACTCATACTGGTGCATGGCCAGCGCCACCTGCCGGAGGTTGTTCGTGCAATGCACGCGCCGCGCCGCCTCCCGCGCGGCCTGAACCGCGGGCAGCAGCAGCGCCATCAGCACGCCGATGATCGCGATAACGACCAGCAACTCGACCAGCGTAAAGCCGTCGCGCCGAGCCGCGCTCCCTCTCCCAAAGGGAGAGGGAAGAGCTCCGGAACACGTCCTGACTGAAGTCTCTGGCATAACTGACTCCGCTGTCTATGTTCCTTGAAGCGAGCCCGGCTCAGCGGGCGCTCCACCCTCCCCCTTCCCGGACCACCTCTCGCGGTTCCTCGAGACACGCGCACGGTAACGGCGAGCACGTCCCGGACGTCAACGCATCCTTCCTCGGTCACCTCCGCGCACGTCGGATTCCACAAAGGACGACCAACAATCCGATCGCCAGAAGCGCCAGCACGGACGGCTCGGGCACGACGATGCCTGCAACCCCCTGCTGCATGATCTGCTCAATCTGCGTCTCATTGAGCGCGCCGCGAAGCAGGGCGAAGTCGTCAATCACGCCGTTGAACGGGGTACTCGGGCTGCTGTTGGTGATGCGCGCCGCCAGCGAGGCGGATTCCGCGTTGGGCAGCGTGTAGCCGCCTTTGGCAAGAAGGGCGCCCGCATCACCATTGACGTAGATGGCCGAAATCATGCCGTCGGCGCCGACCACGACGGCGAAATGGGCAAACTCATCAGTCGGCAGGCTGCTGAGGACGACGCGCTTGCCCGTGTCGTTGGTGGTCCGCACCAGGATCCCGTCCGAGGCGTTGTGCAGGCCGATCGTGAACCCGAACCCATCGAGGTTCTGCGCGGCAACGATCCCGTCCACGTTGATCCAGTCCGCCGACTTGAGCCAGAACACGGCGGTGAAGGCTTCGCCCGCGCCGGGCATATCGGTGGGCGACTCGATTCGTGCGTGTTCGCTGAACCCGCTGCCGAAGGCGGCGCCGCTGCCCTGAGCGCCCGCCACGACGGCCACACCGACGTCGCGCGGCGCCGAGCCGCCCGCGATCGCGTCGTACCCGACCAGGATCCCGTCGTTGCCGTGGCCGCTGGAGTCGGCGACGACGCTGCCGGTGGTTTCATCCAGTGCGTAGTGGATCGAGGTGGTCAGACCTGAACCCGCCACGCCGCCGCCGATGATGCTGGCGACCTGTCCGGCCGTGACGGTGCCCGGGATGATGGCAAAATCGTCCACCAGCCCGGTGAGCGACGTGAAGTTGCGGTTGCTGGTAACCCGGCCTCCGAGGCGGAAGCCCTCGTTGTCGTTGCCGAAGAAGGGGCTGGTCGTTCCTGCGTCCACGACGGGATTGCCATTGACATATACGCCCGTGACGCCGGATGTTCCTTCAAACTGAACGAGGAAATGCGCGAAGGCATTTGCCGGCAGGCTGGCCGTTACTGCCTCGAAGACGTCCGTGCCGGCGCCCGCGTCCCCGTCACTGGACCAGGCCAATACCGCGTCCCGGGTGCCGTGCTGGCCGAGCGTCCACTGAAGGCCGTTGTAGTTGTACGAAGCGATCATGCCGTTGGACGTGGTCCAACTGGGCAGGTTCAGCCAGAACGAGACTGCGAAGCTGTCACCCGAGCCCGGCAATTGCGGGGCCAACGGAACGCCGATCATCAGGTCGTGGTTCACGCCGTCCACGCTGCGCGTGCCCAGGGCCACCGCCGTGTCCACTGCGCCGGGATCGACCGTGGCGTGCGACGCGTCAATCGCCGGGAGCTCCTGGAAGTGCAAGTGGCGGTAGAACGTGGCGTCGTCGTTGTTGGCCCCGGCGTCCTGAAACGCGGTTCCGGAATCATCCCCGAAGGGATAATGGACGATCACGTCCGACGGCGGGATCAGTTGGGCGCTGGCAATCGTGGCGACCATCAACAAGATCGCCGCGGCGAGGCCCGAAAGCACGGTGCGTCTCATGGCGTGTTCTCCCAAGTGTGCAGCAGAAGCCAATGTGACAAAACCAGGATGAAGCGCCTCTTCCCTGTTCCGTCCTTTCCGTCACGCCGATCGTCGAGCCGGGGCACCTCCCCTCGCCCGTGAGAGGTGCGCGAGGGCGAAGGAAGGCCCATTCCGGCCGATCTCTCACCTGCGTCGCGCGAGCGCCAACGCCGCGCACGCTCCGATCAGAATCGCCAGGGTGGACGGCTCAGGCACCGTGCCGCCCACGGGCGGCGCTGCCGACCAGTTGGCCGCGAGGATCGCCAGGTCCAGGTCATCCACCTTGGTGTCGTTGTTGAAATCGCCGTCGAGGCGCCCGCCCGCCACGGTGCCAAGCCAGTTCTTGGCCACCACGGCGGCGTCTGTGGCGTCGACCACGCCGTCGTTGCCGGTGTCGCCGGGGACGCTCCCCACGGACACGATGGAGCTGACGCCCCCGGCGATGATCTGCTCGATCTGCGCCTCGGTCAGAATCCCCCGGATCACGGCGTAGTCGTCCAAGGCGCCTTCCACGCCGTAGCCGTCCAGGTTGCCGCTGCGGATTCGGCCGGACAGGGCCACGACGCCGTCGTCGCCCGCAAGCCAGCCGTTGGTGACGTCGGGCGCGACCAAGTCCCCGTTGAGGTAGATCGCCCGAATGCCGTCCACGTCGTCGAACGTGATGGCAAAGTGGGCAAACTCGTTGGCCGGCAGAGTCGTGAGCGTAATGCCTTTCATCTGGGCGGCGCCGAAGTTCGTCCGGACGATGATGCCGTTGGACGCGTTGTGAAGGCCGATCGTGAAGCTCAGCCCGCCGAGATTCTGCGTCATAATCAGGGCATCGTCGTTGACCCAATCGGGACATTTTGCCCAGAAGCTCACCGTGAAGTCGTCGCCGGCGGCCGGCATGTTCGTGGGCGTTTCGACAAGGCCGTACTCGTTCCACCCACTGCGGAACTGGCTGGCGTTTCCATGGACGCCGTCCACCGACGCGGGCCCAACGTCCCGCGGCTCGCGGCCGTCACCCACCGGATCATAACCATGCACCGTGCCGTGATGGGCGCCGGCCGACGAATCTTGCACAGTCGTGCCGGCGGTCTCGTCCAGGGCCCAATGACCGATCACTGTTCCCGGATGGCTCGCGGCGTACGAGGCTGCCCCGTACCAGGCGAGTTCGGTCGCTTGACCGGAATCCACTTCGCCGCCAATGATAGCGAAATCGTCCAGCAGGCCCGTCAAACCGCCGAGACCTCGGTCCGTTCGGATCCGGCCACCCAGCAGAAAGCTTTCTTCCGTGCTTCCCCAGAAGTAGCTTGTTCCGCCTGCGTCGGCGACCGGAAACGTGTCGACGAACAGGTTGGTCACGCCGGCCGTGCCATCAAACTGGATGAGGAAGTGGCTATACGCGTTGGGCGTGAGGCCGCCCGTCACGATCTGGGCAACGTCGGTGCCGGCCGACGGATCGCCGTCGCTGGACCACACAAGCAGCGAGTCGGTCGCGCTGTCCAGGCCAATGGACCATTCCAGCCCGCCGTGGTTGTACGCGGTCACCATGCCGTAGCCCGTCGTCCAGTTCGGCACGTTGAGCCAGAACGAGACAGCAAACGTGTCGCCGGCGCCCGGCAGCCCCGCCAATGTGGGAATGTCGACAAAGACCTGGTGCGGCACGGTCTCGATGCCGACGTTGACGTTCTGAGTCCCCAAGGCCACGCCGCCGCCAAACAGACCGTACTGCGCCACGTTGGCAACGTCCAGCGTTGGGATCTCGCTCACGTACGGCGGTCGATAGAAGGTCGCGTTGTTGCCGTAGGAACCGGCATCCACGAAGTAGTTGCCCGACGTGTCGTCGAACGGATAGTGCGCGATCACGTCCGACAACGGAATCGAGGGCGCGGCGGCGGCCGCGACTGCCATCGCGCACCAGAGCAGCAAAACGCTCACCGGCAAAGCTCGTTTCATGACGCGTCTCCCAGTCAAAGGTCCAGGACGAGGCCCCAAGCATTCGGCCGCGGAAGGCTTCCGATCCGCGACGACCCAACCGTGTCTTGCGCGCCCGCCAGCCGCCGCGCCAAGGGACACAGCCTCCCTCCATGCTCAGGTTAGGCAGTCGCATAGTGCCGCGTAAAGCCGCATTTTGCGAAAGAAGCGCGCATTTTGCGCACACGCGTATCCAAAGGCCACATACATCAGCGGCATGATTCACGTTTCGGACGTTTGTCCAATGGGTGCAGTGCGGTGCGGTCCCGCAGCAGGGCCAGCGGGGCCAGCGGCGCCGGCGCGACGCCGGCCAACGGTATCGTAGAAAACCAGCACGTTCTCCAGCGGCGTGTCGGGTTGGATGTGATGACTGGGGGCGATGATGAAACCTCCGTCGCGGCCGACTTCGTCGATAAGGCGGTTGACTTCCTCCCGGATCTCGACCACGGTGGCCTTCTGCAGCCAGCCCTGCACGTCCACGGCCCCGTGCAGGGCAATCTCGGCGCCGAAGTTCCGCTTCAATTCGTAAGGGTCCATGCCGGCCGCCTGGACCTGAACCGCTTGCAGCGAGTCCATGCCGCATTCGATGAAACGCGGGATCAATGCCCGGCAGGAGCCGCAACAGTGGTGTGTCACCTTCGCGCCGAAGCCGTGGACCATGTCGAAGAACTCTTTCTTCTTCGCGGCGAAGAGGCGGTCGAACGTGGCCGGCGAGAGGAGCGGTCCCCGCTGGCTGCCGAAGTCGTCGCCGCAGAGCACCAGGTCGATCCGCCCCCGGGCGGCGTCGAGGATTCGCTCCACGTGGCGCAGATAGAAGTCGTGTCGCTTCTGAACGAGATACAGGTAGACCGGGTTCTCTTCGCCAATGTCGAGCAGGACTTGTTCCACGCCGCGGCCAAACGCCACGCCGTTGATGAAGTCCTGAACGTGAAAATCGCCGGCGGCGATCGCGCAATCGGGATACCGCCGGCACAGGGCCGGCACGGCGTCGTAGTCGTACCAGTCCGGATCGGGCCACGGGAACGCCTCGGCCTGCTGGACCGTTGTCCACGCGGCGTAGGGCGCCCCGACGGGCTCGGCGTATTCGCCGTATTCGTTGGCCATCGGGCGGCGACGCACGCCCCAAACGTTCATCACGGAGCCGTCGTCGAAAGTCGGCATCGGCGGCCCGACGTACGGCGCTCGGATGTAGCGAATGTCCGTGCCGAGCCGCTCGGCCACCGTGTTGTCGCCAAAGAAAAACGGCTTCGGATCCGCCCGCACGGCAAGCCCGAAATGGGCCAAGAGCCGGCCGTGGATTTCCGGCGTGGCGTAGTAGTCGCACGGGGCGCGGTCCGGCTGGACGTGCGCTAGCGCGGCGAGCACCCGATCTCGTGGCGTCATCAACTTCTATTCCTCGTCCTCGAACTCCGCGCGACATACCTTCCCTGCCACGTTCGTCAAGGTGACGATGGCCCCCGGCGGCACAACGATCGCATCGGGAACCGGCTGACCGTCCTTCACGAGACGGGCGTTCTCGTGATAAGGATCGACGATCTCCGCCATCGTAAACCGGCCATCCGGCCAGTTCACCGTGACGGAGCGAGGCCCGGTTGAACGATTCAGCGCCACGACCGTTCGCCGTCCGTCGGCGCCGGCGAACGCGCAGACCAGCACGTCCGGGTCGCCTGATCGCGCCTCGACGCGCACCATGCCCTCGCGGATCCGCCGGCTGAACGCCCCGAACACGCGCAACTGGTGGCTCGACGCCTTGGGTACGAATCCATGTTCCGCGTCGGGCACGAAGAGTGTCCGCGTCCAACCGTACGACGGCTCGGCGACGTTCAAGAGCGTCCAACAGTAGCAGATCGCCGCGGCGTCGGCCAAGACCAGGTTTTTGTGGTACAACTGGCCCATCGACAAAGCAAGCCGGTAGCTCCGCCATTGATACTCTTGGGAATTGACGCACAGCTCGGTGGAAAGAAACGGCTTGCCTTCGGAGAGTTCCCGCCACCGAAGCAGGGGCGCGTCGAAACGGTCCGGATCGCCCAGACAATTCTGGAAATCGTACAAGTGCGTGGCGGTGAAGTCGGTGACCGCCCACGCCTCGGGCGACTTGCGCAAGTCCGCCAGCCATTCCAGCCCAGCACCGAGACGACTCGCGTCGCTCATGTGGATCCGCACGTCCGCGAAGCCGTTTTCATCGAGCGCCTTGCGCAGGGCCAGCGTCATTTCCTCCCAAAGGGGCGAGGGCTGGCGGATCTCGTTCTGAACGCCGACCACGTCGGGCGGCGCGCCAGCCCGCTCCTTCGACGCGCGGCAATAGGCCAGCATCGCGCGGACGTACTCCTTGGGGTTCACCACGCCGCGGCGCGGCCGGCCCTTCGGGTCGCGCCAGTCCCGCAGGGTCCACGGCGGCAGCTTCCAAAACTCGAACCACACCTTGCCGCCCAACGCCCGCAACGTTCGGATGTACTGGAAATCGCTGATCTCACCATTGGGAAAGTTGTCGCCATAGTAATGCGGCGTCGCGTCGGCCAGGCGGTCCCAATTGTCGGCCTCGCGGTTGAGTCGCGTGCCGATGGGGTACTCTCGCTGGATCAACAGGTTGTACTCGCACGCCAGCTCCCACCATCGGCGCTTGCCCTCGGGGCTCAGTTGGGCATACGCCGTGGGCGTGGCGATGCCGCCGAAACCCAGCATCGTCTGATGACGCGCGGCTGGATCGACGGTGATGGCGCACGTCTTGCCGGCCGGCGCAACGCACGATCCGCGCACGACATTCTTGTCGCCCTCCAGACGAAGCTGGTGGTTGACGAGGTCAATCGGGCAGCGCTGGGCAAACACTTCCTTCCCATTCAACGCAACCGCCAGATGGAGCCGGTAGTCCATCGTCACGCCGACTGCCCTGATCTTGCCCTCGATCGCGGCTCGCCGCGCGTCGGTAACGTATTCGGGGTGCTTTGCGCGCGTAGCGCCCCTGATGCGGCCCAGTCCGGTGGAATCGTAAAATCGCTGGCGGACTTCCAGCGCGGAGTCGGACAGGATCACGCTCACGCCGCCGTCCGGCCCGGTGAAGACCCATTCGAGTTTGCTGCCGGCTGGGAGCGCCTCGTCGAACACGAGCGTCCGCTGGAGCAGGCCCGGAAGGAATTCGTCGAAGTAGTGTGCGGGCTGCGCCCGGCCTCGTCCCCAAATCTCCGCCCGCGTCTGGCCGGGGTCCAACGTGAAGCGCTGGCTTGGCCCGGGGGCAGCGGACGCGGTCCAATCGGGCAGGCGCACAAAGTCCGCTTCCTCGGGCGGCTTGGCGCCGGGCCGCGACGCAGCCGCCTGTCGGGCGTCCTGCGCCGGCGCCGGAGTGAGAAGGCCGGTCAGCCCCACGGCCAACACGGCGCTTTGGACAACCCGCGTCACATTCATCGTCACTGTCTCCTTGGTCAACGGGCTACGCCACGTAAATCCGCGCCACCCCGGGGGCACGACCGCCGGCCCTCACGACGCCGCCTGCCGGTATCGTTGGGGCGTCATGCCCAGCGCGCGGTGGAACGCCCGGCGAAGCTGCAGGGCGTTATTGAAGCCGCACGCGCGGGCGATTTGGCTGATCTTCACGCGTTGCGGCCCGCCGAGCAATTGCTTCGCCCGTTGGACCCGCAGCCGCGAGAGATACTCGTACGGCGTGCATCCAAGCTGCGCGCGGAATCCCTGCTCCAGGCGCCGGCGCGAGACCGACAGGTGGGAGGCAATCTGCTTGATGCCATACTGCCTGTCGAGGTTCTCCCGGATGTACCGCACCGCCGCCGCCACATTGGGATCGGCCACGCCGACGATGTCGGTCGATTGCCGCTGCACGATACCGTCGGGCTGGATCAGGACGTCGGCCGCCGGCGCACGGCGCCCCGACATGAGTCGGCTCAACAGGCGCGCCGCCTCGAAGCCCACCTCGAAGTTGCTCCGCGATACGCTGCTCAGCGACGGCTCGCAGAACTCGCAGAGGAGCGCCTCGTTGTCCACGCCGATGACGCCGACGTCGGAGGGAACGCGCAGACCCAGCCGCGCGCAGGCCTCGACAACCATCCTTGCCCGATGATCGGTGCTGGCCATGACGCCCACCGGGCAAACGAGCCCGCGGAGCCACGCGTCCAGTTCGTCCCGTCCGTGCTCCCAGGGGTGCCTGCCCGCCAGACCGCCTTCGATCGTGTAGACCGCGCAGTCAAAGCCCTCCTGCCGGACGCGATGCGAGAAACCGCGTTTGCGCAGTTCCGTATACCACGGACCCTCCGCGCCGAAGAAGGCGAACCGGCGAAAGCCGCACGCCAAGAGGTGTTCGGCCGCCAGGCAGCCCACCGCCTCTTGATCGACCATCACGCGCGGCAGGCCCGCCTTGCGAAGCGCCCCGGAAAGGTTCACTACCGGAATGCCCAGCCCTCGGGTCTCGCGGGCTTCGGACTCGGTGTCGATAAGCGAGATCGCCCCGTCGCCGTCCCAACCCCGAAGGCTCCGCATCGACACGGAGAACGACTCGGACCAGATGGCGAACGTCCATCCGCCCTGCTGCCGCGCGAACTCGGCGATGCCCTCGGTCGAGCTCTCCAAGTGGGAGATTCTCGGCGGAAACATCAATGCGACCTGGATGGCTTTACCCACCGGATACACTACTCGTCGGTCCTGTGTTTCGTGACTTGCTCGGCGTTCTGCGCTCCCAACTCGTGCCCCCGCGCCACCACCCTGTTCTAAACAACCCCCAGCCGGGGTGCGCTAGGTAATTCGCATAATGAACGTTCTTTGCGCAAAATGGCACCAAATGTGACGGGAGAGAACCAACCGTCATCCGGAACAGCCAACGGTCATCCTGAGCGAAGCGAAGGATCTCCTTCCCTTCAAAGCACTTCGGATGTTTCGTTTCGCTCAGCGTGACGCGCGAAAGCAAACAAATCCACCGCATCTAGGGATAGAATACCATCATCAAGAGTGTATTGCCCTTCTCGCCAACGTTTCGGCCCCTTCGCCCCCCACGAGGTCCGGGACGCCCCGCGCTCTGCTATCCTTAATTTCATGGAATCCAACAAGAGCCTCGCGCAACAAGTCGTCGTCGTGATCCTTGCCGCCGGCAAGGGCACGCGGATGGGCCGCGGCGACCTCGGCAAGGTCTGCTTCGAAATCGACGGCGTGCCGGCGATCAATCGCGTTATCACCGTTTTCAAACGGCAGCGGTTCCGCCGGTTCCTCTTGGTCGTCGGCGCCATGGCCCAGCAGGTGCTCGAAACGGTCGGCCGGGAGCATCCCGAGGCCATGTTCGTCTTTCAGTATCCGCAGCTTGGCACCGGCCACGCGGCCAAGGTGGCGGCCGAAGCGCTGGCGAACGTCGAGCACACCGGGCCCATCCTGTTGACCATGGGCGACAAGCTGCTTGAAGAGGACGCGATCACGGCGCTCGTCAACGGCTTCGTCAAGCAGCAGGCCGATATGGCCCTGCTGACCATTCCCAAGACGAAGGCCACCGAGAGCGCGGGCGGAACCGTGTTCCTGGACGAAGCCGGTCAGGCCCTGGACATCATCGAGGCGCCCGATCTGGCCCGGGCGGCCGTGGCCGACGAGCTTCGCGCGCTGCGCGCCAAGAGCAAGACGCCGACCGCGCGGCGCATTGTCCAGATTGTCGAGCGGCATCTGCCCGATCCGAAGAAGCAGGCCAGCGCCGTGGGCGAGCTGTTGTACCTTGCCCGCCGCGATGGACCGGTCGACGCCGCCGGCCTCGACAAGCTGCTGGCCTCGGAGCGATACCACCTGACCGTGGCCGGCCGGCGCTGGTCGGCGTCGGAAATCAAACGCACCTGCCGCGGTTTCAACCCGAGCCTGTATCTGTTCAACGCGGAAGCCTTCTACCAGGGCGTCGGGCTGATCGACAACCGCAACGCCCAGGGCGAATATTACGTGACCGACGTCGTGCGCTGCCTGGCCGGCATTCGCGATCCCGAAGGCGCGCCGCGGTTCCGCGTGCGGACCGTGCCGGTGGACAATCCGCTCTGGGTTCAAGGCTTCAATTCCCCGGACGAGCTTCTGGCCATCCAGGACTACGTCCGGCGGAAGAAAACCGGGCAAAAGAAGTCGAACCTCGCGGACGTCGTGTCGCCCAAGCTTCAGCCGAACCAGTACGCCACCGTGAAGCAATGGCTTGCCAAGGTCGAGGCGTTCCGGCCGAGCTTGCGCCGCTGGCTCGCCGGCATCTACGGTCGGCACGAATCGCTTCACGAGCGAAAACGCGCCGATCTGGCGGCCGTGCTGGCGTGCTACGGACGCCGCTTCGGATTGGACCAGCGTGTGTGCATTGTCCGGGCGCCGGGACGGATCAACCTGATGGGCCGCCACGTGGACCATCGCGGCGGGCATACGAACTTCCTGGCCATCGACCGCGAGACGTTGGCCGTGGCCGGGCTGGCCGACGACGACCGCGTCGCGGCCGTGAGCACGGAGCCGCGCAAGTTCAAACCCGTTGAATTCAACATCGCCGAACTCATCGGCCGGTTCGCCTGGAGCGATTGGCTGAACTTCGTCAACAGCCAGTGGGTGCGCAGCCTGCTCTACGGCACGGCCGGCGACTGGGGTAACTACGTCAAGGCCGCCATGCTCCGGCTCCAGCACCGGTTCCAGGACGTCCGAGTCCGCGGGATCAATCTGGCGTTCTCGGGCAACGTGCCCATTGCCGCGGGCCTTTCGAGCAGCTCGACCCTCGTGGTGGCCACGCTTCAGGCGGCCATTGCCCTGAACAATTTCCAGCTCGCCAGCCGCCAGTTCATCGACCTGTGCGGCGAGGGCGAATGGTTCGTCGGCTCGCGGGGCGGGGCCGGCGACCACGCGGCCATCTACCTGGGCCAACGCGGCAAGATCGCCCACGTCGGCTATCTGCCCTTCCGAGTGGATCGGATCATCGACGCGCCGGCGGACTACCAGGTGGTGATCGCCAACAGCCACGTTCGCGCGGCCAAGAGCAGCACGGCCAAACACACGTTCAATGCCCGGATCGCCGCCTACAATCTCGGCCTGGCGCTGCTCAGACAGCGTTGCCCCGAGATCGCCCACGTGGTGCAATACGTCCGCGACCTCGACCCGGCCAAGATCGGCTGCACGACCAGCGACCTCTATCGCATGTTCTTGAAGCTGCCGCCGCGCGTCACGCGGGCGGAGTTCCGCTCGATGCTCTCGGCGGAGCATCGGGAGCTTATCGAATCCAGCTTTGCCACGCACGACGAGCCGGATGCGTACGACCCGCGGGGCGTGCTCCTCTTCGGCGCGTCCGAGATCGCCCGGAGCCGGCTGGCCGTGGATCTGCTCGCCCAGGGCGAGGTCCGGCGGTTCGGCGAGCTGATGCGCGTAAGCCACGACGGCGACCGCGTGGCTCGGCCCGACGCCGACGGCCGGTATCGCGCGATCGACTCGGGTTGCACCGACGCCTATCTAAACCAGCTCGTTGCCGATCTGGGCAGCGAAGACCCGGACCGCGTGCGTGCGGCGCAGCTCTACATGCAACCGGGCGCGTACGCGTGCAGCACGCCGGAGATCGACGAGATGGTGGACGTGGCCTCGCGCGTGCCCGGCGTCGTGGGGGCGCAGATCGCGGGGGCGGGCTTGGGCGGTTGCATCATGGTCCTCGTCCGGAAGGAGAAAGTGCCGGCCGTGTGCCGCGCGCTGGCCCGCGAATACTACCGTCCCCGCGGCCTGAAGCCCGCCACCCTTCCATGCATTGCCACGGACGGGGCCGGCTTGGCGGAATTCTGAGGTCCCCAGCTTCCCTCTCCGATAGGGAGAGGGGCTGGGGGCAGGTGATCCTGTCTGGTTTCGATGGCTTGCCCGCATATTCGGACCGATCCGCCTCATCCCTCCAGGCGTCAGCGGCCGAATCCGATTAGTAGGGAGACACCCCGCGTGGACGTCCCCTCCCGCGAGGGGAGATTGGCGGGTGGATACGTCTTTGACCCAGCGGCTCGGGCTTGGTCCGGGCGACGGTGCGATCCTAACAGGGAGGGAGATCGGACATGAGGAATTATTGGATGGCCTTTGCCGTGGCGTTGTGCCTGGCGACTCCGGCGGCGGCGCAGCAACGACCCAGCACCACGCCCGTCACGGAGCCCGAAGTGAGCGTCTCATCCAGCCAGGTGCCCGCCACGCCGGAGATGTGGTTCTATCAGCAGGAGCTTCGCCAGTCCCTCGATCCGCAGATGGTCGTGCGGCGCAACGCCGAGCAGCGGGCCCACGAGCGCCATCAGCGGATCGCCGCGCGGAAGTGGTTCGGCTACTCGAACCTCCGGCCCACCGCGTCGCCCGATCCGTTCAACGGCGAATACTCGCCGTATTGGGCGGGCAATAACAACCTGTATCCCAGCCGGTGGAGCGGCTACGGCCATCCCTGGATCGTCCTTCGGCCGGGCTCGCATCCGTATTGATGGCGGGCGCTGTTGCGGATCAGGCTCTGCCTGACAAGCCAGGAGGCTTAACGAATGCGCGGCCGTTGGGTCTGGAAAGATGGGTTGTGCCGGATGACGGGGAGGCTCCGGTTGTTTCGCGTGGAGTGGAAATGCGGGAAATGACGAAGACAGCCACTGCCGGACGCCATGTCCGCGCCTGCGCGGGCATTCCCCCCGACGTTGGGATCGGTCATCCGCGCAAACGCGGACACGGCGCCCTTGGCCGCAACGCTCGCCACCGCCTTCACGTCAGGGACGACGATGATGAACGTACGTTTCTCGGCCGTGCTAATGCTCCTGCTCGTCTTGACCGGCTGCGCCACCGGCCCGCTCGAATGGTTTCGCAACGGGTTCAAGGTCGGGCCGAACTACGCCCGACCGCCCGCCCCCGTGGCCAACGACTGGATCGACGCCGCCGACGCCCACCTGAAGTCGGAACCGGCCGACCATGGCTATTGGTGGACCGTGTTCGATGACCCGGTCCTCAACGGGCTCGTCCAAGAGGCCCACGCTCAAAACCTGCCCCTGAAGATCGCCGGCGCGCGGATCCTCGAAGCCCGCGCGCAGTTGGGCGTGGCCACCGGCAACCTCTTCCCGCAAGAGCAACGGGCCAACGGCGGCTTCGCGCGATCCGAGTTCAGCGAGAACTCCTATCCGTTTGGTGATTTCCTGCTGCCCAGGATGACCTACGACACGTGGTCCGTCGGGTTCGACGCCGCGTGGGAACTCGACTTCTGGGGCCGCTTCCGCCGGATGGTCGAGTCGGCCGAGGCCAACCTCAACGCCCAAATCGAAAACTACGACGACGTCCTGGTGATTCTCCAGGGCGAGGTGGCCGCCACGTACATCCAGCTCCGCACGCTCGAGGAACGGCTTCGCCTCGCCCGGAAGAACGTCGAACTCCAGGGAAACACCCTGCGGATCACGGAGGATCGGTTCACCAAGGGCATGGTTAGTCAGTTGGACGTGCAGCAGGCCCTCGCCAACATGGCGGCCACCGAATCCATGATTCCCGTCCTGGAAACGAACCACCGCAAGGCGCGAAACCGTCTTTGCACCCTGATGGGTATGCCCCCGCGGGACCTCGAGGCCAGGCTGGGCGGAGCGACGGGCAAGATCCCCGCGACGCCGCCCGAGGTGGCCGTGGGCATACCCGCCGAACTCGTGCGACGCCGGCCCGACGTCCGACGCGCCGAACGGCAGTTGGCCGCCCAATCCGCGCGGATCGGCGTGGCCGAGAGCGAACTCTATCCGCATATCGCCATCACCGGCAACATCGGCTTCGAGGCGGAGAACTTCAGCCAACTGTTCGACTGGACCAGCATCGCCGGCCGCGTCGGGCCCGGCTTCCGGTGGAATATCCTCAACTACGGCCGCATCCGCAACGCCATCCGCGTCGAGGATGCCCGGTTCCAGCAGGCCGTGCTCGGCTATCAGGAGACCGTCCTGCGGGCGGGCGAGGAGGCGGAAGGCGCCATCACCGCGTACTTGCGCGAACAGGTCCGCGTCCGCACCCTCATCGCGAGCACCAATGCGGTGACCCGGGCCGTCGAACTGGCCAACATTCAATACCAGCAGGGCTTGATCGACTTCCAGCGGGTGCTCGATTCGGAGCGGGCGCTCGTGCTCCAACAAGACCAACTGGCCGAGAGCCGCGGCAATGTCGCGGTCAACCTCGTGGCGGTGTACAAGGCCCTGGGCGGCGGCTGGCAGATGCGTCTCGTGCCGATGCCGCCGGGTTCGCCCGTGCCGGCCGCGATGCCCGACGAGCCGGCCCCCGTGCCGCCGCGGCCGGCGCCCGGCGCGCTACCCCCGCCGCCCACGCCCGCTCCCGCCCCCGAGCCGGCGGCGCGGCGGCCCGCCGAAGCGTCGCGGATCTCGGTCGTGCCCGCCGGCGGCGCGTTTTGAAGCGCAGCGCAGGGCGCGGTTGGGTGACCGACACGAAAAATGAATCCAAGTTAACGCGAGGGTGCCACTGCTGGCTTGTCCAGCAGTGCCTTCCCATCCAAGAACGATCCCTGCACTGTCGGACAAGCCAGCAGTGGCACCCACGAAACGCCCAAGCAACTCCACCGTCGTAACAAGGTGCGAACCATGAAAATCGCGATATCGTGTGCGCTATTGACCTTTGGTTTGGTGATGGCCTCGCCCGCGCGGGGGCAAGACGTTCGTCCCGCGCCGCTGCCGGCCGACGCGGCGGTGCGCCCGGCGTGCGACGAGGCGCCGCTGCCGTCCGTCCGGGGCCGCGCCGGCCCATGCGCGTCGGCGTGCCAGGGCCGGTGCGGCTGCGGCGGGTCCTGCTGCTTCTGGTGCCCGGACGATTACTGCCCGAAGCCGGCCCCGTGCGTCTGCCTTCCGCGCACCTGCGGTCGGTGCGACGACTACTGTCCAAAGCCGGCGCCGTGCGTGTGCCCTCCGCGGATCTGCGGCGGGTGCGACGACTACTGCCCGAAGCCGGCCCCGTGCGTCCAGCTCTGCCCTTGGCCGAACTCGTTCTACCGCTGCGTGCCCATGAACCCGCCGCGGCGTTGCGCCCCGGCGGCGGCTGTGCCCGCGGCGAGCAGCCCCGGCGGTGGGGAGAATGCCCAATGACCAAACCTCAATGACCAAGGAATGACCAACGACACAAGTCCCAATGACCATTGGTGCTTCGTGCTTGATTGGTCATTGAGGTTTGGTCATTGGGCATTGCCACCCACTCGTCTCGTTCCGCCGTCCATCCAGTGCCAGCCGACTCGCCATCTCGCGGGCGCAAGAAAAAACGGCGGCGTGGCGCTTGCGTGTGCCGGGGTCGCGCCACGCCGCCAAGGCCGTGCGCCCAGCCGTGGGGCCGGACGCAAGCCTAGGAGGATTCTCAGTTGTACAGGATCGGATGCTTCTTCCAGTCCTTGTCCTTGTCCTGGGCCCACTCCTTCACGCGGGGACGACGCTCGCGAAGGCGAACGGACTCCACGCCGATGCCCAGGCCGGTTGACTTCGGGTTCTTGCCGACGCACTCCAGCCGGAGCGTGTAGTCGCCCGGCTCGGGCCAGAAATCCAACAGGTGCCACTCCCAATCGCCCACCTCGTCGGCGTACAGGTCCATCGGCCCGCCCAGCTTCACGCCGTTAAGCGTCGCCTGATACGTCCCGTAGTCCGGCGCCCGGGTGACGGCCAGCACCAGCCGGCGAGGCTCCTTTTGCTTCACCGTGAAGGGGATCTCGACCGCGCTGCCTTCGGCCGTCTCGGGCACGTAGTGGAGCTGCCCCTCGGGATAGAACCCCAGGTTGTCCTGCGCGCGGATCGTCCCGTTGCCGCAGTGCTCCTTGTCGGAAAACGCCTTGGCCAGCACGATCTGGTCCAGGTTGGGAAGCAAGCGGTCCTTGCCTTCGGGGGCCCGGGCTTTGAACGTGGGGATGCCGGTCTGATACCAGAACGCGACGCTGGAGTAGTCGTCCTGGCGCTCGTTCCAGCTATCCTCCTTGCCCTCGGCGTTTTCGTCGGTGGACATCCAGCCCCAGTGCTCGATGGTCACTTTGATCGACTTTTGGAAGACGATCGGGTCGCAGATGTGCCAGCGGTAGGCGCTGGTGTGGCCGCCGACGATGCCCCACTGATCGAAGAAGGGCGTGCCGAAATACGGCGTGCTCGTCGTTTGCAGGCCCCAGGCCGAGAGGAAATAGTCCTCGGTGCCGGTGCCCCAGATCGAGGCCTTCTCCTCGCCGTCGATGTAGATCTTCTCGTCGCCCTCGCCAAACCACGAGGGGCTGCGGGTCCGCACGGCCATGACCGTGCCAACGTAGTGCCCTTTGCCCTCCGTCTCGAGAATGACGTAATCCTTGCCCTGCTCGACCGGGTATTCCTGGCGATATTGGGCATGGAAGTAGGGCGTGTCCTCGGGCAGCTTGTCCTTCTTGATCCAGTCGATGTTGTAATACAACAGGTTGATGTTTTTGTCGCTCTGGTTGATTACTTCAATGCGGATCGACTTGCGGAAGGGCATCCGCCAGAAGCAGTTGTACGAGTCGGCGTCCTCCACGACCACGGGCACGCTGATCACCTCGCTCCGCTTGCCGAAGCAGTTGGCCATGAAGTCGCCCAGCGGCGCCTCGACGCCGGGCCGGTCGCTGCCGTCGTAGTAGATCCTCAGGAGCATCTCCTGGTGCGTGGCCGAGCCGTTCTTGGCCCAAGGGTGCGGCTCGGGAGCCAGGAAGGTGAACCACATGTGGGTGATTTCGCCGGGGCCGTCGGCCTCGAGCACGACCTTGGTCGCGCCGGGCGGAACCCGCGAGTTGTCGGAATTGCTCGCAATGTAGTTGCCGTCCTTGTCCACGGCGGTGGACGTCGCCCTCATGCCGCGACCGTCCTGGGGCTTGGTCAGCTCGGTGAGCGATTGCGCCCGAGCGGACGTCGCGGCCAGGAACCCACCGACGGCCAACGCGGCCATTGCCAATGCGTAGCGTTTCATCTTCTGAAGTCTCCTCTTCGTCAGGTAGGCGTCGACATGCGCATACGCCGCGGCACACCAGCGGCGTGGCCGACCCCGGGCACGTTCCTCCGATTCTAGTTTTGCCTGGTGGCCAGAGCAACCAGCCAGCCTGTTGGATCGCGCAAACAGTTCGGCGTTTTGCGACACATTCCGGCGATTCAGCCGGACAATCGGGCCAGACGCCGCCATCCCCCTTTTTGGCGTTACCCCCTGTCGCCCTCACGCCACCGGCCGCGAACCCTGGATTAGAATGAATCGCCCTTGCGGCCGAATGGACAAGTGGCTATCCTCCGCCCTCCACTGAGTCGTTGCACGTGACCTGCGCACCCCCTACGCCCCCCGGACGACTTGCCGGCCATGAACGGCTCATGGCGGCGCTCTTGGGGTTGGCGCTGGTGTGTCCGTGGGCCGTGGCGGCCTGGCTCCGGCCCGACGGCCGGGGTCACGGCACGCACCAACAGCTTGGGCTGCCGCCGTGCTCCTTCGAGGTGCTTTTCGGACAGCGGTGTCCCACCTGCGGATCGACCACGGCGTTCGCCCACCTGATCCGCGGCCACCTCTTGGCCGCGTGTCGGGCGAACGTCGGCGGGACCCTGCTGGGCGTGCTCGTGGCGGTGGGCGGACCGTGGCTGTTGGCCTGCGCCGCGCGGGGGCGATGGATCGGCCTCGTGCCCACCAATGCCCTGGTGGCCTGGTTGGCCGGACTCGTGGCCGCCGCGATGCTCGTCGATTGGGCCGTGCGGCTGGTGGCCTTCGGATAGGCCGACGAAACAAACATAACTCCTCCTCCGTCCGACGGGAGAATCCGATGGATCGCTTCTCTTCGCGTCTGGGCCGATCGGTTGCCGCCTTGCTCGTGGGGTTCCTCATGCTGGCGGGCGCGGGCTGCGGTCCGATCATGACGGCCATGTACCTGGCCGGCGGCGCCGATACGCCCGCCGATTTCAACGGCCTGAAAAAGAAAAAGGTCGCCGTCGTTTGCCGGCCGCTGGTGCAACTGAAATACCGCGACATGAACGCGTCGAGCCTCCTGGCCCGCGACACCGGCCGGCTGCTGCGCAAAAACGTCTCGAAGATCGAGGTGATCGATCACGAGAAGGTCGAGCAGTGGCTCGATAACAATTCGGCCGAGGACCACGTCGAGATCGGCCGGGCGCTGGGCGCCGAGATGGTCGTGGCGATCGACCTGATGCATTTCGACATCTACCAAGGCGCGACGCTCTACCAGGGCAAGGCGAACTATACGCTCACGGTGTACGACTGCGCCACGGGCGAGGCGGTTTATGAGAAGACGCCGGACCAGTCGGTCTGGCCGCCCAACTCGGCCGTGCCCACCTCGGAAAAGCAAGAATCCGAGTTCCGCCGCCGCTTCGTCGGCGTCCTGGCCGACGAGGTCGCCCGCCATTTCTACGCCCACGACCCCCGCGTCAACTTCGCCGGCGACGCCGCGGCGCTGTAGGCATGAGTGCCACTGGTTCCACCAGTGCCCTCGCGCGATGTCCTCATTTGCGCACGGGCAAAGCTCGTGGCACACGGTGGGGGAGTGCCACTGGCTCCGCCAGTGCCGTGAAATCGCGGCAATGCAGGCACTGGCAAAGCCAGTGGCACACTCGGGAGCCGAGCCGCCCGCTCGACTAATCCGCGCCGGGGATCTCCCTTCTGCCGCACCCGCGTCTTCATTCCCCTCCCTAGAGGCAACCACCCGCGTTGACGGCGGCCGTGGGGCAACCTAGGATAAAAGGGTGTGCAAGCGGGGATTGGGCGGCGTCTGGCGCGCCGGACGTCGGGAGTTGGCCACCTTTTCGGAGGGCCCTATTATGTGTGACCCTCGGCCGTGTCGTGGCATCGGGACCGCCGCGCTGGGGTTCGTCCTGGCCGGCACGCTGCTGTGTCTCTCCCTGGCCGGACCCGCCGCCGCGCAGGTGCCCGCCAAGACGACGCCCAACAAAACAACGCCCGCCCCGACGGCGGCCCCCAAGGCCGAACGTCCCGCGCCCGAGGCCGTGGACCTGGTGACCAAGGACGGCGTGCTTTTGAAGGCCACGTTCTTCCCCGGCACGAAGGGCAACCAAAGCGTGCCCGTCGTCTTGCTGCACATGTACAAAGGCAGCCGGAACGAGTATGGCGCGTTGGCCGACGGTCTGCAGCAGATGGGCCACGCCGTGCTCGTGCCCGACCTGCGCGGCCACGGCCAAAGCACCCAGGTCCGAAGCGGCGGAAGACCGCTCGAGGCCGAGACGATGCCGCCCTTGGCGTTCGCGGGCATGATCGAGGACCTCGAGACGTGCAAGCGGTTTCTCGTCGACAAGAATGACGCCGGCGAGTTGAACATCGAGAAGCTCTGCATCGTGGGCGCCGAGATGAGCACGCCGTTGGCGCTGGCGTGGGCGCGACTCGATTGGAGTTGGCCCGTGCTGGCCACGGGCAAGCAGGGGCAAGACGTCAAGGCGCTGGTGCTCCTTTCGCCGGAGCAGACGTTCCGCGGTCTCCAAGCCCGGCCCGCCCTGGCCGATCCCAGCGTCCGCAGCCAGTTGTCCATCTTCCTTCTCGTCGGCAAGGATGATCCCAAGGCCCTGCGCGGCGCGAAGGGCATCTTTACCATGCTCGGCCGGTTCCACCCGGAGCGGTCGGTCGACCTCGATCCCGGCCTTCAGCCCCCCGATCCGAACGCCGCTCCGGACAAGGCCCCCCACTGCACGCTGTTCTTCCTGCCCGTGCCGACCAAATTGCAGGGCACGAAGCTTCTCCACGGTCGCGGGCTGACCACGGCCCAGTGGATCGCCTGGTTCATCAAGGTCCGCCTCGCCGACCAGCCCTACCCCTGGAAGAAGCGCGGCACCCACCTGGGCACGTGAACCGCCTGACTGCCCGGCGCGGCGGCGGGTTGCCGCGACGATTCTTCGGGCCGCGCTGCCCCAAACACCTCGGCGGCGTCGGCCAACGCGCGTCCTCCGCCCGGCCCCGCGTCGGGTCCGCCCGCTCATCGACGCCGGCGGAACCAGCGGCACTCACGCGCTTGTCTGGACGTGCCGGAAACCTGCCGCCATTCGCGCCACCTGGTCATCATTGCACGCTGCGTCCCCGTCTCGACACCCTCATACTATCTGGAATAGTCCTGTTTGCCAGGAGATTGTGGCGGCCATGGACTCGTCACTTCACCACTCGACGTTGCATTCCGGCACGGCTTTGCGAAACGTCTTGATGCCCAGCGGGGAGACGCAGGTGCGTCGCAAATCGAGAGACCGGAGCTGTTTGAATTGCGCGAGGTACTCCAAGCCCTTGTCATTAATGACCGTGGAGGAGAGCCCCAGCCGCCAGAGTCGAGGCAGAGCCACAAGATGCTTCATGCCGTCGCCGGTGATCTTCGTGCCGTCCACGTCCAGCGACTCCAATTGACTCAA